>JBBDNK010000026.1:0-85105 GCA_040877625.1 Aquisalimonadaceae bacterium
GCGACAGCACAGGGATGTGCTGTTGTCCGGCCAGGCCTTGCGGGCGATCAGGGCGTAACGTGGAGCGACAGACCGCCACACCAGCCGACCGGATCGAAGCCCCCTTTTCAAGGCCGCACCCTCTGGAGACGCCTACGTCCGGAGTAGTCTGACCGATCAACCGATGCCAGCGCGTGTTGCCCGCACCATGCGTTCCGCATAGGCCATCGCCGCGCGCAGGCTGCCGTCCTCGGCGCGGCCGCTGCCGGCCAGATCGAGGGCGGTGCCGTGGTCCACCGAGGTGCGGATAATCGGCAGGCCCAGAGTGATGTTCACCGCATGGCCGAAGCCGGCATGCTTGAGTACCGGCAGCCCCTGGTCGTGGTACATGGCGAGTACCGCATCCGCGCCGGCAAGCACGCGGGGTGTAAACAGCGTGTCGGCGGGCAGGGGGCCGGCCAGATCGAGGCCTTCATCGCGGAGCATGTTCAGTACCGGGATGATGGTATCGATTTCCTCCCGGCCCAGGTGCCCGCCCTCGCCGGCATGCGGGTTCAGCCCGCAGACCAGGATTCTCGGCCGCGCAATGCCAAGCTTCCGGCGCAGGTCATGGTCGAGAATGCGCAGGACCTGCGTTAGCCGGGCGGCGGTAACAGCATCGGCCACCTCGCGCAAGGGCAAATGCGTGGTGGCCAGGGCCACTCGCAGGTCGTCGGCGGCGAGCAGCATCACCGGCAGGGGGGCGCCAGTCAGTTCCGCGAAAAACTCCGTGTGACCGCTGAAGGGAATGCCGGCGTCATTGATGACGCTCTTCTGCACCGGCGCGGTGACCACGGCGTCGAAACGGCCGTCCAGGCAACCGCGGCCAGCCAGCTCGAGCATCCGCAGCACATGCCGGGCATTGGCCGTGTCGAGACGTCCCGGAACGACGGGATGGTGGACCGGGCAGGGCAGCACCGTGAGCTCGCCGGCATTGCGCGTCACGGGCACTGTCGGATCGCTGACAAGCCGTAACGACTCACCCAATTGATGCGCGCGTTCGGCCAGTACGTCGGGGTCGCCTATCGCCACCAGGTCGGTGTCGCGGCTCCGCCGCGCAAGCATGACCGCAAGGTCGGGCCCGATGCCGGCGGGCTCTCCAACCGTCAACGCCAGGCGTATGGCAGGGTTCGCCACTAGCTTTCCAGCCGATTCTCGATGTAGGCCTCATCACGGATGCGACGCAACCAGTTCTCCAGCACCTCATCACCCTTACGCTCGCGGATTTCGTTCGCCGCCCGGGTACGGCGGTAGTCATCGGTGCCATCGTGTTGGCGTCTGTCCAGAACTTCGACCACATGCCAGCCGAACGGCGTCTCGAAAGGCTCGCTGATCTGGCCCGGTTCCAGGCTGTCCATTACGCGTTCAAAGGCCGGCACCAACTGACCGGGGTTAACCCAGTTCAGGTCGCCGCCCGTGGATGCACTGCCGCGGTCGTCGGAATGTGAGCGCGCCAGGGTGGCGAAATCCTCGCCCTGTTCGATGCGTTCCAGCAGGCTCTCCAGGCGGGTGCGCGCATCGTTATCGGTAACCACTTCGCTGGTGCGGATCAGAATGTGGCGTGCGCGGGTCTGATTGACGATACGGTTTTCGGCGCTGCGACTGTCTACCAGCTTGACCACATGAAATCCGCTTGAACTGCGAATGACGTCGCTGATCTCGCCGGGCGTCATGGACAGTACGTCCTCCGCGAATACCGTGGGGATCTGCCCGGCACTGCGCCAACCCAGATCGCCGCCATCCAGCGCCTGCTGGCCATCGGACACGCGAGCCGCAACCTCGGCGAAATCCGTTCCGGCGCGTATTTCGGCGAGCGATTCCTCCGCGCGCGATTGTGCCGCCGTGATGTCCTCGGCGGAGGCGGCATCGGGTGTGGAAATGAGGATATGGGCGACGCGGAATTCCATGTCCTCGGCGCCGGCCGGGCTGGCCAGAAACTCTTCGATCTCTTGCTGGCTGACATCCACCTGGCGTTCAACCTCGCGTTGATGCAGCCTGTTGATAATGATGTCATCGCGCAAGTCGTCCCGGAACCGGGCGAAGGCAATCCCCTGTTGTTGCAGCGCCTGCTGCAGTTGCGGCAGGTTCATGTTGTTCTGCTGCGCTACCCGGCGAACCGCGGCGTTAAGTGTGTTGTCATCGACGGTAATACCCATGCGTTCCGCCTGACTGAGTTGCAGGCGCTTCATGATCAGCCGGTCCATCACCTGGCGCTGGAGATCCTGCCCGCGGGGCAGGTTGCCGCCCTGGTACTGCTGCTGCACGGTACTGATTTCGGCGCGCAACTCGGATTCGAGGATGATGTCGTCATTGACCAGCGCCACGATCCGGTCGAGGGGCTGATTCGCCAGGGCGCCGCCGGTAGCCAGTAACAGACTCGCCAGCGCCGTCAGCAGGCTGTTGCGCATGGTACGTACGATGCGGTACTTCATATATGACCCTTACCTTGTGCCCTGATAGCCGAATACGGTCTCTTCCAGAAAGCTGCCGATATCATCGCCGAAGTTTCCAAGACCGCGAAACTCAAACTGCAACATGATGGAGCGCTCCGCCTCTTCCAGACGATCTTCCCGATAGTAACGGTTGATCAGGCGTACCGCCCAGCAACAATCCCGGTATTCTAGACCGCCAAAGCTCTCAAGTGTTCGCTCTTCGTTCAATGCATAGCGCCAGCCGCCGAATGCATGCCAGCGTTTCCCCAGCGGCCAGACGGCGGCGAAGTCTCCCTGTTCGATCTCGCGTTCGCCGTTGATACGCCGCAGACGGTAGCCCGCGGTAACGATGCTCGCAACGTCAGGCTGCCAGCTCAGCCGCGCGCCGCCAAGGTTGGATTGCCTGGCGTCCGGGTCCCAGTGCAGTTCCGTGCTGGCCAGCAGGCCGGCAGGCAGGGTGGCGCGAAGCTCGCCGATAATGTCTGAGCGGTTGCGGCTTTCCGGCGCCTCGCCCGGACGTAGCGTCACCTCCCGATCGGCGAAGTAGTAAGTCTGGCCGATAGCCGCGCGGAAATATTCCGTGCCCGTGGCACGGTCCAGGAAGCGGCTGGTAATCCCCAGCGTCGCTTGATTGGCATCGCCGACACGATCGGCCCCGAGGAAGCGGTTTTCGGAGAACAGCTGATACAGGCTGGGGTCGGCACGGCCGGTATCGAAAACCGGGATGTCGTCCTGGTTCCGTCGCGGTATGTAGAGATAGAAAAGCCTGGGCTCCAGCGTTTGCCACAGCGGCCGGTCGAATGCGGTAAAGAAACGATCGAAATACAGTCCGGTGTCCAGGCTGGCGATTGGCGTTGTCCGCGTCAGGCTCTCGTCTTCTCCGGTCTGGGTGCCGGCTCGGTCCAGCGCGTAGTTGGTCAGGCGCATCGCCATGGACGGTTGAATGTAACCGGCCTGACGCCGTATCGGCAGACTCAGCCGTGGTGTCATGTCCAGTCGCACGCCGGTGGTGCGAAGCCCGGGCTCCGGGTGGTCGAAGCGCACGGCTTCGGCATCCAGCCCCGGCTCGACCTGTAGGGGGCCGAGATCCGTTCCGGCCGGTGTGTAACGGAAGGTCGTCTGAGGTAGCCGTTGATAAGGACGATTGCCAGGGGTGATGTCCGGGTTCAGTGTCTGAAATGTCTGAGCTCGCAAGGTGCTGCTGATGTCCGGCGTGTTGTAGCGCACACGGGCCTGCGTGGCCAGGTGGGTCCGGCTGGACTGGGATAGCGTATTGCCGAAATCGCGAAAATAGTCATCGTCGCTCACCCGGTTGAGTGTCAGATCACCGCGGACGTTGCGACTGAACGTGGCGCGGTGATCCCAGGCCACGCTCCAGCGGTCCTCATCGGCCTCGCTGTCGTTTGGCAGCCAGGCGGTGCGCAGTTCGCCGGACTGGCTGGGAAGCAAGTAACGGAATTCACTCTCCAGCATGAAACCGCGCTGGCTGAGAAAGCGGGGAATGATGGTGGCGTCGTAGTTCGGCGCGATGTTCCAGTAATACGGGATCGACATATCGGTGCCCGATCGCGTGGACTGTCCGAGCGTTGGCGGCAGCAGGCCGGATTTCCTCCGGTCGTCGATCGGAAAATTCACATAGGGCACATAGGCGACCGGAACACCCAGTATATTCATGCGCGCATGCCAGGCCTCGCCAATGCCGGATTCCTGGTCCAGGCGCATGCGGCTTACCCGGAGATTCCACAGCTCATCGCCCGGTTCGCAGGTGGAATAGGTGGCGTCGGTCAGATACACCCGGCTTCCGTTCTCAAGCCGCACATGGCTTGCCGTACCCTGTGCAAGGAAGTCAGGCAGCAGATACTCGGCGGCCTCCAGCTCGCCGCGGTCACGGCCCAGTTCCATGTAGCCGCGGCTGCCTCCAAGCAGCAGCCCCGTCTGGCTGTAGCGTATGCGGCCGCTGGCATCGACGCGCTCATTGGTCTGATCGTAATGCATTTCGTCGGCGCGCATTTGCTGGTCCGCACGCTCCAGTTCGACGGTGCCACGAAGCACCCAGGTGCTGGAGCGGGCGTCGAATTCCATGAAGTCCGCATCGATGTTGGTCGGTGCGCCGGGGGCGCGGCGCAGGCCGGTATCCGGTGCCAGGGTCAACTGCGACGGACCATCCACGCAGGCCGCCCAGCGATGCCGCTCACTGACGAGCAGCGGAGGCACTTCCGCGTCGGCGGTGGCGGTCTGCGGTAACAGCGTAAGGCCACAGCAAAGCCAGGTCCCTGTGACGAGTGTGGTGAATTTCACGGCGATTCCTCAAGAATGGGGCTTAAGGAGACCCTGATTTATTCGCGCGCTCGTGTGAATAAATCAGAGTCTTCTCAAAATTGCACACTAGTGTGTCGCCCCACAAATAACTTACCTTTCCGAGTATCGGAGTGGGCTCGGGGCAAGACGCCTCAGTGCCTGACCTGACAGGCTGGCGTCGGCTGGCATACACTGCCGGCCATATGCGAACTGGTCGGTAATTCTCCTGAGGAGTGAATGTTGAACGGATCCTTGCCCCCGGAGCTGCCGGAGAATGATGACAGACTACACGCCCTGCGGCAGTGGCTGGAAGCCGAGCTGGGTCTGTCGGTCCGGCATCTGCAACCGGCGTCATCGGACGCCAGCTTCCGGCGTTACTTCCGGGTGACGCACGCCGACGGTGTGCATGTCGCCATGGATGCACCGCCGGAGACCGAGGACTGCGGCCCTTTCATCCATGTAGCGAGGCTGCTTCGGGACGCCGGTATTCACGTGCCGCATATTGAGGCCGCCGCTCCGGA
This sequence comes from Aquisalimonadaceae bacterium, assembly GCA_040877625.1. Taxonomy (GTDB): domain Bacteria; phylum Pseudomonadota; class Gammaproteobacteria; order Nitrococcales; family Aquisalimonadaceae; genus Methylonatrum. The sequence goes on from JBBDNK010000026.1 coordinate 5,270, forward strand.
CCGGGGCTTTCTGCTGCTCGAGGATCTGGGGCGTCACACCTATCTGGATGTGCTTGCCGAAAGCAACGCGGACGCCATGTTCGACCTCGCCGTGGACGCCCTGATTCGCTTTCAGGCGGCGAGCAGGGAAGGGGTCTTGCCGGCGTATGATGCGGCGTTGCTGCGGCGCGAACTCGAACTCTTCCCGGAGTGGTATCTGGGTCATCATCTGCGCGTGCGGCTGCGGGACGCCGAGCGGCAATGGCTGTCCGCGCAATTCGATCGCCTGGTGCACCGGGCGGTAGAGCAATCCCGGGTCTGGGTACATCGCGATTACATGCCCCGCAACCTGATGGTGAGTAACCCCATGCCCGGCGTGCTGGACTTCCAGGACGCGGTATACGGCCCCGTCAGCTACGATATCACCTGCCTGTTTCGAGATGCCTTCCTGAGCTGGCCGCCCGAACGGGTGGAACACTGGCTTCGAGTCTATTGGGAGCGGGCCCGAGCCGCCGGCATACCGGTGCCGACGGATGTGGATTGCTTCCTGCGCGATTGTGTATGGATGGGCGTGCAGCGGCATCTGAAGGTCATGGGTATCTTCGCTCGCATCCGTTACCGGGACGGTAAGCCGCGCTACTTGCAGGACACACCGCGCTTTCTCGGTTATCTGAACGAAGCGGCCGATTTTGATCCGCAACTCCGGGAACTGGTCGAACGTGTCCACGCCTGGCACGCCGCCGCTGGGGAGACGACCACGTGAGGGCGATGATTCTCGCTGCCGGCCGCGGTGAGCGCATGCGCCCGCTCACCGATCACACACCCAAACCGCTGTTGCCGGTGGGAGGGCAGCCGCTGATCGTCTGGCACTTGCAGCGGCTCGCCGCCGCCGGCTTCGAGGATGTGGTGATCAATCATGCCTGGCTGGGGGAGCAGATTCCGGCTGCCCTTGGTGACGGCAGCCGCTGGGGTCTGCGCATTCAATACTCCCCGGAAGGAGAAAGGGCGCTGGAAACCGGAGGCGGCATTCACCGGGCGCTGCCAATGCTTGGAGATGCTCCGTTTCTGGTCGTCAATGGCGATATCTGGACCGACCTGGAGCTATCCCGGTTACCCGAGCGGCCGGAGGGCCTGGCGCACCTGGTGCTCGTTCCCAATCCGCCGCATAACCCGGATGGCGATTTTTCCCTTATCGAGGGCCGCGTCGGAAATGCCCTGCCACGCCATACTTTCAGTGGTGTGGGCGTCTATCATCCGGGCCTGTTTGCGAATTGCGGACCCGGCGCATTCCCGCTGGCGCCCCTGTTACGGGAAGCGGTATCCCACGGTGAAGTGACCGCCACGCTTCATCAGGGACGCTGGCTGGACATCGGAACGCCTGAGCGGTTGGCGGCCGTCGAGCAATTGCTGACTCACGGGGAGGTCAAAGGCACGCATGGGTAACGCTATCGACAGGAGTCGTTTCTCCCCGGATGACTTCCGGCGCTTTTCAGCCCGCCTGCGCAACGAAACGCTGCTGCTCCGGGACTGGCTGCGGAGCGGCCAACTGGCGGATGAGCCCGCCCGTGCCGGTTATGAAGTTGAAGCCTGGCTCATTGATCACAACTGGCGGCCCGCGCCGCGGAATGCCGCTTTCCTGAAGAAACTGGATGACCCGCACGTGGTTCATGAGCTGGCCCAGTTCAATGTCGAACTCAACGGGACCCCCCACTGGTTGCGGGATCAACCCTTCACCGCCATGGCGGGCGATCTGGAGGCGCTCTGGAGCCACTGCAGGCAGGTTGCGGACGGCATGTCCTTGCAGCCATTGATGATCGGTATCCTGCCCTCGGCGCGGCAGGAGGATCTGGGCCTGGATCGGATGACCGGCGCGGATCGCTACCGGGCGCTCAACGAGCAGATCCTGCAACTGCGTAGTCGTCGGCCGTTGCGTATCGACATCGCCAACGGCGACGAGGCCGTCCATCTCGAGCGTGCCGATGTCATGCTGGAAGCCGCCTCGACCTCGCTGCAACTGCACCTGCAACTGACCACCGCCAACGCCGCCCGTTGCTTCAATGCGGCTGTAATCATGTCCGCGGCCACCGTTGCCGTGGCCGCCAACTCGCCCTTGCTGTTCGGCCAGCTGCTGTGGGAGGAAACCCGTATCCCGCTGGTTGAGCAGGCAGTGGCGGTTGATCCCGTGGATGGTAATCAGGGTCCCGGTAGCCTGCGGCGCGCGACGTTCGGCAGCGGCTACGCCCGGGACGCCCTTTATCAGCTGTTCGTGGAAAATCGCCAGCACTATCCGGTGCTGTTGCCGGTGATCAAGGACGACCCGGTGGAACGGCTCGCGCATCTGTCCCTGCATAACGGCACCATCTGGCGCTGGAACCGGCCGCTGATCGGCGCTGATGCCCAGGGTCGCTGTCATCTGCGCCTCGAGCACCGGGTCATGTCGGCCGGTCCCTCGATCGTCGACATGACCGCCAACGCCGCCTTTTTCCATGGGCTGGTGCAGGCCTGCCTGCTGCGAGATCAGCCACTGGAGACGGAGATTCCCTTCGCCGTGGCGGAGCGCAATTTTTATCGCGCGGCTCGCGAAGGCCTGGCAGCCGAGATGGAATGGCTGGGGGGCAGCCGTGTGCCGTTGCGGGAGCTTATTCTGGAGAGTCTGATCCCCAAGGCCCGTCGTGGTCTCGAGCAACTTGACCTGCCGGCATCCGAGTACGGCCCCTGGCTTGAGATCATCGAAGCGCGGGTCCGCACCGGCCGCACCGGGGCCGCCTGGCAGCGCGCCTGGGTGCATAGACACGGGCGGGACATGCAGGGGCTGGTTGCCGCCTATTGGCAACGGCAGCGCGGGGGAGCTCCCGTGCATGAATGGGAGCTTTGACCATGCCCGATTCCGTCAGCATTGTGGGCACGGCTGCCGCGCCGGTATTACACCATTATGCCGCTCCGCCCGACGGGTTCCTGACCGTGCCCATCACCGGGTTGCGGGATCTGCTGGGCGGTCCCAGTCTGATCGAAATACCAGGCCGACGGGATCCGCCGCTGTTTCTGTCCGTGCTCCTGCACGGTAACGAGACCACCGGCTTTCTCGCTTTGCAGCAAGTGCTCCGGCACTATCGGAACACCGGTCTGCCTCGGGGAGTGACCGTGTTCGTGGGCAACGTCGATGCCGCGGTTCACGGCGTGCGGCGCCTCGACGGCCAGCCGGATTACAACCGTATCTGGCCGGGCGGCGACGATACCGATACCCACGAGGGGCGAATTGCCGCCGAGGTGCTTGAGCGCATGCAACGGCGCGGTGTGTTTGCCAGTGTCGATATCCACAACAATACCGGCGTTAATCCGTATTACGGCTGCATCAATCGGCCCGACCGCGGGTATCTTGCGTTGGCCTCGCTGTTCAGTCGGGTCGTGGTGTACTTCACCCGCCCGCGAGGCGTGCAGTCACTCGCGTTTGCGGCGTTCTGCCCCGCGGTTACGGTGGAGTGTGGACGGCCAGGTCTGCAGGCCGGTGTGGACCACGCAGCGTCATTCCTGGACGCTGTTCTGCATCTGGCCGATATCCCGGAGCACCCTGCAACCGACAATATCGGCCTCTATCACACCGTGGCAACCGTGCGCATTCCCGAGCCGCAGCATTTCGGCTTCGGCGAGGTTGTGGACGGCATAGGCTTCTTTGAAGACCTGGATCAGCTCAACTTTCGCGAGCTGCCCACCGGAACCGCGTTGGGGCGCTATCAGGGGCGCACAGTGCCGCTCCTGGTGGAAGATGCGGAGGGGATGGACGTCTCGGCGCATTACTTTGCCGTTCGTGGCGGTGAACTGATCACCGCCCGCCGGCTGATGTTGAGCATGCTGACCAGGGACGAGCGCGTCATCCGCCAGGATTGCCTGTGCTACGTCATGGAAGAAATGGAGTTTTGCCCCTGGGAATAGATTAACCGCCGCCGTAGCGCAGCCGGTACCACCAGAATCCAACGTATTCATGCAAGGTCCCGTGGGTGATTAGCAATGCACGCGCGTTGGGCAGCCAGGCATGGTAACCAGCTGGGTGCTCTTCGACGAAGCTCGTTGGGGCGGGGATAACGGTGGCGAAGCCGGCGCGCCCGAAGCTCTCCAGGACGCGGCGCATGTGCAGCGCGGAGGTCACGACAATGATCCGGTCGATGCCGGAACGCATGAGCAGCTGATAGCTGTAGCGGGCGTTTTCCTCAGTATTCCGGCTATTTCCCTCGATCCAGGTGACTTCGGCACCGAAATCCCGGGTCAGTGCGGTTGCCATGAGCGCGGCTTCGGAGACGCCCACGCTTGCCGGGTCGCCACCGGTTACCAGCAGCGGCAGCCCCGTGACCTGCTGCAGTCGGGCGCCGTAGCGGATCCGCTCCAGGGTCCGGTCGCTGACGGTGGCGCCTCCGTATTCCGGAGCATGTGCGTTGCTGCCGCCCGCCAGCACCACGATGGCGCCCGCGTCCCGAGCCCCTCGAAGCTCGAGACCCGCTGCCGTGCGGTTTTGCAGGCCCGAGGCCAGCCATCCACTTACGCTCGGCGCGGAGGCGAGGTAAAGCACGATCAGGCCGGTGCCGGCCAGCACACGGCCGACAGGCCGGTGCCACCAGATCAGGCCTGCCAACACCAGCAGCAGGACGCCGCCCGGAGGGAACAACAACAGCTCAATGAAACCCCACCACATGATGTGCGTTCTCGGTATCCGTCTCGTTTAGGGAGCCTCTGATCTATTCACGCGACCGCGTCAGGCCCCGGCCGGGTGCGCGGCCACCAGGTCTCGCAAGCGTTGTGCAAGCATCTGCGCAACGTTTTTGGGGCGCCTGGCGCCGGTCAGGGCCGCCATGCTGGTCACGGCGAGCCCGGCATGGCCGCAGGGGTTGATGCGCGTGAACGGTTCGAGGTCCATGTCCACGTTCAGGCTCAGGCCGTGATAGCTGGCGCCGCGGCGGATGCGCAGCCCCACGGCGGCAATCTTTGCATCGTCCACGTACACGCCGGGCGCGTCGGGGCGAGGATAAGCGTGAATATCGAATGCCGCGAGCACGTCCACCACGGACTGCTCCAGCAGACTCACCAGTCGACGGACGCCAATGCCACGACGGCGCACATCGACCAGTACGTAGACCACCACCTGGCCCGGCCCGTGATAGGTGACTTGTCCGCCGCGGTCAACCGGCACCACCGGAATATCGCCGGCCGCCAGAATATGTTCCGGCTTGCCGTTCTGTCCAAGCGTGAAAACCGGCGGGTGCTCCAGCACCCACAGCTCGTCAGGCGTATCGGCATCACGATTGTCCGTGAACGCCCGCATCGCCTCGACGGCCGGCCGATACGCGCGGTGGCCAAGGTAACGAATCAAGGGGGGCTTGATGGCAGGCATGATGTCGACGGTGTCAGTGGCCGGATCGGCGAGCAAGGGAGTTAGTCACAGCGTCATCAAGACCTGCTCGTCGGCATTCAGCGCCAGGTAGACATTGTCCAGCTGCGTCTGGCTGACGGCGGTGAATGTCACGGTGACGGAAACGTATTTGCCTCGCTGGCTCGGCGTTGTGTAGACATCTTCGGCGCTCAATTCCGGCACGTATTCGCGAACAATGCCTACAACGTGCAGGACGAAATCCGGGTCCGCCCGGCCCATGATCTTGACCGGGAATTCGCAGGGGAACTTGATGGCGCTTTCACGGTTCTCGGACATGTGCTGAATCTGAAGTCGGGACTGGGCTCTCGATTTTAGCACGCTGCCGGTGATGGGTCTCGGGCCCCGATCGTGCTCACGCACGCGTGGTAATCATGTCGCTGAACAGATCCGGGGGCGCTGGAACTTTAATTATTTTGCCCAGCCGCTATGCTCCGGTATCGATTCATATCCCGCTGAAGCACGCGCCGGCGACCGACAACATGGTGAAAGCGCGGTGCGGGGTAGGGCAAGTCTGCTTGAAAATGGACACGCGCACCGCGTTTTTGAGGGATCAGATCATGTGCAGATTGTTGGCTGGCAACGCGCTCCTGCTGCTTGTCCTGGTCAGCGCCCTGTGTGCCGTGTCGGTTCCCGTCAGCGTGGCGTATGCCAGCCCTCCCGGCGTGATTGACTTGCGGGATGAGAACCTGCGCGATGGTCACCTCGTCAATCTTTCCGGGCAATGGGAATTCTATTGGGGTGAGTTTGTCGACCCCACCGAGTTCATTGCCGGCCTGCGTGCGAATCCGCAGTACATCCCGGTGCCTGGTGTATGGACAGGCCGGGAGTGGAATGGAGGGACGGTGCCGGCGTATGGATTCGGCACGGTTCGCGTCCGCGTTCTGTTGCCGGAGGGGCATGATTTACCGCTGGCCTTCAAGATAACCAGAATCAAATCCGCCTTTTCGTTGTACGTGAACGGGCAGCTTCTCGCGTCGATGGGGAAAGTCGCGGAGCATGCGGACGGTTTCGAGACCGGCCATACGCCGTTAATGAGCACCTATATTCCCAGCTCGAGCGAGCTGGATGTGGTTATCCATGTAGCAAATTTCTGGTACATGCGCACCGCCATCGACGAGCCCATTGTCTTCGGAGATGAGAATGCCGCCCGGAATGCGCGCGAACGAGGAATTGCCGTTGAGCTTTTTGGTGCCGGCGCATTTCTGCTGATGGGGCTGTACCACCTGGGGCAATGGAGTCTGCGCCGGCACGATATCGCTCCACTCCTTTTCGGCGCGGCCTGCCTTTCGCTGCTGTTTTCGATCCTTGCCGGCGGGGAGAAGTTTCTCTACCAGTTCCTGCCGCAGGGCAGCGATTCCATTGTGCTGACTGTCCAGCTTACCGGGGTATGTCTTGGCGTCACCCTGTTTCATGGTTTTATCCAGACGCTGTTCCCGAAGGAGTATCCGGCGTGGGTCCGGAACCTGACTGTCGGCAATGGTGTGGCCATGTCCCTCGTGGCGATACTCGGGCCGGATGTCGTGCTCGTCGGGCCGGTCGTGCTGTATTCGATGCTAAGTCTGATTCCGGTTCTGCTTCATATGTTGTACGTCATGGTATTGGCGCTCGCACGACGGCGGGAAGGGGCCTGGCTGGTGGCCGTCGGGATGAGTGTAATGGTTGCGACCTGCGTGAATGATGCGCTGTTCGAGCGCGGCCTGATCGAGACCGGCTTCTATATCTCGTATGGGGTACTGGCCTATGTATTTGTTCAGTCGTTCATGTTGTCGGTGCGCTTCAGTCGGGCATTCTCGGAACTGGAACTGCTGAAGGAGACACTCGAGGACAAGGTCGTCGAGCGTACCCGCGCCGCGGAAACCGCAAAGGAAGAGGCTACCGCGGCGGCGGCCGCCAAGGGCGAGTTTCTCGCCAACATGAGCCATGAGCTCCGCACGCCGTTGAACACAGTCATCGGTTATGCGGAGCTTGCCAGGGACAGGGTAAAGGACGGCAGCGTCAGTGATTACCTGGAGCGTGTCCATAACGCTTCCTGCTTTCTGCTACGGCTCATCAACGACATTCTGGATTTCTCCAAGATCGAGGCGGGCAAATTCAGTCTTGTGCGCTATGTGTTCAGGCCGGGCAACGTCATGGGCAGAGTGTCCAGCATGCTGCATCAGCAGGCCGTGTCGAAGGGCCTGGTGTTCAGCGTCTCGGTTTCCGAACACGTTCCGGAATGGGTTGCCGGCGATGACGTACGGCTGGAACAGATCTTCGTCAATCTATGCTCCAACGCGATCAAGTTTACCCATGAGGGCAGTGTGCGGGCCTACCTTGATGCCAGATCCACTGACTCGGGACGCATTGAGTTCATCGGTCGGGTGGTCGATACCGGGGTGGGGATCGAGGAGGACATTATTTCAGTGATCTTCGGTGCCTTTACACAGGCCGACAACTCATCGACGCGCCGTTTCGAGGGTACCGGACTGGGGTTGAGCAACGTTAAAAGTCTGGTCGAGATGATGGGCGGTGCGATTACCGTTCAAAGTGCGCCGGGCAGAGGTAGTGAATTCCGCTTCACGGTGTTGCTCGATCAGATCAGCGAGGCAGAGCGACTCGATCCAGCAATGCGGTCGCTTCCGACACCCACACAGGCGCCGCATCTTAAAGGCGCGGATATCCTGGTGGTGGATGATAATGCGGCAAACCGGGACCTGGCGAGCGATCTGCTCGGTGGCTACGGCGTCAATGTCGTGGCCGTCGCCTCGGGCCGTGAAGCCATCGACTCGGTTCGGTTACGGCGCTATGACGCTGTGCTGATGGATCTTCTCATGCCTGATATGGATGGCTATGAAACGGTACGCCACATTCGTGAAATTCATCCTCGTTCGTCGCTACCGGTCATTGCCTTGTCCGCCGCGGCACTTGATGCAAAGCAGCAGTGCATTGAGGCGGGAATGGACGACTTCATCTGCAAGCCGATAGTGACCAACGATCTGCTTCAGGTACTTGCCAGGTGGATACGTAAACTGGAGCAGGGCGACGGTCCGGCCAGGGAGATTGTCGACACATCGGACTGGGGGGTGTGGGAGCACATTGATCCTGCGTACCTGGCGCTGCGTGTCCAACACGACCGGTTGCTCATGCGCCATCAACTGCAGGCTTTCCTGAGCAGTACGACTACCGTTGAGCGCCGGATGACCGCTGCGGTGGCGCGGGCGGATAGCACCGGGTTGGCGCCCTTGCTTCATGATCAGAAGAACATGGCGGCCGGTATCGGTGCTCGGGCGCTGTCTCACGCCATAGAGAGCTTCCAGACTCTGGCAGCGGACGGCCGTGAGATTCCCCGCGAATTGCTCGCCACGTTTTCTCAATTGCTGAGCGAGGCGCGCCGGGAAGCAGCCACGCTGAAAACGTTCGTTGATGGAGTGGAAAAGATAACGTGAACATGAAGCAGCAGATTCTGGCGATCGATCCGGACCCCAGGGGGGTGCGGTCGACTCAAAGCGCATGTGAGGATTTCTTCGAACTCTTGTTTCATGGGTACGATACCGACCTTGAGGCCGCGATGGCTGGCAGCAGCATAGGCGTGGCCGTCGTGGATGTGACCGTGGAATCCGGGCTACGGGTCTGTGAATACCTGCGGTCGCGCTGGCCTGATGTGCCGACAATCGCGGTGTCGGCCAGTGCGGCTCTGGATATTGAACTCGCGGCGTATCGCGCGGGCGTTGTTGATTTCGTTCCCAAGCCCCTGGTGCCGGAGCTTTTCGTGCAGAAATGCCGGCTGGCGCTTAATCCGCTGTTTCCTTCGCTCTCCAGTAATCCGCGAATACTTGCGGTCGACGACAACAGGTTTGATCGGGAGCTGATCCGGGAGGTACTCGGCGACGAGTATGAAGTTTTTTGCGCCGCGACAGGCTCCGAGGCGTTGTGGCTGTGTCTGCAGGAGCGGCCGGATCTTGTGCTGCTTGACGTGATTCTCCCTGATCAGAGTGGCATTGAGGTTTGCAGAGCCATTCGGGCCAGTCCCAGCATGGATGCCGTGCCGGTGGTTTTCGTCAGTCATCGCACCATGGTCTGCGCACAGCTCGAGGGGTTGCGAGCCGGCGGGACTGATTATATTCCCAAGCCCATTGCGGTGCCTGTGCTGCGGCGGCGGTTGCGGTGTTTGTTGCGAGGTCCTGCCGGGGTGTACGGATAGCAGGTGGAGGGCCTTGCCTTCTCGAACTCAGATTCTCTGCGCGAAATTGAAAATGACCTGCCGAAGCCATGCATGCCCGGGGTCAGTTTCGCTATGGGCACTCCAGCCTTGATAGGTACGCATCGGCGGTATACTCAGGGGGCACTTGAACAGCCGGATCGGGAAATACTCGGTGTAATATCGGGCCAGTCGCTCGGGCACGGTTGCAACAAACTCGGTCTGCGCAATCAGGTTCACGGAGCGCGCGTAATCGGTGCCGTGCACCGTGATCCTGCGTGCAAGACCTTTCTCGCGAAGGAGCAAATCGACCGTCTGTTCGGGAAATGCAACATGGTTTAACGCCAGGTAATCTTCAAGTGACAGATCATCGTCAACGCCCGGATGTTCAGTGCGTGCGATACCGGTCCAGCTGTCCATCATTATTTCCTGGCCGAATGGGTGACTGTCGGCCGACGTGGTTCCCACAAAAAGCTCTACCTCCGATTGCCGAAATGAACGTTTCTGCGCCGTTCCCGTCGACTCCAGCAAGGGCAGAAGCTCAATGGATATTCTGGGCGCGATCCAGGTGATCCAATCCATGACTCTGGCCGTCATAACAGCATCAATGTAGCCGGTCGTTGCGAGAACAAATGTGCGATCTTCTTCCTGGAAGTTGAATTCCTGGCTTCCTTCAACCGCGGATAGTATATCGCGCAGGGCGCGAGCGATCAGGTTGGCTACCCGATCCGCTGTCGGTGTCGGCCGCATGCCGCCGGCGGCGCGGACGAACAGTTCGTCGTGAAATAGTCCCCGCAGGCGTGACAGTGCATTGCTGAGAGTCGGTTGAGCGACGCCCAGTGCATCGGCGGCGCGCCGCACTGAACGCTCCCTGTATAGCGCGTCAAAAACCGGTAATAGATTCAAGTCGATCCTTCTGAAACGCACAGCGTGCCTCCTTGCCTGAATGCGTGTGCGTGGAAGATGTTTCTGAAGGCAGGCCACTTCTGTGCAGGGCAACCGGCACTCATCCGGACATCCCGGTTTCATCAATCACGCAAGACCGCATCGTGTCCGATATTCATCTCATGAATACAATTTATTTTAACTCTAAAGTGTACAACGAAATCAAGAAAGGGTCTACTTAAAGTATGGCGATGGCGTACCGATGGCGTGAAGAGTGTTGGATTCTTTATGGCGTTTAATCTTGTAAAAAATCTGGTTGAAATAATTTTTATATGGATCCTTTGATACACCATATTATATTGAATAATTGTAGAAACAGGCATCGTTAAATGGAGTGCGTATGAGTAAGGATACTCTTCTGGACAAGATTTGGAACTCGCACACGGTCGAACGCCTGGGAAGCGGCAAAGATCTGATTTTGATTGATACCCATTTTCTCGATAAACGCTCGAGCCCCGGGGCCCTTACGCCTATCAATGTGTGCAGGCGAGTGATGTCGTCACCGGCGCCGGGTCGCGAACGCGAAGTGGATGGGTCTGTCATTGTCGCGGAGCTCCGCCCCGAACAGGCGAATTGTCCGCAGGCACGGGCGCTCTTGCGGGCAATCGGAGTAAACATGGATGCCTGGCGTGCCGGGCATTCTCCGGTCGACCGCGCTGCACAGGGGATTGTACGGATGATGGTGCCGGAGGGCGGACTCGTGTTTCCAGGCATGACCGCCGCCAGTGACGATTGCCATACCAGCGCATTGGGCGGCCTCGGTGCTGTCGGGCTGGAGATCGGCGCCGATGATGTCGAGCAGGTGTTGGAGACGCGGACGCTGGTGCAAAGAAAGCCAAAGGTTGCAGAGGTGAGAATTGACGGCGACCTGCAATCCGGTGTCACTGCCAGGGATGTCGCGACGACGATCTGCAGAACCCTGGGTGGAGGTGCCGCGGTCGGATATGCGCTGGAATTTACCGGAAACACCGTCAGATCCATGTCCGTGGATGGGCGCCTGTCGCTATGCAATGTTGCAGTGGAGTTGGGAGCGCGTACGGCCTACGTGTCTCCGGATGTGTCGACGTTTGCGTATCTCGCAGAAACCCCGTTCGGACGGCTGCTGCGTCGCCAGGGGCGTTTATGGGAGGATGCCGTTGGCAAGTGGAAAGAAACGACACGCGCGGATGCCGCCTGTTTCGACAGGACGCATCTGATTGATGTCTCGATGCTGGAGCCTCAGATCAGCTGGGGCACGCAACCGTCGCAGGCAATTGCCGTTGACGGTATGGTCCCCGAACCGAGCGACGCCATCACGCACGCCGCCTTGGCATATATGGGCCTGGAGCCGGGAGTGCGCATTCTGGGATTGCCCGTGGACAGCGTATTCATCGGCTCTCGTACCAATGCCAGGATCAGTGACCTGCGCGCGGCCGCCGCGCTGGTTGTGGCCAGTGGTCGGCGTGTGGCAAGAAATGTTCACGCCGTGGTTGTCCCCGGATCCAGCCAGGTAAGGGCGCAGGCTGAGCGCGAGGGGCTGGACGTTGCGTTCAGAAGCGCGGGATTTCATTGGCAATACGCCGGTTGCTCGATGTACGTCGGCTCCAACCGCGCGTCAGCCGAGCCCTTTCGTCGTTGCGTAGCGACGACCCACTTCAGTCTCGATGAGGGCCATGGGCTTCATGTCCGGACGCACATCGCCAGCCCCCTGACCGCTGCGGCGAGCGCACTCCTGGGGTGCATCGCCGACCCAAGATCATTGCTACGCAATGCCGCGGCGGAGACATCCTGATGGCAGCCAGTCTGATCACCGGTGATGTGACGGGCTATTGACCGTGGCAGCGCCGGTGATGGATGCGGCGGTAGCGGCCTGTTACTGAAACAGCAGCATGAACTCATCCAGAAGGCGGCCGAAGAAGCCGGCTTCCTCGCCGTCCTCGAGGGCGATCAGAGGAGCCTCGGCAACGATCTGGCCTTCCAGCCGCACCACGACTTCGCCCAGCTTCTGTCCCCGGCGGACCGGCGCCACCAGGGGGCTATCCACCCGCAGGCTGGCGTCCAGGTTGTCGTACTGACGCTGAGGGATAGTGATGTGCATGCTTTCCGCCAACCCGAGTGGAATGGTCTCGCTGCTTCCTTTCCAGAGCCTGGGGCTGACCAGTGCCTCGCCTTGCTCATAGAGCCGGTAGCTGCGGAAGAAGCGGAACCCGTAATTGAACAGCGCCTGGCTCTGGTCGGCGCGGGAGCCGGGGCCATCCGTGCCCATTACCGCAGCTACCAACCGCATTTCCTCGCGCAGTGCGGAGCTGACCAGATTGTAGCCGGCGGAGCTGGTATGACCGGTCTTCAGGCCGTCCACGGTGTCGTCACGGAACAGCAGCATGTTGCGATTCTGCTGGGTAATGTCGTTGAACGTGAAAGATCGCTCGGAATAGTAGCTGTAGTACTCCGGGAAATCGCGGATCATTGCTCGCGCCAGGGTGGCAATGTCCCGTGCCGTGGTGATCTGGTTCGGGTCCGGCCAGCCGGTGGCGTTGGCAAAGGTCGTGTTGTGCATGCCCAGCCGCTCTGCATATTGATTCATGAGCTGGGCGAACGTTTCCTCGTTGCCGGCCACGTGTTCCGCGAGGGCGACGCTGGCGTCATTACCAGACTGGACGATCAATCCCCGCAGCAGGTCCTCGACAACGACGGTTCGGCCTACCTCGATGAACATCCGGGAACCGCCCATGCGCCAAGCCTTTTCGCTTACGGTTACTTCGTCTTCCAACTGCAGATGACCGGATTTGAGTTCGCTGAAGACCACGTACCCCGTCATCAGCTTGACCAGGCTGGCTGGCTCGCGCGGCTCGTCGGGGTTGTGCTCAACCAGGGTACTGCCGCTGGCGTAGTCCAGCAGAATGTAGCTGGGTGCGGACAGTGAGGGCGGTGCGGGTACCGGCATGATTTGCGCGGAGAGACCGTTGAAGAACAGGGCAGGTCCAGCAAGCAGGACCAGGATCGGAGCAATAAGGCGTTTCATGGCTTTCTGTTTCCGTTCGCATCGGCCGTAACCAGAGTGCCTGATGTGGCGACCCGGTCGCGGCAAGTCAGGGATTGATCGCTACGCGGCTGCTTTCCAGGCCGCGCTGTTGCAGTTCTCTGCTGAGGCGATCCACTTCTTCCACGCTATCCACCGGACCCACACGAACCCGGTACAGCGGCGAGCTATCGTTGTCATCTCCCTGGATCTGCACGGCGCCGAGACCGGCATCCACCAGGGTGCGGCGCAGGTTCTCCGCATTGTCGCGCTGGGAAAAGGCGCCAACCTGCAGGTAGTACCTGACCGGGGCGTTTACCGATACTTCACCGGGCAGGCGCCGTGCCGGCGCTGCTTGCGCCGCCGAGGACGGCCTGGATTGTCGCGCTGCTTTCCTCTCGGGTGCCGGTTTCTCGCTCCGCGCCTGATCGGCGTCGCGGTCTCGCAGAACATCGATCCGAACCGGCGCGGTGCCCGTGTCCACCATGTCCAGCCGCTGCGCCGCGGCGTAGGAAAGGTCAATGATGCGGTTATGTGCAAAGGGACCGCGGTCATTGACACGTACCACAACGCTGCGGCCGTTCTCCAGATGCGTGACGCGCACGTACGCCGGAATCGGCAGCTCCCGGTGGGCTGCGGTGAGAGTGTACATGTCGTAGGGTTCGCCGCTGCTGGTGCGGCGGCCATGGAACTTCTTGCCGTACCAGGAGGCGATGCCTTCCTCGCTGTGGTCGTCCGGCATCTCCGCCATCACCCGGTAAGTCTGCCCGAAGACTTCGTAGGATTCAGGGTTGCCGTAGCGGCTACGTGGCTCGTCCCGCGGCTCGGGATCCTGCAGATGACTGAGATCCGGGGCTGTTGCCGGGCCGTAGTCCTGGTCCGAATCAGGGGCGTTGGGAGGTGTGCTGCTACAGGCCGCCAAAAACAGGGCGCCTGCAGCGAGCAGGCCGAAAAGCGGCATCTTCATGCATCGGTCTCCCGGCGTTCACGGATGGCCTGACTCAGCTGCCAGGCAGCCAGCGCATAGAGCGGGCTGTGGTTGTAGCGGGTAATGACATAGAAATTATGCAGGCCCACCCAGTATTCCGGGCCGTCTTCTCCGTCCAGTTCCATGAGTGTGGCTTCCATGTTGTCATCCAGATCGGCTTCCGGCTCCACGCCAATGGCGCGCAGTTCGCCGACGGTCGTATAGGGCTGCCGGCCCTTGTTTGCCAGCGCGGAGACGTCGGCGCCCCGGGCGATGCTGGCTCTGCTTACTACCGGCGCATCCTCGCGCCAGCGATGTTCCCTGAAGTAGTTGGCTACGCTCGCCACGGCATCGGGGGTACTGCTCATCAGGTCGCGGCGGCCGTCATTATTGCCGTCCACGGCATAATGCCTGTAGCTGCTGGATATGAACTGGGGTATGCCCATGGCGCCTGCGTATGACCCGCGTATGACCAAGGGATCGAAGCCTTCTTCCTGGGCGAGCAGCAGGTACTGTTCCAGCTCGCGGCGAAAGAAATCCGCGCGTGGTGGATAGCTGAAGGCCAGCGTCGTGAGCGCATCGAGTACGCGGAATCTGCCCTGGTGCTGGCCGTAGCGCGTTTCCACGCCGATGATGGCCACCAGAATCTCCTCGGGAATGCCGTATGCATCGCCGGCCCTTGCAATCGTCTCGCCGTGCTCGACCCAGAACGCCAGGCCGCCTTCGATGCGGTCTTCACGCATGAAGATCGGTCGGTATCGATACCAGGGCATGGCCTCGGCCGGCCGGGAGATGGCATCGATGATGTCCTGGCGGTGCTCGGCCTGGGCCAGGAGCTCCGTCAGCGCTTCGGAATCCATGCCGTGCCGTTGCGCCGCGTCCGCTATGAACTGCCGGACCTCCGGGCGATCGGCATCGAAACCTCCGGCCATGGCGGGCAACGCGATGCACAGCAGGAGCATGGTGGGGAACAGGAATTTAGGCACCGGGAAGTGCAGCATCTTCATTCTCTTCATTATTCAACGATGTAAAGGTATCGCGCGGCCGATAACGGGTCCCACCACCTCGCCATCCGACCCGTCACGATGCCCAAAGTTTCCTGTGCGTATGCACGGACATGAGAATACCGAAGGCCGCCATCAGCGTCACCATGGATGTTCCGCCATAACTGATCAGCGGTAACGGCAGACCCACCACCGGCAGCAGCCCGGAGACCATGCCGACGTTGACCACGACATAGACGAAGAAGGTCAGGGCCAGGCTGCCGGCAACCAGGCGGCTATAGGTATCCTGTGCCATGGCTGCAATGTACAGACCGCGACCGATGATGAACAGGTACAGAACCAGTAGTTGCAGTACGCCCACCAGCCCGAATTCTTCGCTGAACACAGCGAATATGAAATCGGTGTTGCGTTCCGGCAGGAACTCCAGGTGGGATTGGGTGCCGTTCAGCCAACCCTTGCCGAACATCCCCCCCGAACCAATGGCGATTGTCGACTGGATGATGTGATAGCCGCTGCCAAGGGGGTCACGTTCCGGGTTGAACAGGGTCAGGACCCGCATTTTCTGGTAATCGTGCATGAAATAGAACCAGAACATTGGAATCAGCGCGGCAATCAGTGCCACGGCCGTCAGTATGATTCTCCATCGCAGGCCGGCCAGAAACAGGACGAAGAAGCCGGCTGCGCAAACCAGCACCGCAGTTCCGAGGTCCGGCTGCAGAATGATCAGTGCGGTAGGCACGGCGATCAGAATCATGGATAGCACGACCTGAAAGAACGTCGGCGGCAAATGCCGGTCGCTTACGTACCAGGCCACCATCATCGGGATAGCCAGTTTCATCAGCTCCGACGGCTGGAAGCGGAACACGCCGAGATCCAGCCAGCGCTGCGCGCCCTTACCCATCGTGCCGACGAACAGAACCAGTACCAGCATGATCAGCCCGGCGAGGAAGATCCAGGGTGTCCAGCGCCGTAGTGTTGCAGGAGAGATCTGGGCCATCACGACCATGGCGGTAAATGCCGCGCATAGTCGGATGATCTGCCGCTGAAGCTCCCCGAGGTCCTGGTTGGAGGCGCTATAGAGGATCACCAGGCCGACGCCGGAGAGTAACAGAACCGCGGTCAGCAGTTGGCCGTCAAGGTGCAGGTGGCGCTGCACGAACGTGAGTCGATGCGAAGGGGCGGCGCCGGAGAGGGCTCCGTTAGTCAGCATTGCCCAGCTCCCCGTTGGCGTCCAGGTCCATGAATGCATCCATCACCTTGCGCGCCATGGGCGCGGCCACCGCCCCCCCGCTACCACCGTTTTCGACAATGACCGCCACGGCGATCCTGGGATCCCTGGCGGGGGCGAACGCGTTGAACAAGGCATGATCCCGAAGCCGATGCTCGATTTCCTCCTCGTCGTATTCCTGGTCCGCGGCGAGGCTGAACACCTGGGCCGTGCCGGTCTTGCCCGCGATCTGATAGGCCGCGCCCTCGCCTGCGCTGCGTGCTGTTCCTCGGGTGCTGTGGACCACCGCGACCATGGACTCCACGACCTTCTCCCAGTTGTCGTCGCTTCTCAGCGAGAGCGCCGGGTTCAGAACCAGGGGTTCCGGGTCCAGTTCCCGGGTGTCGCCGCTGGCCGAGTCCCGGATCGCGCGGATCAGGCGAGGGGAGAACGCTTCACCGCGACGCGCCAGCACGGCTGTGGCTTGAGCCAGTTGCAGCGGTGTGGTCAGGAAGAACCCTTGCCCGATGCCGGTGATCAGCGTTTCACCGTGATACCAAGCCTCGTTGCGGTTGGCGCGCTTCCACTGCCGCGAGGGAAGGATGCCGCCAAGCTCTCCCGGCATGCCGGAGTTTGGTGTCTGACCGAACCCGAACCCGCTAAGAAAGGCGTGGATATTGTCGATGCCCAGGCGGTAGGCCAGATCATAGAAATAGACATCGCAGGACTCGACGATACCCTTGTTCAGATCCATGGGGCCGTGTCCCTGCCTCTTCCAGCAGCGCCAGCGGTGATCGATCCCGGGCAGGCTGTAGTGGCCATAGCAGGTGATGCGCTCATCAGGTGTCATGGTGCCGTGTTCCAATCCGGCGAGCGCCATGAACGGCTTGACGGTGGAGCCCGGCGGATACTGGCCGCGCAGCGCGCGGTTGAACAACGGCTTGTCGATGTTCTCCTGCAGATTGCGGAACGCGTCCAGATCGATTCCGTGCACGAACAGATTCGGGTCGAATGTCGGTTTGCTGGCCAGGGCGAGGACGTCACCATTGCGTACGTCAATGGCAACCAGGGCGCCGGCGTACTCGCCCAGCGCATCCTCCGCCACGCGCTGCAGCCGGCTGTCGATGGTCAGAAAGACGTCGTTGCCGGGGTTCGGGGCAACCCGCTCCAGTGGCCGGATCACCCTGCCCATGGCATTGGTTTCTACCCGCTCGATACCCGAGTGTCCGTGCAGACGTTCCTCGAATTGCAACTCCGCGCCGGCCTTGCCCATGTGCGTACTGCCCCTGTACCGGGACGGATCGATTCGGCTCAGTTCGCGCTCGTTGATGCGGCCCACGTGGCCGATTGCGTGTACGGCGTGCGCCCCCTGGGGGTAGAACCGGGTAAGCCGCGCTTCGACTTCCACCCCGGGAAACCGATGCCGATTGGTGGCGAACGCGGCCACGTCACGCTCGTTCAGCCGGAATTTCAGGGCAACGGCATCGAACCGCCGGGACCGCTGGCGCAGGCTCAGAAACCGCTCTATTTCCCGGTCTTCCAGCGGGATGATTTCAGCGAGTTCCTGGAGAGTGGCATCCAGGTCCGGTACCTGTTCGGGCGTTATCATGATCTGAAAGGTGGGGCGGTTTTCCGCCAGAATCACACCATTGCGATCATGAATGAGCCCGCGATTGGGTGGCATGGGCACCAGCTTGACCCGATTTGCAAGGGACATCGTGGTGTAGTGCTGGTGGCCGAGCACCTGCAACTGCGCCATGCGGGCGCCCAGCAGCCCGAGCGCGCCAAGCACGCCGGCACCGGCCAGAACCGCCCGTCGGGTGAACAGCTGCTGTTCCCGATGTTGGTCGCGGAGCTGGTTCTTGCCGTTGTTGTCGTTAACTGCCATACCCGGGAGGTTCACTGTAGATCTGGTTTGAGTGCCGCTGTTTGACGGATTCTACCGCCAACGCCCCGCTACTTTACGCCGTAATGTCGACGAATACCGCGCATCAGGATGAATATCCAGGGCCACAGGAAAGTGCCCACCAATGGTGGCAGCCAGTAGCTGAGCCCCGGCGTGGGGCGGCCAGTGAGCCCATTGATCCACATCTGAATGAGGTTCACCAGCGTCAGAAGCACAAGTACGATCAGCGCCTGTTGCCCAAGTGGGTAGACCCTGATGCGCTGATGCAGTTTCAGGACCACGAACGCGACCACCGCATAGGCCAGCGCCTGCTGGCCAAGCAAGCCGGCCTGAAGGGCATCCTGCCCCAGTCCTGCTACCCAGGCCACGCCGACACCCACCCGGTGCGGAACGGCCATGCACCAGTAAATCAGGACCAGGGCAACCCATTCCGGCCTGGCTGCTCTCGCCCAGTCCGGTAACGGCATCACCGTCAGCAGATACGCAGCCAGAAAACTGCCAACTATCACCAGGCCGCCGCTTCCCCGCGCCGCGCTCACGGTTCGGCTTCCTCGGCCATGCCTCTGGTCCTCCTGGAGCGCACCAGCAGAAGCTCGCGGCTACGGTCCAGCTCGGCACTGGGTTCGGCCGTAATGCGGGCGAACGGCAGCCCCGGTTCCCGGACCACTTCGGCAACCCGTGCTACCGGGTAGCCCTGCGGAAATCTCCCCCCCAGACCGGAGGTGACCAGCAGGTCGCCGGTTTCGACATCGGCGTTATTGGGCAGATGGGGCAGTTCCAACTCGCGCAGGTTGCCGTTTCCGAAAGCAATGGCCCTTAGGCCGTTACGGTTTATCTGTACCGGAATTGCATGGCTGGGGTCCGTGATCAGACGCACAACCGCGGTACTTCGGCCGACGGTATCCACCTGGCCCATGATACCGCTGGCATCCAGCACCGGCTGGCCGATAAAGACGCCATGGCGGGCGCCCTTGTCGATCTGGAGCACGTGGCGATAAGGGTCCAGGTCCACGCGCATCAGTTCAGCGATCAGCACCGACTCTTCCACTTCGTAGGAAGATTCCAGCAGGCCCTGCAGGCGGATGTTTTCACGCTCCAGCTGATCAAGACGTTGCAGACGAACCTCGTAGAGCAGGTGTTGATTGCGAAGGCGGGCATTCTCGTCCAACAGCGCGCGCCGGGTGGCGAAGTTCTCGGAGGTATAGCCGACCAGGTCGAAGGGCAGGTTGACCAGGAAGTGCACGGGCGCCACCGCGGTGTGCACCGCCTCGCGGACTGGCGCGCTGAGGTGCTGGCGGTGGTCAAGCGTCATCAGCCCGACCGACACCAGGGTCAGCAGGATGAGACGCGTGGTCACCGAGGGACCTTGGGCGAATAACGGTTTGATGATGATCCCCGGGGCAATACCGGCCGTGTCGGTCACGGCCAAGGCGTATCAATTCTGTGGCGGAACCGATCCCGGCACGACGTCGACAGTACCTGGTCAGTCTACGGTAAACAGGTCCAGGCCCTGTTCGTCCATGAGCTCCAGAGCGCGACCGCCGCCCCGGGCGACACACGTCAGCGGGTCGTCCGCTACCACCACGGGCAATCCGGTCTCTTCCATGATCAGGCGATCAAGGTTGCGCAGCAGCGCGCCGCCGCCGGTGAGTACGATGCCCCGGTCGGCGACGTCCGCACCCAGTTCCGGTGGTGTCTGTTCGAGGGCTGTCTTGACCGCCCCTACGATGGCGGACAAGGGCTCCTGCAGGGCTTCGAGAATCTCGTTGCTGTTCAGCGTAAAGCTGCGCGGCACGCCCTGGGCGAGGTTGCGGCCCTTGACGTCAAGCTCCCGCACCTCGCTGCCGGGGAAGGCGGTGCCGATTTCGTGCTTGATGCGCTCCGCCGTGGCTTCGCCGATCAGGATGCCATAGTTGCGGCGCACATAATTGATGATGGCCTCGTCGAAGCGGTCACCGCCGATACGCACGGAGGCGGAGTAAACGATGCCGTTCAGGGACAGCACAGCTACTTCCGAGGTGCCGCCGCCAATATCCAGCACCATGGAGCCGCGGGCTTCGTCCACCGGCATGTTGGCACCGATGGCGGCTGCCCGGGGCTCTTCGATCAGGTAGACTTCTCGGGCGCCGGCGCCAACGGCGGATTCCTTGATGGCGCGGCGTTCAACCTGAGTAGACCCGCAGGGAACGCAGACCAGGACACGTGGGCTGGGCTTGAAGAAACGGGCCTCGTGCACCTTCTTTATGAAATGCTGCAGCATTTTCTCGGTGACGGTGAAGTCGGCGATCACGCCGTCCTTCAGCGGCCGGATTGCTTTGATGTTGCCGGGGGTGCGGCCCATCATGTTCTTTGCTTCAAGGCCGACGGCCGCGATTGTCTTGGGTCCGCCGTCACGATCCTGGCGGATGGCCACCACGGACGGTTCGTTCAGCACGATCCCCTGACCCCGCAGGTAGATCAACGTGTTGGCTGTGCCGAGGTCGATTGAGAGGTCGTTGGAGAAAAGCCCGCGAATGCCCTTGAACATTATTGCTGTCCCGCTGGGTGAAAGGCGCCTAATCTAACAACGGGGTGGGGTTTCAGCAAGCGGAGACGCTGGTTTCGGGCATCCCGTCACACCGGCGGCAGGTGCCGCGGTAACCATCCAGTTTGCCATAAGGGCTGTATTCACCGAAAATTGCCGGTTCCTCCGGCTATCAGGAATGGAGTCGCCGCATGTCCCTGAGTAACGATGACGTCAAGCAGATCGCGCACCTTGCGCGACTGGCGGTGAATGACGAGGATCTGGCCGACCACGCCCGCAATCTGTCCGACATCCTGTCTTTCGTGGAAGCCATGGGTGCGGTGGACACCACCTCCGTGGAGCCCATGGCCCACCCCCTGGACATGGCGCAGCGGCTGCGGCCGGATCTGGTCACCGAAGAGAACCAGCGGGAGCTGTTCCAGTCCATCGCGCCGGCAACGGAAGCAGGCCTGTACCTGGTGCCTCGCGTTATTGAGTGATGCGGCCCCGTGCCTGTGGGCACTGGTTTTCCCAGTCTGGTTAATCAACGGATAGTCATCGTGACCCTGCATACCAAGACCGTGACCGAACTTGCCGCCGGCCTCACCGCCGGGGAATTCTCCAGCGTCGAGCTGACCACTGCGCTGTTCGAGCGTATCCGCAACCAGGGCGCCGGGCTCAACGCCTTCATTACGCTTACCGCGGAGCAGGCGCTGGCACAGGCCCGCGCGGCGGATGCCGCCCGTGCCCGCGGCGAGGCTGGCCTGCTGACCGGCATTCCTCTTGCCCACAAGGACATTTTCTGTACCAGGGGTGTGCGTACCAGCTGCGGCTCGCGCATGCTGGACAATTTCATCTCCCCGTATGACGCCCATGTGGTGGAGCGACTGGCGGATGCCGGAATGATCTGCGTGGGCAAGGCCAATATGGACGAGTTCGCCATGGGCTCTTCCAACGAGACCAGCTATTACGGCCCGGTCAGTAACCCCTGGGATCCGGCCGCGGTGCCGGGCGGGTCATCCGGTGGTTCGGCGGCGGCCGTGGCTGCGCGACTGGTGCCGGCGGCCACCGGTACCGATACCGGCGGCTCCATCCGTCAACCCGCCGCGCTGTGCGGCATTACCGGTCTCAAGCCCACCTACGGCAGGGTCTCCCGCTACGGCATGATCGCATTCGCCTCCAGTCTCGATCAGGCCGGGCCGATGGCGCGCACGGCAGAGGACTGTGCCGTGTTGCTCGAGACCATGGCCGGGTTCGACCCGCGCGATTCCACCAGCGTGGACCGGGAGGTCCCGCACTACCGAGAAAGTATCGGTAATGCGCTCCGGGGCCTGAAGATCGGCCTGCCGAAGGAATACTTCGGTGAAGGGCTGGATCCCGACGTGGGTCGGGCCATGCAGGATGCCATTGAAACCTACCGGGCCCTGGGCGCGGAGTTCAGGGAGATCAGCCTGGCCAACACCCACCTGGCGGTGCCCGCATACTATGTGATCGCGCCGGCCGAGTGCTCATCGAACCTGTCTCGTTTCGACGGCGTGCGCTTCGGCTACCGTTGCGACAATCCGCGGGATCTCGAGGATCTCTACAAGCGTTCTCGCGGAGAAGGCTTCGGCGCCGAGGTTCAGCGGCGAATCCTGGTGGGGACCTATGCGCTGTCCGCCGGTTACTACGATGCGTACTACCGCAAGGCCCAACAGGTTCGGCAACTGATCCGCGATGATTTCATGCAGGCCTTTGGCGAAGTCGACCTGATTCTCGGCCCGACCGCGCCCACGGTGGCGTTCAACAAGGGCGAGCGCAGCGATGACCCCGTGAGCATGTATCTCTCCGACATCTACACGATCGCCGTCAACCTGGCGGGGTTGCCCGGCATGTCCCTGCCGGCGGGTTTTGCGCATGAGCGGCCAGTGGGCCTGCAGCTCATCGGCAACTATTTCGATGAGGCGCGGCTGCTGAATGCCGCGCACCGTTATCAGCAGGTAACGGACTGGCACACCCGGGTACCGGATGCATTCGCCTGAGGCGAGGAGTAAAGAGACGATGGAATGGGAAGTTGTCATCGGGCTGGAAATTCATGTCCAGCTGGCGACCCGCAGCAAGATCTTTTCCGGCGCCTCCACCGCCTACGGCGCGGAGCCCAACACGCAGGCCTGCGCGGTGGATCTCGGCCTCCCCGGCGTGCTGCCGGTGCTCAATGCCGAGGTGGTGAACATGGCCGTCAAGTTCGGTCTGGCCACGGGTTGCAGCATTGCGCCGCACTCGGTGTTTGCGCGCAAGAACTACTTCTATCCCGATCTGCCCAAGGGCTACCAGATCAGTCAGTACGAATTGCCCGTGGTGCATGGTGGCGAAGTGGTGATCGAACTGGAAGACAGTGCGTCAAAGCGTATCGGCGTGACTCGGGCGCATCTGGAAGAAGATGCCGGCAAGTCTCTGCACGAAGGGTTTGAGGGCGTGACCGGTATCGACCTTAACCGGGCCGGCACACCTTTGCTGGAAGTTGTCTCCGAGCCCGATCTGCGTTCGGCGAAGGAAGCCGTGGCGTATATGAAGAAAATCCACTCCCTGGTGCGCTACCTGGACATCTCCGATGGCAACATGCAAGAGGGCTCGTTCCGCTGCGATGCCAATGTGTCCGTGCGGCCCATGGGGCAGGAGACGCTCGGCACGCGCGCTGAGCTGAAGAATCTGAACTCGTTCCGTTTCGTGGAAAAGGCCATCAATATTGAAGTGGAGCGCCAGATCGACGTCATCGAATCCGGCGGCAAGGTGGTGCAGGAGACCCGGCTTTATGATTCCGTGAAGAACGAGACGCGCTCCATGCGCAGCAAGGAGGAGGCCAACGACTATCGTTACTTCCCGGACCCTGATCTGCTGCCGCTGGTCATCGACGACGTCATGATCCAGCGTGCGCGCGAGCAGTTGCCGGAGTTGCCGGACGCCCGCCGTCAGCGGTTCATGGAGCAGTACGGGTTGTCCGCTTACGATGCGGGCATCGTGACCGCGGGCCGTGACATGGCGGATTACTTCGAGGCGGTGGTGGCGGCGGCCGACGGCGAGGCCAAGCTTGCGGCGAACTGGGTGATGGGTGATCTGGCCGGTGCCTTGAATCGCGACGGCCGCGAAATAGGCGAGAGCCCGGTGACCCCCGACATGCTTGGCGGTATGATCAAGCGCATTTCCGACAATACCATCTCCGGCAAGATCGCCAAGGACGTGTTTGAAGCGATGTGGAACGGTGAAAGCGATGCCGACGCCGTGATCGAGGCCAGGGGGCTGAAACAGTTGACCGATAGCGGCGCGATCGAGGCCATGGTCGATGAGGTCATCGCCGCCAACCCGGCTCAGTTGGAGCAGTACCGGGCCGGCAAGGACAAGCTGCTGGGTTACTTCGTCGGGCAGGTGATGAAAGCCTCGAAGGGCAAGGCCAATCCTGCCCAGCTCAATGACTTGCTGAAGAAAAAGCTGGCAGGGTAGCCGCGTGCCGCGGCCTTGGGAGACACTGCCCTATTCCCATGGGAATAGGGCAGTGTCTCCCTTGAACATCGGGCGCCGCGCCCTCAATTTGGATAGCCTGCCCTTTGTTTTTCGGAGATGTCCGTGTCTGCCAGCCCCGATCAGCTTCACCGTTTTCTGTTCGAGCACGCCAATGTACGCGGCGAACTCATCCACCTGGACGGCACGTACCGGGAAGTTCTGGCACGCCGCCCGTATCCCGACGCCGTGGCGCGGTTGCTGGGCGAGGCCATGGCGGCGGCCGGGTTGTTGTCGTCGATTCTCAAGTTCCAGGGGTCGCTGATTCTGCAGATGCAGGGCAAGGGGCCGATCACCATGGCGGTCGCCAGTGCCAGCCATGATCAGGCGCTGCGCGCGGTCGCGCATCAGCGGGAAGATGTCGGGCAGGTACCGGCAGGGCCGCTTCATGCCATGTGCACGGAAGGTAATCTGGCCATTACCATTGATCCGGATGACAGCACCGAGCGTTATCAGGGCATCGTGGCGCTGGATACGAACAGTCTTTCCGAGGCCGTGGATAACTATTTTTCGCAGTCGGAGCAGTTGCCGACCCGCATCTTTCTGGCCTGTGACGGCAATCATGCCGCCGGCTTGTTGCTGCAACGGCTTCCGGGTGAGGACGCGCATGAGGACCCGGACGCC
This sequence comes from Aquisalimonadaceae bacterium, assembly GCA_040877625.1. GTDB lineage: Bacteria > Pseudomonadota > Gammaproteobacteria > Nitrococcales > Aquisalimonadaceae > Methylonatrum. The sequence continues at coordinate 30,533 of JBBDNK010000026.1, forward strand.
TGGAATCGGGCCGAGCAGCTGGCTGCCACGATCAAGGATGATGATTTGCTGAACCTGGATGCCCGGGAGATCATCCGGCGGCTGTTCCATGAGGAGGATATCCGCCTTTTCCCGCCGCAGCCGATGCGCTTTCATTGCCCCTGTTCCCGCGAGCGAATTGCCTCGGTGTTGTTTTCACTGGGTGCCGAGGAGGTCAATTCCATTATTCTCGAGCAGGGTGCGATCGAGGCGCAGTGTGAATTCTGCGGCAGCAGTTACGAGTTTGACGAGATGGATGTGGAGGAGCTGTTCGTGGGAGGCGGCAAGGGCATGCCGCCGAGTGAGACGCTGCATTGAGTTGAAAGGTCTTGCGGGGGAGGGCGCGGTGGCTTCGGGCCGGTCGGCTGGGGCGGTTGGTCGGCAGGCGCTCCACGTTCCGCCTGATCCACCCCGAAGGCCTGACCGGCCAACAGCACATCCCTGTGCTGTCGGCCGGTGGCCGCATCCCTGCGGCCACCCTTCGGGCCGGGCGGCCTTCGGGGTGGGGCTTCACGAGTCGCGCCTGCCGACCAACCGCCCCAGCCGACCTCGCGGATGCGGGAGTTCGTTCCCGTGCGGGCTTCGTCCGCAGGGTCACGGCCTGGTCCGCGCTTCCGTAACGCGCGGTTGGCCTCCCAGATCCCGGTAGCCGGCGATGTTTGCGAACCCTCGCTTGCGCAGTATGTCCGCCACGGCTTCTGCCTGATCATGGCCATGTTCCAGTATCAGCCATCCGTGCGGCTGCAGATGAGCCGGGGCCGCATCGATGATCCGACGTAGATCGTCCAGGCCGTCCGGCCCGGCAGCCAGCGCCGAGCCCGGTTCGAAGCGGACATCGCCCTGGTTCAGATGCACGTCGCCTTCGGCAACGTACGGCGGGTTGGAAACGATCAGGTCGAAACGTTGCCCTGCCAGAGGTCTGAACCACGCGCCATGCTCCCAGGTGACCGTTAAACCGAGCCTCTGGGCATTCTCTCTGGCAACCGCCAGTGCATCGACGGACTGATCCGTGGCCGTGATGGTCCAGCGCGGGCGTTCGCTCGCCAGGGCCAGGGCGATGGCGCCACTGCCGGTACCGAGGTCGGCGACGGTCAGTATTTGATTGTCGGGGTACAGCGCCAGTGCCCGTTCGACCACCAGCTCTGTTTCCGGGCGGGGGATGAGCACGCGCTTGTCGACGCACAGGTCCAGCGTCCAGAAGCCGCGTGTGCCGGTGATGTAGGCCACCGGTTCGCCGCTCAGGCGTCGGCCGATGAGCGCGTCAATGCTCGCCTGTTGTGTATCGCCGAGGGCCGTCCGGGCATTGGTGAACAGCCGGGAGCGCGGCCAGCTTAGCGCATGCAGGAATAGCAACTCCGCATCGATCCGAGGTGAGGGCGAGCAGGCTTCAAGCCGCGCCGTGGCTGCGCGTAACGCTGCGTCCACGGTCTCGGAGGGCATGTCAGCCGTCGAGAGACAGTGGTCGGGTGGAGATGCAGCGCTCCTCGAGCATGACCGGGATGCCGTCGTCCACGGGATAGATGCGCTCGCCGTTTCTGGTAATCAGCGCTTCGCGTAGCGGGCCCTCGACCCTTGAACCGTCGGCGAAGGTAACCTCGCCTGCTTCGATCAGGGCATTCAGGCGCTGAAGGCGGTCCCGCGAGAGCGGCTCCATCGGCTGTCGGGTGATGGGACAGCAGAGGATGTCCATCAATTTGCGGTCAACGGCCATGTCCAAGGCTCCTGGGCATATGGAAAGTCGGCAACACTATACCTGTCGCCCGCGCAGGCTGACAGGTGCCGGACGTGGTCAAGTGTAGCAAGTCCGGCTACCATGTCAGGCTGATCTGTTTTCCGGACTGTGTGCCGGCCTGACCGTCGAGAGGAATCATGGCAGAACCGATCCCCGTCAACGAATCGGTGGAAAATCTCAATATCCTGTCGCAGGAGCTGCTGCCGACACCTGAAGATGTCCATCGCTCACTGCCCCTGTCCGCCAAGGCCCGGGATACCGTGCTCGTTGGTCGTCGCGTCGTGGAGAACATCCTCGATCGGCGCGATCCGCGAATTTTTCTCGTGATTGGCCCCTGCTCCATCCACGATCCCGAGCAGGCGCTTGATTACGCGCGGCGGCTCAAGGTGCTCGCGGACGAGGTCAAGGATTCCGTCTTCATCGTCATGCGCGTCTACTTCGAGAAGCCGCGGACCACGGTGGGCTGGAAGGGCCTTATCAACGATCCGGACATGAATGACTCCTTCCACATCGAGCGCGGTGTGCATCTTGCCCGCAAGCTGCTTCTGGACATCGCGGATATGGGTTTGCCGGCGGGAACCGAGGCGCTCGATCCCATCATGCCGCAGTATCTGCATGATCTCGTTACCTGGACCGCTATCGGCGCCCGGACCACGGAATCCCAGACCCACCGGGAAATGGCCAGCGGCCTGTCCACGCCGGTCGGTTTTAAGAACGGTACCGACGGCAGCCTGGAGGTGGCCATCAACGCGCTGCACTCGGTGTCCAGGCCCCACAGCTTTCTCGGCATCAACGTTCAGGGCCAGTGCGCCATTACCCGCACCCGCGGAAACCGCTATGGTCACCTGGTGCTGCGTGGCGGCGGCGGCAAACCGAACTACGATTCCGTCAGCGTGTCCGTCTGCGAGCGGGAACTGGAGGCCGCCCGGCTGCCCGCCAATATTGTGGTGGACTGCAGTCATGCCAACTCCAGCAAGGACCCGGCCCTGCAGCCGTTGGTGCTGGACAACCTGGCTCATCAGATCCAGGACGGTAACCGCTCGATCGTCGGCATGATGGTGGAAAGCAACATAAACTGGGGCAACCAGAAGCTCACTGGCGATCCGGCGGCTCTGAAGTACGGTGTGTCGATCACGGATGCCTGTATCGACTGGGAGACCACCGAACGCAGTGTGCGGGACATGGCGGAGCGGCTCAGGCCCGTGCTTGCCGAGAGGCAAGCCCAGAACTGATGGATCGCAATCCCGGTTTTGCCATACGTGGCCGACGCTGCTATAACGTCCGCTTAGTTGCCGGAAAGCGGAAGTCCGGGTAACGATGTACATTCTTAATCATCCTGTCATCGGCGACAGGCACCATGGCTCCGAGTGAAGGCTCGGCCGGTTCGCAAATGGTGCGGTATCAAGTGGTACAGCCGGTAGCAGCTGGAGGAAACAGACATGAAACACAAGCATGTACTGCCAGTGAAGGACTTCGAGCCCTACACGGAGAAGAAGGGCGAGGAGTACATGAGCAATGGGCAACTCGAACATTTCCGTCAGCTTCTGCTGGCGTGGAAGAAGCAGTTGCAGGAGGAGGTGGAGCGCACCGTGCACCATATGCGCGATGACGCCACCAACTATGCGGATCCGGCCGACCGGGCCACGCAGGAAGAAGAGTTTGCCCTGGAACTCCGCACCCGTGACCGGGAGCGGAAGCTGATCCGCAAGATCGATCAGACCCTGGAAATGATCCGCAAGGATGATTACGGCTATTGTGAGCAGTGCGGGGTTGAAATCGGCCTCCGCAGGCTCGAAGCCCGGCCGACGGCAACCTTGTGTATCGACTGCAAGACGCTGGAGGAAATTCGCGAGAAGCAGCGCGTCGCATAAAGCGTACGCAACCTCCCGCTCAATGGAAAACCCGCCGCCTCGGCGGGTTTTTCGTATCCGCAGGGTGGGTAGGTAGCGGCTTTTCGTCATCCGGGCAACGAGGGCGCTGATCCGTGCGCGCATTTTCTTTAACGTAATGTTATCCTGTTACGCTTCCTGATGACTTGTAGCAGTGCTTCGCATGCTCCTTCTCCTTCGAGCGAGGCCGCCGCAGAGGTATGACATGACCCGGTTCTTCAGCGTGTTGGTCGCTGTGTTGGGGGTGTTTTCCCCCATGCTGCTTTTGGGGCAGACGCCTGTGCCGGTTACCGTCAGCGTTGCGCCGCAGGCCTATTTCGTCAAAGCCATCGGCGGTGACCGGGTATCGGTGGACGTGATGGTCAAGCCTGGTCAGTCCTCTCACACATTTTCGCCATCCCCCCGCCAGCTCATGGCGCTGGCGGACGGGCGTGTGTACGTGAAGGCCGGGCACCCTGATTACCTTTTCGAGCAGCATTTTCTTGAACGGCTGGAGGAACTGGACCGTGACGTGCGGGTCGTGGATATGTCCGAGGGTGTGGCGTACCGGGAGTTGGAGGATCACGGCCATCCGGCGCATGCGCACGATCACGTCAGCGATCACGAGGAGGATGGCCACGACGGCCGCGGTCACCAGGAACAGGCGCACGGTGAGACCGATCCTCACGTCTGGGTATCTCCGCGCATCGTGCGCGCGACCGCCCATCGCATCACTGAAGCGCTCATTGGCGTTGATCCGGATGGTCGCCGCCACTATGAATCCGGTCTTCAGGGCTTTCTGCAGGAAATTGATACCCTTGATGCGGAGTTGCGCACACAGCTGAGCAGCTTGTCCCGGCGCGTGTTTCTGGTAAATCACCCCGCCTGGGGTTATTTTGCCGACGACTACGGGCTGGAACAGCGTGCGATCGAGTCCGAAGGCAAGGATGCAAGCCCGGCCCGGTTGGCGGAGCTGATAGAGCGCGCTCGGGCCGATGGTATTCGGGCCGTATTCGTCCAGGCCGGTTTTTCCAGTCGCGGCGCCGATGTCATCGCCCGCGAATTGGGCGCCGAGATCGTTTCCCTCGATCCCATGTCGGAGAACTGGACGGTAACGCTGCGCACCCTTGGTCATGCGTTGGTGGAGGGTGACCGCTAATGTCCGCAAGCCCGCAGCCACTGGTGGAGGTCAGGGGCGTAACCTTTGGCTACGACCGCGAAGCCGTGCTCCAGAACGTCGATCTGCGTATCGGCCCTCGGGATTTTCTGGCCGTGATCGGCCCCAACGGTGGCGGCAAGACGACGCTGTTGCGGGTGATGCTGGGTCTGGAACAACCATGGCGCGGAACCGTGCGCTGGAACCTGCCGACGGGGCATGGCCGCATTGGCTACGTGCCCCAGTTTTCCACCTTCGATCGTAATTTCCCTCTCCAGCTGCGCGATGCGGTGCTGATGGGCAGGCTTGGTCGTCAGGGGCTGTTCGCGCGCTACGGGGCCGCGGACCGTCGGGCCGTGATGCAGGTGCTGGAGCGCCTGCGTCTTGACCACATGGCGAACTCGCCGATTGCCGATCTTTCCGGTGGCCAGCTGCAGCGGGCGCTGATTGGCCGAGCACTGGCGGGTGATCCGGACATCCTGTTCCTGGACGAACCCACATCCTCAGTGGACGCCGAGACCAGAGGGGTGCTCGCCGACCTGCTCAACGAACTCAACCAGCGCATTCCCATCATCGTCGTTACCCATGACATCACGGGTTTCGCCACCCAGGTCAAACAGATCGCGTGCGTCAATCGCAAGCTGTTCTATCACGGCAGCGGTCAGCTGTCGCATGCACAGCTGGAGGAGGCTTACGGCTGCCCGGTGGAGCTGGTGGCCCATGGCGTGCCGCACCGCGTACTGAGCGAACACAACCATGACGGTTGATGGATAACGCCATGAATGACCTGTCTGTGTTGTTAAGTTACGAATTTGCCCAGAACGCGCTGCTGGCCGGCTTGCTGGCCAGTGTGCTGTCCGGCGTTGTGGGCGCTTTCGTGGTGATCAAGCGTCTGGTGTTTATCGCCGGCGGCATCAGTCACGCCGCCTTCGCCGGGCTGGGCGTTTGTTATTACCTGGGTATCCACCCGCTGATCGGCGCCGTTGTGGTGGCCGTGCTGGCTGCGCTGCTGTTGGGTTGGCTGGGGAGAGGTGACAGCGGCCGGCATCAGGACGCCTTTATCGGCATACTCTGGGCCGCCGGCATGGCCGTGGGTATCGTGTTCATTCATATGACGCCGGGCTATGCACCGAATCTCATGGCCTATCTGTTCGGCGACATTCTGACGGTATCGAGAGCGAATGTGTGGCTGCTTGCGGGGCTGGTTGCTTTGACGCTGTTGATCATGGGGCTGTTCTACCGGTCCTTCGTCGCCGTCGCCTTCGACGAGACGTTCGCCCAGGTGCAGGGCGTACCGGTGAACCTGATCAATCAGATGCTGCTGGTGCTGGTGGCGCTGGCAGTGATTCTGCTCATACAGGTCGTCGGCATCGTGTTGCTGATTGCGCTGTTCACCTTGCCGCCGGTGATCGCGTTGATGATGGCGGCGCGCAGCTTTGCCCTGGTCCTGTTGAGTGCCGTGATCATGGGCATGATCATGACCACCGGCGGTCTGGCCGGCTCCTATTGGCTGGATATCCCGTCTGGCCCGGCGATCGTGCTTTTCGGCATCGGGCTCGGTATGCTCGTGCGTGGCCTGATCTGGCTGCGTGGCCGAATCCGAGGTGCCGCCGACACGACAGGGGCAGTCCGTTCCGGCGCTGCTCCGGCCATTGATCGGACAGGCCGTCGTATCTGATAACCGTTATCTCCGGAGTGCGCTCATGCGTTGGCTGATACTGCTGCTGCTGTTGTCTGTTTCCACGGTACCCGCCCAGGCGGGCCAGTTGTCGGTCACCGCACCGTGGGTCCGCGAGGTTCCGCCCGTGTCCCGTCATTCCGCCGGTTACATGACGGTCGTGAACGCCGGTGCGCAGAGCAGGGAACTGGTGGCGGTGCACTCACCGCTGTTCGGCAGCGCCGAATTGCATGAGTCCATGGAGGAACGCGGCATGGCCCGCATGCAACACGTGGCGAAGATCGTCATTCCCGCCGGCGGCGAGGTGAGCCTGGAGCCGGGCGGATACCACGTCATGTTGATGAACCGGAATGTCGATCAGCTGGCCAGCGGGGACTCCGTCCCCCTCATGCTGCGCTTCGATGACGGTACGGAAATCGAAGTGACGGCGCCAGTGCGCCGGGACGCCCCAGATGGCGGCGCGCACCACCACCACTGACCCCGCCCGGGTAGTCCTTCGGCCTGGATAGCCGCCTGCTTCAGCTGCCTTCCTTGGCCATCTGCGCCAGCAACCCGGCCTGGTGTTCCTGCACCAGCGGACCGATGACCTGATTGAGGTTACCGGTCAGCACCTCCTCGAGCCGATGGATAGTGAGATTGATACGGTGGTCGGTGACCCGGCCCTGGGGAAAGTTATAGGTTCGGATCCGCTCGGAACGATCGCCGCTGCCAACCTGGAGCTTGCGCTGGGCGCTCTGCTCGGCGGTCTGCCGGTCCTGTTCAGCGCTCAACAGTCTTGCCTGCAGCAGCGCAAGCGCCTTTGCGCGGTTCTTGTGCTGAGAGCGCTCATCCTGACATTCCACCACCACGCCCGTTGGCAAGTGGGTGATGCGGATGGCCGAGTCGGTCTTGTTGACGTGCTGACCGCCCGCCCCCGACGCGCGGTAGGTGTCTACTTTCAGATCGTTCGGGTTAATGACGATCTGGTCCACCTCGGCCACCTCCGGCAGGACGGCCACGGTGCATGCGGAGGTATGAATCCGGCCCTGGGACTCCGTTTCCGGTACCCGCTGTACCCGGTGCGCACCGGACTCGAACTTGAGGCGCGAGTAGGCGCCTTCACCAATGATGCGGGCGATCACCTCGCGGTAGCCGCCGTGCTCCCCCTCGCTGCAACTGATGATTTCCATCTGCCAACCCTGCTGTTCGGCGTACCGCGCATACATGCGGAACAGGTCGCCGGCAAATAGAGCGGCCTCGTCACCGCCGGTGCCGGCACGGATCTCCAGGAAGATATTCGATTGATCGTTCGGGTCCTCGGGGAGCAGCAGCAACTCCAGTTCGCGTTCCAGGCGCGCGCGGATCTGTTGCGCCTCCTCGGCTTCGTCCTCGGCCATGGCGCGCATGTCGGCGTCGTTGTCATCGTACATGGATTGCGCGGCGGCCAGATCCTCCTCCGCTCGCTGGAACCGGGCGAAGGCCTGGACGACGGTTTCCAGCCGGGCGTATTCCCGGGACAGATCCCGGAAACGGTTCTGATTACCGATCACGTCGGGATCGGATAGCAGGGCACCAACTTCCTCGAAGCGTTCTTCCAGCCTCTCCAGTTTGCCGCGGATGGAACTCTTCACTGTCCGGTGTTACCTCGCTTGGCTGCAGTCTCGTCGATGTCCAGCAGGCGGCGCGCGGCTTCCATGAGCTCCCGCTCGCCTTCCTCGCCGGCTTGCCGCAGGCGCGTCGTGGGCCCGTGCAACAATCGGTTGGTTAGGGTGTGGGCCAGATATTTCAAGACGTCTTCCGGTGGTTCGCCCCGGTCCAGCCGGCGCAGTGCACGCTCCAGCACCAGGTCCCGATGATCGGTGGCGCGATCCCGGAATCGGCGAATGGCCGGCACCGATTCCAGGCTGCGCAGCCAGTTCATGAAGCGGTCGGCCTGAAGGTCGATGATCTCCTGCGCTTCGTCGGCCGCATGGCGGCGGGAGCGCATGTTTTCCTCGATCACTTCGCGCAGATCGTCAACCGTGTAGAGATAAACATCGTCCAACTGACCCACTTCGGGCTCTATATCGCGCGGCACGGCGATATCCACCATGAAAATGGGGCGGTGCCGACGTTTTTTCAGTGCGCGTTCCACCGATCCCTTGCCCAGCAGCGGTAGCGGTGAGGCGGTTGAGGCCACGACGATATCCGCATGCACTAGCGCGTCCGGCAATGCTCCGAGTTCCACCGCCTCGCCACCGTACTGCTCGGCAAGCTCGCGCGCGCGCTCCAGGGTGCGATTGGCCACCATGAAGCGCCGGACACCCTGTTGGTAGAGATGTCGCGCGGTCAGCTCGATCGTCTCTCCGGCGCCCACCAACAGGGCGGTGGACTGCTCCAGAGAGCCGAAAATCTGTCTGGCCAGCGTCACCGCGGCAAAGGCCACCGAAACCGGATTGGCGCCGATTCCGGTTTCGGTGCGAATCCGCTTGGAGACGGTGAAGGCATGCTGGAACAGCCGGTCCAGTACCTGGCCGACCGTCCCCGCGGTCAGCGCTTCCAGGTAGGCCGCCTTGGTCTGACCGCCGATCTGCGGTTCTCCCACCACCAGCGAGTCCAGCCCGGGCGTGACCCGCAAAAGGTGGGTCACGACATCGCGACCATGGTGCACATAGAGGTACGACCTGAGCCAGTCCTCTTCGACCTCATGGCAGGAAGCCAGCCAGCGCACGATCTGGTCCGCATCCGCGGCGGTTTCCACCAGGGTATAGATCTCCGTACGATTACAGGTGGAAATCACCGCGGCTTCATGAATGCTCGATACCTCGGTCAGGGCGAGCAGAGCCTGCTGCAGGGTTTCCAGAGGGAATACCACGCGTTCCCGCACTTCGAGCGGGGCACTGACATGATTGAGTCCAACTGCGCAAAGAGGCATGGGCGTCCAGAAAACCGGCTGACGCGTCTCTTGGAACCTGTCCACCAACGAATTGCCTATGGCGGCTTTCGGCAACCGTTCTTCGGATAGGCGCCTGACGAGCAAGGATTGTCGGGAATCCGGCACTGGAATACAAGCGAACAGATTTTCCCGGGGCCGTGAGTAAGGCGCTGTTGCCACGCGAATTCATGCAGGATGCGGCCCAGGCCGCGTATAGTGTGCGAAGTATGGGATCGGCGATGATCTGAACTTCTCGGGGACACGCGATGACGCGATGGATAATGACAGCTCTGGGTCTCATGGCCCTGGTGCTTGGGGGCTGCGCAACAGTACCCGAGGGCGACGCGGATACGGCCTATCAGGATCCCGCCGAGGATCTGCGCATACTCGAGCAGCGCGAGCCCCCGGTGGAGGACGATCGAAACCTGATGTACCAGCTGCTGGTGGCCGAGTTTGCCAGCGTGCGCGGGCAATTGTCGGCGGCGCTGGAGGCTTACCTGAAGGCCATGCGGCTAACGGAAGACCCTCAGATTGCCGCACGGGCCACGCGCATCAGCATTTACTCGAACCAGGACGTCAAAGGTCAGGACGCGGCTGCCCGTTGGGTGGAGCTGGATCCGGACGATCTGTCCGCGCGCCAGGCACTGGCAGTTTTCCACTTGCGCAATGGCGATGCCGATCAGGCGCGGCGCCAGTTCAGGGAGCTGGTTGTGCGCTCTGACGATCCGGCCGCCGCCTTCGCGCAAATTGGCGGTGGCCTGGGCCGGGAAGAGGACGCGGATGCCTCACTGGCCGTGCTGAAGTCGCTGGCCGAATCATTTTCAGACGTACCGGAAGCGCACCTGGTCTATGCGCAGGCCGCACTGAGGTCGGGCGAGGCCGACGTTGCCGTTACAGCAGCAGACGCCGGGCTCGACGTCGCGCCGGACTCCCGTGAGTTGGCAACCCTGCGCGCCCAGGCGCTGATCGAATCGGGGCGTGTCGATGCAGGCAGGGCGGCTTTCGAGACACTGATCGAGCGTTATCCAGGCGACGGCGAGCTCCGGCTCTATCTTGCCCGCACGCTGCTCGATGCAGGCCGTGAGCAAGACGCCCTGAGGCACTTTCGCCAGGTATTGGTGGACCGCCCGAATGATGCCGGTGTGCTGTATGCAACCGGCCTGCTGACGCTGGATGCCGGGCACCCCAAGGAGGCACGGCCTTATTTTCTTCGTCTGGTGGAGCTGGGAGAGCGCACCAACGAAGCGTACTACTTCCTTGGCCAGATCGCCGAAGACCGAGCGAGAATCGAAGACGCTCTGCGTTGGTATGAGCAGGTGGAAGGTGATAACCGGCTGGCCGCCAAGCTTCGACGCGCCGTTCTCCTCGGTGACCTGGGGCGGTTGGGAGCATCGAGAACATTGCTCGAACAGGTGCGTGAACAACATCCCGCGGAATCGGTGCGCGGTTACCTGGTGGAAGGCGAAGTGCTCCGCCGTAACCAGCTGTATGACGAGGCCATTTCCCTTTATGCCGATGCGCTGGAACGCCATCCCGGCAACACGGACCTGATCTATGGGCGTGCGCTGACAGCCGTACTTCAGGACAATGTCGACAGTGCCGAACGGGATCTGCGTTACATCCTTGAGCGCGATCCTGACAACGCGCAGGCATTGAACGCTCTGGGTTATACCCTCGTCGACGTGACCGACCGGCACCAGGAGGGCTTTGAACTGATTCAGCGGGCCCACTCCATGGACCCGGACAATGCCGCCATTCTCGACAGCATGGGCTGGGCGCATTATCGGCTCGGAAATTATCAGGAGGCACTCACGTTCCTGCGTCGCGCCCATGAGCAGATGCCCGATGCGGAAGTTTCGGCCCATCTGGGTGAAGTGCTCTGGGCCATGGGTGAGCGGCAAGAGGCTCGCCGCATCTGGCGTCAGGCGCTTGACGAAGCCCCCGATGACCCCGCGCTGAAGGAAACCATGCAGAGACTGGACCCCTCATGATGCGTCTCCCTGCCGCGGCCCGCCTCTGGTTGCTGGCCGTTGTTCTGCCATGTGTTCTGGTTGCCTGTGCGGTACGCCCCCCCGAACCGACGCCCGAGCTGCCGGCTGAGGTTCTGTACGAGCAGCGTATCAGCCGGCTGACCGCCTACAACCACTGGCGCACCAGCGGACGGGCGGCATTCAATACGGAGCAGGATAACGCCAGCATGTCCATGCAGTGGCGCCAGACCGAGAACCACTGGGTGCTCGACCTGCGAGGACCGTTGGGCTCCGGCAGCGTCCGCCTGGAGGGCAATGCCGCCGGCGTGGTGCTGCGCGGCTCCGACGGTACGGTGGAGGAGGCGGATGACGGCCAGGAGCTGCTTTACCGCTACACAGGCTACGCCATTCCCGTGGATGTGCTGCGCGACTGGTTGCGCGGTATGCCCTCCCCGGAGTACGACGTTGAGCTGGAAATGGATGAATACGGCCGGCCGACGGAGCTGGAACAGCTTGGATGGCACATCCGGTACACCGCGTGGAGTTCGATCAACGGTACCTACATGCCGGCTCGCATCTCCATGGAGGGGCCTGGTATCGATGTCCGTGCTTCCCTGCGCGAATGGGAACTCGGCCGTGACTGACGGTGACCTGACCAGCCGCAATGACGCCTGGCCCGCCCCTGCCAAACTGAACCTGTTTCTTCATGTCACCGGGCGGCGCAGCGATGGCTACCATACGCTGCAGACTGCCTTTCTCTTTCTGGATCATGGTGATCAGATGTATTTCACCGTGCGTGACGACGGCCTGATCAGCCGACGGGGAGACATGCCGGGTGTAGCCGCCGACGATGATCTCGCGGTGCGCGCGGCCCGCTTGCTGCAAACCGCTGCCGGTTGTGGCGTGGGCGCGGACATCACAGTGCACAAGCGGTTGCCCATCGGTGGGGGGGTGGGCGGCGGCAGTTCCAATGCAGCGACCACGCTGGTGGCTCTGAACAGGCTCTGGGATGCCGGGCTGGACGAAGATGCGCTGGCGGAACTGGGCCTGCGGCTGGGCGCCGACGTGCCGGTCTTTGTCAGGGGCCGGTCGGCCTGGGCGGAGGGAGTGGGGGAGGTTCTCACACCCATCGACTTTCCGCCCGCCTGGTACGTGGTGCTGATACCCCCATGCACGGTCAGCACCGCGGAGATCTTCGGTGCGCCGGAATTGACAAGGAATACCCCTCCACTCAGAATATCGGCCTTCCGCTTCGGCGGAGGGCGCAATGATTGTCAGCCCGTAGTGCGGGAACGTTATCCGCAGGTTGCGCAAGCAATTGATGCGCTTGCGGAATTCGGCGACTCGCGGATGACTGGTACCGGCGCCTGCGTTTTCGCACCGTTTGCCGACGAGGCGCACGCCGCGGCCGCGCTTGCCCGCTGCAGGGCGGCCGGCTGGACCGGGTTCATGGCCCGGGGGCGGAATGAATCGCCGTTGCTGGACAGGTTGGCTGGTGAGGCCCGCCAGGCATCCGCGAAATAACCACGGCCGTTAGCTACTGGGGTGTAGCCAAGTGGTAAGGCACGGGGTTTTGATCCCCGCATTCCCAGGTTCGAATCCTGGCACCCCAGCCACATTCATCAGCGTACACGTTGCATGCATCTTCGGCTTCGACGACGCATCTGACGTGTGCAGATTGAGATCCCGGGTATCGCCCGGTGACAGACGAGCGGGATCAACGTGAGCGAAAACGGACGCATGATGGTGTTTGCGGGCAATGCCAACCCGCAGCTGGTCACCGCGATTACCGATCAGTTGAAAAGCAGGCCCGGCTATGCCGTCGTCAGCAAGTTCAGCGACGGCGAAGTGATGGTGGAGATTGATGAGCACGTCCGCGGCAAGGACGTGTTCATCGTGCAGTCCACCTGCGCGCCCACCAATGACAACCTCATGGAGCTGCTGATCATCGCCGATGCGCTGCGGCGCTCCTCGGCGGCACGCATTACCGCGGTGATTCCATATTATGGCTACGCCCGGCAGGACCGGCGTCCGCGGTCCCAGCGGGTGCCGATTACGGCCAAGCTGGTTGCGGACATGATCGAGGCCTCCGGCGTGAATCGGGTGCTGACGGTTGATCTGCATGCCGATCAGATCCAGGGCTTCTTCAACCTGCCGGTTGATAACGTTTATGCATCACCCATACTTCTGGGCGATATCTGGCGGCAGGTTTACCCGAACAAGATCGTGGTTTCGCCGGACGTTGGTGGCGTGGTGCGCGCCAGGGCGATCGCCAAACGCTTGGGCGACGCCGAACTCGCCATCATCGACAAACGCCGCCCGCGGGCGAATGTGGCCCAGGTGATGAACATCATCGGTGACGTGCACGGCAAGACCTGCATCATCGTCGATGACATCGTCGATACGGCTGGTACACTTTGTCAGGCCGCCGCCGCGCTGAAAAAAAATGGTGCCGAGCGCGTTGTAGCGTATATTACGCATCCGGTGCTGTCCGGCAGTGCCATCGAAAAGATCAAGGGCTCCGACCTGGATGAACTGGTTGTGACCGATACCATCCCGTTGACCGAGGCGGCGATGGAGTGCGGCCGCATTCGTCAGGTCAGCATCGCCGAGATCCTGGCCGAGAGCATGCGGCGGATCAGCAATGATGAATCGGTAAGCGAGCTGTTCGTGGAATAGGCTCGCGGAACGTCTCTGGCCAACAGGCCGCTAACACCCGAACTTTTCCTGGTCGCGGGATTGTTCGGGTTCATTCGTTGTGGAGAAAACAACATGTCTGTGGAAATGAAACTGACCGCGCAGAAGCGCACTGACACGGGGAAGGGTGCGAGCCGCCGCCTGCGTCATGCGAAAGCGGTACCGGGTATTGTCTACGGTGCCGGCAAGAAACCCGAACTGCTTCAGCTGAGCGCCTTTGAACTCGCCCGGCTGATGGAGCACGAGGCATTTTACTCGCAGATCATCGATCTGGAGGTCGACGGCAAGAAGCAGCAGACCGTGGTGAAGGATCTGCAGCGCCATCCGTTCAAGGATCGCATCCTGCACATCGATTTCCAGCGCGTGAAGGCCGGTGAGAAGCTGCATGTGCATCTTCCCATTCACCTGGTCAACGAAGAGAAGTGCAAGGGCGTCAAGGCCGGCGGCGTCATTCACCGGGACATGATCGAAGTGTCCATCATCGCGCTTCCGAAGGACCTGCCCGAGTACATTGAAGTCGACATGCTGAATGTGGAGGTCGGCGAGGCCGTTCACCTGTCCCAGCTAACCCTGCCCAAGGACGTTGAACTGGAAGCCTTCTCCCATGGCGGCGACATTCATGACCACGACCATCCGGTGGTGAGCATTGTCATGCCGCGTGTCGCCCGTGCCGAGGATGAAGAGCAAGCGGAAGAGCCGTCCGCCGAAGTTCCGGCCGGCAAGTCCAAGGGTTCCGATGAAGAAGAGAAAGACGGCGAGTAGTCTCGCCGTCTGTCACCCGTCAGGTTTCCCATGCCCGATCCGATCCAACTGATCGTCGGACTCGGTAATCCGGGTGAGCAGTACACCTGGACCCGTCATAACGCAGGCTTCTGGTTCGTTGACGAACTGGCCCGGCGGTATGGCGGGTCTTTTCGTCCCGAGCGGCGTTTCGCCGGCAATACCGCGCGTATCATGGTGGATGGCCGCGAGGTGCATCTGCTCAAGCCGATGACCTTCATGAACCGTAGTGGCGCCGTGGTCGGGCCGCTCGCGCGCTTCTTCAAGATACCGGTCGAGGCCGTCCTGGTCGCCCATGACGAGCTCGATCTGCCTCCTGGCACGGCACGTCTGAAGCGTGGCGGCGGCCACGGTGGCCATAACGGCCTGCGCGATGTCGCGCTGGTGATGGGTAGCCGTGAGTACCTGCGGCTGCGCATCGGCATCGGCCACCCCGGGAGCGCCTCTCAGGTGACTCCTTGGGTGCTGGGTCGCCCCGCACCGGACGATCGCGTCGCCATCGAGCGCGCCGTCGACGCCGCCGCGGACGTAACACCCCTGGTTCTGGCCGGAGATCTCGAAAGGGCCATGAACCAACTGCATACCAATTGAAACGAGGCAGCCATGGGCTTCAAATGCGGCATTGTCGGCCTGCCGAACGTCGGCAAATCCACGCTTTTCAACGCACTCACCCGGAATGAAATTCCGGCGGAGAACTACCCCTTCTGCACCATTGATCCCAATGTGGGCATCGTCCCGGTGCCGGATCCGCGCATGGACGCTCTTGCGGAAATCGTCAAGCCGCAGCGCATCGTTCCCACCACCATGGAGTTCGTCGACATTGCCGGCCTGGTCGCGGGGGCGTCCAAGGGTGAGGGTCTGGGCAATCAGTTCCTCGCCAACATCCGCGAGACCGACGCAATTGCCCATGTGGTTCGCTGTTTCGAAGACGACGACGTGCATCATGTCGCCGGCAAGATCGACCCGCTGTCCGACATCGAAGTCATCAACACCGAGCTGATGCTGGCGGATCTCGATACCGTGGAGAAGGCCCACCAGCGCGTCGAACGCCAGGCCAGGTCCGGCGACAAGGACGCCGTCGCCCGGCGGGACCTCTATGCCGCCGTGCGCGATGTGCTGGGCGAGGGGCGGCCGGTGCGGACCATGAAGCTGGACGACGAGCAGCAACGCCTCGTCCGGGAGCTGCACCTGCTGACCGGCAAGCCCGTGCTGTATGTTGCCAACGTTACGGAAGACGGCTTCGAGAATAACCCCCTGCTCGACAAGGTGACCGAGCTTGCCAGCCGGGAAGGTGCCGAAATCGTTGCGCTTTGCGCAGCCATCGAGGCCGAGATCTCGGTGCTTGAGGATGATGAGAAACGCGAGTTTCTCGCCGAGTACGGGCTCGAGGAACCAGGCCTCAACCGCCTGATTCGTGCCGGATACGACTTGCTCGGTCTGCGCACCTACTTCACCGCCGGTGAAAAGGAAGTGCGCGCCTGGACCATTCAGAAAGGCGACACCGCGCCCAGGGCCGCCGGGCGCATCCACACCGACTTCGAGCGCGGTTTCATCCGTGCCGCCGTCATCGGCTACGACGATTTCATCGCTCACCGCGGCGAACCCGGCGCCAAGGAAGCCGGCCGCCTGCGCCTGGAAGGCAAGGACTACATCGTCCAGGAGGGCGACGTCATCCACTTCCGCTTCAACGTGTAGACGCCGTCATTTCCGTCAACCGTGGTGGTCCCGCGCGGGAGAGGGAGGGGCCTCCCGCCCTTGACATGAAAGCGCCTTCGACGCAGAATCGCGGGCCTGCAAGTATGTCCTCACGGCTACGTAGCTCAGTTGGTTAGAGCATCGCACTCATAATGCGAGGGTCGGTAGTTCGAGTCTACCCGTAGCCACCATAAAATCAGCGCCTTACGCCTTCTCCCTTGTTCCACGCGCCGTTGTTGAGTGCATAGTGGGTGCAGCCCGCGTAGGGCGGAAAAGCGCAGCGCCTTCCGCCGTATGAACTATATCGGTCAAAACCGCTGAAGAACTGTTAGTGATTATGATGGGCCGCCGCGGGGTCTTGTACTTTGTAGTGAAGCCGAATCTCCTCGTCCCGAGCTGGTCGATTGGCGGGTGCGAAGTCGAAGCAGTAAGCCCCGGGTTCCTCGGCGTCGAACTGTCCCTCCTCCGTCCGGATATCATCCTGCCTCTGGATGTAGATGGTGTGATACGCCCCATCCCGTTCCGGGTGCAGGTGAAAATTCATGTCAAGCGGAATGTCGGCGTCGAAGCGGTAGCTCAGCTTTTGACTCCCCTGAAGGTGGATGCAATGTTCGGTATTCCAGTTGCTATCGCGTTCGACGGTCATACGCTTCTCGATCCAGCCTTCGGCGTTCTCAGCGGCTAGCCCGTCGTGATGGCCGTCATGCTGTGCATGGACCACGCCTGTGAGAATCAGCACCGCGCCAATTGAAATAAGCTTCTGCATAATTCCAGACCTGTGATTTGTGCCGAATCCCGGTCGCTCTCATGCGCGAACGCTTTCGGTGGGAAAGATGACCGTAATACGAGTGCCTTGGTCCGGGGGGCTTTCCACGCGGATTTGAGCATCATGCAATGTCGCTATCCGTTCGACGAGAAAGAGCCCTAACCCCGCTCCCGGAACATTCCCCGCGCGGCTGCCACGATAGAATTTGGTGAACACGCGGTCAACTTCGTCTTCCGTTATGCCGGCACCCTGGTCGGTGACGGCAAGGTGCAACTGGCCCAGTTCATCCAGTCGTGTCTGCAATGTAATGACGCTTCCCTCGGGAGCGTACTTGGCGGCATTTCCGAGTAAATTCCCCAGCAGTACCTGGAATAGCTGTCTGTCACATGAGAGCACGATTTCGTTTGGTTCCATATCCAGACTGAACGTGTGCCTTGGGTAAGGACTACGCGCATTTTCCAGCACGTCATCGAGCAGACGTGGCAGATCGACGTCCTCCGCATGGCGTACCCACCCGTCGGTATTCATGCGTTCCTCGGTGAGGCAGTTCTCCAGGAAGCTCGAAAGCCGGGAGATGGCGCGGTTGATGCGCTTGAGCGCGGCGGCGTCCTGGCCGGGGGTGCTCTCCAGCTCCAGCAATTGCGTGGCCGCGCCAATGCTGGCCAATGGCGTTCGAAACTCATGAGAAACCATGTTGAGTAATTGGCGCTGATCGTTGAGGGTGCCTTCCGCTTTCTTCTTGGCCGTATTCAGCTCGGACGTCCGCTGGTCCACTTCCATCTCGAGTTGTTCGCGTCGGACGCGCTCGGCACGGACCAGGTTCTGGCCTAAATCGATAATACGGGTGCCGAGGGCGCTCAATACAATGGCCGCGCTCAGCAGCACCGCCCAGGCCCGGTTATAGTCCACCACTATGTCGGGCAGTTCAGGTAGCCACCCGATTGACAGCAGGTATTGCATCACGAGCAAGTGCCAGGGGAGCATGTATCCGGCCAGGCAGTAGCCGAATAGCGGCGCTCCTCGGCGCCACGCCATGTAGCCCAGAATCGGACTGATGATGCTTAACGGAATCCCGGGTAGCATGATTGCGGCCATGACGAGGCGGTTTGGTCCAAGCAAAGTCATGATCAGCAAAATGGTGAAGCATGCCAGCAGTACCAGCAGCAGACGGTCCATTCGGGGGAAGTCGCGGCGCGTGTTCAGCAGGAGGCGATGTGACAGCACAAACAGCAGCCCGGTGAGCGACAGGAAGACCCCTACGGAGTTCATCGCCCAGAATGGCGCCTCGGGCCAGAGCTCCCGGAAGGCTAGGCCGCTGGCGCTCCAGCGAAACATCTGATAACTCGAGATCGCTAACCCGAACACGAACAGGCCGCTCTCGCGAAGAATGATTGACGCCACCAGGCAGATGATAGCCGCGAGCAGGGTGGCTCCGGTGCCGAAATAATACTGGCGTGTCTGGCGTGCTTCGGCGTGCAGATAGTCCACCGGATCCCAGAGTTCCGGTCTGACGGTCATCAGGGTTTCCGTGGCAACGCGAACATAGATGTCGTTTGAAGAGTGTGGTTCCAGGTCCAGCGGGAAGACAGGAGCAATGGTGGCATCGCTTCGGCTGGAAAATGGCAACGCCATTCCACTCTCGAAGCTCTGCCATCCGGACGTCCGGGGTTCATGGAGCGTAATGAAGTGCAGGCGGGCGGTGCCCAGACTCAGCCAAGGCGTGACCGGTTCCGGTGTTGGGTTATCCAGTCGAATGCGCAACCAGATCGCCGCGCTGGTCGTGCCCAATCGCTCCGTGGTTGATTCCATGGACCGAAAATCCAGAGCGCCCGTGAGTACGTCTTCAAGTGTCATCTCGGCGCCAGGATCCTGGGCCAGTTCCACCGGCGGGGAGATGCCGCCCGCAGCGGGCACCATGGATGCGTGAGGGACATAGGCACCAAGCAGGAGAAGAACGAGTGCGACCACTCCCAGGAGTGTTGATGTCCGGTACGTGAAAGCCATGCATTATCCGGTCTTTGTACCCGAACCGCGTCGACGACGGGTGGTGACAGTCCTTAAATGCGAGTGTGAAAGTCTGCTAAAAGGATCTGGCGACGGTAACAAAGAGGATATCGTAACGCACTCGATCCATCCGCGTCGCAAGCCGTGGGCAGCGGCTCGGTCACAGTTGTCTGCTCGGCCCCTTGGTTTCGACGCCTGTAAAAATGTGAACTGATTCACACAACTGCTGTCCCCCTCCCCCTGTTAATCGTTCGTTAACCCCCCGTTCCAGACATATTCATTGCCGCACCACTACCCTCCCTTCCGGTAATTCGAATTACGCCCGCGGTGTACTACCAAGAATCGCTCGAAACAGGTGTCTAGTACGGGTCCCGTCCGCCAGACAGTTGCGGGCGGCGGCGACACGGGCGTTGCGTTTGACGGAATGTAAATGTGTTCACGCAGCGGCGTGAGCGTTGATGTGATTGAGGGTTGAGCGGTAAGGACGCTGCTTCTAGCGGAGATTCGTAATGATCAGGTGCGTCCTTGTCCTGCTGTTTTCCTGGCTGCTCGCGGGTTCTGCGTATGCGCAAACTGCGCCAAACACGATCAGTGACCATGCGGCCCATGGCGCAACGGATCTGGTCATTCTGGACAGTGGGGCGCCCGAGCCCGAACTGCTCATCGAGGGGCTCGGGGAGCACCATGCGGTACTGCGCATTGGTCGCGGCGATGATCCGTTTGAAGCCATTGCCGAAGCGTTGAGCCGGCTGCAGTCGGTTTCCAGCATTCACCTGGTCTCGCACGGCTCCGCTGGCGGCGTCACCCTGGGCAACCAATGGGTTGATGCGGCTGAAGTGCGGGCGCGCAGCGCCATTCTTGCCGCCATCGGCAGTCGACTGGGGCCTGACGGGAATGTCTCCCTGTACGGCTGTGATGTGGCTGCAAATGCGCAGGGGCGCGCCTTCGTCGATCTATTTGCAGAGGTGACCGGCGCTTCGGTCGCCGCCTCCAGCAGCCCAGTCGGCCACGCGAGCCTTGGCGGCAACTGGGAGCTGGACTACCTCGCCGGTACGGTGGAGCCTGTGCTCCCGTTCTCCGCGGCAAGCCGCAGTGCCTACCGGCACGTACTAAGCCATGGACGTGGTGGTTCCATTACGTGGCAGGCGATGGATCTTGATGGCAATGGACAGAAGAACGATGTGGAGATCATCGTAAAGACCGGTTGGCGTTCAGACTGGCCGCCGCCTGTCGGTATCAACATCGCCAGCTCGCCGACGCTTCCTGGATACACATCCGTGTCCACAGACGTCATCTGGGTTAATGGTACGGGTTCAGGTGATGCCGACTATGGTCTGCAAACCGATGTTTTTCGGGCCTATAACCTGGATCCGGATACCCGCTATCAGCTGCGTTTCGGAGTCTGTTGCCGGATCAGCAATCTGGAGAATAACGCGGATGCCCAGCAGGGATTCGAGGGCGAAATCTATCTCAAGGATGGCAACCTGGCGCCGAAAATCGATCTCCCGATCATCTTCCAGGTGCCGCAGTTGCAGGCAGATGGCGTGACCAGGCTTGATGACTGGACATTCCAGGTCAAGTCATCCGACCCCAATGCCGACAATCTGCGCTATCGCCTTGCAACGGCCGAGGAGTTCGGCGGCGATGGCCAGACCAACCCCGACGGTCTGTCCATCAATCCGAATACGGGTGTCATCACCTGGTCCGACTCCGGCAACCGCCCGGCAGGATTGTACAGTGCCGGCTTCGTCGCCGAGGATCTGGATGAAGATGGAAATCGCAAGTCCAAAACGCACGTTGACCTGATCCTGGAACTGGTGAACAAGGCGCAGACCGAGTTTACCGCCCCGGCGGTGACGGAGACCCGCAATGTCTTCGTCCGCAAGGGTGAAAGTTTCACGATGGCGATCAATGGAGTCGCCATCAATACGCAGAGTCTTGGAAACCTTCAGAACGCGCTTGTCGAATCCGATACCGACGAATACACCTTTACGCCGGGAACGGCGGAAAGCGGCGTGAATTTGTCTCCGGGTAATTACCCCGTTACTTTCGAGGTCCGCTCCCAGACAGGAGAGACCAGCAACAACTATCTGGTCGTCAACTTCGTGGTGCCCGATCCCGACGCACCCTGGATTGATAACCTGGAGGCATCGCGGACGATCTACGACAGCGATGATTTCCAGCTCGTCGCCGAGAACGCCGCTGTCACGTATACCAAAAATCCGAGCCTGGTCGGCGGCACGCTGAAGGTCAATGTGACCTTCATTGACGGTGAGTACGAAGTCCTTACCGTCGTGCCGGAAGGGGACGGTCCCGGTCAGGTGAACCTGGTTGACGGCGATGTGTTCTATGCCGGCGAAAAGATTGGTGAGGTATCGGAACGACTGAATGGTCTCGGCCGCCCGTTCAGGGTCGATTTCACCAGCCCCTCGGCCACGCCGAACGCAGTCGAAGCGGTTGTCCGCCGTCTGGGCTATCGCGATGATTTCGTACTGCGGCAGCCCGGGGATCGTGCGTTGTCGCTGTTCCTGCGCGATGGCGACGGTCGCAGCAATTCCTATGATTTCTATGTTGACGTGCAGCACAACCCGGATGCGCCCGATTCCGGCCCCCCGCAGGTGGCAAGCAACCGTATTACCCTGGTGGAAGGGGACCGCATCGCGTTGAGCGGTCAGGATATCAATTTCGTCGATCCGGAGGGTCGCGAACCGGTCACCATCGATGTCGTCGACGTATCCCTCGGGCAGTTTGAAAGGGTCGACAGCCCGGGAACAGCCGTTACCTCGTTCACGCAGAATGACATCAACCTGGGGGCCATTGCTTTCGCCTATCTGGATCCGGGCGACACGCGTGCTGCTCCGTCCTACCAGCTGCAGGCGACGGCCGGTGGTGATGTGTCCGCGGTCTCCGCGGGTGCCGTGACATTCTCGAACGCGAACCTGCATACGCCTGCCATCAGTGGGACGCCGGAGACCAGCGTCGATGCACAATCGGTCTATCAGTTCATTCCCGAGGCCAGTGATGATGATCTGGACTACGGCGATGAACTTGTCTTTCACATTGAGAATCAGCCCGATTGGACGACATTCGATCCAGAGACCGGCGAGCTTGCCGGCACGCCGACGATGGACGACGTCGGAACGTACCAGACTATCCAGATCAGCGTCCGCGACCAGGGCGGGCTGACGGCGGCATTGCCGAGTTTTGAGATCAATGTGCAAGAGCCACCGGAAGCCACGGTTGAAGGTGTTGTTGTCGGCGATGGCGGCAGTATTGCGCCTTCCACCCAGAGTGTCAGGATCGGGGAAACTGCCGAGTTCACCATTACGGCGGCCAGCGGCTATGCCGTGGATTCGGTGACCGGCTGTTCCGGTGGTCTTGGCGAGGGTGTTTACACCACGGGTGAAATTGACTCTGCCTGCACAGTCGAAGCCCGATTCATCCGCGTGGCCAGCGAAGGTGCGGGTACCACCGAGGACCCGTATGTACTCGAGGAGACGGAGGACCTGCCCAATATCGCGGACTATCCGGACGGCCACTTCGTACTACGCGGAAATGGTGACGGCGAGATCGTCCTGGATGACACCTGGGTGCCGATCGGCACTTCTTCCGAGCCGTTCACCGGGACATTACGTGGCGAGGACGCCCCGGTGGTGGTTACCGGAACGCAGGACAGCCCGCTGTTCGGCTACGTTGGTCCGGGCGCGGTGATCGAGAACATGAACTTCCGTGACGTCGCCATCGACGCGCCGGGCGAAAGCAACCTTGGCCTGCTTGCGGGCGAGGTACGTGGCACCGAGGCGGAGCCCGTCGTGCTGCGCGATATTGCCATCAACGGTGGCCATGTCCGCGGACTGGACGCTGTTGGCGCCATCGCCGGTGTGCTGGAGCACGTGCACGTCGAAGACGTGGTCAGTACCGCGCGGGTGGAGGGCCGGAATCGGGTCGGCGGCATCGCGGGTGAAGTGCGCGGTGCGGGAACCGTACTGGAACGAACCTATGTCACCGGCGATGTAGGCGGAGAGACCCTGGTCGGCGGCCTGGCAGGACTGGCCATAGACCAGGCGCTGGTCCGTGACGTCTATGCGGCGGGCGAGATAACAGCCTCGCAGGCAACGGCGGGCGGCGTGATTGGCCTGCTTGAAACCGCAACGCTGGAGCGTGCCTACGGCATGGGGCCGGTCAACGCACCAAGCCAGGCTGGCGGCCTCGTCGGGGCGTCGGATGGCGCCACGGTCAGCGCAGCTTACTGGGACCGTGATCGCACGGGCCGGACCGACTCCGCTGGCGGCGAGTCCCGTGACAGTGCGGAACTGCGTGCCGGTGCGGCGCTGGATGCGGATACGACCTACCTTGAGTGGTTCGGCGATGGTTCAGCCTGGGCCGTGGCCGAGGACCACAACGGTGGCTATCCGTATCTTGTGAATGCTGTGCTGCAGGCCGTGACCGCGGACGTCAGCGGACAGGGTGACGTGCAGTGGCTGGGCAATTACCCGTGGGGCAGCAAGGCGGAACTGATCCCGTCCCCTGCGACCGGGTTCAACCTGGATAGCGTGGCCGGTTGCGCCGGCATGCTGTCGGAAGGGCGTTATATCACCGATCGGCTGGATGCCGACTGTGAGCTTGCCGTTGCCTTCGAGCGCAATATTTACGCGCTGACGGCGGCGGTCAGCGGGCAGGGCGAGGTGAGCCCGCAGACGATCGCGGTTGCCTATGAGAGCACCGCCGATTTCACTATCACCCCGGACAGCGGCCACGGCATAGCAAATGCGCTCGGTTGTGGCGGTACCCTGAGCGGGTTCGTGTTTACCACCGCCGGTGTGACCCAGGACTGCGATGTGCTGATTGGTATCTCGCATGTCGCTGACAGCGGGCTCGGAACCGAGGCGGACCCGTATATCATCAGTGATCCGGACGATCTCCCGAACGTCAGCACGTTCCCGACCGCGCACTTCCTGGTCCAGCCGAACGAACACGGCCAGATGCCGGTGGGCGCCAACTGGCAGCCGATCGGCAGCGAGAGCAATCCCTTCAGTGGATCGCTGGTTGGCCTTGGCGGGCCGGTAGAGTTTGTCGGCCTTGAGGGGCAGCCGTTGTTCGGTCATGTCACCGAGGATGCGGATGTCAGGGACGTCTACGAGAGTACCGGCACGCCAATCGGCATGTTCGATGAGGAAGGCAGGCGCCTCGATGCCCAAACGGTGGCGACTGGAGAGCAGATTCGCTTCCGGGTGACCGGGAAGGAAGGCGACCTTACGGTGCGCGGCCAGGTATTGCGGGGAGTAGACGTTGAACCACTGACCGATGATGCCGGTACGCTCCCGCTGTCCGACCCGGCCACCGATGAATGGGTGCTGCAAGCAGACGCTGATGGCTACTACACGTTCGAGGCCCGGCGCGGCGGGGAATTTACCCTCAGCTTTGAAGACGAGGCCGCGCTGACGTTTACCGTGGACATCACCGTGCGGCCGCAAGTTGCCTTCAGCAGTACCCGTCAGCCGGGAACCGCCGGGCAGGTGGTCGTGGTGCGAGTGGTGCTGGACGGTACCCCGGGACAGTATCCGGTTCGCGTCCCCTACCGGGTTGACGGTCATGACCTGCTGGCCGCGTCTGATCTGGACGCCGCCGGTGAGTTCCTGTTTACCGAAGGCGGAGAGAACGAACGCACCCGTCTGCTGGAGCTGACTCCCAACGCCAATGCGCACGAGGTCGTCGTGACGCTGGAAGAGGGCGACAGCGTGGAGCATGCCCTGCTCGGCAACCCGCTTCGGCACACCATAGCGCTGTTTCACGCGGCGGAGATACCGTTGTACGCGGCGCTGCGTGCTGCGCAGGATGCCGAGCCGGTCGATACGGCGGTGAGCCTCGAAGGCGGTGCGGTGACAGTGACTGTCGTCGATCCGAATACCGGTGCGCCTTTTGCAGCGGAGGATTACGCCTTCGACTGGAGCGAGTCCACCCTGGACCTCGGTATCCATGGCGAACATACGCCCGCCGTCAACGTGGTCCCGAGCCATCTGACCCGTGGCCAGCGTTATGACTTGCGCCTCACGGTAACGGAAAAGGCCGCTCCCGGCCGTCGGGTTGCCTTGCAAAGCCGCGTGTACGCGGTGGATGACCACGATGGCGACGTGGCCCTGGCCTATCAGGCTTTTCGCGGCGGTTCCCCGGAGCACATGATGGCGATCTGCCCGCAGGGAGTGGATCCCTTCAGAGGCGTGGCCGGAAGGGCATGCAGCCAGGAGGATCGCTCCGCGTCCGCTGTGTACCTGGAAGTCCCGGAGGGGTACAGGGTATCGCTCGGCCGGCAGTCCGAACGTGCATCCTGGGAAACCCTCGATTTCGGTCTGGAAGTGGAAACCGATGAGCTGGTCGGCGACCGTGGTCAGCGCCTGGGCAATGCGGTAGACGTCTTCTACCGGCACCTTGGGTACCGCGTTGACTTCGAGGTCGACGGCCTCGATTTCCCGGGCCAGTCGGTTCCAGTGGTCATTCCGCTGCCGACCGGACAGCCGATTCCCGGGGAAGCAGCCTGGCGCAAGTACCATCGTGATGGCTGGCGCAACTTTGTCGAGAACAGTGCCAACGGTCTTTACTCGGCCCAACGAACGACCTCCGGCGCTTGCCCGTGGCCGGGCTCCGATCGCTGGACGGACGGGCTCACGGTTGGTGATGATTGCGTGCGACTGGTCATCGAGGATGGTGGCCCCAACGATTTCAACGGCGAGGCGGATGGCGTTATCCGCGACCCCGGCAGCCTGGGGACACCGACGCCCACCACGCTCAAGAGTGGCGGCGGTGGCGGCGGTGGCGGCGGGTCGATGGGGCTCTGGTCGCTCGGGCTACTCGGGTTGTTGGTACTGTTGCAGCGATGCAGGCGGTCCATGCTTGCCGCCGCACTGCTGGCGCTGGGTAGTGCAACCACCGCCAGCGCCCAGGATGGGCCCCAGCCCGGCTGGTACGTTGGCGGTCAGTTCGGGTGGGCGATGACGGACGTGTCATCGGCGGACGTTACCCGGCGGATGGACAAGGAAGGAATCGACGGTGACGCCAGCGTGGATGACAAAAACCGCCTGGCGGGCAAACTGTTCATTGGACACCAGTTCAACCGCTGGCTTGCCCTGGAAGCCGGCTACACCCATCTCGGCGAGATGGAGACCGAGTTGCGGACCACCGATACGGTCACCGCACGCGAATTACGGGACGTGGCCCCCGGTAGTGGCTATGGGGCGGAACTGGCGGTTTCCCTCGGCCATGCGTTTTCACGGCACGTCCGCGGCTATGTGCGGGGTGGCGTGTTTTCCTGGCGATCCGAGCGACGGCTGTCGGGGGGAAGTAGCGACACGTTCACGGGAAGGGACCCCGTCTACGGCGTGGGGCTTGAATGGCGCCTGACGCAGGCACTGTCGACAAGCCTGTCCTGGGATCGTTATCGTGTAGCGGACGATGATACAGATCTTGTGGCGCTGGGCCTGCTGTACCGCTTCGGAGGTAAACCGCGGGCGGTTCCTCCGCCCCACGACCCGGAAATCGATCCGCAACCGGAGCGGCCGGCGCCTCTACCGGAGCAGCGCGCCGAGCCTGAGCCCCAAGGCGTCGTCGAGGCGGTTGAGGAAGAGCCTGCTTCGCTCGCGGCGACAGAGTGGATCATCCGCTACGGTGTGGATGAGACAACCGCCAACAGCACCGATGACGTACTGGACGAGGTGGCGCTTGCCATGCAACAGCGCCCGACGGCACGATTGCAGTTGACCGGCCACACGGACAACACGGGGCCGGCGGCTTACAACATGACCGTCTCGGAGCAGCGCGCCGGAGCGGCTGCCGATGCCTTGATCGAACGCGGCATAGAACCTGATCGGCTGCAAGTAAGCGGGCAAGGGCCGGACAACCCGATGGCAGGCAATGATACGGCGGAAGGCCGGGAGCTGAATCGCCGAACGGAGATCGTGCTGCTGGACGAGTAACGGGTTCCAGAAAACCGGGCCCACTCCGCATCCTGGGGCTGGTTTTCGCTGTAATATTTGTCATCGTGGAAAATTTCGGATGCGAATTTATGGGCCGTTTACTCCTGGTTGAAGACGACGCCGATCTGCGCGGCTCAATGTGCGATTACCTGACCCTCAAGGGCTATGAAGTGGCTGAAGCAGCCACTGGTGACTGCTTCCGGCAGAACGTGCTCGATCAGCGCTTTGATCTGGTGCTGCTCGATCTCAACCTCCCGGATGCAGACGGGCTGCAATTGTTGCGCGAGGCGCGGCAGGGCTCCGATGCGCCGGTGTTCGTCGTATCAGGCCGCAGTCACGACGGCTCTCGGCTATCGGCCCTGGATATGGGCGCGGATGATTACATCGTCAAACCCTTCAATATCCGTGAGCTGGAGTTTCGTATCCGTAACTTCCTGCGACGCCAGCGGGAGCGCCTGGAGCAGGAGACCTTACGGTGGCAATTTGGTGCCTGGACGCTTGATGCCGAGCAACGGAAGATCAGTGACTCCGAGGGCAGGCCTGTTCATGTTACCCGCGGCGAATTTGACGTGCTGTACTGCCTGGTTCAGGCGCAGGGCGCCGTTGTCAGTTGGGACGGCATTCTCGGCACCCTGGAAAAGAACGGCCTGGAGGTCAGCCTTGAGTCACTTCCCGTACTCGTATCCCGTCTACGGCGCAAGTTTTCGGTAGCATCCGACCAGCAATTGATCGATAACCTTCCAGGCATCGGCTACCGCATCGCGGCACCCGTTTCTCGCGCGTAGCAGACGGCAAGAAGCGCCAATGCGTTTGATTGCCGGCCCCGGCCCGAAGCGCCGGGCGTCGGGCGCAGGCACCCATCATCCGAACTCATGACAAATACCGCCTCGTCGTGTAAGAGTGACGCTTTGAGTCACTGTTCAGACAAGAGGATCCACCATGGCCCTTGATGAAGTCTCCCTGACCGTCGATGAAGGCCCGCGACGCCCCCACCCCGATCTGGCGCCGCGACTGCGTCTGGCGCAGGCGGACCGCGTCGACGCCGAGGAAACCTTTGAGGCGGAGGCCCTGCTGCAGGACGCGGTGGATGCGAAGGCGTCGGACATTCATCTCGATCCCAGGTCGGACGGCTGGCAATTACGGTTTCGAGTCGATGGGGTCATTGTCGACGTGGTGCCGATTCCGCTCGACCCGGGGCGGCGGCTGGTCAATCAGCTCAAGACGCTCGCCGAACTGAACCCGGTCACGGCGCAGGTCCCGCAAGACGGCCGCTTTACCTACCAGCTTGACGATGTATCACTGGACCTGCGTGTTTCGGTGGCGCCCTGTCTGCGTGGCGACAAACTGGCCTTGCGCGTACTGACAGCGGGTTACCTGTTCGATTCGCTGGATCGGCTCGGCCTCACGGACGATCAGGCGGAGATCCTCCAGGCATGGCTCGACACCGCGGCGGGGATGTTGTTGGTCAGCGGGCCCACCGGCGGCGGCAAGACAACCACGCTGTATGCCTTGCTACACGCCATGCGGCGTGCCGATCTGCATATCGTGACCCTGGAAGATCCGGTTGAATACGAAATCGACGGCATAAACCAGATCCAGGTCGACAACAAGGCCGGGCTGACGTTTGCCACAGGCACGCGTTCGCTGCTTCGCTTGGATCCGGATTGCATGCTGATTGGCGAGATCCGCGATCCGGATTCCGCACGCGCGGCCAGCGATGCGGCCTCCAGCGGTCGCACCCTGATGGGGACCCTGCATAGCCGTGATGCCGTCGGCGCGGTAACGGTGCTAAGGAATTACGGGCTGGACGATTTCGAGGTCGCGGCCAATCTGGAAATCGTCATCTCCCAGCGACTGGTGCGTTCACTTTGTCGACAGTGCCGGATCGAGGCACCTCCCGCGGACCAGGATCGCCGGTTTCTCGAGCGCGTTGGCCGGCCTGTGCCGGACAAGGTCTGGACGTCAGTCGGCTGTGACAGTTGTCGAGGGCTGGGTTTCCGCGGCCGTACAGGGTTATTTGAAGTCTGGCGCCTGGATCCGGGCGAGCAGGCCCTGCTGCTGGAACACGCCCCGGAGCGCGCATTGCGCAGTGCCCTCGCGAAAAGGAATCATGCCTTTCTGCTCGAGAGCGGCCTGGCCAAGGCCGAGGCCGGCGAAACAACGCTCGGGGAGATTCGTATCTGTGGCTTGGGAAGTCGGGCTGTAAGAAGCTAAGTAATCCCTACTGCATTGGATGGGGTCCAGGTCTCAGATGATGGATGATATTAACCCAGATTTGACGGCTTGGCGGAACACCCGGACTTGGAGTATGTCGGTGTTTTTTTAAGGCTTTTGGAACGTTTTATCATCCAGGGCGCGACTGATGCGGTATCCGTTATTCCTCTATGCACGCGGTTGGACGATAGCGGGATCCGACGGATGTTCGGCATCCCCAGTTTCCGTTTGCAGCGCGAAAAATTGTGAGCGTGTCTCCCCGGATAATCCCTACAGCATTAGTGTCGCCACTGCCTAGTGTAAAGACGATCTCCAGCGTCCCGTCGCCGCTGACAATGTTATTGTTTACAGCGGTGATTTCCCCGAAATGGGAACCGGTCCACCCAACGACATCGGATCCCGTTGTTATGTTGGCCAGGGTGAGTACGGCGGCATTGCCCATAAAGATCTGAAATTCAGCATCGGCCCGAATAACGCTGACTTCCTTGTAGGCTCCATGGGTCTGGCTGCGCGCGACATAGTCCTGGTATGCCGGCATCGCAATTGCCGCCAGAATACCGATGATGGCTACGACAATCATGAGCTCAATGAGTGTAAAGCCTTTCTGGGTGACCATTATGTCTTTTCCTTTTCATCAACTACCGAATATCTATGCAAGAACGGGACCAGTCAACATGGATTATCCCGAATGGGTGAAACCCAAATTGCGTAGTATTCGCCAGGAGACGGAATTGCTCTGTGCGGGCGCGGCTGATCACTGCTATTGATTCCGGGTATTGTCAATGTCAAACCGTCTGGGCGGTGAGTCCATGAGGTGAATCAGCTTTCCCTGACGCCAGAAGCGTGGCTGGTAATGCCCATTAGCCGCGACAACACCGATCTCATCATTATAACGATGGTTGGAAAGTTCAAGGCCACCGAAGCCCCATAACCATATCGCCGAGCCTAGCAGGGTAATTCGCCACATCCCGAGAATGGTGGGGTTTTCCGCCACTGGGTCAGTGGTGTTATATCGCCGATACCAGCCAACTGCCAGCCCGCACGTCAGTACGAGCATGATCTGACTCATGGGCATGACCACGATTCCGCTCAGCAGCGAGTGACCGCCTGCAGTAAGCAGAGAGCAGGTAAGACTGATGATGAAGTATCGCTCCCAGGCTGGGCAGTCAGTTGATCGAACCCGGTGACGAGCGAATCGGAGCCAGCGGAACAAGAGCCAGAGCAACAGGCCGCTCAGTATCAGGGCAGCAGGAATGCCCCATTCCACCGCAATCTGGATCGGCAAGTTGTGGGGGTGTGCTGCGATGGGGAGTTGTAATGTCGCAAATTGCATGGGCCCGATGCCGAACCACGGGCTTTCACGAATGAGATCGGCACTGACCGTCCACAGGACAACTCGGCCAGGGGATTGGAAGGACATTACACGCGTTCCCCGGCTTGACTCGCCTGAAGCGAATGGGAGGTCCATGCCGAAAATTAATGCAGCAAGCACGAGTCCAGTGGTAGCCATGGCGATCTGCAAGACACCCCAGCGCAGGCCGGCGCGCCCGAAAAACAGGATGACCAGGGCGGTAGCACAGGTTATTGCATAGAGTGTTCCGCGGCCGGCGGAGTAGAACAGCAGTGCCCAGAGCAAACCGAAGTATAAAAGCAGGCAGCTTCGGAGCAGCCATGGCCTGCAGCGCGGAATACCGGCAAACAGTAAGGCAGGGAGAAGTGGAAGCATCCAACTCTGCCACTGATTCAGAAACCGGATGTTGACGAAATTATGAATTGGCTCAGGCCATACCGGTTCGCCCTCATAAGCCCACCCCGCGGTAAGTATCATTAGTGCAACCAGACCGTAAAGGCAGGCCCCTATAGCCAGGATCGGCAACGTTGGCGTTCTGATCAGGTCATGCTTGTCCGTGCTGTTGCCAATCACATGAATGGCCGCGACCATCAGTACAAGAAGAGAGACTTCCAGATAGGCATACGTCGGGACAACAGCAAGTGCCGACGAGATCGATCCGAGACCGACGATGATAAAAAGCAGTATGGCGGTTACGGTCGGGAGGCTTGAGCTGCGGCGCTCCGGCTGGGCCAACAGATAAATCGAGAAAATGCCGAGTAGAAAGACCTGTACAATGCGACGCTGATCATAAATGGATAGTCGTGGGTATAAGTCCAGGCTGGCAAGTAATACAGCTGCCAGCAGCCATAGGTAGAGAGGCCATCCGAGCCGGAACTTGATGAGTGCATCTGGCATAAATCGATTTCAAAAAAAACCCCCGGTATTACCGGGGGTTTTTTACGCGATGTCAAATCAGGAAGCGCCGCAACCCGCAGGAGCGTAGCTGTCCTTGAACGCGGCAGGAGCATTGGACTTGTCCACCCTGCAGCTCCAGTTGCCTTCATTTGTACGTGTCCAGATGACCTGGGCATCCGTAACCACCGCACTTGCATCGCCGCCGATGGTTGCAGTGATGGTGGTGTCACCAGTTCCATCACCGTCAAGTACAAAGGCCGACATCAGATTGGACTTGCCAGCGTCCATGCCGACGTATTCCTCTTCATCGGGGTCCGCGGGCGGGTCAATTTCGGTGGGAGTCTTGCCGCGAAGCAGCATCTCTTCCACCGCCGTACGGACGCCGGAGCCTTCGCCGACGACGCGGCTGACCTGCGACCGGGCAACATAGTCCTGATACTGCGGAATGGCGATGGCCGCCAGGATGCCGATGATCGCAACCACGATCATCAGCTCGATAAGGGTAAAGCCTTTTTGCGTCTTCATTAGTCTTGCTCCCAGAGTGCGTTGTCGCTTTGCCATCAGTCCCGCATGGCTGAGCAGATGTTTACGAAGCCAGAACGTCCAGCCCTCCAGAGCGTGGCATTCGTTCTCATACGCAATTATGCAGGGACCGTGCCAGGACCAGAAAATACCCGAAGGCCAATTAAACCGCGCCAGAACACACGTATGGATGAAGGAGGAGGCCGTGACTGACTGACCGAAGTTGACAATTGACGGAAGGTGACAAATTAGTCATGTGACGTAATTTGTCATATGAGCGAGTGTCTGACGTACCAGGCGAGAGTTCCGCTCACTCCATGCCCAGTTTTTTCAGCTTGTACCGCAGGGCCCGGAAGCTGATTCCCAGCAGTTGTGCGGCGGCGGTCTTATTGTTGCCGGTTTTCTCCAGCGCCTTGGTAACCACCGTTCGTTCTATGTCCTCCAGGTAATCTTCCAGTGCGAAGCTGTCGTCCGGTTCGGGGACGGCGCCCACGGCGCCGCGCGCCGCCGCGCCGCGACCCACGGGCTCATGCTCGGGGAGTTGCAGGTCGTCATCCTGAATGGAGTCGCCTTCACACAGGGTCAGCGCCCGCTCGAGTATGTTTTCCAGTTCACGAACGTTGCCGGGGAACGGGTAGTGGACCAGCGCCTCCAGCGCGGAATTGGCCAGCTGGATATTACGCATGCCGTTTTCGCCGGTCAGGCGGCGGAGTACATGGTCCACCAAGGTGGGGATATCTTCCTGGCGCTCCTTGAGGCTGGGCACATGCAGGTTGATGACATTGATGCGGTAGAACAGATCCTGCCGGAATTCTCCCGCGTCCACCAGCGCCGCCAGATCCTTGTGGGTGGCACTGAGTATGCGCACGTCAACGGAGACTTCCTGCTGACCGCCGACGGGGCGTATGGCCCTTTCCTGGATGGCGCGAAGCAATTTGACCTGCATATGCTGCGGCAATTCCGCGACTTCATCCAGAAACAGCGTGCCGCCGTCAGCTGCCTGAAACAGGCCTTCCTTATGGCCAGTGGCACCCGTAAAGCTGCCTTTGACGTGGCCGAAAAATTCGCTTTCCATCAGTTCCGTGGGGATGGCGCCGCAGTTGATGGGCACAAAGGGTTTGTCGGCACGGCCACCCTTCTGGTGAATGGTGCGTGCAACCAGTTCCTTGCCGGTGCCGGATTCGCCACTGATATAAATGGGTGCATTGCTACGCGCGAGTTTTACGATGGTGCCGCGGATTCGCAGCATGGCCGGGGAATCCCCCAGCAGGATGCGGCGTGATCTGCGGTCTGCCAACTGCCCCTTGCTGAGGCGCATGGCATCGTCCACCAGCTTGCGCAGCATGCCGAGGTCCACGGGCTTGGGCACGAAGTCGAACGCCCCTGCCTTCAGTGCCTGCACCGCTGCCTCCATGCTGCCGTGGGCGGTAATCATGGCCACGGGCAGGTCGGGGTAGTGTTGCTGGATATGGTTGACCAGGTCGATGCCCGTCTTGTCAGGCAGTTGCATGTCGGTAAGACAGAGATTGAACTGGTGCTTGCGCAGCAGCGCTTGCGCCTCATCGACGGAACCGGCGCGTTGCGAGCCGATATTCATGCGTTCGAGGGTAAGACAAATCAGTTCGCAGATATCCGGTTCGTCATCGACGACCAGTGCCAGTGAGCCTTCCATTCAATTCATCCTGTCAGGAGGTCACCCCGTAGAGAGGCTCCCTAGCGCTTGTTATGTTCCAGGTCCATGCCCGGCCCGGAGAAGGTAATGCGAAAGCAGGCTCCTACCGGTGCGGTGGTCAACAGCGCCAGCCTCGCCTGATTGCTTTCGCAAAGTTCCCGTGCCAGATAAAGGCCAAGCCCCGTGCCCTTGCTCGCGGTCGTAAAAAAGGGCTCGAACAGGTGTTCGGCGTGCTCGGCGGAAATACCCTTGCCGTTGTCTCGGACTTCCACCCAGGGTCGGCCACTGTTATCGCGGCCGGCGGAAACGATCACCGTGGGCGATGTTTTCGGCATATTGCCGTGCTCGACCGCGTTGCGTATCAAGTTGTTGAGAACCTGGTTCAGGTGTCCAGGGTCACAGTCTACCAGCAGCTCCCCCGGCACGTCCTCCAGGTTGAGGCTCAGGTGCTGAAGGTCATGCTGCATGGACAGCTCATCGGCGAACTCCCGCAACCAGGCCTTGAAAACAAAGGTGTCGCGCGCCGGCTGCTCTCGACGCGACATTCGCAGGACGCTGTCGATTATGCCGTTCAGGCGCTGGCTCTGGTTATGGATAATCTCCAGCAGGCGGCGATCGCTGCTGGTCAGCTCGGCTTCCTCAAGCAACTGGCCGGCATGGGTGATCGCCGAAAGCGGGTTGCGGATCTCGTGGGCAATGCTGGCTGTCAGTCGACCGAGAGAGACCAGCTTTGCCTGTTGTACCTGGGCGCGCAGTTCCGCCATGTCCTCAAGGAACAGGAGCGCGCCGCCCTTGTCTCCAAGCGGAATACACCTGGGCATGACTTCCGCGCCTTCTCCGACGTGGACAGCCTCGGGGCTGATCGTGGGGTTTCCGCGCCATGTCGCCAGCGTTGCGCCCAATGACGGAGACAGGTCTTTCAGGACCGGTTCCGGGCCGTGGTCCGGCCGCCCCATCAATGCCCAGGCGGCACTGTTGAGCAGTCTGATCCGGTTGTTGCCATCCACCACGACCGCGCCATCGTGCAGACGCTGCACGATGTGTGCATTAAGTGCCTGCAGATTAGCCAGGTCGACGCCGCGCTTTTCCGCCAACGCGGTGCTCTCACGCGCACGCTTGGCAAGGTAACTGGTGGCAAGGGCGCCCACGAACATCGCCAGCCCCAGCAGACCGACCTGGGTGTAACTCACGCTCAGCTGGTCGTATCGGAAATAATGCAGCATGTGCTGAAACAGCAGCGCAATGGAGGCCACGGCGGCGAACAGTGCGGCGAGGCGCAGGCCGACCATGATCGAGCCGCCGGCCACGGCGACCAGCAGCAACGGCCCCAGGCCGTTTTCTTCCAGACCCACCGCATAGATAAGGAGACTGAGAATAAGTATGTCGCCGAGTGTGTGCAGGCAGACCTGGAAAACAAAGAACTTGCTTATCGGCAGCGAAGTGACCAGCAGCAGCAGAGCGAATAGGAAATAGCCGATCGAGAACTGAAGAAACAGCGCAGGCTGATCGGCGCCGAGCAGGGCCGAGTCCAGGCCGCTGAGCGATCCGAACATCAGGATGACGGCAACCAGCAGGCGGTAGACCGCCAGCAGCCGCAATGGTCGCCATGTGTAGAGTTCGTGGCTATCCGGATGTGCCAGCACGGGTTGTTTTGCCAGCGAGGTTTCCCTGCTTTCGGATGCCATCAGCGCTCTCTGTCAGGCTCGTGTTCACGGCACTGCCAGCCGTCGGCCGTCGGCAGCGCGGACTGTTTCGGAACGTGTTTTCCGCAAGTGGAGCAAAGCACAAGATCGGTGCTCAACGGCTTCCGTGCCTGCTCGCCGCCCAGCTTTCTGGTCAGCCCGCGCCAGAGCAGGAAGGCCAGCAATACCACCAGCAGCAGAAATATCAGCCGGACCATGCGTCACCTCGAACTGCGGCAAGTGCCATATGAAGGTACATGGGCTTCCTGGAAGCCGGTTTCCGGTGAAGTCTCCAGCCTTTGCAGGCACGGTGCAAGAGGAACGGGGCTGCGATGGAAGCGGTTTTGATTTGCCTGGCGGTTTGGTGGAGAATTGCGGTTTCATTTTTCCCGGAGGCCACCCACGCCATGAATCTCCACGAGTACCAGTCGAAAAAGCTCTTTGCCGCGTACGATATCCCGATTCCACAAGGTCGGGTCGCGAATTCTGCCGAGGAAGCGGTGCAGGCAGCCGAGCAACTGGGGGGCGGCGTCTGGGTGGTGAAGGCGCAAGTACATGCCGGCGGCCGTGGCAAGGCTGGGGGCGTCAAGGTCTGCAAGAGCCTGGATGAGGTCCGCAGTTATACCGGTTCCATACTCGGTCAGCGCCTGGTAACCCATCAGACCGACGACAAGGGCCTGCCCATTAACAGCGTGATGGTGGAGCAGGGGCTGGATATCCAGTCCGAACTTTACCTGGGCGCGGTCGTCGACCGCGCCTCTCGGCGTATCGTGTTCATGGGCTCCGCCGATGGCGGCATGGATATCGAAGAGGTCGCAGAGAAAACGCCTGAAAGAATTGTTAGCGTGGCGGTTAATCCTGTTGCCGGGCTGCAGCCCTATCAGTGCCGTCAGATTGCCTTCGCGCTGGGCCTCGACGGCAAGCAGGTCGGCCAGCTCACCCGAATCATGACCGGCCTGTACAATCTCTTCCTTGACACCGACCTCGGCCTGATCGAGATCAACCCTCTGATTGTCACCGGCAACGGTGAACTGCTGGCCCTGGATGCCAAACTCAACGTCGATGACAACGCCATCGAAGTCGGTCGGCAGAAAGACATCGAGGCCATGCGTGACACCTCCCAGGAAGATCCCACCGAGGTAGAGGCCGCCCTCCACAACCTCAATTACATCACCCTGGACGGCAATATCGGCTGCATGGTGAACGGTGCCGGCCTGGCAATGGCGACCATGGACGTGGTCAAGCTCAATGGCGGCGAACCGGCCAACTTCCTGGACGTGGGCGGCGGCACCAACACCGAGCGTGTGGCCGAGGCGTTCAAGTTGATCCTGTCCAGCGAGTCGGTGCAGGGCATTCTGGTGAATATTTTCGGCGGCATCGTCCGTTGCGACATGATTGCCGAAGGGATTATCAGCGCGGTCAAGGAGGTGGGTGTCAACGTGCCCGTGGTGGTAAGGCTGGAAGGTACCAATGTGGATCAGGGCAAGGCCCTGCTGCAGAGCAGCGGCCTGGACCTGATTGCCGCGGACGACCTGTCCGACGCCGCGAAGAAAATAGTTGCCGCGGTCCAGAAGGCGGCCTGAGGCATTACCACCGAATTCGACTTAGAGGTTTTCAGCACATGAGTATTCTGGTCAACAAGGACACCAAGGTCATCGTCCAGGGCTTCACGGGCAAGCAGGGAACGTTCCACGCCGAACAGGCCATTGCCTATGGCAGCAATGTCGTTGGCGGCGTCACGCCGGGCCGTGGCGGCGAAAAGCATCTTGACCGTCCGGTATTCAATACCGTGCAGGATGCCGTGGAGGCCACCGGTGCCGATGCCAGCATGATTTACGTGCCGGCCGGTTTTGCCGCCGATGCCATTCTCGAAGCGGCGGACGCCGGCATCAAGGTGATAGCCTGCATCACCGAAGGCATTCCCGTGCTGGACATGCTGCGCGTCAAGGCGGCGCTGGATTATTATCCTGGTGTTCGATTGATCGGGCCCAACTGCCCGGGCGTGATCACCCCCGACGCATGCAAGATCGGCATCATGCCCGGACACATCCATCAGGCCGGCAGGGTCGGCATCGTCTCCCGGTCCGGGACTCTGACCTATGAAGCGGTGAAGCAGACGTCCGACGCCGGTCTGGGACAAAGCACCTGCGTGGGTATCGGAGGCGACCCCATACACGGTATGTCGTTTGTGGATGTGCTGGCGCTGTTCAAGGACGATCCGCAGACCGAAGGCATCGTGATGGTTGGCGAGATCGGTGGTACCGCCGAGGAAGAGGCCGCGGCCTACATCAAGGCCAACGTCAGTAAGCCCGTTGTGGCCTATATTGCAGGTGTGACCGCACCTCCCGGCAAGCGCATGGGGCACGCCGGAGCCATCATCAGCGGCGGCAAGGGCACCGCGGACGACAAGTTCAAGGCGCTGGAATCCGCGGGTGTAAAGACGGTGCGGTCGCCGGCTGATATCGGCGCAACCATGAAGAGCCTGCTGAGCTGAAATCGGTACCCCGTACGCTGATTTCGGGCGATGGTTGCCGATTCGGCAGGGTGCTCGGGTGACGTGGGCGTGGCGATGAATTCGCAACGCCCGGTGTGCCGGGGTTTGGCCTCTTCCCCTGAAATTCGAACAACCGGTTCCTCCCTATGACAGAACGCCTTCGTGTGGTCATGGCCCAACTCGATATGCGAGTCGGGGATGTCGCCGGCAATGCGCGGCAAGTGATCGAGGCAGCGACGCAAGCACGCGATGTGCTCGGTGCGGATGTCATCGTTTTCCCCGAGCTCACGCTGACGGGTTACCCGGCGGAGGATCTCCTCTACCGGGATGATTTCATCCTGCGTGTCGGAGAAGCGCTGGCCGAGGTGCGTGATGGAGTCCGCGGTATTGCCGCGGTTGTCGGCTTTCCCCATCGTGAAGACGGCAAGCTGTTCAACTCCGCCGCCGTGTTTCAGGATGGTCTGGTTCAAGGTATTTACCACAAGCATCATCTGGCCAACCGCAGCGTATTCGATGACAAGCGTTATTTCGACGCCGGTGATACCTCGCTGGTGTTCGAAGTGCGCGGCCAGCGTCTGGGCGTGACTATCTGCGAGGATCTCTGGCATCCGGGTCCGTTCCGCTGGGCAGCCGATGAAGGGGCCCAGGCGGTGATCAACATCAATGCCTCGCCCTATCACGCGGGCAAGATCGCGGACCGCGAGCGTGTCATTCATGCGCGGTTGAAGGAGGCCAGCCTTCCGGTCATTTACGTCAACCTCGTGGGTGGCCAGGATGAAGTTGTTTACGATGGTGCATCCAGCGTCTATAGCGCCGAGGGTGAGCTGGTGGCCCGTGCGCCGGTCTTTGAAGAAGGGCTTTTTCCAGTCGATTTTAAAGCAGATGGAAACCGCCTGAGGCCCCTGGCCGGTGAGATTACACCGCTTGAGGATGACGACGCGCTCACCTACGCGGCGTTGGTCCGCGGGTTGCGCGATTATGTTTGCAAGAATGGTTTCCCCGGCGTCCTTCTGGGGATGTCCGGTGGCATCGATTCAGCCCTGACGGCGGCGGTTGCAGTGGATGCGCTGGGGCCGGACCGGGTATGGGCGGTCATGATGCCTTCCCGCTATACCTCTGCGGAAAGCCTGGAGGATGCCGAGGCCTGCGCCCGTCTGCTCGGTATCCGCTATGACAGCGTCTCAATTGATGAGCCCTTTCAGGCACTCATGAATCAGCTGGGGCCGATGTTTGGCGAACGGGCACCCGATCTAACCGAAGAAAACATGCAGTCCAGGGCCAGGGGCGTCGTACTCATGGCGTTGTCCAACAAGTTGGGGCCGCTGGTGCTGGCCACGGGTAACAAGAGCGAGTATGCAGTTGGCTACGCCACCCTGTATGGTGACATGTGTGGTGGCTTCGCGCCCCTGAAGGACGTATACAAGACGGCCGTCTACCGCCTCTGCGCACTGCGCAATGCGCGCGGACGGGTCATTCCGGAGCGGATAATCACCAAGGCGCCGACAGCGGAACTGCGCCCGGATCAGAAGGATGAGGACTCATTGCCGCCGTACCCGGTGCTGGATGACATCCTGCAGCGTTACGTGGATATGGACCAGTCGGTGGCGACGATAATTCGCGCGGACCATGACGAAGCGGTCGTCCGCCAGATTGTGACCTTGCTGCACCGCAACGAATACAAACGCCGACAGTCGCCGCCCGGGGTCAAGGTCACGTCCAAGGCATTTGGCCGGGAGCGAAGGTACCCGATGACCTCCGCTTTTCGCTCCTGGGACTGACGGCCGTCGCGCCGACGGCCACAACGCAGCATTCGAGGTTCTTCATGAAAAAAATTGAAGCGGTTATCAAACCATTCAAGCTCGACGACGTTCGGGAGGCCTTGTCCGAGATAGGCGCTACCGGCATGACCGTGACGGAAGTAAAAGGCTTTGGGCGGCAGAAGGGGCACACCGAGCTCTATCGGGGTGCGGAGTATGTGGTGGACTTTCTGCCGAAGATGAAGCTGGAACTGGTGGTGGCCGATGATCAGGTCGATCGCTGCGTCGACGCCATCATCAAAGCCGCCAATACAGGCAAGATTGGCGACGGCAAGATCTTTGTGACCCCGGTCGATCGAACCGTCAGGATCCGCACCGGGGAAGAAAACGAGGATGCGATCTGACCGCCGCTAGTTTCCCATCCCCAGTGAAGGTTCGGGCACCTCTTCCTGCGGTTGTTCCAGTGTGGGGTGATCCGGGAAGTTCTCGCGGATAACCCGGAGCACGTCTTCCCTGAGGTCATCGAGTTCAAGATACCCGTATGCCTCCACCATTACTCCCAGGGCATCGCGCACGGCTGGAGTGCCCTGGAAGTCCGCCACCACCCCTTTCGCGCGGTTGGCGGCCGCCACGTAGGCGCCGCGCCGCATGTAGAAATCCGCAACATGCATTTCATAGTGGGCGAGATGGTTGCGCAGGGTTCGCACCCTTTCCTGGGCATCGTCCGTGTAGTCGGAGTCGGGAAAGCGCTCGATGAGCTGTGCCAGATCCCGCATTGCTTCCCTGATCGGGCCGGGATCGCGGATCCGCCGGTCGATACTGAACGTGCGAGTCAGAAAATCATCGCCGCGCTCGAGGTTTGCGCGGGCGCGCATATACAGGGCGTAGGCAACGCCGGGATCCTGAGGATTCAGCCGCATGAAGCGATCAGCGGCGTTTATGGACGATTCCATCTCCCCCGCGCGGTAGTAGGCATTGATCAAATCCAGCTGCGCCTGCTTGAAATAGGCGCCGAACGGATAACGTGCCTGGAGATCCTCGAACCGGGTAGCCGCGCCCGCGAAATCTCCCTGGCGCATGGCGGCCTTGGCGTCCTGGTAAAGCTTCTCCGCGGTTTCCTCCTGCCCGGAGGTGCGAAAGCTTGATGGATCGGAAGGGTCGTACTGATGACCCTCCCGCTGGGAACCTGACGACGAGCAGCCAGCCAGCAACGCAGCCAGCAGCAGAAGAGGCAGGAATCGAAAATATGACATGGACGATCCGGATCCGATGACGATGAAGCGCTCTATTGTAGAAGATGCCCGGCGTTACTCATAGGCCGCGTGGCACATATTCCGCCGACCGAGTAAGCTTGGTCACCACAAGCACAGTCAGGTTCCCCGTGAACCTCCGGAAACTTATACGCGAGCGGCATGACAGAAAACGTTGAGCTTCAGGCGTCCGTGCCCGCGGATGCCGCGGGGAGCAGGCTGGACCAGGTGTTGGCCGCATTGTTTCCCGAATACTCCCGCAGCCGGCTGCAGCAATGGGTCAAGGCCGGCCAGGTAACCGTCGACGGCCGCTGTCTGCGTCCCCGCGACCGTATGGCGGGGGGAGAGTCGGTACGTATCAGCGCGACGCTTGAACCTGAAGTCCTGTTGACGCCTGAGCCGATTGATCTGCAGGTGGTGTACGAGGATGAGGACATCCTGATTATCGACAAACCTGCCGGGCTGGTGGTGCATCCCGGCGCCGGCAACGCCGGCGGCACGCTGCAGAACGCGCTGCTGCATAGGCACCCTGCGCTGGAGACGGTGCCGCGCTGCGGCATCGTGCACCGCCTCGACAAGGACACGTCCGGCCTGCTGGTTGTGGCGATGAATCTGCGCGCGCACGCCTCCCTCGTGGAGCAGATCCAGGCCAGGACCATGGGCCGGGAGTACGACGCCCTGGTAAACGGCACCTTCACGGCCGGCGGCAAGGTGGAGGCATCTCTTGGCCGTCATCCGAGGGACCGCAAGCGCATGGCTGTCGATCAGTCGGGCGGCGGCCGCGAGGCCGTTACGCATTACCGGATCGCCGAGCGCTTTCTCGCGCACACCCTGCTAAGGGTGCGCCTGGAAACCGGCAGAACGCACCAGATCCGCGTGCACATGGCCTGGATTCGGCATCCCCTGGTGGGAGACCCGGTCTACGCCGGCCGGGCCCGCCTGCCTCAAGGCGCGGACGATACCATCCGTTATGCCCTCGCATCGTTGCGCCGGCAGGCACTGCATGCGGCGCGGCTGACACTGGTGCATCCCGCAACCGGCGATGAAATGCACTGGGACGCCCCGCGCCCGGCCGATATGGAATCCCTGCTGGAGGTGCTTCGGGCCCATGATCAGCGGATGAAATCATGAACCGAAACTGGATTAAACCGGGCTGGTCGGCACCGGAAAATGTCCGCGCCCTCAGCACCACGCGTATTGGCGGCGAGGGAATTGCACCTTATGACACCCTGAATCTGGGCGCCGGGGTAGCCGACAGTGCCGATAGGGTGCGCGCGAACCGTCAACGTCTGATCGAGGACGCTGGCCTGCCGCGCAATCCCGTCTGGTTGCGCCAGGTACACGGCACAACCGTCGTGCCCGCCCATGACGTTGCCGATGTCGATGTGCCGGAGGCGGACGCATCCTGGACGGATCGGCCAGGGGTTCCGTGCGTCATATTGAGCGCTGACTGTCTGCCGGTACTACTTTGCGACCGGGCAGGAACGCGCGTGGCCGCGGCGCATGCGGGCTGGCGAGGGCTTGCCGCCGGAGTCATCGAGCAGACGGTATCGTCCATGCGGGTGTCCGGCGGTGAACTGCTGGCCTGGCTGGGGCCGGCTATCGGCCCGGATGCATTCGAGATTGGCCCCGAAGTGCGGGAGCAATTTCTGGCTAGTGACCCTGGTGCTTCTTCGGCTTTCCGCCAGGGCCGCGCAGATCGCTGGTTGGCTGATCTGTACACACTGGCCCGACGCCGTCTCCACGACCTGGGCGTACGTGACGTCCACGGCGGTGACCACTGTACTTATACTGATAACGCACGCTTTTTCTCTTATCGCCGCGATGGTGAAACCGGCAGAATGGCAACAGTGATCTGGCTCGAGCACATTTCTCGCTAGAATTGTCAGCAACTTCCCTTCGCACTTGCACGCCACGCGTCCGACCCCCATTTAAGCCTGCAGATATCCACCGCTTTCAAGAGATTGCCAATCATGCGAATGGACAAACTGACGACCAAGTTCCAGATGGCGATCCAGGACGCGCAGAGTCTCGCCCTGGGTCGGGATCACCAGTTCATCGAGCCCGTACACCTGATGACGGCGCTGCTCAATCAGGAAGGCGGCGGTGTCCGCCACCTGCTGAACCAGACGGGCGTT
Source organism: Aquisalimonadaceae bacterium (assembly GCA_040877625.1). Lineage (GTDB taxonomy): Bacteria > Pseudomonadota > Gammaproteobacteria > Nitrococcales > Aquisalimonadaceae > Methylonatrum. The sequence goes on from JBBDNK010000026.1 coordinate 73,734, forward strand.
AACGTCAATCAGCTGCGCACGGAGCTCGACGGCGCCCTGGAGCGCCTGCCGACGGTCGAAGGCGCGGCCGGCGACGTACAGATCTCCAATGATCTGGTGCGCCTGCTCAACGTCACCGACAAACTGGCACAGAAGCGCAAGGATCAGTTCATCTCCAGCGAACTGTTCGTGCTCGCCGCCGTTGAAGACAAGGGCTCCCTGGGCGATCTGCTGCGCAAGGCCGGCGCGTCCCGTGCAGCGCTGGAGAAGGCGGTGGAGGACATCCGCGGCGGCCAGAACGTCAATGACCCCAATGCGGAGGAACAGCGACAGGCCCTGGAGAAGTACACCATCGACCTCACCGAGCGCGCCGAGCAGGGCAAGGTCGATCCGGTGATCGGCCGCGATGATGAAATCCGTCGCACCATTCAGGTCCTCCAGCGGCGTACCAAGAACAACCCGGTGCTGATCGGTGAGCCCGGCGTGGGCAAGACCGCCATCGTCGAAGGCCTGGCCCAGCGTATCGTCAACGGTGAAGTGCCCGAGGGCCTGAAGAACAAGCGACTGCTGTCGCTGGACATGGGCGCCCTGATCGCCGGCGCCAAGTTTCGCGGCGAGTTCGAGGAGCGGCTCAAGGCGGTTATCAACGATCTGACCAAACAGGAAGGTCAGATCATCCTCTTCATTGATGAGATCCATACCATTGTCGGCGCCGGCAAGGCCGAGGGCGCCATGGACGCCGGCAATATGCTCAAGCCTGCCCTGGCCCGCGGCGAACTGCACTGCATAGGCGCCACCACGCTGGATGAGTACCGCAAGCACGTTGAAAAGGATGCCGCCCTCGAGCGCCGGTTCCAGAAAGTGTTGGTGGACGAGCCCTCGGTGGAAGACACCATTGCCATCCTGCGCGGCCTGAAGGAGCGTTACGAGGTCCACCACAAGGTCGAGATCACCGATCCGGCCATCGTCGCCGCCGCGACCCTGTCGCACCGCTACATTACCGATCGGCAGTTGCCCGACAAGGCGATCGACCTGGTCGACGAGGCCGCCAGTCGGATCCGCATGGAGATCGACTCCAAGCCGGAGGAAATGGACCGCCTCGAACGGCGCCTGATTCAGCTCAAGATCGAGCGCGAAGCCTTGCGCAAGGAGTCCGACGAAGCTTCCAGGAAGCGCCTGCAGAGCCTGGAAGAAGAAGTCGCGCGGCTGGAGCGGGAGTATTCCGATCTCGAAGAGGTCTGGAACGCGGAAAAGGCCGCGGTGGAGGGTGCCAACACCATCAAGGAACAGCTGGAACGTGCCCGTCAGGAAATGGACACTGCCCGCCGTGCCGGCGATCTGAACCGCATGTCGGAGCTGCAGTACGGGCGTATTCCCGAACTCGAACGCAGGCTGGAAACCGCCCTGCATGCCGAGACGCAGGAAATGCGCCTGCTGCGTAACAGCGTCACCGAAGAAGAAATTGCCGAAGTGGTCTCGAAGTGGACCGGTATCCCGGTGTCGAAGATGCTTGAGGGCGAGCGCGAAAAGCTGTTGCGCATGGAAGAGGCCATTGGTCATCGCGTGGTGGGCCAGCAGGAAGCGGTGACCGCCGTTTCCAACGCCATCCGCCGGTCGCGAGCGGGGTTGTCGGACCCCAATAGGCCGAACGGATCATTTCTGTTTCTCGGCCCCACCGGTGTCGGCAAGACCGAACTCTGCAAGGCGCTGGCGACCTTCCTGTTCGACACCGAAGAGGCGATGGTACGCATCGACATGTCGGAGTTCATGGAGAAACATGCCGTCGCCCGGCTGGTGGGTGCGCCCCCCGGCTACGTTGGCTACGAAGAGGGCGGCTATCTGACCGAGGCCGTGCGCCGCAAGCCTTACTCGGTGATACTGCTCGACGAGGTGGAGAAGGCGCATCCGGACGTGTTCAATATCCTGCTGCAGGTGCTCGATGATGGCAGGCTCACGGACAGTCACGGTCGGACCGTGGATTTCCGTAACACGGTCATCGTGATGACCTCCAACCTTGGTTCCGACGTAATCCAGCAGATGGCCGGCGAGGAGCGTTACGAGGCCATGAAGGAAGCCGTGCTGGAGATCGTCGGCAGCCATTTCCGGCCGGAATTCATCAATCGTGTGGATGACGTGGTGGTGTTCCATCCGCTTGGGCGCGACCACATCAAATCCATTGCCGCCATACAGACGCAGTATCTTTCCCATCGTCTGCGGGAGCGTGGCATGGGTATCCGCTTTACCGATGCGGCCCTGGTGAAGATTGCGGAGGCCGGTTTTGATCCGGTTTACGGTGCCCGCCCGCTGAAGCGGGTGATCCAGAGCAGGGTGGAAAACAGCCTCGCGCAGGGAATCCTGCAGGGCCGGTTTGCACCTGGCGATCAGATCATCGTCGATGTAAAGGGAGAGGAATTCGAGTTCGACCGGGAGCCCCTGGAAGAACCAGCTCCGGCCTGAAGGCGCGGTACAACAATGGATATCGCTCCACGCGGGGATTGGAGAGGAGCGGTATCCACCACCAATGCATCCGAGGACAGCCTCGGCATGTGAATCCGTCACCGAGGCCCGCTCAGAACGGTTTCACCACCACCAGCACCACAATCGCCACGAGCAATAACACCGGCGCTTCGTTGAACCACCGGAACCACACATGAGAGCGGGTGTTGCGCTCATCGCGGAACGTCCGCAGCAGTTGCCCGCACCAGAGATGGTAAATAACCAGCAACACCACCAGCGCCAGCTTGGCATGCATCCAGCCCTGCGACAGCCATCCGGGGTTCAGCCATAGCAGCCCCAGCCCCAGGCCCACCGCGACCACCGCGCTGGGGTTCATGATGCCGCGGTAGAGCTTGCGTTCCATGACATTGAAACGTTCGCGGCTGACGGCATCTTCCGCCATCGCGTGATAAACGAACAACCGGGGGAGATAGAAAATCGCCGCAAACCAGGTCACCACGGCAATGATGTGAAAGGCCTTGATCCAGAGATAGAGCATTTATTCAGCCCCGGCCCGTGTGCGCAAGACCGGCGCGTTGCTCGGGCGGCAGCATGTCGATAATCCGGGCGCGCAGTTGCGCCATATCCAGCACGCCCAGGCGGGTTAGAACGATGTCACCCCGCGGACTGATCAGAAAGGTGGTCGGCGTCAGCCGTACATCGCCAAATGCCTTCGCCACGCGACCGTCTCTGTCCAGCGCAACGGCGTAATTGAGGTTGCGCGCCTTGACCAGCGCCTCCACCCGACGAGGCGGGTCATACTCCATTGCCACGGCGATGATTTCCAGCCCGCGGGGGTTCAGTTCCTCGTAGAGCTCAACGAGATGCGGGATCTCCTGCACACAACTGACGCAGGTGGTTGCCCAGAATGTAACCAGTGTCGGTCTGCCTGCCAGGTCTGCGCGGGTGATTTCGCCACCGTTTACGGTGGTATAGGTGATATCCGGCCCCCGCTCGCCTCGGGCGGGGGCCAGCCACGCCAGGGCTGCACTCGCCATCAGGGCCAGTGTCAGCACGCCAATGATCAGATGCTTGCGTTTTGTCATGAAGCCACGCGCCTGCGAATGGGTCAGACGCCGAGCAGTATACCAGCGACAGGCCGGCGTCGATGCGGCGTGGTTCTCCGCAGAGCCCCATGGGAATAGATCAGAGGCTCCCTAGCTGTCAGTGGAAGCGGATCTGATTATCCAGTTCCTGTCGCGTAATGACCCCGTAATAGCGCTGCATGCCCGGTGCCGGCATGCGGCTGACGCAGAGTATGTCGGCGTCGGAGGACTGGAAGATGTCCAGGGCATCACGCAGGCTTGCGCGCATGCTGATGGTCGCCGCCTGCAGGTGGCCGGTGTCAATGCCGAGCAGGTCCACTGTTTCCTGTTCCGGTGAGGCGTCGAGGTGTGACAGCAGAGCCGCTGCAGGTAGCACGGCCATCGGTTCCGCCAATGGCGTTTCCTGAATCAGTATCCAATGCGGATCAGTGGCCAGCAGGCCCCGCAACGTCGCCCGGTCGACCTGTTTCTCCGAGACCACAATGCTTCTATCCATCAGCCGACCCACGCCCATGCGGCTCAATGCCTGCGACAGGGCGCCGCTGCGAAGCTGCACACCGCGGGCGCGCAACTGGTGTGCGAACACGGAATCCATGCCGAACACCGCATTGCTGCAGATGGTTGCCGCGGCAATGGTCAGCATGCCGGGCAGAATGATGCCGGGCGTGTAGGTGAGTTCCAACAGCGCGGTGAGGGCCGCAAGCGGTGCCCTGAGTGTCGCGCCCATCATCGCGCCCAGACCGACCAGCGCGTAGAACGCCACCGGTGACGCCAGCTCTGGAGTGATCAGTTGCAAGCCGTGGCCAACCGCCGCGCCGGCGGCCGCGCCGACCACCACCGTGGGGCCGATCAGCCCGCCGGGTATCCCCAGCCCGATGGCCATGGTGCTGGCGAGCAGCTTTGCGCCGGCAAGCAGTACCAGTAACCACAATGTCAGTTCGCCGGCAAGTACCCGGTTTATGGTGTCGTATCCAAGGCCCATGACTTCCGGCAGAGCCAGCCCCAGCACACCCACACCCACGCCCGCCAGCGTGGTACGCAGCACAATGGGGATCCGCGCGGATCGTGACGTAAACATCTGCAGGCTGTGGATGAATGCTGCCGCCAGCCCGCCGATCAACACGCCCATCAGCAGTAGCCAGGGCAGATCGAAGAAACTTTCCATGTGCACAGTGGGGACCACCAGCGCCGGGCTGGTACCATACGCCAGCTGGCTTATGACGGTGGCCGTGACGGCCGCCAGCATCACTGGCAGGAAGCCGGCCAGGGTGTACTCCATCAATACCACTTCCATGGCGAAGACCACACCCGCCAGTGGCGTATTGAAGGAGGCCGCCACGGCTGCGGCGACCCCGCAGCCCACCAGTACTCGCAACACGTTGTTGGGCAGGCGCAGGCCCTGGCCGATCAGGCTGCCGCCGGCCGCGCCGAGATGCGCGGCCGGCCCTTCCCGGCCCACCGAATGTCCGGTTGCAATGCTGACGGCCGCTCCGGTGAACTGTACCAGGGCATTGCGCAGGGGCATCACGCCCTGATGATGGCTCAGCGATTCCATGACGTGCGCAATGCCCACGCCCTGGCGCTTCAGCGGCACCCAGACCAGCAACAGGCCCACCAGCAGGCCGCCGGCCACCGGCAGTATAAAACGCCAGTGCGCTGCCAGTACGCCGAAGTTTTCCTGACCGGTGGTCAGGTACAGATCCTGAGTGCCTTCGATCAACCAGCGAAATGCGAGAATGATGCCGCCCGCCAGCGCACCGCAAAGAATGCCCAGCATGGACATCAGCAACAGTGCATCTGTCGTGGACAGGCGCAGTTGGATCCATTCGCGCAGCCTGTGAGGTGCGCGTTCTTTTACCATGCGATTTTTCATGCCCATGCGATTCCGGATCGAGGCGGGGATCAGGCACCAGATACCGAGTATGCCAGAATCATGCCTGCCGACGCTTTCGGCCCTGCGGTGCGGGAGGGTACACTATCGCACCCTGATTTCACCGGGAAATGCACGCGAGTCGCGGAGAGATGGCCATGATCAACGTCGGTATAGTGGGTGGAACCGGATATACGGGTGTCGAGCTGCTTCGGCTGCTCGCGCGGCACCCCGAGGTTCGCCTGCGTACCATTACCTCACGTGGCAACGCCGGTACCCGGGTGGACGACATGTTCCCGGGGTTGCGCGGGCATGTGGACCTGACCTTCACCGAACCGGATGGAGATGCGCTCTCGGGGTGTGATCTGGTATTCTTCGCCACCCCGAACGGTACGGCGATGGGAATGGTCCCTGCGCTGCTGGAGGCCGGCACCCGGGTGATCGATCTGGGCGCGGACTTCCGCTTGCGGGATCTGGACGTCTGGTCGGAATGGTACGGCCTGCAGCATGCCTGTCCGGACTACGCCGCCGAAGCGGTCTATGGCCTGCCCGAGCTCAACCGGGAGGCGATTCGCGGCGCGCGGCTGGTTGCAAATCCGGGCTGCTACCCGACTGCCGTGGCGCTGGGCTTTCTGCCCCTGCTGGAACGTGGGCTGGTGGATGTCGGCAATCTCATCGCGGACTGCAAATCGGGCGTCTCCGGCGCAGGCCGCAAGGCACAGGTGCCGACTCTGCTCTGTGAGGCGGCCGAGAATTTCAAGGCCTACGGCGCATCCGGCCATCGTCATCTGCCGGAGATCAGGCAAACCCTTGCCCAGGCGGCCGGGCGGCCGGCAGGCCTTACCTTCGTCCCGCACCTGGTGCCGATGATACGGGGCATGCAGGCAAGCCTCTATGCCCGGCTGACCGATAGCGGCGTTGATCTGCAGTCTGCCTTCGAGGCGCGTTATGCCGACGAACCCTTTGTCGACGTGATGCCGCAAGGCAGTCACCCCGAAACCCGTACCGTGCGGGGTACCAATATGTGCCGAATCGCTCTGCATCGGCCTGGCGGAGGTGATACCGTGGTGGTGCTGTCGGTGATTGATAACCTCAGCAAGGGTGCGGCATCGCAGGCAGTACAGAATATGAACCTGATGCTGGGGCTGGACGAGCAGGCCGGGCTGGGCGACATTGCGGTGATGCCCTAGGTTTGACGGCGCGGGCCTTGATGCGCCGGGTAACAGCCCCCATCATTGACGGACGGAGCCTGTCGGCGAACAATAGGCTTCGAATTTTTCTGACTTACCATGAATTCCGGAGGCAGGGCCATGACCGAAGCGGCTGTAGAAATGGAATCCCCGCTGGTCTTTACCGACAGCGCCGCGACCAAGGTGCGCGAGCTGATCGAGGAAGAGAGCAACGACAATCTCAAGCTGCGCGTGTACGTGGCCGGCGGCGGCTGCTCGGGTTTCCAGTACGGGTTCACCTTCGATGAAAACGTCGAGGACGGTGATACCTCGCTGGAAAAGGGCGGCGTCACCCTGGTTGTGGACCCGATGAGCATCCAGTACCTGATGGGCGCCGAGATCGATTACGTGGAAGGTATCGAGGGCGCCCAGTTCGTCATCCGTAACCCCAACGCCAGCACGACCTGTGGCTGCGGTTCATCCTTCTCCGTCTGATTCGCGGGCGGATACTTCCTGGTGGCGAGCAGGGTGGATGGAGCGCAGCGACATCCACTCTACGCAATAGGCTTGCCCTGGTAGATGGCACCTAGCACCACCGGGTGGCGCGCTCCCGTTACAGCCGGAATATTGCCACTGCGTCCCGCCAGCGTCTCTCCCGCAAGCCAGGCAAAGCCCACCCCCTCCACCCAATCCGCGGATACCCCGTGAAGATCGGTTGGCTCCACCGGTATGCCGGCAAGGTTTGCGGCAATACGTGCGCGCAGGTACGCATTCCGGGCCCCGCCACCGGATAACAGAACGCGCTGGCAGCCCATGGCGTGACGCCGGATTGCGTCGGCTATGGTAACGGCCGTCAGCTCCGCCAGCGTCGCCTGCACATGTTCGGGTGCGGCGTTGCCGTGGTTTGCCAGGGCCGTATCCAGCCAGTGTGCATTGAACGTTTCACGGCCGGTGCTCTTTGGTGGAGGCAAGCTGAAATAGGGCTCTCTCTGAAGCTGATCCAGCAACGCAGGTATGACTGCGCCGGAAGCCGCCCAGCGACCGTCCTCGTCAAAGGCCAGGCTCCGGCATTGCTCAACCCAGATGTCCATGAGCACATTGCCGGGGCCGGTATCGAAGCCGGTAACGGCGCCGCTTCCGGACGCAGGCAGCACCGTCAGGTTGGCCATGCCGCCGATGTTGACGACGACACGGGTTTCGTCCTGCCGCGAGAACAATGCCGCGTGAAAGGCAGGTGCCAGAGGTGCACCCTGCCCGCCGGCCGCAAGATCTCTGCGGCGGAAATCCGCAACGACGGTAATGCCCGTGCGCTCCGCCAGCAGATTGGGGTCTCCCAGTTGGACGGTAATCGGCGGGTTCCGATCCGGCGCATGCCAGACCGTCTGGCCATGACATCCGATGGCAATGATATCAATGGGCGTCAGTCCGGAGTCTTTCAGCACGGCATTGACAGCATCCGCGTAGATTGCAGCCAGCTCGGCGTCCAGGGTGGTCACGGTATGCAGGGGAGTATCGGGACCCACCGCCGCGATGCGACGGTGCAGGCCTGCGGGAAACGGCACGGTCACTGCCGCACGGATTTCAATCTTCGGCGCCAGCCTGCTCAGTACGACGTCCACGCCATCCAGACTGGTGCCTGTCATCAGGCCAATCCAGAATCCGTCCTCAGCGGCTTGCCTGGTCATCATCGCGCAATGCAAATTCCGTTGGCTGAAGCCTGTCCAGGCGGGTTAGCAGAGAGTCTGCTTCGGCGAGGAACGAGTCGCGGTAACGCTCCGGAATGGGGTCTGCGTCCGGCAGCTTCACACGTACTGGATCACGATGTTTGCCGTCTACAAGGAACTCGTAGTGAAGGTGAGGCCCGGTTGCCAGCCCGCTCATGCCGACATGGCCGATAACCTGCCCCTGGCGTACCCGTTGACCGGACTTGAGGCTGCGTGCATAGCGCGACAGGTGCGCGTACAGCGTTCGATACCCGCTGCCGTGCTGGATGATAATCGTGTTGCCGTAACCGCCGTGCCGGCCCAGGTGCACAATGCGACCGTCGCCGGCTGCGCGAACGGGTGTTCCGGTGGGTGCGGCGTAGTCCACCCCGCGATGTGGGCGGTTGGTGCCAAGTACCGGATGCAGGCGGTTGGGGTTGAAATGCGAGCTGATGCGGTGGAAATCGACGGGCGAGCGCAGGAACGCCTTGCGCATGCTGCGGCCCTCCGGCGAGTAGTAAGATGCATGCCCGTCCGAATCCACGTGGCGCACGGCACGGAAGTTGCGGCCGCGACTAACGAATTCGGCGGCCAGAATGTTACCGCTGCGAATGTATTCACCGTCCAGGTAGAGCTCTTCGTAAAGAACCGCAAACCGGTCTCCGGAGCGGATATCCAGAGCGAAATCGATATCCCAGCCGAAAATGCCGGCGAGTTCCATGATCAGTCGATCGTCCAGCCCGGCGTTTCTACCGGCAATGAACAGTGAAGTTGAAATGGTCCCAACCGCTTCCTTTGTCGCTACCTCCGGTGGGGTCTCTTCAAGGGTCACGCTGAACGTCTGGTCGGCGCGTTCGGCAATCAGGGTCGCGTCTTCCCGTAGCTTGTACCGTAGGGCCAGTAGCCGCCGTTCATCATCGGCCCGGATGTGGACCTCGTCCCCCGGGTGAATTCGCCGCAGTGCCTCGCCGCCGTCGGCTTGCGTCAACCGGTGCAGATCGCCGGCGCTCAGATCGGATCGGCTGAACAGCGCCGACAGGCTGTCTCCCCTGCGCACCTCCAGAACCTCCCAAAGCAACTCCGGCTCCGGTGCGGCAGACAGGAGTTCATCGGCAGGGGGTTCCGTGATGGGCGCCGCGCGCGCGAACTCATCCTCAAGCGGATGGTCGACCACCGCCGGGACCTTCATTGCGCTTCGAGGTATTTCCTGTTCCGGCTGGGCGGTAGCGTCGATGATCGCTGCCGCCTCGGTATGCACCCGCGGCAGCTCCAGGCGGGTCTGAGTGGCCTCGGGTGTGGGCGCCACCTCGGTTTCGGGCGGCAATTGTATATCGAACCGCATGAACATGAACGCAGCCAGTCCGCAAATCGGCGCCAGAACCCAAGGCCAGCGCGCCCGTCGGCGCCGCTCGGAGAAGAGCATTCGCCCCGATTTGAAGTCCATGTCTGTCAATCTATTGCTGCGCAACCTGTCCACTCCCGGAACGGAAAAACGTTGATCTGCTTGTGTGCGCGCCGGTGAACCCTCGAAATTCAAAGGTCTGCCTGTGCTTTTTACCGGCTAGGGTGTCATGAACGCAAGCGGCGTGCTGGGCCGTTCGTCACGTTTTCCGGTAGAATTCCGGCCTGGATTTAATGAGAGAGATGACAGCGAGAGATCATTGCATGACGTCCACGCAAGACCTGATGACCGAACTGCGTCGGGGTACCGACGAGATTCTGGTGCAAAGCGAACTCGCCGAGAGGCTTGCCACTGGCCGGCCGCTGCGCATCAAGGCCGGGTTCGATCCGACTGCTCCGGATCTGCATCTGGGCCATACGGTGCTGATCAACAAACTTCGGCAATTTCAGGATCTGGGGCATGAAATCTATTTCCTGATCGGGGATTTTACCGGCATGATCGGTGACCCCACGGGCAAGAACGTCACCCGAAAACCGCTCACCCGGGAAGAGGTGGTCGCCAATGCCGAAACCTACCGCGAGCAGGTATTCCGGATTCTTGACCCGGACAAAACCCGTGTGGTGTTTAATTCGGACTGGATGAACCGTTTCAGCGCCGCCGACCTCATTCAGTTGGCGGCCAGGCAAACCGTCGCGCGCATGCTTGAGCGGGACGACTTCCACAAGCGCTATACGGGTAACCAGTCCATCGCCATACATGAGTTTCTCTACCCGCTGATCCAGGGGTATGACTCGGTCGAACTCAAAGCCGACGTGGAACTGGGTGGTACCGATCAGAAATTCAACCTTCTGGTGGGGCGTCACCTGCAGCAGCATTACGGACAGCCCGCACAGGTCGTGATAACCGTGCCCATCCTTGAGGGGCTGGATGGCGTTCAGAAAATGTCCAAGTCCCTGAACAACTACATTGGCATCAAGGACAGCCCGGAGGACATGTTCGGCAAGATCATGTCGGTGTCCGATACCCTTATGTGGCGATACTTCGAGTTGCTGAGCTTCCGGCCGATGGGCGAGTTGAACGAACTGCGCGCCAAGGTCGAGCAGGGGGCCAACCCGCGTGACGTCAAGTTTCTCCTGGCTGAGGAAATCATTGCGCGCTTTCATGATCAGGCCGCCGCAACCGCCGCGCGCGAATCGTTCATCGCCCGATTCCAGCAAGGTGCCATGCCGGACGAGATTCCGGAAAGAGAAGTGCAGGCCGAAGGTGGGAGCGTTCCCCTGGCCACACTGCTTCGTCTCGCCGGCCTGGTGGATTCGTCCAGCGAAGGAAACAGAATGATCTCGCAGGGTGCCGTGCGCATCGACGGCGAGCGGGTCGAGGATCGCGGGCTGGTGCTTCCTGTTGGAGCCTGCCACGTGGTCCAGGTGGGCAAGCGTCGATTTGCCCGTGTGCGAGTCAATTAAGGAGCCTCGCGGGCGTTGACGCCACGTTGGGACGGTCTATAATGCGCGTCCCCGCACCGGTCGCAGTGGCTGCCGGAGGGGCCTCGAAAGAGGGTGTTGACGGCGGCGCGGAACCCTGTAGAATGCGCCTCCCGGACAGCGACACGGTCGCCGGACGGGCCCTGAAAAGGGCGTTGACAGGGAGGCGCCAGACTGTAGAATGCGTCTCCTGCCACGGCGAAGGCCGATGGGCTCTTTAACAATT
>JBBDNK010000027.1:0-17029 GCA_040877625.1 Aquisalimonadaceae bacterium
TCAGCCCGGTGGCGTACCGGCTGAAAAACACCGCATAATTCGCGGGATCGCAACTTTCCAACTTCTGGGGGTCAGTTCAAACACGGGGCGGTTCAGGGAGTCTCTTGCTGGTGCTCTGGGGATTTGGAGTTGGGGGCTATTTACTGCGCAGTAGCTCGCACATAGTGGAAATTGCAGAACAAGGCGCTGAATACGGATCCGCCGAAACGTGGGCTCCGGTGAGATCCGCTGTAAACTTCAACTCGTGCGGCTCCACCCACTGGTGTCGGCGGGCCGCTTAGCATCGACGTTAGGCATCAACAAAAGGAGCAACAGTGCAAGCACTCATGGAATTCCTGGCGACGCTCTTCTGTGCAATCTTTACCGGAGCGGCAATCTACATAAACGCCGTGGAGCATCCAGCCAGGATGTCGTGTGGCGTTGGCTTGGCCCTCTCGGAGTGGGTACCTAGTTATAAACGTGCCACCGTTATGCAAGCCTCTCTCGTTGTATTGGCTTTTTTGTTTTCAGCAGCCGCTTGGTTTATCGGCGCAAGTATCTGGGTGCTAGTTGCCGGAATCCTGCTCGTGTCGGTGGCTCCATTTACACTTATTGTCATTAGGCCGACCAATAACCGCTTGCTGGCCTTGAATGCGGAAAAGGATGCGCATGAAGCCAAAATGTTGCTGAATCGCTGGAACAAGCTTCACATGGTTCGTAGTGCTCTTAGCTTGGCTGCTCTGATTGTTTTTCTTGTTCAAGCCCTAAAGAACCATGCCTAAGAAGGCCAATGCAGCCGACGCGCGTCCCTCGCGCGGCTGATTGGCGTCGTTAGAGTGCAGGGCTTTGACCGCTTTACTCTTAGGGAACAAGGAGAAGAACGATGAGAAAGCTCCACCTCGCTTTGGGCATGGCTGACATTGAAAACACCGTGTCGGACTACACGAAGCGCTTCGGCCAAGAGCCCGACTTGGTTGTCCCAGGCACTTATGCACTGTGGCGTACGGCCCATTTAAACGTTTCCGTTCGGAAGACCGGGAGCGAAGGCGCGGGAAAGTTGCGGCATCTCGGCTGGGAGACTGACAAGGCCGACGCATTTACCAGTGAGACCGATTGTAACGGCTTCCTCTGGGAGCATTTTACGGCCGAGCATCAGGCTGAGGAAATAAAAGAAGCGTGGCCGGATATTGCATACGAACCAAAGTGGTAGGTAGCTCTAACAAGTCGCTGAAACGGACGGTGATTCGCGCCGTGACCTTGCCCGCTGATCCCGGACGTTGGGCGCTAACGCTCAGTAGTGATAGCGAAGCTGCGCGATCAGCATCGAGTCATCGTCAATCTTGTAGACAATTCGGTGCTCCTCGTTTATTCGGCGCGACCAATAGCCAGAAAGGCCATGCTTGAGCGGCTCTGGCTTGCCGATCCCCTCAAACGGGGCGCGCTGGATTTCTCTGATTAGCTGGTTGATTCGCTTGAGGGTCTTCTTGTCGGTACGCTGCCGATACAGGTAGTCCTCCCATGCGTGGTCGGAGAATATGAGCCTCACTCCTGGAGACTCCGTTCCTCGCCATCGCGGCGTTCGAGTTGTGCGATGGACTCCAGGAGCCGGCGAGCGTTGTCGGGCGCGCGCAGGAGGTAAGCCGTCTCTTGGAGGGCTTCAAAGTCTTCAAGCGACATCATGACCACCGCCGGTGCCTTCTTGCGGGTGATGATCACGGGCGCATGGTCTTCGCAGACCTTTTCCATGGTTTTGGCCAGGTTGCTCCTGGCAGCGGTGTAGCTGATAGCATCCATAGTGCGAGCCTCCTGGCGATGTACATGTACATGTTGCAGTACAGGGTGGCGATCGCAAAGGCATCTGGTCCATCCGCGTCAGTGGAAACTGGCGTGTCACGTTCGTCTTCGAGGCAGGCGACAAGAACTGGGGCATGGATTCGGCGCGACCGGATGGTATGATATTATCATACTTCTGCCGTGTCAGGAGCACCAGCTATGAGCATGCACCGGAAAACCATCACGCTGACTGAACAACAAGACGACTGGGTGAAAGACCAGATTGAAAGCGGTCAATTCGGCAATGATAGTGAGTATATCCGCCATCTCATCCGGCGAGACCAGCAGGCCCAAGAACGTCTTGCCACGCTGAGGCAGGCCCTCGCTGAGGGTGAGTCAAGCGGGAAACCTAAACCGTTCGATATATCAGCTATCAAGGCGGCTGGCCGTAAGCGGGTGAAGGCGGCTAATTAGTGTTTAAGCTGAGCATCACGCCGAAGGCGGAATCAGATCTCATCGGAATTTGGGTGTATACCTGCGAAAAATGGGGTGTTGATCAGGCGGATAAATACCTGGATCAGCTTGAGGCAGGAATGAAACAGCTGATTAATCATCCACCACTCGGCGCGAACTACGCCCATGTTCTTCCTGGGTATCGCAGATTGCAGGTCGAGCATCACGCTGTTTTTTATCAATTGCTTGACTCGGAGGTGCTCGTTGTTCGTGTGCTGCACGAGGACATGGATGCACCTGAAAGGCTTCTGGATTAGTGGCGGCTATGTTTTCGGCGCAGCTTCAAGATGGACTTCCCCCCGGGTGCCAAAGACACCTCCGAGGGAGGTCCACAATTTAGTCCAGAAACATAACGCGGTGAAATCCTGATCACTCCAATTCCGTAGACCTGGTAACCTGGTTGCATATCACGCAACTGCTTTTCCTCTATGGAACATGTTGATATAGAACTGCGGCAACAGGCCTTTTCCCGTATTCAGCACTTGGAACGGGTTTATGGTGACGACATACCGTGGCAAGCAATCGAAGCCGGTTTTATTGTCGATGGCCGGCGCATTCTGTTTGCAAGCAGGGCGGTCGGTATCTTTCGCCCGAAGCAGATGCGCCATGGCGCCTTGTCGATCAAGACCGTCCAGCCACGGGCAGGGCGCACCAATCCCTATTCGGATCATGAACTGGAAAAGGGAGCATTCTACTACTCACTACAGGGTGACGATCCGGACAATCACCATAATCGGCTCCTTGTGGAATCCATGGAGGCGCGTACGCCTCTTATCTATTTCCATGCAGTAGCACCCTCGCGCTACAAGGCGATCTGGCCGTGCTACATCACCGATATCAACCGCGGTGGGCTACATTGCTACGTGGCAGTGGGGCGGCCTGAATACGTTGCCAGCACGGCCTGGAGCGGTATCGAAAGGCGCGATCTGCCCGATGAAACGGAACGTCGATACATTGTCAGGGAGGTTCGTACGCGCCTGCACCAGGCCACTTTCAGAGAAATGGTGTTATCCGCATACGGGCGTCGTTGTGCCATGTCGACCCTACCCGTGGAGACCTTGCTTGATGCCGCTCACATCATTCCGGACAGCGAAGCGGCCGGCGTTGCTTCTGTAAATAACGGCATCGCGCTAAGCCGCATTCACCATGGTGCCTACGATGCGGATCTCATCGGAATCGACGCTGATGGCAGGGTTCATATCAGCGATGCGCTGATGGAGACGATGGATGGCCCACTGCTGGAAACCGGGCTGAAAGCGCTAAACGGCCAACGCATCCGGCTTCCACGTAATGCGGCACATCATCCCGACAAGGACTCCCTGGCACTGAGATACGAACGATTCTGTTCCAGTCTGTAGATAGATAGCTTTTGAGCGGCCTTTTAGGCCGATTTTCTATTGCCACGCCAAAAACGTTGCTCACGCTGAAGATACGGGTGTCCTGTCATCGTGTCATCGGTCATCGTTGCTGTGATGCGTTGTGGAATCTGCTGCCCGCCCACCGGCGGGTAAACCAGCATGAGAAGCGCGCCCGGCTTCCGAGTACCGCGCGGTTGGAAGATGCCCGCGAACGTCTGCAGCAGTGGTGGGACGCGGGATACCTGCTGGAGGATCAGTCGGTACTTCGGCGGCAGTTTCTGACCGAGGCCGAGGCGACGTTGCCGTTATCGGCAGACTGGCCCGCAAATGTGGATGGCATTTTTGATGGGCTGGTTACGCAGCAGATCCGGTTGCGGTTTGATCAACAGATTCCGGAGTGGTGAGGGGTTGCCTGCTAGATCTGCGCTTCGGATTCTATTCGTCAAGCAAAGCTGCGATGCGGGACGCATACTCGCGGAAGTCGTCCAATCCTTGATGCGTAATGGTGTGGACGATGTCCCAATCAATCACCTGATAGTTGTGCACGGCGATGTTTCTAAACCCGACGGCTGCTCGCATATGGACACATAGGGTATCGGAGATGATGTTTTGCGCTGCCAGAAGGTCGAATGCCTCCCCCATGGTCTGGGGCGCAGGTTGATCAGTATCGGTCAGTATGTGGGTGGCTACGTCCACACATAGCTGAACCGCCCGGGTCAGATTGAGACTGAGGATATCCTGGCGGTCAATGTCCTGTCGCAATGCCTCGCCCGAGACCGTGCGTTTGTCCTCGATACGCTTCACGCAGCGTCGCAGGGCTTCAAGCTTTTCCGCGACAATCAGTGAATCCATGCGTTCCGACGCTCCCGTAACATGCGCTGGCGATAGGGTAGGAAGTCCGCCGCATCGGCGAGCATGCGCGACATCAGGTCCGCATAGGCACCCTTGTCCTTGCAGACCAGGCGCTTTCCTTTGCTGAGCGCCGAACGTGTAATCGGTACACCGGCAATTCGCAGGTCCACAAGATCCACCGCGCGGCCAGTGACGTCCGCCAAGAGGCTGATGAGTTCCATGCGCCGCTGAGTGCCAAGAGGATCCGAGGTTAGAACGGCGATGTCCGCATCGCTGTCAGGGCGGGCATTTCCAGTTGCCACGGAACCAAATGCGATGGCGATGACAATATCGTCCTCTGCGGCAAGCCGCTTTCCGATATGGTCCAGCAAATTTTCATCAACGCGGGAAATCATGGTTTGCAGTATATCAAGGTATTGCAAGAGTCTGGATAGCATGACGTCCGATATGCCCCTTGGTCTGTCGACATGAAACTGTCAAACAGCCCGTCTCGCGGGAGAAGGGTCAATCCGCAGATGACCCGTCCGGCTGGCCGAGGTGGCGACGGCGGGACGGGGCATCTGGAACACCGGCCATGACCGGTACTAACCGTTCATGGGGCCTGACGCCCGAGAGCCGGCCAAATCGAGAATCTTCAGAACAGTCGCAATGATGCCCAGGGCAGGGGCTGCAATATCAGCGGCCTTGGAAACGACACTCTGGACGGCTTGTAGCGCGCCCTTGAGTGTCAGCTTGCTACCTTTTTGTTCCTTGATCAGTTCTGCGATGGAATGGAGAGCCTGAACTACCTCTTCCTTTTTATCATTTGGCAGATCCTTGCTTTCCAGGACAAGCTCCATAAGGCGCTCAATCTCGAGATTGGCTTTGTCTCTATCGGTGTCGTCATTCGTAATGTACGTATTCTGGAAGTTCTGAATGACCGTGTCGTACGGCTGGTGGATTAGAGTTGTTTTGCCTTTGAAGATGAATTTCTCGGACATGCTCTATCTCCTGTTTTGAAAATCCTTTATCTCAACTGACCCGGACACATCTTTGAAGAAAAGAGTTTCCTTGTTGAAGGTGTACTCTGTGCTATCTCCAAAGATCGCCAGCATCGTGCCGCCTGATACCCCGAATAGCTTGTAAGTAAATGCGCCGACTATTGAGTTGATCAACGACTTGAGAATTTCTCTTTTGAAATCATTAAATAATGTCGGCGCTGAAGCGGCTTGTCTGTTGTTTTCCTGTTGGCGCAATTGCTTGTAGATTTCAATCATGGAGTCCGACAGGTTCGAGGCTATTGTATCCCTGTGTGGATTGGGTTGTGTGCGGATAAGCTTTTTCGCCTCTTCAAGCGCATGCAATGTCAAGTCCCACATCCGCATGTTGTAGGTTGTTTCTGCCAGGCCTACAAATGAGAGAAACATCAGGGATGTGTCTTCTACGTCCTGTGCAATCAGTCCAGCCTGAAGATAACAGTTATATGCGTCCTGAAAATGTTGTGTAATCTTGAATGCTTCGCCCGCATTATAAGCGACCTGTGATTTAAGGTGGGCCTCCACAATGTTTGGATCATTTATAAAGGGGAGTGCGGCTTTAAATGCAGCTTGAGCACGGACAAGGTCACCGTTCTTGAGGAGGATGGCACCTGATTCCGAGAGACATCTCATTATTTCGTAATTGAAGCCTTGCAGAAAGCTATGATAATAGATCTTCTGGTGCTTCTCAAAAGCGTACTGGTATTTATTATTGTTTATGTCTTGCAGGCACGACTCAAAGACCTCCCTTAGAGAAGCCTTGTCTGAACTTATCTGGTTATATTCACGTACCTTATAGGCCAGGTAGTTGAATATATCCTCCAGGTTACGAATCTTGAATCGCTGACAGTTCAGGCCAATGTAGACGATTAATTCGTCATGATCTACGCCGTAGTTATCGGTCCAGTTAATGCGAGGTAGAATCAAGCCTTCATTCTGCCAAAGATGTTCTCGCAGAGTTTGGCTGTATTCAAGCAGGAGCTGGCCTTCTTCCGGGGCTGATGTTCCCTGCAACTTTTCCAGCAGGCTTCGCTTGTCGGGCGGCGTGGAGGCTTGCAATATGCCGGGGCCAATCTCTACCTGTATCAGACCCTTGTCGAACTGCCACATAAGGTCACCTAAAGGAAGAAATGACCCACCGCACGGAAGGATGATAATTACTGGTGGATTCCACAGCGCCTGTGCGCGGGAGGGGTCGAAGACAATGAGCCGGTCCGTGGTCCATCAGTAAGGGACAACATCATTAGAGTTGCCGGGTGTCAATCAAGAAAAATATTTGATCCACCCGACTGTCGACATGGGCATACGGGCAGCAAGGATGCGTCGATTTTCTTGCTCGACTGTGTCAGTTCTCCGAGCGGCCTGATGCAAGATGCGGTAACGAGGCCAATCAGTGAGCGGCTAGCCGCCGCTGGTTGCAACCACCGTTTGCGGCGTGTGCTTTGGCTTAAGTTTGGCGAGTCTGCGTACAACGGGGATATCACGGCCTGGATAATGGATCTGGGAGAACTGAATTGCGTGCTCTATGAACTTGTTGGTGATCGGTGGGAAGGTTCGGCGCGAATCCCACACCAGGGACATCCAGAGGTTGAGCGGCTCGCCTCGGTGGAGTAGTGGCAGTATGGCCCCGTCCACGTGGGACAGATCCAGCGTGGACGGCGCGATCGCGATCCCCAGGCCGTCTTCCGCGAGGCGCAGCAGGATATGGGAGTTGCGGCTCTCCAGCAGAATGCGTGGGCGGAACCCTTCGAGCGCTGCGGCCCCGTCGAGCAGCCGGCGCGTCATGTAGCCTTTGCCGAAGACGATCAAGCGCTCGTCGATAAGATCCTTTACCTCGAGTTCCTTCAGTCGGCTGAGCGGGTTATGTCTTGGTACGACGGCGAGCGGGACAAGTGGGTAGAGGGGCACAGCGGTCAGCGGAGGACGCGGTGGTGAGGTGATGGCGATGTGAATCTCGCCCCGCTCGATCCGCGCCAGCAGGTCTTCGGAGTTCCCCTCGGACAATGAGAATTCGATCCCCGGTTCTACCCGTGTGAAGTCGGCGAGCAAGGGGGACAGGAAACTCTCGATGGTCTGCGGCGTGGCGCCGGCCCTAAGGGTTGCCCGGGATCCCTGGGCCAACTCGCGGGCCCGCAGCTCCAGCAGGTTGGCATCCTGGAGCAGGTGGTGCGCCAACCCCAGCAATTCCTCGCCGGCTGGCGTCAGCAAGGCACCGCGCCCGATGCGGTCGAACAGGCGCACGCCAAAGGTTGCCTCCAGCGTCTGGACCTGGCGCGACAGCGTCGACTGGTTGGTCTTCATCGTCTTGGCGGCGGCCGAGAAGCTCTGGTGGGTGGCCACCGCCTCGAAGCATTGCAACAGCGCTAAGTCCATGGTCGGTTTTCACTCGCTTTCTGGTTTGGTGGTATTCATGCCGCCGCCGATGGTAGCTGTCAAATCCGAGGTCGGCCCAATCGGCTGCCTCCGGGCCCCTTCAGAAGCGGTCGATCCGGAAGGGGGCGAGATCCACGGTCGAGTCCCTGCCCGCTACCAGATGTGCAATTTGCCTTGCTGTCACTGCCGCTCCGGTAAGGCCGAGATGGCCATGCCCAAACGCAAAGAACACGTTGCGGTGCTTGTGTGTGCGACCGATGATCGGGAGCGAGTCCGGCAGACATGGGCGGTGGCCCATCCATTCCGTGTAGGTGTCGGTCCGCATGCCGGGCAGGAGCCGGCTGCCGTGCCCGAGGAGGTGGCGCGCTCGCCGATAATCGGGCGCGGCCTCAAGGCCGGCGAATTCTACTGTTCCGGCAATTCGCAGGCTACCGTCGAGAGGCGTAATGAAGCACTTGCGGTCGGCGGCTACCACCGGACGCTGTAGTTGGATTTCCGGATTCATCAATGACACGTGGTAGCCGCGCTGGCTCTCCAGTGGCACGCGATGGCCGAGCGCCGCGGCGAGGCGCCCCGACCAGGCGCCGGCGGCGATAATCACCTGGTCCACGGGGTGGGCTTCACCGTCCAGGAGGAGTCGGTCCGGGCCGTCCGGTCCGAAGGAAAAGCCGTCCACATGTCCGGCGATAATACGACCGCCTCGTTGCAGAAAATCATCGGCGAGCGCGGTACGTAGGCCCCAGGGGTCAATGACCATGCCTTCGTCAGGCATGAATACCCCGGTGCGGTATTGATCTCCAACGGCAGGCTCAAGTGCGTGGATGTCCTCTGGTCCGATCACCTCGAGGGATACCCCCATTTGCCGTCGCAATTGCCAGCTTGCGTGATCAGCGTTGAGGGCGGCTGCGTCCGGGTAAAGGTGAAGTTGTCCGGTCCGGCGGATCAGGTGTGCGGCACCGCAGGCCTGGGCGAGTTCGAGGCTTGTCTGAACGGCGGGCCCAAGCAGGCTGTTCAGCGCCACGGCGATGGCCTGGACCTTTCGGGGACGGGCCGCGCGCGCAAAGCGCCATAGCCAGGGTGCGGCCTTTAGCGCGTAGGTCGGCCGCACAAAAAGCGGCCCCGTGGGGTCGGCGAGCATGCCGGGCACTTTCCGCAGCGTACCGGGCATGGCCAGGGGGGCGACGGACCCGGCGCTGATCGCGCCCGCATTACCGTAGGAGCATTTGTCTTCGGCGGTACCGGCGTCGACGACCTCCACGGAAAAGCCTTCCGACTGCAGTGCATGGGCACAGGACATGCCGACAATGCCACCGCCGATGACGGTGATTCTGTTGCTTTGGTTGGTCATCGTTTGAGTACGCCTCCGAGTGCCGAGCGTTCTGTTCATGGCTTTGTGCGGCAATGCCGATGTGCATTGTATCTCGTCATGTATGCAAAATCAGCATAGGGTAAATGCGTTTGACACATATATCTGAATCGCCGTAGAGTCGAACGGCAACCTGAATCTGGTATGCAAGAGACGGGGATTCGCTCCAAGGGCGCGTCCACCGCTGCGGAGCGGGCTAGGCAGCCGGCATCCGTCCATGAACAGACCAAAGCCTGGGAGTTGGTGGCAATGAGAATAAGAGCTGAAAGCAAGCGAAGCGCGGTACGTGTCCTCTTTGGCGCTGCGGCAGTTGCATTGGCATTGCCGTTCGCCTCGGTAAGCCAGGCGCAGCCTGGAAGTCTGACGATTCTGAGCGGTTCGCCGGGTGGTTCCTGGTACCCGATAGCCGCGGGTATCTCCGAGATTCTGGGCTCGGAAGGCGTGCCCACCAATGCCGAGGTTGGCGCAGGCGTGGCCAATATGGCGAGGATTTCCAGAGGCGATGCGGAGCTTGGGGTGACGACCACCACGGTGCCGCCCGTGGCGGAGGCCGGCATCGAGCCTTTCAAGGCGCCAATCACCAATGTGCGCGCGATTGCCGTGCTGTTTCCCAGCCATCAGCAAATCGCCGTGACGCAGGCATCGGGAGTGAAAAGCATCGCGGAGCTGGAAGGGCGCAAGTTCAACTGCGAGTCGGTCGGCAATTCCACGCAGGCTGCCCTGGTTGATGTGCTGAAGGCGGCCGGAACCAGCGAGTCGGAAGTTGACTGCACGCGCGGCAGCGTAAGTTTCGGTGCCGACGCCATCAAGGACGGCAATATCATCGGATTCACGACGCTGTCTGCTTTCCCGAACGGCACGTTCACGGAACTGTTCCACTCCGTGGACATGCGCATGCTGCCGATCCCGGAGGAGTACTACGAGACGGTGGCCAAGATCAACCCCGGGTACAGCTACTCGGAGATTCCGGCCAACACCTACCCGGGCCAGGACGAAGCGGTACCGACGCTGCGCTCCGATCTCATGATGATCGCCAACGAATCCATGTCGGACGACGACGCCTACTGGATCGTGAAGACCCTGCTCAGCCGCATCGAAGACATAAAGAAGGTGCACGCGGCCCTGCGCCCCATGACGCCCGAGTACATGGCGGCGGTCGCTGGCATTGAGCTGCACCCTGGTGCCGCCCGCGCGTTCAGGGAAGCAGGGATCGAGGTTGGCGATTAAGGCCTGATCGGCAACCACTTTCAACGGTAACGCGTGACGCGAGAGAGGGCGGGCAATGTTACAGGTCAATGGCCTCATTGGGCGATGGCGATGGGGGTGGCTGATATCGGCGTTGGCAATTGCCATGTCCACCTACCATCTGATCACCGCGTACGTCGGTACCCCGATTGCGGAAATACACTTGCCCGTCCATCTCGCGTTCGCCCTTGTCATTCTGTTCTGGGTAAAGCGCGAGCAGGCGACCGGTCTCCGCGCCCACGTCCTGGCAGGGCGGGACATCGTCTTCTCGGCAATGGCACTGGCCGGCTGTGGCTATCTCGCGTTCAACGCGGCGGAGATACAGCAGCGGATGCTCTACTTTGATCCGCTGACGACGGAACAATTGGTTTTCGGCAGCATATTGATCGTGGCCATTCTCGAGGGTGCGCGCCGCGTGGTTGGATGGCCGCTTGTCATCCTCGGGGTGGCCTTTCTCGCCTATGCGCTGTTCGGCAACCTGCTGCCGTATCCGTTCTGGCATCGCGGTTACAGCCTCGAAGGCATTATTGAAACCGCCTACCTGACGCACGACGGTATCTGGACAACGCCGCTAAGGGTAACGGCGACCTATGTCTTTCTGTTCGTGCTGTTCGGTTCATTTCTGGTCGCTTCCGGTGCCGGAACCTTCTTTACCGATATTGCCCGCAGCCTGACCGGGCGGTTTACCGGCGGCGCTGCGAAAACGGCCATCGTCTCGAGCGCACTGATGGGGACGCTCTCGGGCAGTTCCGCCGCCAACGTGGTGGTTACCGGCTCCTTCACCATTCCGGCCATGCGCGAAGCAGGGTATCCGCCGCGCTTTGCGGCCGGGGTTGAAGCCGTGGCGTCCTCCGGCGGGCAGTTCATGCCGCCGATCATGGGTTCGGCGGCCTTTATCATGGCCGAGTTCATTGGCGTGCCTTACATCGAGATCGCCGCGGCCGCCATCATCCCGGCGCTGCTGTATTTTCTGTCGGTCATGGCGATGGTGGATTTCGAGGCGCGCCGCCTGGGGCTGAAGCGGCAGAGCAGTCTCGTGGCGTTTCTGCCGATCCTGCTGGGACGCGGGTACTTGCTGTTGCCGGTGGTGGTGCTCATCGGCGTGTTGATCGCCGGTTACACACCGACGCTCGCCGCACTCTATGCCCTGGGCTCGCTGATTGGTCTGCAGCTTGTCTTCGACAGCGGCCTGCGGCGTCGCTTCGTCTCCTACTGCGCCACTGCCATGGACCAGGCGCCGCGCGTGATCGGGCAGGTGACCGTGGCGAGTGCGGTCGGCGGCATTATCGTCGGTGTGGTGACTCAGACCGGCCTGGGCCTGCGCATGAGTTCGATTGTGCTGTCCATGGCCCAGGGCAGTCTGGCCATTCTGCTTATGTTGACCATGCTTGCCGGCCTGGTGCTCGGCATGGGCATGCCGACACCGGCGGCCTACGTCATTCTGGCCGTGCTGCTGGCGCCGGGGATGGTGGAGTACGGCGTACCCATCGTCGCGGCGCATCTTTTCGTCCTGTACTGCGCGGGCATTTCGGCGATCACGCCGCCGGTTGCCCTGGCCTCCTATGCCGCGGCGGCAATCGCCAATACCGATCCCTGGCGAACTAGCCTGACGGCGCTTCGGCTGGGGCTTGGCAGCTTCATCGTCCCTTACATGTTCGTCTACGGCCCGAGCCTGTTGGGCATTGGAACCACCACGCAGATGGTGGTCAACGGGCTGGCGGCATCGCTGGGTGTCATGGCCCTGGCGTCCGCGCTCATTGGCTGGCTCTTGATTGAGATCGGCCTGATTCTGCGCCTCACGCTGTTCGCGTCCGCCCTGTTACTGATCAAGCCAGGCCTTGCCACCGACGGCGGCGGCATTGCACTGGTCACGCTTGTATGTCTGATTGCCTGGCGCATTGCACGTGGTCGCACGCAGGTTGCGTCCCAGGCATCGACGGACCAGGCCCAATGAAGGAGAGAGCATGCAGAGCTTAAAGTCTAACCATCCGCAACTGTCGTCCCGCGCGGCCGAGATCCTGGAGCGCGCGATAGTCTGCGATCTATGCCTGCCCTGGACGGCGGAGAATGTGCACGCGAGACCGGGTTTCCTGGAGGATTACGCGGCCGCCGGCGGCACCTTCAGCTCGCTGACGGTGTCCTTCGGCAACTTCGCCAGCCTCGAGGGGGCGGTACGCCATCTCTCGCGGGATCGCCGCTCCATCCTCAATAATCGGGAAAAATACGTGCTCGTCGACAGCGTCGACGACATCGAGCGGGCCCATGCCGAAGGCAAGATGGCCCTGTCCTTCAATCTGCAGGGCTGCGATCCGCTGGCGGGGGACCTCGCCATGGTCGAGACGTTTTACCTGATGGGCGTCCGCCAGATGCTGTTGTGCTACAACGCCAAGAACCTGGCGGGCGACGGGTGCCATGAGCGAACGGACAGCGGTCTGAGCCGTTACGGGGTCGACCTGGTCAAGGAGATGAACCGGGTCGGCATGATCGTCGACTGTACGCATACCGGCTACCGTACGACCATGGATATGATGGAGGTCTCGGATGACCCCGTGATCTTCAGTCACTCCAACGCCAAGGCCGTTGTCGACCACGACCGCAACATCACGGACGATCAGATCAAGGCCTGTGCCCGCACCGGTGGTCTTGTCGGCGTCGTGGGGCTGGGTCCGTTACTGGGCAACGATGCCTCCGTGGACTCATTCCTGCGGCACGTCGATCACATACTGGACCTGGTAGGTCCCGAGCACGTGGGCCTCGGCTTCGACGCGGTCTACACGCCCGAAATCACCTACAAGCGCTTTGGCGAGAACGCCAGCCGTTATCCCGGTTATCCCAAGCCGCCATGGGAGTTTCTGCTGCCGCAGCGCGTACCGGACGTGGTCGAGGGTATGGTCCAGCGCGGTTACGACGACGAGACCATCGGAAAGATCCTCGGGGGCAACTACCTACGTGTCGCCCGGCAGGTCTGGAAACCGGCTTCCCGGGGCTGATGCATCAGATCGCGGTGGCTGAAAGGCCGCCGTGATCCGCCGTTAGATCAGGCCCTGCCTGCCGCGGCGCGGCGGCCATCGGATTGCGGAGCCGGGACGCTGCCGGCTGGTGACCTGGAGCTGTACGAAGGTATTCAGGGTGCAGTACTGGGCGAATAATTCGCTCAGTACTGCGCTGAACAGATAAAGCCCCGAGGTCCGGTGTTCGTCCACCTCCAGGGTGACCCGCGTGCCCTGGCAAATCACCGCGCGGCCGTCGAGGGTCAGCCGTGCGGTGGCCAGCTCGGCATTGAGCCCCACCAGCGCTTCAATCACCGCCTGGTTGTCGGGGATCTGCTTGAAGTCATACAGCCCCAGCACCGCCTTGAGTATTTGCAGACCGTGCTCGCCCATGAAGTGCTGCAGCGAAAGCTGAGTGACCAACTGCCAGCGAGCGCCGCCGTCGAGCATTGGGAGGATGGTCTGAGTGGGGGCGGTGACGCAGCGGACCTGCATTCCTGAGCCGCCCTCGAAGAAGTCCAGCTCCGGCTGATCCGCGCCGAACGGCAGATTGTCGGGCAGATTGCGATTGGTGCAGAGTGCTTTGCCCTTGATGACCGAATTCCGCTCCGGGGCCGACTCGCGAAAGTCCGCATCCACAAACGACAGGTAGGTGTCGATGCCGCGGCTTGGTCGGCCATTGATCCAATGGCTCACCTCTCGCCTGACTTGCCAGTAAAGCTCCTGGTGCTGTGTGGGCGAGGTGCGGTGAGCACCATGAAACGGAAACAACGTTTGCTGCGTTTGATTGCTTGTCCGCAGGTACACGTGTTTAAGGGTGTGAATGTCCATACTTTCCCTGTTGGCGGAACCGACAGAGAGCCGTGTTTCTTCGGTGAGCTCGCTTGCATGCAACGGGTCGATGTTCTGCTCGAACAGGTTGACCGCGGGGGTGGCGCCCAGCACCAGCGTGCCCGAGGAAACGCCCTGCAGCAGCGCGGAATGGCTCTGATTGAAGTAGATGTAGATGTTGGCCTTTTCGCCGAAATGTGACCAGACGTTCTCCAGCCCATCTAGCTCGACGAACAGAAATTTCTCCGGGAAGGCGAAATACTCGGTCAGCAAACGGTCGGCTGAAGGTACACGCCCTTCGTCCGGCAGGGCAGCCTCGTGATCGGCAAACCCGCAGGGATTGAGCCGGTTGGCTGGCAGGAAAACCGCGTTCGGATCCCTGGCGTGTTCGGCGATGGCGATCCCCACGGCGTTGTTGAGCAGAAACTCATAAAGCTTGAAAGTCATCCGTGGATGTCCGTCGAGGAAAAACCGCAGCCTGTTCGGAGCGACGCTGGCTAGCGGAATACCGGGATGCGTCCGCAGGGTAAGCCGCAACATCCCGGGATTGCCTTGCGTGCCGATGGCTTCCGGCAGCGTCGGAGCCTCGAACGGCTGGGCATGAAAACTGGCATCGGAGACATTGATCGGTAACACATCCGCCGCGAAGCAGGTCTGATAAAAGACTTTGCCCAGCGGGTTGGAGTCGGTATGGAGCATGGTGCCGCGAGGTCGTGTTGCAGATTCCGGATTGCCATCGGGTGATGTCATTCGCACCACGCACATCGACGGAATCGGCGCCTGACAGTCGCGGAACAACCCCTGCATCAACGCTTCCGTCAGCTCCGGAAAACTGTCATCCAGTACGTGACGGATGCGTGCGGCCAGAAAGGCAAAAGACTGAAAAAGCCGAGCGACGTGGGCGTCCTCCACCGCATCGTTCTCGAGGCGCAGCCGGCGGGCGATCTTCGGGTGATCTTCGGCGAACTTTCCCCCCATCTTGCGCAGATAAGCCAGTTCGCGGTTGTAATATGACAGCAGCGCATCATCCATGATCAACCTCTATCGGGCACCCTGGCCCAGCTATTTCATATGCATCCATGGCGGGACGCCGCCGATTATACCCGGCCACGGCATGAAAGCACCCGTGATCCGCCAGCAATGCGCGTTCTTGCCTTCAAAAGCCATGCTGAGTAATATCCCCACGGACGCGTGCCACGGAGACGGATCGCAGGCACGGCAAATACAGGGATGATGCAGCATGGGAAATGGCAAGAAAGCCGCAGCGCGATTCGGCGATATCGGATCGCAGCACAAAGGTTACGTGCCAACCCCCGTCATGATGGGGAGCACGAATGTAGTCTGTAATGGCCTCATGGCTGCCCGTGACCGCGACCCCCTTGTTCCACATATCCGACCCAAATCGCCTCCACACCCGCGTGCCGTTAAAGGCAGCGCCAGCACTGTAAAAGTCAACGGCAAGAAATGGGCCCGCCTCGGCGATGCGGTAAACTGCGGCGGCAAGATCGTTACCGGCTCGCCCGATGTTTTTATCGGCAACGGTCCGAAAGGCGGCAACGCCGTAACGCCCGAGGAATGGAAGGCCGTCATGTCCAAGCTCATGGACAGCGGCGTCGATACCAGCACGCCCTACAAGCGCCAGCAAATGGAAGGCGCGGAAGCGGTGAAATTCCGTGGCCGCGAGGGGGGGCTGGCCTCATGGGCCGAGTATTACAAACACCAAGTCAACACCGCCGAAGCAAAAGGGGAATCCATGCCGGTGGTTCCCCCCGAAGCCGATCTGATCGAACAGGAAGGCTTCGCTCACGCGCAACAGCACATCGCCGAGGAGAAAGCCCAGCAGGCGGCGTTCAACCGCTACCAGAATGCATGGTTGCTCAATGCGGCGCGAGAAGCGCCGGATGCTTGGCAGCGCGACGACAAGGTGCAAACGCTACTCGGCCAACGCGATGGTGAATCCCGGACACGCGTGCAGGGGAAGATGAGGGAGGCTGCTGCCTCGTCGGCAGGCCTTTCGAGCCAAGGTGTCGGTGGTGCCACGAAGCCGGTCAAAACGTTCAGTGCCACCAAGGATGCGCCAACGCTGGAGGCGCCCGACGTCGCCAGCGGCACGCAAGGACTGCAACCGGGATGAACATCAGGACATACCGGTGGGCCGGCCCCTATCCACTGGACGCCAACGTCATTGCCGAAACCACCGTTGACTACGACGATCAGCCGGTCATCTACCGCTATGAATCCGATGGCGGCGGTGGGCTGATCCGTGTCTCAGGCACATCGGCCCGGGCCGCCATCGAAACCGACCTCGACGAACTGGCGACACAACCCATCGATTTCGCCACCGATCAGGATATCTACCAGATCCTCGCACTGGCGCTGGTCCGGGCCGCGCCGCTGCCGGAATGGCAAACGCTGAGCGCCGAGGCGCGGGCGGGGAGCGGTCTGATCGAATGCCTATGCGTGGCGAAGGGCGAAGAGCAACGGTTTTCGCTGAAACAGGCTGACGACCCGGTCGTCGGCCAGGCGTTGGCCGTGCTCACCGAACTGGTCAAGCGCAGCGGCGGCGGTAGCTGGTCAACAATCCAGTTCTTCGTCAGAGACGACGGAAGGTTCGAATTGACGCCGATCCAGGTGTCGAATTGCCGACATTCTACCCGGACCGATACATAACGCATCAAGGAGCAGAGCGGATATCGCCATGGGCAAAGCCATCACACCACATTCACAGAATCA
>JBBDNK010000028.1:0-272068 GCA_040877625.1 Aquisalimonadaceae bacterium
CCACGGGCATGCTGCAAAGCCAGAGCTCCATGGGAATAGATCAGAGGCTCCTTAAACAATCGGTGGTTCCGATTTGTCCCTGTCCTGCCTGGTCACCCGAAAGAAGGTCCGGGCGGTCGTGGTTGTGTGCCGGGCCGCAACCTCGGGTTCTTCACCGCGATGCCTGGCTACTGCATCAAGGATGTGGCCGAGGTAGGCGGGTTCGTTGCGGCCGTTCTTCGGCTTCGGGCTCAAATCCCGCGGGAGCAGGTAGGGCGCGTCGGTTTCGATCATCAGGCGGCCGGCGGGGATGTCCGCCACCAGCTCCTGCAGTTCCCGCCCGCGGCGCTCATCGCAGATCCAGCCGGTGACGCCGATGTGCAGATCCAGATCCAGGTAGTCGTACAGCGCCTGTCGGCTGTCCGTGAAGCAGTGTATTACCGCGGCCGTCAGATCATCCCGGTAGTGGCGCAGTATCGGCAGCATGCGGTGGTGCGCGTCGCGCTGGTGGATAAATACCGGCAGGCGAAGCTGCGTGGCGAGTTCAAGCTGTTTCTCGAATGCCCGTTCCTGGTCCGGTCGCGGAGAGAAGTCTCTGTTGAAGTCCAGGCCGGTCTCGCCGATGGCCGCTACGCCCGGTTCGCGGGCGAGCGAGGCAAGGGTGGCGAGACCCGTGGCATCAAGGTCCTTCGCTCCATGCGGGTGTACCCCGACGGTGCTCAGTAGTTGCGTCGGGTACCGATGAACCAGGGCAAGTGCCTCTTCGCTCTCGGCAACACTGGTTCCGGTCACGATCAGCGTCCTGACACCGGCTTCTGCCGCGCGCTGGAGTACCTCGTCGAGATCGTCGCGGAATGCGCGGTTGGTGAGGTTTGCCCCGATATCCACCAAATCCATCATCTGCCTCGCTACGCTACCGGAAGAACCGCATTATGACGGCCTGGCTGCCGGTTGCACTACTGGAGGGAAGCGATCTCAGGTTGTATTGTCGTGCACTCACACATGTGCTGCGTCCAACCACTGACGGGTTGACACGGGAGGGAGACAATGGCGTCGCCTATGGATTTTGACGCGCAAGGCATGAACTGGATTGGCGATTGGGTGGGGCGGTGGGCCGCCGTTGCCCCGGCTCGACCGGCGTTGCTGGATGCCGGTAACGGTGCTCGCTACAGCTATCGGGATCTGGATCAACGCGCCAACCGCCTGGCCCGCTGGTTGGTGGAGACCGCTGGCCTGGTCCGGGGAGATCGCGTCTGCATGCTGTTACGCAACCGCATCGAGGCGGTGGATCTCTATCTTGCCTGCGGCAAGGTCGGCATTATCCTCGCGCCGCTGAGCTATCGCCTCCGGCCGCGCGAACTCAATGACTTGCTGGAGCGCATTCAGCCAGGCCTGCTGGTCCATGAAGACGTGTTTGACGGCCTGGTGACGGAACTGGCCCTGCCTGCCAGTGCAAAGCGCACCCTGCGTATTGCGGATGGCGACGACAGCCATGAGCGCGACGTGCAACGTCTCGCGTTGGCGGACATGAATCGCCCGCTTGCCATGAGCGATACCTATCTCTATATCCATACCGGCGGGACGACCGCGACGCCCAAGGTCTGTATCGTTCCCTACCGGCAGATGACCTGGAACTCCTTTGATTTGATGGTGACGGGCGGAGGCACCCTGGATGCACGAACCCTGATTACCTTTCCGTTCTTCCACGTCGGCGGCTGGAACTCCCTGACGCCGATCCTGCATGGCGGCGGCTATGCGGTGATTACACGGCAGTTCGATGCCGGCGAAGTCCTGGATCTGGTCGCCCGGGAAGGTATTCGCGGTTTTGGCGCCGTGGAGGCCATGCTTCGGTTCATCATCGCCCATCCGAAATTTGCCGATGCCGATTTGTCCTCGCTGGAAGCAGTGACTACCGCCGGGGCGCCCTGTGCCGAACCGGTCATGAGGGCATTTCACGACCGCGGCATCACCATCACCCAGGCTTACGGACTTACCGAGGCGGGGCCTTCGAACTTCATCCACAGCGCCGTGGATGAAGCACCCGACGATGTCTGGAGGCATAACCGCAGCATCGGCACAAGCATGCCGCATTGTGACTATCGGATTGTCGACCCGGAGACGCTGCAGCCCGTGGCACGTGGACAAACAGGGGTGCTGTGCATGCGTAGCATGCACACGTTTGGTGGTTATCTCGGTCAGCCCGAGCGCACCGCGAAAACGCTGCTTGATGACGGCTGGGTATACAGCGGTGACCTGGCACGGGAGGATGAAGACGGCTTCGTGTACATTGTCGGCCGGGCCGACAGCATGTTCATCAGCGGCGGTGAGAACGTCTCCCCGGAAGAAATCGAGAATGTGATCATGGCGCTGCCCGCCGTGCAGCAGGCGGTGGTGATTGCCGTCGACGATGAACGCTGGGGCCAGGTGCCGGTAGCGGCAGTGGTGGCGAAGGGCGCGGACGATGCCCTCCGCGAACGCCTGCTGGCGCATTGCCGCACGGAGCTCGCCGCGTACAAGGTGCCGAGGCGCGTGGCGTTTGTCGACGCGCTGCCGGTTACCGGCGCCGGCAAGATTGACCGCAACGCCGTCGGCGCCATGATTCGTTAGCGTCGGATAGAGGAACGAACATGTCGACAAATGCACGCGTACTGATCATTGCCGGCTCGGACTCAGGCGGTGGTGCCGGCATCCAGGCGGATATCAAGGCGGTAACCGCCACCGGCGGGTACGCGGCCACCGCTATAACCGCGCTAACCGCGCAGAACACACTGGGCGTGGAGGCTGTGCATGCGGTGCCCGCGGATTTCCTCCGCTTGCAGATCCGCGTTGTGCTGGAGGATATCGGTGCGGACTGCATCAAGACCGGCATGCTTCACGACGCGGAAACCGTAGCCGCGGTTGTCGATGCGTTGGAAACGTGGGGTGCTGGCATACCGCTGGTGGTGGATCCGGTCATGATCGCCCAGAGCGGCGCCCGACTGCTGAACAACGACGCATTGTCGGCACTCATGGAACTGCTGCTCCCCCGAGCGACATTGTTGACGCCGAACCTGCCCGAAGCGCAAACCCTGCTGGGTGAAGCCATTCCTGACGCCGCCGCGATGCCGGATGCAGCCAGGGCGTTGCAACGGCTAACGGGCGGCGCAGTGTTGTTGAAGGGTGGCCATTTGCCCGGCGATGCGCTTGTGGACGTACTTTGCACGGCCGGAACGCTGGAGACGTTCAGTCATCCACGCATTCCAACGCGTCATACGCACGGCAGCGGCTGCACCCTGGCTTCCGCAATCAGTAGCGGGCTTGCCATGGGCCTGCCGCTGCAGGCCGCGGTGGAGCGTGGCCGCCGGTATCTGCTGGAGGCAATCCGCACGGCACCCGGGCTGGGACGGGGCGATGGCCCGCTGAACCATGGATGGACGGTGGATACCGGAAGGCTGGAGCTGTCTGGCTCCGGAACAGCGTCGTGAAACCGGGGCTCAGCCTGTCAGCGGCTTGTAGGTTCTCTCGACATACTGCTCGATGACCGTCTTGAACTCGTCCGCGATATTGTCGCCCTTGAGGGTGACGGTCTTGCGGCCGTCCTCGTAAACCGGCGCCACCGGCCGCTCGCCAGTGCCCGGCAGACTGATGCCAATGTTGGCGTGCTTGCTCTCGCCGGGGCCGTTGACCACGCAGCCCATCACCGCCAGGCTCATGTCCTCGACACCCAGATAGCGGTTCCGCCACTCCGGCATGCGCGCGCGAACAAAGCTCTGGATCTCTCCCGCCAGTTCCTGGAAAACCGTGCTGGTCGTCCGCCCACAGCCCGGGCAGGCGGCCACCAACGGCGTGAATGCGCGCAGCCCCATGGTCTGCAGCAGTTCTTGAGCCACCAGTACCTCCCGACTGCGGGAGCCACCGGGCTCCGGTGTCAGACTGATGCGGATGGTATCGCCAATGCCCTCCTGAAGCAGGACGGCGAGTGCCGCCGACGAGGCGACGATGCCCTTGGAACCCATGCCGGCCTCGGTAAGGCCCAGATGCAGCGGGTAATCGCAGCGTGCCGCCATGTCCCGGTATACGCGGATCAGGTCCTGTACGCCGCTCATCTTGCAGGAGATGATGATGTGATCGTGCGGCAAGCCCAGTTCCTCCGCCTGCCGGGCGCTGTCCAGCGCCGAGGTAATGAGCGCCTCCATCATGACGTCCCTTGCATCCAGGGGTGCGGTCAGTCGCGCATTGTCGTCCATCATGCGCGCCAGAAGGTCCTGATCAAGGCTACCCCAGTTGACGCCTATACGAACCGGCTTGTCGTAGCGGCATGCCACCTCGATCATGTCCGCAAACTGGCTGTCGCGGCGCGCTCCCCGGCCCACGTTGCCGGGGTTGATGCGATACTTTGCCAGCGCCTCCGCGCAGGCCGGGTGTCGGGCCAGCAACTTATGGCCGTTGAAGTGGAAATCGCCGACCAGGGGCACGTCCAGCCCCATGCGCTGCAGCCGGTCGCGAATGGCCGGCACGGCGGCTGCGGCGGCCTCGTTGTTGACGGTGATTCGCACCAGCTCCGACCCGGCCCTGGCGAGCTCGGCAATCTGAATGGCCGTGCCGATTTCGTCCACGGTATCGGTATTGGTCATGGACTGAACCACGACCGGCGCGGTGCCACCGATGGTGACAGCACCGACGCGGACGGGCACGCTGTGGCGACGAACAGGTTTTATGGCGGCGCTCATGGTCTTGCGGGTCATCCATGGGGTCCGGGAATGAACCGGCGCGGTAACTCCGCTGCCGGACGATGGCCGACATGATAATTCATTTAAGGAGTCCTGACATGGGTCCGATCCTGCGCTCAGTATTGACCATCTCCGTGCTGATGCTAGTTCTTGCCGGCTGTGCCTCGCTGCCGGGAGAACGCCAGGATACACGCCTGACGGTCCTGCGCCTGGAGGCGCATGCCATGCATGCCTATCACGGAGATCGCAACGAGGAGGCGTTGGGTCTGTATCGGGAAATCGTTGAGCTGGATCCCGAACATGTCCAGGCCCGATACAGGGTCGGCAACCTGCTTGCCGAGCAGGGTGATCTCGAAGGTGCCATGCAGCGCTATGGCGAGGTGCTGAATCGACGCCCCGATCACGCTGATGCGCGGCACAATCTGGCCCTGGTTCATATCCGCCACGGTGCCGCGTTACTGGAACAGGCCCGGGATGATCTGGCGGACCAGGATCCCCGGGCGATCTACCAGGCGGACCGGTTTCTTGCCTATCTGCTGACTGGCCTGGTGCGCAGCGTGGATATTGCCGTGGACTGCGAAGACTGATCAGGCTCAGGCGCTACTGCGGGTCCCCGACTGGAGGTCGGCGCCGGCGGGCAGCAGCCCGCCGCGAATGAACTCCAGCGCGGTCTCGATGATGTCATCGGGAGGCAGGGTGCCTTCCCAGACTGAATAGCGCAGGCCCAGGAAACTGGCCATGCCCATCAGCGCCCATGCCTGACCGTAGGCCGAACTTGTACGGACCTGACCGCTTTGCTGCGCGCGCTCCAGGCGCAGCGTATAGACCTGTGCGAGATGCTCGTAGTATTCGCGGTAAATGGATTCATCTATGAACTGGGACTCCAGCACCACGCGATACAGGTTCTTGTCCTCGATCGCGAAGCGCAGGAATGCAATCAGTCCAACGCGCTCAACCTCCAGGCGATCGGATATGCCACGGGTGGCCTGAGTGAGCGTATGGCGGAGTTTGCGGCTCATGAACCGCACCAGTTCCCGGAGGATTTCCTCCTTGGAGTTGTAGTAGATGTAGAAGGTGCCCTGGGCAACCCCTGCGCGACGGGTAATGCTGCTCACCGAGGCAGTATGAAAACCATTCTCTCCAAATTCCTGCTCGGCCGCTGACAACAGCTTCTGTCTGGTCTGTTCTCCTCGGGCGGTTACCGGCTTTTTGTTGGCTTTGGCCACCGTTCCATCCTCGTGCTGGCTATGGTTCTTATCACTACCCCTTGCTGGCGGCGCGTTATGGAACGAACTCAAGCCTGTCAACCGTCGTTGGTCAAGGGCAGGCAGACACGCGTGGGGTATGAATCCACGCATTCAGCGTACCGCATGCTGACATGTGGCTCAATCGTCATCCATGTGGGCAATTTCATCATCATGAGCTGACTTTTCCATGGCGGGCAAGCTTGTGTTGAAATAGCGGCACCGTTTGCGTCAACAGGGGACCGGAATTGGAACATATGCGGAAACTACTGGGAATTATGGCACGCCTGCGCGACCTTGATTCCGGTTGTCCGTGGGATATTGAACAGACCTTCGCCAGCATAGCGCCCTACACACTGGAAGAGGCGTATGAAGTTGTCGATGCCATCCAGCGCGAAGCGATGGATGATCTCCGGGACGAATTGGGCGACCTGCTGTTGCAAGTGGTGTTTCACGCGCAGATGGCCAGGGAGGCGGGTTACTTCGAGTTCGATGACGTGGTGGCGGCGGTCAACGACAAGATGGTGCGGCGACACCCGCATGTGTTCGGCGACGCACAGGTTGACGACGCGGCAGCGCAGACCCGTGCATGGGAACAGATAAAGGCGCAGGAGCGGGCCGTTGATAAGCCGGCGGACCAGGGCCCACCCTCGGCCCTGGACGGCGTGAGCCTGGCCATGCCGGGCTTGCCGCGGGCCGTCAAGCTGACCAGACGGGCGTCCCGAGTCGGGTTCGACTGGCCGAATGCCCGTGGCGTATTCGACAAGGTCCGGGAAGAGCTGGCTGAACTTGAGGCCGAGTATGATACGGGAGGTGGCCACCAACGCCTGGAGGACGAACTGGGTGACCTGCTGTTTGCCACCGCCAATCTGGCACGCCACCTGAACGTGGACCCGGAAACCGCATTGCGCGGTACCACGGCCAGATTCGAACGCCGGTTTCATGCCATGGAGGAAGAATTCCGGCAACGTGGCCAGGAACTGTCCGGGGCGACCTTTGCGGAGCGGGAGCAAGCATGGGAAAACGCCAAGCAGGCGGAACGCAATAGATTGAACCAGGAGAAAAATGCGTGAAAGGCATATTGGCGATGGTCGCGGTGACGGCAAGCCTGCTTGGCGGCCCTGTACTGGCCGAGGATGACGCTGAACCGGGAGCCGGCGGCTGGTACATGGCGGTCGGTGCCGGAATTCAGGCACTCGAGGGCTGGCAGAACGGCTCTCAGGGTGTACTGACGGTGGGCCGCAAACTGAACTATCGGCATCCTGACACGCCGCGTTCCAGCGTCGCCCTGGAGTTTTCCCTGAGCCGCAGCGTCGACCCGATCACCCGCCATCGCAACAACGTACGGCGCGAAATCGACCTGACCACAGCCGGTCTCGGTCTCGCCCTCAATACGTATGTGACGGAGCGGTTTTTCCACCGAGCCCGCGTGGGGCTGGTGTACCGATACCTTGAGCGCGACTCTGGAAGCCATCATAACCAGGCGCGCATCGGCTTCGGCCTGGGGTTGGGGCTGGCTGTCACGACCCGGTTGGAACTCGTGGCCGACGCGGGCCTGCAGTATCTCGGCGAGAGTGACATGCTTTATACGGGGGCGCTATCCGCGCGTTATCATTTCTGAGTGGCGATCATTGGGCACATGCCGGCAGGCCGGGCCTTTCCGGTTCGGTGAATCGGCAGCCAAAACGTACGTCGGCGAGCGCCTCGGGGTCATCCACTGCGTCCCCCTCGGGTTTCACACCCTGTTCGATCCAGCGCAGCAGGTCGTCCAGAGCACGCGCTTGCTCGGCAATGCTGAACGTGCAATGGCGGATGTCCCGTACCACCCGCTGGGTGAGCAGCTCCGGGTTGCCGTTCGCGGTCACCCGCTCGGCATAGACCTGCTGCATGGCGACCGGCATATAGAGATCGCCCAGCGTGTGCAGAGTCAGTACCGGGATGGTGAATTCACCGGTGATGGGAGGGATGTGATCCAGCCGCGTACCGCGAAGTGTCAAAGGCTCGCGTTCAACGCGAAGGACGCGGGCATTGAGCTGATCCTCGACTTCGTTGAGCGCGTTATACGACGTCAGGCGATAGACCGTGTTGCGGGTGTCCACCACGTTGCCGCCGGCGACACCTCCGATACTGCCGTCCAGATGGCCGAAATCGAACAGACGCTCCCCCCAGGCTTGCAGCGCTTCGTCGAACAACGGCCGCGGGCCGCCGCTCAGGTGTAGCAGCATCTGACGAACCCGATCTCCTCGGAGGTTTCGCTCTGTCGGCCAGTCCGGGCCCAGACGCGTCAGCAGTTGCGGCCGCGTGCGCTCCTGAAAGTCCGGATCCGGAAAGCGGGCTTCAACGCCGGCGATTGCCTGCGCAGCCAGATTGAACCCCACCAGATAGTCGAACAGCGCGGTATCGCCGAGTGGCGCACACATGGGTAGCGCGCCGTCATAGGTATCGGGGAGGAGTTCGGCGCTGACCGCGGCGATATGGCCACCCATGTCATGCCCCATGACAATGACCCGTTCAGGATCACCGATCTGCTCCTGGAACAGTGTCACCAGCGCCCGGCTGTCTTCCACGCCGGCCGCTATATCGTAGCGGTTGCGGCTGAAGCTGGATGCGGCCCAGGCGTGGCCCCGTTCCAGTAATTCATCGCGAAGCGGCGGGTTGGTGACGGTGAGTTCGGCGACATCGTTGCCACGAAAACCATGGGCGTAGATGATCAGAGTGCCGTTCCAGGTCTCGGGTACCTCGATTCGATAACCCGCTCCATCATGTACGCCCCAATGGCGTCGCGAGCCGGCACGGTCCGATGCCTCGAAGGCAAGCGCGCCTTCATCGACATGAAACCGGAAGGTGTTTTCAGCGCTGGCGGGCTGTGCCATGAGCACCAGGACCAGCAAAAAGACATTGCGCATGGTGTACGTCCGTTGTCTCTGTGGAAACTGCCGGTGACTATAGCCTGAGCCGGTCAGTTGCCAAAGCCCTTGCGTGCCACCGGTTGGCGAGGCCGGGGGACGTTTACATGTGTCCTACCCAGCGATCACCCTCACGTGTGAATCGGATGTCCCGAAGCATCTCCTGACCGTCGCGGAACTGGATGCGCCCCTGAACCATGACATCATCGTCGCCAAATGATTCCTCCCGGTCGATGATCACTGCCTGAACATCTCCATGGACGTCCAGCTGATCCTGGAATTCCTTCGCCATCATGTAATAGCCTGCCGATCTGAAGGTGCTGCCCAAGGCACCCTCGGGGGCCAGTTGTTCAAGCGCCTCGTCGGTATTGCCTTTGCCCAGGTCTTCGAAAAAGGCTTGATACGCATCCGAAGGGCTTCTGGTTTCGGGCGGCTCGTCAGCGCAGGCGGCGAGCAGAAATGTCGCCAATACAGCAAGTTGCAGGGGACGGAATACAGGGAGCACGCCACACCTCCTTAGTCCGACAGGCACTCAGCGGCCAGTGTAACAGGCTGTGTGTGGCTCAGACGGCCGCGCGTTTGGTGGTCTGGCGAATGAGGCGGGTCATGAAGATGCCGACGATAACCAGCAGGGTAACAATGGCGAATAGACCAAAGCTGGCACGCAGCCCCAGTGCCTGGCTGACCGGCTGGGTCACCAGCGGAGACAGAAACTGGCCGAGGAATATGCTGGTGGTCAGGCCGCTGATTACCCGTCCGCGTATGGTGCGCGGCGCGACTGCCAGCAGCCATTGACTGAGGTTGGGCATCAGCAATCCGAGCCCGGCGCCAATCAGTATGAGTCCGCAGGCCAACACGGCGGGTCCGTGCGCGAGAAAGAGCAGCAACAGACCCACGGCGATGCTCAGAAACGTCAGCAACAGGATTGACCAGGGATCCATACGGCTGCGGACGTGGCGATAGGCCAGGCTGCTGAGCGCCGCGGCAACCGTATTTAGAGACAGGGCAATGCCCGTTACCGTCGCACTGGTGTAACCCAGTTCCCGCAGATAATAGGGGATCTGTACCGGGAGCAGGTAAAAAAGCCCCATGCCCAGCAGAGCCATCAGATAGAGACCGCCAAAGGTGGCCCACGGCGGATCAGGATCGACCACCTGATCAATGCCTCCCTCTCTGCCGCGGCCGGGTTCACGGATGATGGCCATGATGAGCGGCAAAAGGATGATGGGCACCGCATAGATCAGGAAAGGCATACGCCAGTGCACGTCGGCGAGCAAACCGCCGGCAAGCAGGAAAAGAACCCCACCGAAAGCCATGCAGGCGGCCTGCAGACCGAGCACGCGATTGCGTCGACTATCGCTGAAATAATCACCGATCAGGGTGGTGGACGCCGTCATCAGACCGGCCACGGCAATACCCAACAGCGCACGGCTGGCCAGCAACGCGGTCAGGGAATCAACGACCAGTCCGGCACTGCCGGCCAGTACATAGAGAACGGTAGACCAGAGCAGCAGGGGGCGGCGCCCCAACTTGTCGGCGATCAGACCGCCGATCGGCGAGAATAGCGCGATAAAGAGTGCCGGCAGCGTCAGCACGAGCCGGCTCAGGAGCTCCGCGCCCGGTGCCTCGGCGAAATGCACGGTAATGGCCGGCAGTGCGGGTGACAGCGTCGCGCCGGCCATTACCGTCAGGCTGCTGGTTGCAAGCAACGTCAGCAGGATCAGTCCTTCCCGGTGGGTTGGGCGCTCGGTCATGGACGGCGTTCCGGTTAGCGGGTCGGAGACCATAGCATGTTCCCCGGTCAGCGAATGCCGCTTGTCTTGAGCTGTTTCTCCAGGTCCGCCAGCACGGCGACGTGAATGTCCTCAAGTAACGTCAGATTGCGTTGAATCTCCGGCAGTGCTCCGCGCAGGCCAATATCGCGTGACACGCGATCGGCAATTCGCTCCAGGCTGTGGGCGATCACCTGTATGTCTCGATACTGCCCAAGCAGATCGCGCTCGATGATGCCAGGTAACACCCGCCGGGCCCTGACGGGCCAGTGTGGTCGCGTCCGATTCAGGGCGGCGTAGCTGTCGGCCAAAAAGGCATTCAGGGGAATATCGGAATGATCCGACCAGTTCACCGCCAGAAAATGGTCGAACATCATGTCCATGATAATGGGCACGGCGCGCCTGCGCTCCGGGCTGAAGAGCCGATGCGCCTCGCGAACCGCCGGATGGCGATCAGTCGTGCCATCCACCCAGCGATGTCGACGCACGCCCTCGAGTACGCGAGCGGGGAGGTCGTGGCCTTGCAATGGCCCCTTGACCCAGTCACCGGCGATGTTGCCCAGACGATGAAGATCGTCCGTGTCCGAGAGATACAGATGGCCCAGATAATTCAATGAATCAGGTTCTCAGTTCCTTGTAGCGGAAGCAGTCCACGGTGTGGTCCATGACCAGACCACCGGCCTGCATGAGTGCATAGCAGATTGTACTACCGACAAAACGAAAACCCTGCTCGCGCAAGGCATGAGAGAGTTTGTCCGATTCCTTCGTGCTGGTAGGGACCTGGGAGATGTTCTTCCAGTCGTTCATGATTGGCGCGCCGCCGATCTGGCCCCAGATCCAGGCGTCGAAACTGCCATGCCGGTTCTGAATCTCCAGAAAGGCGCGGGCGTTATCCCGCACCGAGGCGATCTTGAGCCGGTTGCGGATCAGGCCGGGATCCTGTAGCAGGCGTTCGATATCGGTATCGGTAAGCCCCGCGAGCTTACCGGGGTCGAATCCGTACATTTGCTCCCGATAGCGTTCGCGTTTGCGCAACACGGTAAACCAGCTCAGTCCGGCCTGGGCACCCTCCAGGGTAATGAGTTCAAACCAGCGGATATCGTCGTGAATGGCGACACCCCATTCAGCATCGTGATAGGCAATGTACAGGGGGTCATCGGTACACCAGCGGCAGCGGGTGGTCATTGGCGTTTGCTCTCTCCTTGCGTATTCAGGAAAGCCCGTATGTTTTCATGCGCGCGAGCACCGAACCAACCGGATAATCACCCGTTCGGGCCGATAGGGTGGTGTCCTGGGGGCAATCCGGTGTGCGTCGGCAGGTCAGCTGTTTCCGGCCGTGGGCCGTCTGCTGCTGTTGCGGCGGCTGGATCCGCCGGATTTCGGACCTCGCCCCTGGCGGCCGCCGGGCGCGGCGCGGCGCTGGATGCGTTTCGCCGGCCGGGGTTCGATCATGAGCTCCGGCCCGGCGACTTCCGTGGGGATCTTCTGATCGATGTACTGCTCGATGTCAGGCAGCGAGTAGACGAACTCGTCGCAGGCCAGGCTGATTGCATCGCCGGCGGCGCCGGCACGTGCGGTACGGCCAATGCGGTGCACGTAGTCTTCGGCTTCCTGCGGCAGGTCGTAGTTGATGACGTGGCTCACCGCCGGTATATGCAGGCCGCGCGCGGCAACGTCAGTCGC
Organism: Aquisalimonadaceae bacterium; assembly: GCA_040877625.1. GTDB lineage: Bacteria > Pseudomonadota > Gammaproteobacteria > Nitrococcales > Aquisalimonadaceae > Methylonatrum. The sequence goes on from JBBDNK010000028.1 coordinate 12,294, forward strand.
CACCAGGATGGGCAGGTCGCCGCTTTGAAAACGCTCGAGCAGCTTTTCACGCTTGTTCTGTGGAATATCGCCGGATATGACCTCCGCATCCAGATCATTGCCGTGCAGATAGCCGGTCACATAGTCCGCACCGCGTTTGGTATTGACGAAGATGATGGTGCGCGTCACTTCATGCTGACTGAGCAGGCCGAGCAGGAGGGGGATCTTTTCCTCCTTGGAAACATGATAGAGCTTCTGGGTGACCCGGTCGGCGGTAATCTGTTCCGGCTCGATGCGGATGACCTCGGGATCGTTCATGTGCTCGTAGGCAAGTTCCATGACCCGATGGGACAAGGTGGCCGAGTACAGCATGTTGATGCGCTTGTCCGGCGGCGGCATGCGCCGCAGCAGGTAACGGATGTCGTTGATGAAGCCGAGGTCGAACATGCGGTCGGCCTCATCCAGCACGACCACCTCGATATTGTCGAGGCGGAAGACGCCCTGTTTGTAGTAGTCGATGATGCGGCCCGGCGTGCCGATAATGATGTCGACGCCGGATTCCAGGGCGGCGCGCTGCGTATCGTAGCCCGTGCCGCCGTAGACGGCGACCGCCTTCAGGCCGGTGAAACGGCCGAGCAGTTCGGCATCCTTGTGGATCTGCAGCGCGAGCTCCCGGGTGGGTGCAAGCATCAGCGCCCAGGGCCCTGATTTGTCTTCCGCCACCGGCGTTTCCATGAGGTGATGCATGGTCGCAAGCAGAAAAGCGGCGGATTTACCCGTCCCGGTCTGCGCCTGGCCGGCGACATCACGGCCTTTGAGCGCAAGCGGGAGGGTGGCCGCCTGGATTGGTGTGCAGTGGGTGTATCGGGCCTCTTCCAGACTGTCGAGCAGGGATGGGGTCAGGCCCAGGGACGTGAAACTGATGTCGGTCATATGATCGTTTTCCATGGCCGGCAAGGTTACAGCAAAAACTGAATAATTTCCCGCTTTCTGTGCGCCTTGACCGGTTGTCGGTGGCGCCGGTTGCATGGCGGTCGCGCTGGCTTTGCAGTATCTTCTGCCCTTTCGTACGCGGTATCGGAATTCGCATTCCGGGGGCGACACGGCCGGTAGCGGCGGCGAACCACGCTGCCGGCCCGGGTGACAGTCTTTGCCAGCGGCCTGCAGTATGGTTCCATGCCCTGTTTCGCCCAACCATTGGAAGTTCAATGAACAGTGATGAGATCCGGGCCGTCCTGATGTCGGCCGACCTGATACATGATGAAGCCGAGGTGGAGGCCGCCATTGGGCGCCTTGCCGATGAGATTACCCGGGATTTTGAGCAACGGATGCCGTTGCTGTTGTGCGTGATGGTGGGTGGGCTGGTCGCGGCCGGCAGGCTGTTGCCGAGGCTTGGTTTTCCGCTGGAGGTGGATTATCTGCACGCGACCCGCTATCGGGGTGAGACCAGCGGGGGCGAACTGGTCTGGCTGGCCAGGCCGAGGACATCGCTTGCGGGTCGCTCGGTGCTGATAATTGACGATATCCTCGATGAAGGTCACACGTTGCAGGGTATTCTTGACGATTGTCTGGCGCGCGGTGCACGGGAAGTAAAGACCGCGGTCCTGGTGCGCAAGCGCCATGATCGCTGTGTGCCCGGCATCCAGGCGGAGTACGTGGGCCTGGAGGTGGACGACCGCTATGTATTTGGTGCCGGAATGGACTACAAGGGGTTCTTGCGCAACGCGCCGGGAATATACGCCGCCAGAGAACAGGAGTGAGTAACCAACAATGAGTGTTGCGATTATCGGCGGGACCGGGCTGACCAGCCTGAAGCATCTGGAAATCACGCGCCGTGAGGTGGTGCATACGCCCTACGGGGAGCCTTCCGGGATCATTACGCATGGACGGTTCCACGGCCGCGACATCATGTTCCTGCCCCGCCATGGGTACAGCCACACCATTCCGCCGCACCGGGTGAATTACCGGGCCAATCTCTGGGCCTTGCGCCACCTGGGAGTGGACCGGCTGATTGCGGTGGCAGCCGTTGGCGGCATATCGAGCGCGATGATGCCCGGGCGGATTGCGGTACCCGATCAGATCATCGATTACACCTGGGGGCGGGCGCATACATTCTTCGAGAATGATCTCACCCATGTGACACATGTGGATTTCACGCATCCGTATGATCGTGATCTGCGCAATCTGATGATTGCCGCGGCCCGTGCGGCAAAAGTCGATGCGGTGGAACAGGGTACCTACGGCGCCACACAGGGGCCGCGTCTTGAGACCGCGGCGGAAATTGCCCGTTTGCAGCGGGACGGCTGCGATCTGGTGGGTATGACCGGTATGCCCGAAGCCTCACTGGCCCGTGAGGTGGATATCGCCTATGCCTCGTGCGCCGTGGTTGCCAACTGGGCCGCGGGGCTGCAGACCGATGTCATCACCATGGAAGATATCGAGCTCAACCTGAAGGGCGGCATGGACAGAGTACGGCTGTTGCTGGGCGAACTCATTCCCAGTCTTTGACCCATTGCCACGGGCCGATCTGTTCAGTCCGCCCGGTTGGCGACCCGGACCTGCACCAGGACCCCCAGTCGGGGGCTATCCAGATAGTGCAGTTCGCCGCTGCGCATGCGTCGGCGTTCCTTCATGACCACGACGGGGTGTGCTTCATCGGCGAATAACGGGATGATGCCCCGCATGGCTTCATCCGACGCGTCATCACTCTCCTCGGCCTTGAGTCGAAGATCGACTTCGAAGTGCAGAAACCGTTCGCGAACCAGTCGCACGTAGCCTGACAGGCCCTCGGGCAACGGCGCCGCCGGGGTCAAAACCTGTTCCGGCGTTTCGGCTTCGGCTGGAGCGGATTCGACTTCGGATTCGAGCTCTTCGACTGTCGGCGGTTCGCTGTCAAGTGGCAGGTGCACGGCGGGCGCCTCGCCGCCAGGCATGCCGGGTTGACGCCAGGCCGTGTGCAGGAGGATCTCGAAGGCGTCACTGTTCTGGATCCGTCGTGCGCTGTCGCGTAAACCGAGGCTGTCTTCCGGCAGTGGCCTGAAGACATCGTCGCCGTTTTCGGCGCTATTGCCGGAGACCGTGGCATAGCGCTCGAACAGTGCCGGCCCGGGGGTGAGCGGCCAGCGTTCAGCGGACTGAACATTGCCGCTGTCGTGCTGGCGGAAGATGACAATCTCCACGTCGTACCAGTCACGCGTGTCGGCATGGACCGCCGAGTGGCCGCCGACGCTCAGGAGCAGGGTGGTCAGAAGGGCGTAACTGTAGCGAAGCAGAGTATTCCCAGACGGCATGTTGGTCCCTTTCATGGTGATATCAGGCGGCATCCCGAATGCGCAGATTGTCCAGCAGTTCGGCGACGAGCGCAAAGCGCTGTTCCGAATCGGCAAGCTCCCGTTTGATGCGCAGGCGCTCCTGCCCCTCCAGCCGGTAGCCGGCAGGGGAGCCCTGGACCAGTTGAACCAGCGCGCCGGGATCGATTCTGGTCCGGGGGCCGAAGGTCAGGGCGCCCCCGGATGGGCCAAGCTCGATTTTGACGATTCCCAATGGCTCCGCCAGCAGCTTCAGCTCGGTCATGCGGAACAGATTCTTGGCGGGCTGCGGCAGCAGGCCGAAACGGTCGATCATCTCCACCTGCAGTTCGCGCAAGCCGGCCCGACCGCTGGCGTTGGCAATGCGCTTGTACAACACCAGTCGCGTATGGACGTCGGGCAGATAGTCGTCGGGCAGTAGCGCGGGGATGCGCAGGTCCACTTCCGTACCCTGATGCAGAGGCCGGTCGAGTGCTGGATCCACACCGGCGCGAAGGTCCCTGACGGCGCGTTCGAGCAGTTCGCTGTAGAGCGTGAAGCCGATTTCGCTGATCTGGCCGCTCTGTTCCGCACCAAGCAGTTCGCCGGCGCCGCGGATCTCGAGATCATGGCTGGCCAGGGTGAAACCGACGCCCAGGTCCTCGTGCGCGGCCAGTGCCTCCAGGCGCTTGACGGCGTCCGGCGTTATCGCGCGCGCCGGCGGCGCAAGCAGATAGGCGTAGGCGCGGTGGTGAGAGCGCCCCACGCGGCCGCGCATCTGGTGCAGTTGGGCGAGCCCGAAACGATCGGCACGGTTAATGAGCATGGTGTTGGCGGTGGGTACGTCAATGCCGGATTCGATGATCGTCGTGCAGACCAGGACGTTGTGCCGCTGATGATAGAAATCCAGCATGACCTGCTCCAGCTCGCGCTCGGGCATCTGGCCGTGGGCGATACCGATGCGAGCCTGCGGCACCAGTTCCTGGATCTGTTCGGCCATGCGCTGGATGGATCTGACGTCGTTATGCAGGAAATAGACCTGGCCACCGCGGTTGAGCTCGCGCAGACAGGCTTCCTGGATCAGGCCGTCGTTCCATTCGGTGATGAATGTCTTCACCGCCAGGCGGCGCGCCGGTGGTGTGGCGATGATGGAAAGATCGCGCATGCCCGAGAGCGCCATGTTCAGCGTCCGGGGAATCGGCGTCGCGGTCAGCGTCAGCAAATCCACTTCCGCGCGCAACTGCTTGAGCCGCTCTTTCTGCTGCACGCCGAAGCGGTGCTCCTCGTCGATGATGACCAGACCTAGATTTTTCGCACGGACACTGCTTTGCAGCAATTTATGCGTACCGATGACGATGTCCATGCGGCCGTCTTCCAGTTCTTTCAGAGCGGCGGTCTGCTCCTTGCCGCCGCTGAACCGGGACAGCACACCGATCCGTACCGGCCAGTCCGCGAAGCGGTCGCGAAAGTTCTGGAAGTGCTGTTGAGCGAGCAGGGTGGTGGGTACCAGAACAACGACCTGATAGCCGCCCTGGACCGCGGCAAAGGCTGCACGCATGGCAACTTCCGTCTTGCCGAAGCCAACATCGCCGCAGACCACCCGGTCCATCGGCTGGTCCGAGCGCAAATCATCCAGTACCGCGTCGATGGCATCCTGCTGGTCCGGGGTTTCCTCGAACGGGAAGGCTTCGGCGAAGGCGGCGTAGTCCTCCTCCGGACATTGGATGGACTTGCCTTTACGAGCCGCGCGGCGGGCGTAGACATCGAGGAGTTCCGCCGCCACGTCGCGTACTTTCTCCGCGGCCTTGCGCCTTGCCTTTTCCCACTGATCACTGCCCAGCCGGTGCAGCGGTGCACTGTCTTCATCCGCGCCGCTGTATCGGCTGATCAATTGCAAGGAGGCAACCGGTACGTACAGCTTGTCGCCGCCGGCATACTCGAGGGTGAGGAACTCGGTCGGATACTCGCCGACATTGAGAATCTGCAGACCCCGGTAACGGCCCACGCCATATTCTTCATGAACGACTGGAGCATCAGTCCGCAAGTCGTTGAGATCCTGAATCATCAAGGACGGATCACGCTCTTGGGCGCGTCGCCGGCGGCGTTGCTGGACACGGTTGCCGAACAGCTCGGCCTCGGTGATGACGGCGACGCCGGGGCCATTCAGAATGCCGCCATGTTCCAGCGGCGCCACGGTGATCCCCAGGGGTACTTCGGAGCCTAGAAAAGCCCCCCAGCTGTCGTATTCCCTTGGGCGCAGACCGTGCCGGGACAGGGAATCGAGCAGCGCCTCCCGGTGGCCGGGCGTTTCCGCCACGAACAGGACCCGGCCCTGGAAGGAGGGCAACCAATGATCGAGAGACAGGCGCTCCTCACCGGGGCGTACGTTCAGCCCCATGGCGGGAATGGCCTGGGTGTCGAACCGTACCTGGTCCGGCGCCGGGCCGCGTGTCAGCGCCTCCGGAGGCTCCGTGTTGGCGATAATGGACCTGATGCCGGATAGCCGGACCTGCAGTTCTTCGGTCGCCAGGAACAGCTTGTCCGGTGGCAACAGAGGCCGCTCGCGGTCATGGCGGCGCTGCTCGTAGCGATGGCGGATATCGTCCCAGAGCGCGCCGGCCGCCGCTGGCACGCCGTTACCGATGTAAAACAGTGTGTTGTTCGGGAGGTGATCGAACAGCGTTGAAGTCTGATCGAAAAACAGCGGCTGGTAGTACTCGATGCCGCTGGGCATGACGCCGTCGCTGACTTCGCGGTAGATCAGGCTGCGGGTTGGATCACCCTCGAAATGAATGCGAAAGGCCTTGCGAAAATGGCTGATCGCGCGCTCGTCGACCGGGAACTCACGACCCGGTAACAAGCGGATGTCATCCACCTGATCGGTGCTGCGCTGAGTTTCCGGGTCGAAGACGCGGATGGTCTCGACCTCGTCATCGAACAAATCGATGCGATAAGGGGTATTGCTGCCCATTGGAAACAGATCAAGCAGGGCACCGCGCACGGCGAATTCGCCGTGATCGGCGACTTCCGGTACGCAGCGGTAGCCGGCCTGCTCGAGTTTATGCCGCATCGGCTCCAGAGCGAGGTTGTCGCCGCGCCGCAGGACCAGGGCGGTGGCGTCGAGAAAGCTTCGCGGCGCAAGGCGCTGAATCAGGGTGCCCACGGGCACGATGAGGATTCCGCTGCGCATCTCCGGCAACCGGTACAGCGTCGCCAGGCGGCGGGAAACGATGTCCTGGTGTGGAGAGAAGACATCGTAAGGCAAGGTCTCCCAGTCAGGAAAAACCAGTATTTCGTCCTGGCGATCACCGGCGTAGAAGCGTAATTCCGTTTCAAGCTGGTACGCCTCCTGGGACCCGGCGGTGATCGCCAGAACCGGCCCGGCATCACGGGAAACAGCCGTTTGCCACAAGGCCAGAGCCGAGAGGCTGCCGGCAAGACCACTCCAGTAGAGTGTGTGGCCCGGCTTGCGCGGGTAGACCGGCTCCAGCGGTGTGCATCGTTCGCGAGTCATTGGATACGACCAGGCTCCGTCGTTGATGCCGCATGCCTTTTGCGTTCCCGTTCTGCGGCTTCTACCCGTTTTTCATAGGCTTGACGGGCAATTCTGACATCTTCCAGAAACCAGGGCATTTCTTCCAGGGTCAGCGCTTGCGCGCCGTCGACCAGGGCGCGTTCCGGTTCCGGGTGAAAGTCGACGAGAACCATATTGGCCCCGGCAACTACGCCCTGTGCGGTGGTATGTACCAGATCCGGAATGCCGTCCGGTGCCCGCGTGCGGATGCCGACGGAGTGGGACGGATCGATGCATACGGGCATGCGCGTCATGCGTTTGACCACGGGAACGTGGGCAAAATCCACAAAATTCCGATGCGGGTCGCCGAGATTGCTTTTCATGCCGCGCAGCCCGAACACCACGTGGCTGTTGCCCTCGCTGGCCAGGTATTCGGCGGCGTTGAGAGACTCCTCCAGGGTAATGCCGAAGCCGCGCTTGAGCAGGACCGGAAACCGCGTCTGCCGACCGACGTGTTTCAGTAGTTCAAAATTCTGGGTGTTGCGGGTACCGATCTGCAGCATGACGCCGGTGGGATCGCCGCTTTCCCGGAGCGCGTGCTCGATCTCTTCGATGTGTCGGTCATGGGTGATCTCCATGGAGATCACGCGAATGCCGTACTTGCCCGCCAGTTCGAACACCCAGGGCAGGCATTCCGCGCCGTGACCCTGGAAGGAATAAGGGTTGGTGCGGGGCTTGTAAGCGCCCATGCGTGCGCACACCTGGCCGTTGTCCCGCAGGGCGCGGAACACGCGTTCCACGTTGTCCGGGGTATCCACGGCGCAGAGGCCAGCGAAAACATGCAGGTTGTCCTGGCTGAACGTCACGCCGTTGTAATGGAAGGCGCTGGCGCGGGCATCGTCGCGGTGGCGTCCGAGTACCTTGTAGGCATCGGATACGCGGATCACGCGCTCGACGCAGGGCAGGGCTTGCATGGTGTCGACGGACAGGGCGCTGGTGTCACCGATCAGATAGATCTCGGTCAGAACCTTTTCAGTGCCCTGAACCTGGTGCACCCGGTGGCTGACGCCTTTTAGCTGGTTGAGGTGGGCAATCAGCGATTGCCACTCCAGGGTCTCGGTATCGGTATCGGGATTCAATATGAGAATCATGGCGTTAGCGTCCCTTTCGCGAAATACGATCAGCCCGCTCAGTCGCGGTAGAGGCGGAGCAGATCGGCGTAGTGATCGATTCGGCGGTCACGAAGATACGGCCACATTCTTCGCACTGCTTCGGTTCTGCCCTTGCTTATATCGGCGAGCAGCACCGTGGGGTTGGCAGTGTCCGCCTGAGTGATGATCTCACCCTGGGGCCCGGCGACGAAGCTGCTGCCCCAGAAGGTGGCGCCGCGCTCGGCGTCCGCCGGGTCGGGCTCGAAGCCGACACGATTGCAGCTGAGCACGGGCAGACCGTTGGCGACCGCGTGGCTGCGCTGGATTGTAATCCAGGCATCGCGCTGGCGGGTCTGCTCGTCGGCGTCATCGGTGCCGGCCCAGCCGATGGCGGTGGGATAGAGCAGCAGCTCCGCCCCGGCCATGGCCATCAGCCGGGCGGCCTCTGGAAACCACTGGTCCCAGCATACGAGCACGCCGAGTTTTCCGACCGAGGTATCGATGGGGTGAAAGCCCAGGTCCCCCGGCGTGAAATAGAATTTCTCGTAATAGCCGGGATCGTCCGGGATATGCATTTTCCGATAACGCCCGGCTAACCGCCCGTCGCTGTCCAGCACTACGGCGGTATTGTGGTGCAGGCCAGGCGCGCGGCGCTCGAACAGCGAGCCGACGATCACCACGGCAAGCTCGGCCGCCAGTGACGACAGCCGGTCCGTTGTGGGGCCGGGAATCGTCTCGGCGAGGTCGAAGACGGCCGGATCCTCCTGCTGGCAGAAGTACCGGCTGCGATGCAGTTCCTGTAGCAGCACCAGGCGCGCGCCATCGGCCGCCGCTTCGCGGATACCATTGAGGCTGCGTTCCAGGTTCTCGTCGAGATCCGCGCCACAGGCATGCTGGACCAGGCCGACGCGGAGGGTGTCCATTGTCATGGGACGGTTAATGCTCCGGGTTTCCGACTCGAGTGCGCATTGTATATGAGCGCTGCGGGGATTTCGCGTCGATCAGGTAGCCGCGAACGGTACCTGCATGCTTGCGCAATGCACGCTGCCATGCTGGCGTATCAGCGGCCGTGCCGGTATGGGCTCGATGTCCCGCCCCGGAAAGGCATCGGCGATCACCGCGAGGGCGGCATCGTCGGTGGCAACGCCGTAGACCGGCACCAGCACGGCGCCGTTGATGACCAGAAAGTTGGCATAACTCAGCGGCAACCGATTGCCATTCTCGTCGCGGGTTTCCGGGGGCCAGGGCAGGGGCAGCAGATCATAGGGCCGGCCGCTGCGTGTCCGGAAGGCGCGGAGTTCGCCGGCCATCGCGGCCAGCTCGGTCGCATGGCTGTCGGCGGGGTCATCGCAGGCGGTATAGAGGATACGGTCGCCGGGAGCGAAGCGGGCAAGCATGTCGACATGGCCGTCGGTGTCGTCACCCTCCAGGGCGCCATGATCCAGCCAGAGCACACGATCACAGCCGAACCATTGCTGGGCCCGGGTCTCGAACCAGGCGCGATCGACATTGCCGTTGCGGTTTGGATTCAGCAGGCAACTGCTGGTTACCAGCAATGTACCTTCTCCGTCGGTGTCGATGCTGCCACCTTCGAATACGGTGTTGATGGGTGTGTAACGTGCGTCGGGGAATAGACCTGCGCTGACCAGGGTGGCCGGTATGCGGTCGTCGAGCGCGGCGGGATATCTGCCGCCCCAGCCGTTGAACCGGAAGTCCAGCAGTTCAGCGGTGCCGTCGGAGATAACCGTGACCGGCCCGTGATCCCGAACCCAGATGTCGTTGGACGGCGCGGTGATGATGGACACCGCCGCCAGATCCCCAAGCAGGGCGGTTACCTGTTCCTGCAGACGCTGGTCATTGCAGCTCACCACGAGCGCCTGCCGGGAAGCGATGGCGCGCGCCATTGCCGTGAAAGTCGTTTCCGCATCGGCCAGCCTGGTACCCCAGTCTCCGCCATCATGCGGCCATGTCAGCAACACGCATTGCTGTGCCGCCCACTCCGGCGGCAGCCACCGGGTCGGCCGAGGTACGATGCGCATCAAGTCTGGTCAGTGCCTGGTAACGGTATGGAGGACGCGATCATGTTCAAAATAAACGGTATACCCATCGTAGACCCAGCGGCTGATGGGCGGCTCGCCGACCTCGGCAACGCGTTCCCGCGGTTCACCGAAACTACCCTCTACCTCGCTCATTGTCAGGCCTTGGCGGGGGGTGTTCGCAGCGGTTTGATCGGTGTCGCGGACGGTTTCCACAAGCAGGCGATCAGCCAGTGCCGACGAGGTGGCCAGTAGCATCAACAGGCCGGCCAGGGCGATCCTGTTCACTCCATTGCGCATCGGTCCGTACTCCGTCAATTGGATACTGCGCCGATAGTAGCATTGCACCGGCATGGACAAAATGGTGATGCACGGCCTGTACGCCGATTCGTGAACTGATCTGCACTTGCATGGGTGGTGCGACCGCAACCAGTGGGTACTGTTGGCCGGGCTTACCTAGTAGAATGCGCGCTCATTGCGGGGCGATGTGTGTCCCGCGGATGCCGGCTTCCAGCTTGCGGCCACGGCCGGCGGCGTCCGTCCCCGAGGCCCCGGAGATCACCGCTTCATGTTCAATCCTCTGGAACTGTTCATCGGCCTGCGATACACACGTGCCAGGCGCCGTAATCAGTTCGTTTCGTTTATTTCCCTGAGTTCCATGCTCGGTATCGCCCTGGGAGTAACGGCGCTGATCACCGTGCTTTCAGTGATGAACGGCTTCGAGAAGGAGCTTCGCGAACGGATCCTCGGCATGGTCGCTCATGCCACCGTGCTTGGCGCCGAGGGCCCCCTGCGCGACTGGCCGGCGGTTGCGGAGGAGGCTGAACGACATCCGCGCGTCACGGGCGTGGCGCCGTTCATCAGCGGCGAGGTCATGATCACGCGGGGCGGAGAGGTCAGCGGCACGCTGGTGCGCGGCATTCTGCCGGAAATGGAAAGCGACGTGTCGCGGGTGATGGAGCACATTGCCAGCGGCTCCGCCGAGGATCTGCAACCCGGCGCCTATCGCATCGTGCTGGGCAGCGCCCTGGCACGCATGCTGGGCGTCGAGATCGGCGATATGGTCACCGTGGTCACCCCCGAGGCGCGCGCCACCGTGGCGGGAATCGTGCCGCGGGTGAAGCGCTTCCAGGTCGCCGGTACATTCCACATCGGCATGTATGAGTATGATCGCGGGCTGGCCCTGATTCATCTGGAGGATGCCGCCACCGTGCTGCGTCTGGGCGACGGCGTAAGTGGTCTTCGGCTGCAATTCGACGAACTGATGGCAGCTCCCTGGCTGGCCCGGGAACTGGCGCTGACATTGGACGGCAATTACCGTGTCCGCGACTGGACCCGGGAGCATGCGAACTTCTTTCGTGCCGTGCAGACCGAAAAGACGGTCATGTTCGTGATTCTTACGCTCATCATCGCAGTGGCGGCCTTCAATATAGTTTCCACCCTGGTCATGGTGGTTAACGAGAAACGCGCGGATATCGCCATCCTGCGCACGCTGGGCGCCACGCCCGGGACCATCCTGCGAATTTTCGTCATCCAGGGCGCGATTATCGGCGTTTTCGGCACCTTGCTGGGTACCGTCGGAGGCGTATTGCTGGCATTGAACGTGGAAACCATCGTTCCCGCCATCGAGGCCATGCTTGGCCAGCAGTTCCTCGCGGCGGACGTTTACTATATCAGCGATCTGCCTTCGGACATGCGCTGGGGAGATGTCTTCCGAATTTCCGGCGTCGCCCTGGTATTGTCACTACTGGCCACGCTGTATCCCGCCTGGCGGGCATCACGGACCGAACCAGCCGAGGCCTTGCGCTATGAGTGATGATCGGGATGTATCCGTGCTGTTCTGTGAAAACGTGGTCAAGACGTTTGACGACGGCACACTGAAGGTGGACGTTCTCGACAAGGTGAATCTGTCTGTCCACGACGGCGAGCAGTTGGCAATAGTCGGCCGTTCAGGTTCCGGCAAGAGTACGTTGCTGCACATCCTCGGCGGTCTCGAACGCCCGAGTGCCGGCGGAGTCCGGCTCCTGGGTGAATCGTTGTACGACATCGGTACCCGACGCCGGGGCGAGCTGCGCAACCGGCATCTGGGCTTCATCTATCAGTTCCATCATCTGCTGCCGGAGTTTAGCGCGGTGGAAAACGTCGCAATGCCGCTGCTGATCAGGCGTATGCCACCGGCGGAGGCGCGCCGTCAGGCGACGCGGATACTGGACAGGGTGGGGCTCGGCAATCGGCTTGCGCACAAACCGGGCGAACTCTCTGGCGGTGAGCGCCAGCGCACGGCCATTGCCCGCGCACTGGTAACCCAACCCCGCTGTGTGCTGGCGGACGAACCGACCGGAAACCTGGACAGCCATACGGCGGAGGATGTGTTCGCCCTGCTGCAGGAACTCAATCGTGAACACGGCACCAGCCTGGTGATGGTTACCCACGATCGCGGCCTGGCCGCACGCATGGATAGAATACTCGGCATGGATGACGGGCGGTTGGGACAACTGGACTGAGTATCCCTGCCGCTCCAACGCGTGCGGGACATACATGCTCAGGAACCGGTTTTATCCTTGTTGCGTCTCAGCCGCCGCGCAATTCTGCGGCGCAAATGGCTGCGGATATGGAGCCGCCAGACCAGGTGAATCAGGCCGTAGGTGGCAAGCCCCGTAGTAATGGCACACACCACACTGCCCAGATAAAGCGGCTGCCAGATGTTGTTCAATTCCATCCAGAACCATTGCAGGGTTGGTTCAAAATGCCGCTCCCGGACGGGGGTTCCCATGAGCCAGTTACCAAGACGGTAGCTGAAATAGAACAAGGGCGGCATGGTGAGGGGGTTGGAAATCCATACGGCAAGCACGGCAAGCGGCAGATTGACCCGGAACAGAATCGCCCCGGCCGCGGCCACCACCATCTGGAAAGGCATGGGAATAAAGGCGAGGAACACACCTATTCCGAGCCCGCTGGCGACTGAATGGCGGTTGAGGTGCCAAAGGTTGGGCTCGTGCAGCAGACGGCCGAACAGGCGCAGGTGGCGATGTTCGCGGATCTGGCGTTGATCTGGCAGGAAACGTCTAAAAAATTTCCGTGGCATGCACTTGCGTTCCTCGACCGCTACGGTTCCGTCACCGACTCCCGTATCCTTGCGTTGGCGCTGCCAGTGGAGCAGATATGGGCGCCATTATCCATGAACATTCCAGGGAAGGAATATGCCGTACGTACTATTGTGCTTTTCCGGCGGTGTAATCGTTGTCCACCAACTGTCGGTCCTGCCGGCGCAGTGGTCGGTGACGGTCGTTCTCCTGTGTCTCGCGCCCGCGCTTCGTTGGCCTCGCTGGCGGGCGCCCTGGGCGTTTCTTGCCGGCGCGGCGTTTGCTGTTCACACGGCCCATGGAGCGCTTAATGACCGACTTCCGGACCATCGTACCGGAGAGAGTCTGACAGTTGTCGGTCGCATCGTCAGTATCCCATCGCTGACCGGCAGTGGGGCCCGCTTTGTGTTTCATCCCGAAGACGCAAAGGCGGCTAACCTCCCCGGGGCGCTGCAGGTCAGCTGGTATGGCGCACCCGCGGGCCTGGCGGCGGGCGCCACCTGGCAGTTACGGCTCAGGCTGCGCTCGCCAAGGGATCGGGTTAACCCCGGCGTGGCGGACCAGGAGCGCTATTTCCTGCTGGGGCGGGTCGGTGCCCTTGCCAGCGTGGTTCCGCACCATGCCAACCGCCAATTGCGTCCTGGCGGCGGACTACATTATCAGCGTCAGCAGCTTGCCGCCACGATCCAGCGTCATGTGCAGAATGCGGACGCCGCGGCGCTGGCGGTGGCTCTTTCCGTGGGCGATCGCCAGCACATCAGCACTGAACTGCGGCAGCGCCTTATGGCCACGGGCACGTCGCATCTGGTGGCCATCTCCGGCCTGCACGTCGGCCTGGTTGCCGGTGGCGTCTGGTGGTTGACCTCTCTGTTGTGGCGTATCTCCGGGTTGTCAGGTGGCCGTATTCCAGCGCCCCTGGCGGGAGTAGGTCCCGCTCTGGCGGCGGCAGCGCTGTACGCCGCCCTGGCCGGGTTTGCGTTGCCGACGCGCCGTGCTCTGGTCATGGCGGTACTTGCATTCACTGCGCTGCTCGCCAGGCGCAGAGCATCGCCCTGGACCATCCTGCTCGTGGCCTTTGCCGGTGTTCTGGCACTCGACCCACTTGCGCCCCTGGGGGCCGGGCTGTGGTTGTCTTTCGGGGCGGTGGCGGTGCTGCTGTGGGTTCTGCGCGGGCGTGGACCTGGCAAGTCGTCAATCGGTCAGTTCATTTGGCTGCAGCTGCTACTGCTGGTTGCTCTGGCACCGCTCACCTTGTGGTGGTTCGGGCAAATTGCCTGGTTGGCGCCGGTTGCAAACCTGTTTGCCATTCCGCTGGTCGGCAGTCTGGCCGTTCCGGTGCTGCTAACGGGGCTGGCCGCATCCATCGGCAGTGACGCCGCCGGGGGATTTCTGCTGTCCTGGTCGGGCTGGATGCTGGAGTGGCTGAACGACGGGCTGCGCCTGCTCGTCGCCATCGGTCCTGATGTGGCGACCATGCTGGTGCCTCCGGCGCCGCTGATGATGCTTGCGATTGCCGGGGCCGTCCTGCTGCTATTGCCGCGCGGCGTACCGGGCAGGATCGGCGGCGCCTGCCTGCTGTTGCTGACCGTTCTCTGGCAACCGTCGCCGCCGCCGTCGGGCCGGGCGGACGTGGTGCTGATGGATACCGGACACGGCCACTCCCTGCTGATCCGCACCCATGAGCACGCACTGCTTTTCGATACCGGGTCCCGATACTTCAGTCGGGATCTGCATGCCGTGCTCAGGCAGCAGGGGGTATCCCGGCTGGACCGGCTGGTGCTGAGTGACAGCCGCGCCGGCAGTATCGGCGGTGCCGATCTCCTGACGCTGCCGGTGGCCGACCGTGTGGGCGTCGGGCAGCCCCGCACCTGTGCTCAGGTGCAGGACTGGGTCTGGGATGGCGTTCGGTTCCGGTTTCTCGACGCCCGGATACGCGGCGCGGGCCGCTGTCTGCTATTGATCGAATCGGGTGATGATCGGTTGCTGGTCGCGCACGCGCTCACGCCGGGCAGCAGACGCGCGCTTGAAACGGGAGGGGTGGATGAGGCCGTATCCTGGGTGATTGTGCCCCACCATGGAAACCGAAAGGCATCAAGCGAGGTGTTGGCGCGCACGCTGGCTCCACGCACCGCATTCGTGTCGGTCGATCGCAACAACCGTTACGGCCTGCCGCATGCGGATACCGTTGCCTGGTGGGAGCAGGCGGGAAGCACGGTTGTAACGATCGGCAATACCGGAGCAGTCTCTATTCGGCTTGGGCTTGGACGCTATTCAGCCGAACGACAGCGCGGCCGATACTGGCAACGATGAATTCCGTGATCGAGGCCGTGGGAATCGGCAGCCGCTTCCTTTATCATCCCGCCTTGAACACGCAACAGGGGAATGGTTGCACGTGCTGGAACTGATCAAGGCCGGCGGCTGGCTGATGGTGCCGATAATCGCATGCTCCATCGTAGCCATGGCGATAATCGCGGAGCGATTCTGGACATTGCAGCGGACCCGCGTGGTGCCGCGGCGCCTGGTCGCGGAAATTTGGCATAAGGTAAAGAACGGCCAGATGAATGCGGCGCAGGTAAGAGAGCTGCGGGAGCATTCACCTCTAGGCCGCGTGCTTGCCGCGGGGCTGGTCAATATGCACCAGCGCCGTGAAGTGATGATGGAATCGATCGAGGACGCGGGTCGTCACGAAGCGCACGGACTGGAGCGGTTTCTCAACACCCTGGGCACCATTGCCGCAATCACACCGCTGCTGGGACTGTTGGGCACGGTAATCGGCATGATCAAGGTGTTCAGTGCCATAACCAGTCAGGGCGTTGGCAATGCCGCCGCGTTGGCCGGCGGCATATCGGAGGCGCTGATCACGACGGCGGCAGGGCTGACCGTTGCGATTCCCGCGCTGATCGCATTCCGATATTTCCGTGGCCTGGTCGATCAGCACGTCATCGCCATGGAACAGGATGCGCTGAAGCTGGTGGAGGTGATCGTCGGACAGAGAGAGCGCAGTCGAGCGCCGGCGGAGAAGGTTTCATGAATCTCCGCCCGCGTCGTCAGGACGAACCGGAAATCACCCTGACGCCTTTGATCGACGTTGTCTTTCTGATGTTGATTTTCTTCATGGTCAGCACCACCTTTCTGCGCGAGGCGGATATGTCCGTCACGCTCCCCCAGGCCGGGACGGAGCCTTCTGAACGCATCAGCGAACCCATCGAACTCGCCATCAACGTGGAAGGCGAGTTCTTCATCAACGGGCGTGCGTTGGTCAACAGCCAGCTGGACACCATCCGGCGTGCGCTGGTCGAAGCGCGCTCCGACGCACCGGAAGCACCGCTGGTTATCCGTGCCGACGCCAGAACCGCTCATCAGAACGTGGTCCGGGCGATGGAAGCCGCCGGTCGCGCCGATATTTCGCAACTGTCTTTCGCGACCCTCCCTCAGGCTGAAGAATGAAAGCAGGAAAGCACACAGGTCTGGGTAGCGTGGTTATTGATCGCGATGCCCTCGGGGTCTATCGACGTCTGCTCGCCTACGTTCGTCCGCACTGGAAAGTCGCCGCGGTGGCTGTGGCCTGCATGGTGTTCGCAGGTGCATGTCAGGCTGCCTTTGCCTGGATTATCCGGCCGCTGGTGGATGGCAGCTTCATTGATCAGGATCCGACCCTCAGGCTGCTGGTGCCGCTGGGCCTGATGCTGCTGTTTCTGGTCAACGGCGTGCTGACCTTTGTATCCGACTACGGAGTGGCTTACGTCGGGCGTCACGTGGTAAAGCGATTGCGCGGCGAAGTGTTCGAGCATTATCTGAAGCTTCCGTCGTCTTTCTATGATCATAGTTCACCTGGAATGCTGCTCTCCAAGCTCACCTACGATATCGAGCAGGTTGCCAACGCCACGTCACAGGCGGTGATCATCCTGGTACGGGATACCTTCACCATTGTCTTTCTGGTCGCCTACATGTTCTGGATCAGCGGCTGGCTGGCGTTGATCTTCCTCGGTCTGGGACCGGTACTTACCGCGACCATCACCCATGTGAACAAGCGGTTCCGCAAGATCAGCCGCCGAATTCAGAGTTCCGTGGGCAATGTTGCCCAGATTGCCGAAGATGGCATCCACGGCCATCGCGAAGTGAAGATCTTCGGTGGGCAAACCTACGAGCGGAACCGCTTCGAGGAAACCAACGAACGCAACCGTCGCCAATCCATGCGGTATGTAGCAACCAAGGCGGTCAGCACACCGCTGGTGCAGTTCTTTGCCGCGACGGCGCTTTCCGTTGTGCTCTACCTGGCTACCCTGGACGAGGTCATGCAGGCGGTGACGCCCGGGGCCTTCATCTCGTTTGTCGCCGCCATGCTGCTGCTGATGCCACCCATCAAGCGGCTCGTAAACGTCAATTCGCAAATGCAGAAGGGTATTGCCGCCGGTAGTGGCCTGTTTGCCTTGCTGGATCAACCAGCTGAACCGGATCACGGCACCCTCGGCCTGAATCGCGCCAAAGGGAAGATCGAATTCCGCAACGTTCGATTTGCGTACGACAGCGCGGCCGGAGATGTATTGCAGGACATTTCCATGACCATAGAATCCGGAGAAACGGTGGCCCTCGTGGGCAGGTCCGGCTCAGGGAAGACGACGCTTGCCAGCCTGGTGCCCCGCTTCTACGAGCCTGCGGACGGGCAGATCCTGGTCGACGATGTTCCCATTCAGGAGTACAGGCTTGCGGATCTCCGCGCTCAGATTGCCCTGGTGAACCAGCAGGTGGTGCTATTCAATGACACTCTGTCAGGCAACATTTCCTACGGCAGCCGTGAACGCACGGATCCGGAAACGATACGGCAGGCGGCGGACGCGGCCTATGCCGTGGAGTTCATTGATAGACTGCCGCAGGGGTTCGATACCATCATCGGAGAGAACGGGGTGCTCCTGTCGGGCGGGCAGCGTCAGCGTCTGGCTATCGCCCGGGCGCTGCTGAAGGATGCCCCCATCCTGATTCTGGACGAGGCCACGTCGGCTCTGGATTCGGAATCCGAGTTGCAGATCCAGTCGGCATTGGACGGCCTCATGAAGGGGCGCACCACGCTGGTTATCGCTCACCGCCTGTCGACAATTGAAAACGCCGACCGGATCGTGGTGATGGCGCAGGGACGGATAGTGGAGTCAGGCACCCATCAGGAGCTGCTGCGCAAGGGCGGCCATTATGCCGGGCTGCACCGAATACAGTTTAGCGAGACGGTCGAAGGCTAGATTTCCCAGTGGAGAGAATACGACATGTCCGGCCTGCCGGAGTTCTGGTTACGAAATACGCCCCGTACCCTGTTGCTGCTTCCATTGTCAGCGCTCTATCGGGTTGTGATTTTTTTTCGCCGTCTGGCCTATACGCTCGGCATCATGAAGAGTTTTCGGGTGGATGCCCCGGTGCTGGTGGTCGGCAATATTTTCGTGGGTGGTACCGGCAAGACGCCACTGGTCCTCTGGCTGGTTCGCTATCTGCGTACCATGCACCTGCGGCCCGGTATTATTACGCGCGGATATGGGGGCGCGGCGGAGGACTGGCCGCAATACGTCTCACCCGAGAGCGATCCATTTCTGGTCGGCGATGAACCGGTCCTGCTGGCACAGCGCAGCGGTTGCCCGGTGGTGGCCAGTCCCGACCGTCGCCAGGCGGCTGAGGCACTGATCAAGAAGTACGGCTGCAACGTGGTCGTCTCCGATGACGGGTTACAGCACTATCGGCTGAAACGCGACCTGGAAATCGTCGTAATCGACGCCGCCCGGGGGCTGGGCAACGGCCATTTGCTGCCTGCAGGGCCCCTGCGGGAACCACGAACCCGCCTGCGCAGTGTTGATCTTCTGGTGGCCAACGGCGGCCCGTCCTGGTTGACGCCCTATTATTTCACGCTTCGGCTGGACAAGGCCTGGAATCTCACCGAGCCGGAACGACGTGCGCCATTGACTGAATTTGCCGACCGTCAGGTGCACGCCGTGACCGGCATCGGTAATCCGGACAGATTTTTCGCCGCCCTTGCACGGTTCGGTATGCAGGTAATTCCACATCCGTTTGCCGATCATCATCCGTTCCGGGAGCGTGACGTTCAGTTTGACGATACGTTGCCAGTACTGATGACAGAGAAGGATGCTGTCAAATGCACGGGGTTTGCCACAGACCGCCATTGGGCGGTTCCGGCGGAAACCGTATTGACCGCGGAAACCGAGCGCGCCCTGCAGGCCCGGACGCGTGCCGCACTGGACAACCACAAGCACCGGCGAGAGAAAAGAAAACGGCTATGAACGCTTTTATGGTGGTGATCCCCGCGCGTTTTGGCGCATCGCGTTTTCCAGGCAAACCGTTGGCGGAACTCGCGGGCGAGCCGATGATTCGCCATGTATGGCGGCGCGCTGGCGAGAGCGGCGCGGCACGCGTCGTGGTGGCCACGGACGATGCGCGAATTCATGCCGTCTGTGAAGGCTTCGGTGCGGAGGTCATCATGACCCGTCGTGACCACCGTTCCGGTACGGACCGTCTCGCTGAGGTTGTACAAACCCTCGCGGTTGCCGACGACACCGTCGTGGTCAATCTGCAGGGAGATGAGCCGCTCATGCCCCCCGCGTTTATCAGGCGGGTAGCGGAAGAGCTGCATGTTCATTCCGATGCCGACATTTCAACCCTGGTAACGCCGATCACCCGTGTTGATCAGTTGCACGATCCGAACGTCGTCAAGGTCGTGCGCGATGGTGTCGGTCGGGCGATGTATTTCAGTCGCGCGCCGATTCCCTGGAATCGGGATGCTGCGGGGCGGCCTTCAGGAGATCTGCAAGGCTATTGGCGGCATCTGGGTATCTATGCATATCGCGCGCATTTCCTGCGGACGTATCCAGAACTGGACTCGCCCTTGATCGAGCAGTGGGAGTCACTGGAACAGCTACGGGCACTGTGGCACGGCGCCACCATTATCACTGCGGACGTGTCGGGTGATGCCGGGCCGGGTGTGGATTCGCCGGATGATCTCGCAGCTGCGGCCAAAGTCCTCCGCGAATCCGAAGCGCACTTATGATGCACCACGCTAGTGTGGTGCATCACAAGTGCACCACACCAGGGAGTCGATTGATGGTCAAGGTACTTTTCGTCTGCATGGGTAATATATGCCGGTCACCGACGGCGGAAGGCGTATTCCGCAATATGGTGCGAGAGCAGAAGCTGGAGCAGGAGGTCGAGATCGATTCGGCCGGAACGCATGCATACCACATTGGCCATCCACCGGATACCCGCGCGCAGGCCGCCGCAACAGCCCGAGGGTTCGATATCAGCGATTTGCGTGCACGTCAGGTCATCGTCAGTGATTTTGAATACTTCGACTGGATTCTTTGCATGGACGAGTCCAATCTTTCCATTCTGCAGGCCGATTGCCCTCCTAGCCATTGGCACAAGCTGCATTTGTTTCTGAATTTCGCGCCAAACCTGGAAGTAGCGGAAGTGCCTGATCCCTATTATGGGCATGGGGACGGGTTTCGCTATGTGCTGGACCTGATTGAAGAGGCATCCGCCGGGTTGTTGAATGTCATCCGGGAGAAACAGATAAGCCGATAAGAAAACGGCCGACCCATCAGGGGGCGGCCGTTTTCGTCGCGTTCGTGTGCGTAAATCAGAGGCTCCTTAACGGTTCCGCCCACTCTCCACTGTGTTGTCCTGGTCGTTGGAATCGTCGTCCTTTGCTTCGTTCGGTGAAGATGCGGACTGGCTGGCGTCAGGCGAAACGTGTGGATCAGCCTGCGCGCTCATGATCCGCTCCGCGCGGCCGGCCGGTACCTCACCGTCCTCTGCGACCTTGGGTTGGAACGAAGGATCCGGACTCGGGCCGGGCTGCGCTGGCTGCGGTTCCGTCGAGGCGTCTACCCTGACTTCATCCATAAAAGCCTCGGTCTCGTCCTCTTCAGCTACTACGTCGGCAGCCGGGAGTTCAGACTCGAATTGCGGCTTCGATTCCGCTACCGGAGCTGGCGAAGCGGACTCTGTCTGAGTCTGATCTTCGGCCGGTGCCTTTTCTTCCGTTGCGTCTTCGGCTTTACGTCGCGGAGACCGTCGACGACGAGGTGCTTTCTGCACCTGCTCCTGTGTCTGCTCCGGCGGCACCTCGGCCGGCTCGGCCGTGGCCACCGCATCTTCCGTATCGGCGGCGGCGTTTTCGCTGGGCTGGGCGTTGGCCGGAACAGTATCCGCAGCCACTTGCGCGGGGATTCTCGGACGGCCCCGGCGCATCCGAGGGTCATTACTGTCCGGCTGACTCGCCGCGGCGGGTGAGGGTATTTTCCGATCAGGCGAATCCGCGGCCTGAGTCGTGTCTGCGGCTGGCGCCGGAGGTTGTTGCTCCGGCATCTCCACCTGCTCCGATGACGTCGGCGATTCCACCGCTGCTTCGGAATCCTCTGTATTCAGCTCCGACTGCTCCCCGGTAGCTGTCTGTGCGCCACCGGAGCGGCGACGCCGCCGCCCGCCACGCCGTCCTCGCCGACCGCGACTGGAGCCGCTGCTCTGTGACTGCTCCTCATCCGAGCTGGCGGTTGTTGCACCAGTTGGCTGATCGGAAAGCGCCGCCTGACGCTGCTCGGCCTCGTCTTTCTCAGCTGTTGAATCCGGGCGTCCGCGCGGCTTTTCAGTGGTGTTTGCGTCATTTTCAGGCCGCCGACTCTGCTGGCCACGTCGGCCGCTTTCGCGGGCGGTTGGACTGTCGGCGGTTTCGCCGCTGTCGGCCTTGTTCTGCTGCTGATCGTCCTGCGCAGGTGGTCGGTTGTTTCGGCCGCCGCGCCGCCTGCCGCGGCCACTGCGCTTGCCTTCCCCGGAGCCCTGGTCGCCGGATGGGCGCCGACGCCGGCTCGAGGAGTCCCCGTCTTCCGCTTCCGATGCTCGATCCCGTTTGTTCTCAGTGGATTCGGTTGCTTTCGATCGCTCATGTTCAGGGGCGGAGAAGATCGACCCGAGCCGCCGGAGAATTCCAATGAATCCGTCACCAGCGGCTGCCGGGGCAGGGCGGTCGGCCGTCTGAGCCGGACGCGGTGCGGTGGAGACGGAAAGCGCCTTGACGGCGGGCTCCTCCGCGCGTGGCCGCTCCGAGGCACTGGATGGAAGTTCGGCCTCTGGAGGCTGTGTTACCAGTCGGTAGCTGGTATCTTCCGCCGAGCTGTCGTCACCACGTATGCGCTGCACGGAGTAATGGGGCGTTTCCAGCGTGCGGTTTGGAATCAGCAGTACCTGAACGCCGTGGCGTTCCTCAACCATGTTGACCGCGGCACGCTTTTCGTTGAGCAGATAGGTTGCGACGTCGACGGGCAATTGCGCCATGACCTTTGAGGTCTTCTCCTTCATCGCCTCTTCCTCGACGATGCGCAGCACGGACAGCGCCAGTGATTCAACGCTGCGTACCGTGCCCTGGCCATTACAGCGGGCACAGACTTCCTGACTGCTCTCTCCCAGCGATGTGCGCAGCCTCTGGCGCGACATCTCCAGCAGGCCGAAGCGGGAAATACGCCCCAGCTGGACACGGGCGCGATCCATTTTCACCGCGTCGCGCAGGCGATTTTCCACCTCCCGCTGGTTGCGGTTCGGGCCCATGTCGATGAAGTCGATGACGATCAGGCCGCCGAGATCGCGGATGCGGAGCTGGCGGGCGATCTCGTCGGCCGCCTCAAGGTTGGTATTAAGGGCGGTTTCCTCGATATCGCTGCCCTTGGTCGCCCGAGCCGAATTGATATCGATGGAGATGAGCGCCTCGGTATGGTCGATCACGATGGCGCCGCCGGACGGCAACTGAACCTGACGGTCGAAGGCGGATTCGATCTGGCTTTCGATCTGATACCTGGTAAACAGGGGTACCGTGTCGTCATAGAGCTTGAGCTTGGACATGTTGTGCGGCATGACCTGCTGCACGAAGTCCTGAGCCTGCCTGAACACGGTCGGGTCATCGATGAGGATCTCGCCGGTATCCTGGCGCAGATAATCACGCAGGGCGCGAATGATGACGTTGCTTTCCTGGTAGATCAGGAACGGTGCCGCGCGCTCATCGGCGGCCTTCTGGATCATGTCCCAGAGCTGCAGCAGGTAATTCAGATCCCACTGAAGTTCTTCGATGTTTCGGCCGACACCGGCGGTGCGCACGATAAGGCCAGCGCCCTCGGGCGTTTCGAGCTGCCGCAGGGCTTCGCGAATCTCATCGCGCTCCTCGCCCTCGATGCGGCGTGATACGCCGCCGGCCTTGGGGTTGTTGGGCATCAATACAAGGTAGCGGCCGGCCAGGCTGATGTACGTGGTCAGAGCCGCGCCCTTGTTACCGCGTTCTTCCTTGTCGACCTGGACAACGACTTCCTGGCCTTCGCGAATCACGTCCTTGATGCTGGCACGGGCATTACCGTTACCGCCGTCGCTGTAATAGCTTCGAGCGATCTCCTTGAATGGCAGAAAGCCGTGGCGTTCCGACCCATACTGAACAAAGGCGGCCTCGAGACTTGGCTCGACGCGGGTTATCTTGCCCTTGTAAATGTTGGATTTTTTCTGTTCCCGTGCGGGGGTTTCAATATCCAGGTCATATAGCTTCTGGCCGTCTACCATCGCCACCCGCAGCTCTTCCGGCTGGGTGGCGTTGATGAGCATTCTTTTCATGTTGTCCCTGTCTCCGACGCTCAACCGCGCTACGCCATCCCAGTGGACCGGAATCACCATCGCCGCGCGGCGGGATCGCAAAGGACCACGCGCGCGAGACCTCTGGCGGCGCCAGCAGCAATGCTGTGAAGCGCCAGACCAGCAGGTGATTCAGTCGTGTCAGGGATGAGTGCATGGGAGCATCTAGTCGAGCCGGTGATAGGCCGGCTCACATTTACCGAAGAAACCACCCGCCATTGCGGATGGTGCGAAACCCTTGTTCGTTACTTTCAATGCGGCTTTCCGGGTCGGAGTTAGCTGACCCTGCCGGTAACGTGCGAGCAGTATAGCGATGATACGGTGGTGCATCAATTGCATGCCCGGCTGCTATCATTGCGCGGTGACTGACAATGACCAAAATACTGCAAAGGCAACCGGCGTTCGACATGTGGCGATCACCGAGGCCAGTGACGGGCAGCGTATCGATAATTTTCTTGTCCGCGAGCTCAAGGGTGTACCGCGTTCCCGAATCTATCGCCTCTTGCGCAAGGGTGAGGTGCGGGTAAACGGCAAGCGCGTCCAGCCGACCTACAGGCTGCGTCCGCAAGACAGTGTGCGATTGCCGCCGGTCCGGCTTGATGCACCTCCGGTGGAACGCACCACTCTGCCGGACGCGCTTGTTGAACGGTTGCGGCAGGGCATTCTGCATGAAGACGAGGGTCTACTGGTGTTGAACAAACCCGCGGGGCTCGCGGTGCATGGCGGCAGCGGGTTGCGATATGGGCTTATCGAGGCACTGCGCATGATCAGGCCGAATGAGACCTTTCTCGAACTGGTACATCGACTGGACCGGGACACCAGCGGAGTGCTGCTCATTGCACGCAAACGCAGTGCGCTGCGCGATCTGCACGATCTGCTGCGTACCGGAGGCGTTGAAAAGCGTTATCTGGTGCTGCTTGCCGGCCTTTTGCCCGAAGCGCGGGTCGCTGTCGACGCGCCTCTGGATCGGAGTGAAAAGGCAGCCGGCGGTCAGGTCAGAGTCAAGTCCGGCGGCAAGGCGTCCCGGTCGGAATTTCGACGTTTACAGGTATTCCGTGGGCCGGATTGCACGCTGGCGGAAGTGGAGATCGATACCGGTCGGACGCACCAGATCCGGGTTCATGCAGCCCATATCGGCCGCCCGGTCGTGGGCGATGCGGTGTACGGGGATCACGGGATCAACAAACAGTTTCGCGCGATCGGGCTCAAGCGTCTGTTTCTGCATGCGCAGACGCTCGCCTTCAAGGCCGCGAACGGTGAACAACATCTGTTCACCGCGCAACTGGCCGACGATCTGAGGGCGGTGATCGACCGCCTGGAGTCACCACGCTGAGATTTCCTGCACGAACCAGCACACAGGATAATATGTCAGGCGTAGTAGCCATCATTCCAGTGCATTACGGATACAGGAACAGGGAGACCATTGACAATGAATGACGAATACTGGGAGCGCGACGCGCTACGTGACATCGCCCTGGAAGGCATCCGCGAACGGCGGCGCGCGCGCCGCTGGAGCATTTTCTTCCGTTTCCTGTTCCTGGGTTATCTGGTGCTGTTGCTGCTGATGGCACGGGGATTTGATTTCTGGCTCGGTGGAGATGATGCGCCCGGCCCCCATACGGCGGTGGTCAAGATCAACGGCGCCCTGCTGCCCGATGGGGAAAATCGCGCCGAGAACATCATCCGCGGCTTGCAGAATGCCTACCGGGACGAACGCACGGCGGGTGTGATTCTCCAGGTGAACAGCCCCGGCGGGAGTCCGGTCCAGTCGGGCCAGATCAACGCGGAGATCCGGCGGCTCAAGGCACGCTACCCCGATATGCCGATCTATACGGTCGCAGAAGACATGTTCACGTCCGGCGCCTACTACGCCGCGGTTTCCACCGACCGTATCTACGTGGACCAGGGTACGCTGATCGGTTCGATTGGTGTCCTCATCAACAGCTTCGGTTTCCACGAGGCCATGGACCGCCTCGGTATTGAGCGCAGGCTCTATACCGCCGGTGACAGCAAGGGATTCCTGGATCCGTTTTCGGCTGCCGAACCGGAAGACGAGGCCTGGATAGAGGGGTTGCTTACCGACGTTCACGAGCAGTTTATAGAAGCGGTGAAGACAGGCCGCGGTGACCGGCTCGCGGATGACGACAGGTTATTCAGCGGCCTGGTATGGACCGGTGAACAGGGCGTGGAACTGGGGCTGGCGGACGAACTCGGCAGTCTCGGCCATGTTGCCCGAGAGGTAATCGGTGTTGAGGAAATACGGGATTTCACCCCTCAGGCCGGTGTACTGCAACGATTTGCCGGCCGAATTGGCGTCAGCATCGGCGACCGGCTCGCCAGCAGCCTGCTGGGTGACTACATTGTCCGTTGATGCCGTGTCGGGCGGGTGCGTTCCTGCCCGGTGCCTTCGCTTCGAGGTCGGCGCCGCTCAGGGCAGGGCGTAGCCTGCCTGGCGAAGGCGGTGGGCCAGCATGATCAATGGCAACCCGACCAGGGCCGTGGGGTCATCCCCCTGCATGGCCTCGAATAGCGTGATGCCCAGGGCTTCGGAATGAAAGCTCCCGGCACTGTCATAGGCTGGCTCCTTCTCCAGGTACCGCTCCACCATTTCCATATCCAGTTCACGGAAGCGCACGGAGTACGGCACCATATCAACATGGAAATCGCCCGTGCGCGTGTCCAGCACACACATTCCGGTTAAAAACTCCACGCGTTTGCCGGACGCATCCAGTAACTGGCGCACCGCCTGCTCATGCCCCCCGGGTTTGCCGAGCACCCGATCTCCCAGCACCGCGGTCTGGTCCGAGCCGATGATGACGGCGTTGCGATGACGTTCGGCGACCGTGCGTGCCTTGGCCTCGGAAAGCCGGCGTACGTAAGCCTCCGGCGCCTCGCCTTGCAGCCGCTGTTCGTCGATATCCGGCGAATCAGAAACAAACGGCAGGCCGAACCGTCGCAACAGCGCGCGGCGGTGGGTGGATGCGGATGCGAGCACAAGTGCGGGGGTCGGTCCGGGCATGAGGGGCTCCGTTGCGGGCTCTGGAAATTGCCTAAGCAAGCTGGTGGAATTCAAACGCACCGACACTGTCGGGTCAAGCAGGCGCAGGCTGCCGGAGTCACCGCATTTTGACAGCTCACATCGACGCCGCTAATATGCGCTCCTTATGACATCCGGCCGTTCATTGCCTGCGTCGTTTGATCCTCTTCGGTTTGTTGATGCAAATCGTGAGATAAGCGGCGCTTTACCCGTTGCAGGCATGCGGCGGCTCGCCGCGAGTCTTGTAAGTCAGTCCGCGCGGGTAGAGGTTACGTTGCAGTTCCTCAGAGACGAGGCTCGGCGGCCTGTCGTCAAGGGGCATATTGAAGCCAGTCTCAGGGTCATGTGTCAGCGCTGCATGCGCCCCATGGATCTGGATTTGCGCCTGAACGTGTCACTGGGCATTGTGCAGTCCGAGGAACAGGCGGAACGGCTGCCGGAAGAAATGGATCCGCTACTGGTGGATGAAGAACCGGTCTGGATAGCGGATCTGATTGAAGACGAATTGATACTTGGTCTACCCGTGGTTGCCACGCATCCGGCCGATTCACCGGATTGCCACACTGTACAGACGGCCGGACCACGAAGCGAACAGGCACCGACCCGCGTCAAGGGTGACGAGGGAGGTCAGGAAAACCCTTTTGCGGTGCTCAGTGCCCTGAAGAAGGGCAAAAGCGACACCGACTAGAACTGATTGCGAGGAGTTCACTGCCATGGCAGTCCAGCAGAACCGGAAAACCCGTTCCAAGCGCGGCATGCGGCGCGCCCATGATGCACTTGCCGGAGCGACCCTGTCGGTCGAGCCAACCACCGGCGAGACGCATCGCCGGCATCACATCAGCCCAGATGGTTTCTACCGCGGGCGCAAGGTGTTCAGCACCGATAGCGAAGAATAAGGCGTGTCTGTCACGATGGCCCACGCCGGCTGACAATGCCGAGCGGGCCATCGTCCGTTACAGGCTTCCAGGTCCGGCTTTTCGGCCTCAATGCCTCGCTAGGATGTCATGACCGACACCGTTACGATTGCCCTGGATGCGATGGGCGGGGACTTCGGTCCCTCCGTCGTCGTTCCTGCTGCACTGGACACGCTCCGGAGCAATGATCGCGTTCGCCTGATTCTTGTCGGTGACGAGGATGTGTTGCGGCGGGGAATCGCAGAGCATGGGAGCGCGGAATCCGACGTCCTGGTTGTGCGGCATGCCTCTCAGACCATCGGCATGGCCGAGTCTCCTTCTCAGGCGCTGCGTTTGAAGAAGGATTCCTCCATGCGGGTCGCCATCGACCTGGTCAAGGACAATACGGCGGAAGCCTGTGTCAGTGCCGGCAATACCGGTGCTCTGATGGCAACCGCGCGCTATGTACTGAAGACCCTGCCGGGCATTGACCGGCCCGCCATCATTACCACTATCCCGAGTCTGGGCGGCTATACCCGCATGCTCGATCTCGGTGCCAATGTGGATTGTTCCGCCGAGCATCTGTTTCAGTTTGCCGTCATGGGTTCCGTACTCGCTGAGGCATTGGATAATATCGACCGCCCCCGGATTGGTCTTCTGAATATCGGCGAGGAAGAGATCAAGGGTAACGATCAGGTCAAGCAGGCGGCCCGGGTGATAGCCGGCAGCAGTCTCAACTACTGCGGCTATGTGGAAGGCGACGACATCTTCAAGGGCAAGGTGGATGTCGTGGTCTGCGACGGCTTCGTCGGCAACGTGGCATTGAAGTCCTCGGAAGGCGTGGCATCGATCATATCCCATTACATGCGGGAAGAGTTCCATCGCAACCTGTTGACCAAGATGGCGGGCATCATCGCAATGCCGGTGCTCAGAAGCCTGCGCAAGCGTATCGATCCGCGACAGTTCAACGGCGCGAGCCTGCTTGGTCTCCGTGGTATCGTGCTCAAGAGCCATGGGGGTGCCGATCGGCTGGCATTCCGACATGCCATAGAAACTGCAGTCCTTGAGGCGGCAAAGAGCGTTCCGCAGCTCATTGACCAGCGCCTGGATCAGATGCTTTCGGAAAGGCAGGACCAGTGACCTACGCACGCATAATCGGTACGGGTGGTTACCTTCCGGAGAAAGTGGTAACAAACGCTGATCTGGAAAAACAGGTGAACACCAGTGACGCCTGGATACGGGAACGCACGGGCATCGTCGAGCGTCATATAGCCGGCGACGATGAGGCCTGCAGCGACCTTGCTGTTGCGGCAGCACGTCAGGCGCTGGCGGCGGCCGATGCCGATCCCGCATCCGTCGATCTCATCATCATCGGCACCTGTACGCCGGACCGGGTTTTCCCGAGTACGGCATGCCTGGTGCAGAACACGCTCGGGATGCGCGCGGGTGTGATTGCGTTCGATGTCTCGGCCGCCTGTTCCGGCTTCATCTACGCCCTGGACATAGCGAATCGTTTCATCGCCACGGGTGGAGCGCGTCGCGCGCTGGTCATCGGGTCCGAGACCATGAGCCGTATCCTGGACTGGAATGATCGCGCCACCTGCGTGCTGTTCGGTGATGGTGCGGGGGCCGTGCTGCTGGAAGCCAGCGACAGCCCAGGTATCCTTTCTACCCATATTCACGCCGATGGCGGGTTCGAGGAACTGCTGCACGTGCCCTGGGGTGTCGGTCAGGGTTACGGCAAACTGAGCCGCAAGGGCGGAACAATCCACATGCGTGGCAATGAAGTGTTTCGGGTTGCAGTACGCACACTGGGCCGTATTGTCGATGAAACGCTGGAAGCCAACGGTCTTGGCAAGGCGGACGTTGACTGGTTGGTACCCCACCAGGCCAATATCCGTATTATCGAAGCCACCGCGCGCAAACTCGATCTGCCCATGGAGCGCGTGGTGCAGACCGTCGCCCATCATGGCAATACGTCCGCGGCATCGATCCCGCTCGCACTGGACACGGCTATACGGGATGGACGCATCAAGCGCGATGATCTGCTGTTGCTGGAAGCCTTCGGCGGCGGTTTTACCTGGGGCTCTGCCCTGATTCGATATTAAGAAGTCAGCATATTAGGCTGATTTATAGGTTTTTTATGACATCGAATGCCGCAATTGTATTCCCTGGTCAGGGCTCCCAGTCGCTGGGCATGCTTGCAGAGCTTGCCGTAGATAATGCGCTTGTGACCCGAACCTTCGCAGAAGCATCCGACGCACTTGGCCGGGATCTCTGGGCACTGTCCCAGGGTGGACCGGAGCAGGAGCTCAACAGAACCGACCTTACCCAACCGGCGATGCTGGCCGCTGGTGTTGCCGTCTGGCGGGTATGGAAAGAGCGTGGCGGTGCGAACCCTGTGTGCATGGCCGGTCACTCCCTGGGTGAGTACACGGCGCTGGTGTGCGCGGAAGCGCTGGACTTTGCCGAAGCCATTCGCCTGGTTGCGGACCGCGGTCGGTTCATGCAGGAAGCAGTTCCCGAAGGGCAGGGCGCCATGGCGGCATTGCTGGGTCTGGACGACAATGCGGTCAGGCAGGTTTGCGCCAGTGCCGCCCAGGGCGATGTCGTGGAAGCGGTCAATTTCAACGCCCCCGGGCAGGTTGTGGTTGCGGGCAATGTCGCGGCAGTGGAGCGTGCGGTAGCGCTCGCCAAGGAGGCGGGTGCCAAGCGGGCGGTCGCATTGCCGGTCAGTGTGCCGTCTCATTGTGCGTTGATGCACCCGGCTTCGGAGCGTCTCGCCGAACGGCTGGCGACCGTGGAAGTGGCCAGTCCGCGCATACCGGTGCTTCACAACGTGGACGCCACCGCCGCCACCGAGCCGGAAGCGATTCGCGAGCGGCTGGTTCGGCAGCTCTACAGCCCGGTTTTGTGGGTCGATACTGTGCAGGCGCTAAGTGGATATGGAGCCACGGTTCTGGTGG
Organism: Aquisalimonadaceae bacterium; assembly: GCA_040877625.1. Classification (GTDB taxonomy): domain Bacteria; phylum Pseudomonadota; class Gammaproteobacteria; order Nitrococcales; family Aquisalimonadaceae; genus Methylonatrum. The sequence goes on from JBBDNK010000028.1 coordinate 42,893, forward strand.
AATGCGGACCGGGCAAGGTATTGGCCGGTCTGGCGCGAAGAATTGACCGTTCTCTTGACGCGCGACCAGTGTATGATCCGGCCACGCTGGAAAAGGCCCTGGCCTGAAGTGACATTGGGACTAAACGGAGGAGGGTGATCGATGGGATCTGACGCGCGCGTAACGCTGGTTACCGGTGCGACCAGGGGTATTGGCCGGGCCATTGCACTCGAACTTGCCGCTCGCGGCCATGTGGTTGTCGGCACCGCGACATCGGATACCGGGGCCCAAGCCATCAGTCAGTATCTTTCCGAAGCGGGTTTCCAGGGCAGTGGAATGACGCTGGACGTTTCCGACCCCGACAGCATCAAGGCGGTGCTGGACGCGATCGGTGACACGTACGGCGCACCCGTGGTGCTGGTCAATAATGCCGGCATCACACGGGATAACCTCTTGATGCGGATGAAGGATGAGGACTGGGAAGCGATTCTGACCACCAATCTGACATCCGTGTTTCGCGTGTCCCGTGGCTGTCTGCGCGGCATGATGAAAGCGCGCTGGGGCCGTATCATCAATATTGCCTCCGTGGTTGGATCCACCGGCAATGCCGGTCAGACCAACTACGCAGCGGCCAAGGCCGGAATAATCGGATTTACCAAATCCCTGGCGCGGGAGGTGGGCAGCCGCGACATCACCGTGAATGCGGTGGCGCCGGGGTTTATCGACACGGACATGACCCGTGCGCTGGGTGAAGACGCAAAACAGGATTTGACGCGGCAGATTCCCTTGGGCAGATTGGGGCGCCCGGAGGATATTGCCGCGGTGGTCGGTTTTCTTGCATCGGATGCGGCGGAGTACATCACTGGCGAGACCATGCATGTGAATGGCGGAATGTTCATGGCCTGAGCTTGACCGGGTCGGTACACCGATCGGCGCCGAAGCGGTGGCTATGGTAAGAGCAGGATAGTTTTCATAAAATACGCCGGCAGCTAACGCTGGACCGGCAAATTCGGGAGAATGGACCTTATGAGCAGCATTGAAGAGCGCGTGAAGAAGATCGTGGTGGAACAGCTCGGCGTCAAGGAGGAGGAAGTGACGGCCGAAGCCTCTTTTGTTGATGACCTGGGTGCCGACTCCCTGGACACGGTCGAACTGGTTATGGCGCTTGAGGAAGAATTCGAGTGCGAAATCCCTGACGAAGAAGCCGAGAAAATCACAACGGTTCAGCAGGCGATTGACTACGTTAATAATCACCTGGACCAGTAACTCGGCCCCCAGCGGGTCTGGCTGCTCGAACTTGAAAAGGGCATCGACGCCGGTTGATCGCCCTTTTCAGGTTTATTGGTAACCGGAAAACGTGAGGAAAGGCCTGTGACCAAGCGTCGCGTGGTAGTCACTGGCATGGGGATCATCTCCCCGGTCGGTAACAGCATAAAGGAAGCCTGGGGCAACATTCTGGAGGGGCGGAGCGGTATTCGGCCCATTACACGGTTTGATGTCTCGGCGTTCTCTACCCGTTTCGGCGGTAATATTGAAGGATTCGATGCCAGCGACTACATCAACCCGAAGGATGCCCGAAAGATGGATCCGTTTATCCATTACGGCATCGCCGCGGCCAGCCAGGCCATGGCTGATTCGGGGCTGACGGTCACCGAGGAGAACGCCGAGCGCATCGGCGTTGCCGTCGGTTCCGGCATAGGCGGCATCAACTGGATCGAAAATGGTCACAAGGCCTATCTTGACGGTGGCCCCAGAAAGCTCTCGCCCTTTTTCATACCGGGCGCGATCATCAACATGATTTCCGGGCACCTTTCAATCATTCATGGCCTGAAGGGCCCGAACATCTCGATTGTTACTGCCTGCACCACGGGGACCCATAACATCGGTGAAGCCAGCCGAATGATCAGCTACGGCGACGCCGACGTCATGATTGCCGGCGGCGCGGAATTCTCCACGACACCCACGGGCCTGGGTGGTTTTGCGGCGGCAAGGGCGCTGTCGGGCAGGAACGAGGAGCCCGCCCGCGCCAGCCGGCCCTGGGACCGTGGCCGCGACGGTTTCGTGCTCAGCGATGGTGCCGGGGTACTGGTGCTGGAAGAGTACGAACATGCGCGCCGCCGTGGGGCTTCCATCTACGCGGAGGTCGCGGGCTACGGCATGAGCGGTGATGCCTACCACATGACCCAGCCTTCGGAAGGCGGCGAGGGCGCGGCCCGTTGCATGGGTAATGCGTTGCGGGACGCGGGCCTGAATACCGCCGATGTTGATTACATCAATGCCCACGGCACCTCGACACCGGTTGGTGACGTCGCCGAGACCAAGGCCGTGAAGCGGCTCTTCGGCGATGCAGCCCATGATGTCGCGGTCAGTTCCACCAAATCCATGACCGGGCATCTGCTTGGTGCCGCCGGTGGCGTGGAAGCGGTGTTTACCCTGCTTGCCATCCGGGATCAGGTGGCACCGCCCACCATCAATCTGGACGACCCGGATCCAGAGTGTGATCTCGACTACGTGCCGCATACGGCCAGAGAAATGAAAATTGACGTGGCGCTCTCCAACTCCTTCGGATTCGGGGGCACGAACGGTACGGTCTTGTTCCGGAAACTGACCTGAACCGCATCAAACCTGCATACGGATCCGGCGCCATGCGCACGCTCCTCAACGGCCGGGATGCGGATGCCGTGGCAGTGGCCGACCGCGGATTGCAGTACGGCGATGGCCTTTTCGAGACCATCGCCGTACGCGCCGGTCAGGCATTGCTCTGGCATGCGCATCTTCGCCGCCTCACCAGGGGTTTGACGGCTTTGGGCCTACCCGCCGTCGACATCGATGTACTGGAATCCGAGGTGAATCAGGTCATCGCCGGTGCGGATCATGGCGTGCTGAAGGTGCTGCTTACCGCGGGTACCGGCGGGCGTGGTTATAGCCGTGCTACGCAGCCGGTCTGTAACCGTGTCGTTTCGCTTCATCCCTTCCCTGACCATCCACTCGACCGCTGGGTTGATGGGGTTCGCGTGCGCGTCTGTGAAACCCGCCTCGCGGTGCAACCGCGGCTGGCCGGCATCAAGCACTGTAATCGGCTTGAGCAGGTGCTCGCGCGCAGCGAGTGGTCCGACCCGATGATTGCCGAAGGGCTGATGCTGGACATGGGCGGCTGTTTGACCGAGGGCACCATGAGCAATGTCTTCGGCGTACGGGGCAACAGAATCCTGACACCCAGCTTGACCAACTGCGGGGTTCACGGTGTGATGCGGGAGACAATGCTGAGCGTGGCGGAAGACGTGGGCTATTTAGTGGAATTCCTGGACGCTCCACTGGCAGACTGGCGGGACGTGGACGAGCTGTTTCTGACTAACAGCGTTATCGGCCTCTGGCCAGTACGTGAGGTCGAAGACCGGTTAGTTGGTCCCGGCCCGGTGAGCAGAATGCTACAGCGACACCTTGCCGAGGCCGGCGCGGCCGCCATGCCAATACCCGACGGAGGATGATCGGGCCAATGCGGTATTTTTTAAGACTGCTGACGGTTCTCATGGTTCTGGCTGTTGTTGCCGGCGGCTTGCTGGTGGCCGATTACCGCGACTGGGAACGCACGGCCGTGCACCAGGATACAGAGGACCGTTACCTGGATGTGGCTTCGGGAACGTCTTTTCGCGCTCTGCTGACGAAGCTGGAAACGGAAGGGCTGATTGAGGATCGATGGTACTTCGAGTTCCTGGCCCGCTACCGCGATGAAGCCGGTCGAATCCGGGCTGGAGAGTTCCGTATTCCGCCGGGCACGACACCACCCGAGCTGTTGGATCGGCTGGTTAGCGGACGCGTCATCCAGTATGCCTTCACACTTGTCGAAGGCTGGAATTTCCAGCAGTTGCGGGCCGCGCTTGAGGCCAATCCCCGCATCGTCAGCACATTTTCGGAAATGACCGATGAGCAGATAATGGAACGCCTTGGGGACGCCGAACGGTATCCCGAAGGCTGGTTTTACCCGGAAACCTATTATTTCACTCGTGGTACGACGGACGAAGACATTCTTCGCTGGGCATTGCGTGCGATGGAAGAGCAATTGGCTGACGCCTGGGAAAACCGCGCCGACGACCTGCCCATTGAAACACCCTACGAGGCCCTGATACTGGCGTCCATAATCGAGCGCGAGACCGGCCAGCCTTCGGAGCGCGGCACGATAGCCGGCGTGTTTACCCGTCGGCTGCAACAGGGCATGCGACTGCAAACCGACCCCACGGTGATCTACGGTATGGGTGAGGCCTACGACGGGCGCATACGGACCAGGGACCTTCGCCGAGACACACCCTACAACACCTACACCCGGCGCGGTTTGCCGCCTACCCCCATTGCCATGCCCGGGGGCGATTCCCTTCGCGCCGCGGTCAACCCGGAACCGGGCGAGGTCCTGTATTTCGTTTCGCGTGGTGATGGAAGCCATTATTTCTCGGTCACTTACGACGAGCATCGGCAGGCGATACGTCGCTATATCCTGGGAGAGCGGGATTGATAGTCAAAGGTGACACAGGAAAGTTCATCACCCTGGAAGGCGTTGAAGGAGCAGGCAAGACGACGGCGTTGGCCACGGTGGAGCAATGCCTGCAAGCGCACGTTCCGCAACTGACCGTCACGCGGGAGCCCGGCGGCACGCCGCTGGGTGAAGCAATCCGGGCCTTGTTGCTGGGTCATGCCCACACCGGTATGACCGGTACCGCCGAGACCTTGCTGGTCTTTGCCGCCCGCGCCGAACATTTGCAGAAGGTAATACGCCCGCGTCTCGCCGAAGGTAGCTGGGTACTTTGCGATCGCTTCACCGATGCAACCTATGCCTATCAGGGTGGCGGCCGGGAATTGGGAGCCGACAGGATTGCCGAGTTGGAGACCTGGGTGCAGGGGGGGGTCCATCCGGATCTGACGCTCATTCTCGATCTGCCGGTGGAGCAGGGTCTGGCCCGCGCGGCAACGCGCGGCGATCCGGATCGCTTCGAGTCCGAAGCCCGTCCATTCTTCAACCGGGTGCGCGAGGCCTATCTGGCGCGGGCCGCCATTGCGCCCGAGCGTTACCGCGTCATAGACGCATCCCGTCCGCTGGACGAGGTGCAGACCACAATCAGGGAGGTGCTCGAGCAATGGCTGAGGGCGCTTTGACTGAACTCCCCGACGCAGGCCCGCCGGCATTGCTGCCCTGGCACCGGGACCAGGCGCGGCGGCTGGGTGAGGCCCTGACGGGAGGTCGTTTGCCTCACGCGCTGCTGATATGCGGGCCTGCAGGCGTCGGAAAACGGATGCTGGCCGAATGGACAACGGCGTTGCTCCTGTGTGACGAGGCCGGTGCCGAGCCCTGTGGTCATTGTCGTGGATGCACATTGCACAGGGCCGGAAGCCACCCCGATCTGCATAGAGCGGGGCTGGTGGATGGTAGTCAGCAGGTGCGGATCGAGACCATTCGCGAGCTTATTCGATTGACCATGCTGCGCAGCCAGTACGGTGCGCGCCGGGTTGCTCTGATCAGCCCGGCAGACAGAATGAATCGTAATGCGGCCAACACCTTGCTGAAGACGCTTGAGGAACCACCGGCAGGAGCGCAACTGCTGCTTGTAGCCGACAGCACGGCCACACTCCCGCAAACGGTACGCAGCCGCTGTCAGCAGATCGTGGTGGCGCCTCCCGAGCGGCAGGTGGCGGTCGACTGGCTGCGGGAGAAGACCGGTGGAGATGCGGCCGAACAGCTGCTGGCCCTCTGTGCCAATGCGCCCTTGCGGGCACGCGAGCTTGCCGAGGAAGGCGGCAAGGACGCGATAGAGGAACTGGTGGGCAGTATGAGCCGCATAGTCGAGGGTAAAATCAGCCCGGTTGGCGCAGCGGCGGGCTGGCCCAAGGAACGCCTGCCGTTGTTGCTGAACATGCTGACGGTGCTTGTGCAGATGCTTATCCGCCGTGAGGCCTCCGGCAAGCCGGAGCCGGCGCTGCCGGCCCTGGCGCGGATTCGCTCGGGTCTGGATCTGCAGCGTCTGCACGGGTATCTTGACTATCTTTACGGTACACAGCGGCTTCGGGATAGGGCACTGCAACCGCAACTCTATGTGGAAGATCTGTTGATTCGCTGGCAGTACGCCGGCAGAACCAGCCGACACTGACGGACGGAAACAAGGATATGGCCGACTCTCGCACCCCAGCCGGCGGGACTGCCCGCCAAGGCATTTTGTCCCTGACCATCAAGGACAAGCAGGCGCTCTACGCAGCGTATATTCCGTATATCCGCAATGGCGGGCTCTTTGTTCCAACCAGCAACAGCTACCGCATCGGGGACGAAGTGTTCATGCTGCTGAACCTGATGGAAGAGTCGGAGAAGCTGCCGGTCGTGGGCAAGGTTGTGTGGATTACGCCCAAGGGTGCTCAGGGGAACCGCACGGCGGGGATCGGTATCCAGTTCGGCGGCAAGGACACCGGTCAGGCTCGCACCAAGATCGAAACCTATCTGGCCGGTGCGCTGGACTCCGAACGTCCCACGCATACGATGTAGGCGACGCCTGGTCCGTTCCCGCCCACTTCCGGAATGTCATGAATACGCTGCTGATTGATTCGCATTGCCACCTCCACATGCTTGAAGGAAACGGAGACCACCCCCGGCCCTATCTGGTCGCAGCCAGGGAGCAGGGTGTCGGTCAGTTCCTGACAGTCTCGGTAAACCTCGACAGCTTTCCGCAATTACTCGCCATGGCGGAAGCGCATGAGGAAGTCTACGCCACGGTCGGTGTTCACCCCTGCGGCCGGGACCATCGCATGGTGGCGCCGGAAGAACTCGCGGCGATGGCTGATAATCCAAGGATTCTGGCGATCGGCGAGACAGGACTGGATTATCTCTGTATCGAAGAGGAAGACCGCGGTTGGCAGCATGCGCGGTTTCGGGATCAGATTCGCGCCGCAAGAATTGCGCGCAAGCCACTGATTATTCACACGCGCGGCGCACCTGAAGACACGGTGCGCATTCTCAGGGAAGAGGGTGCCGACGCAGTGGGGGGCATTATCCACTGCTTCACCGAGAACTGGACTGCGGCAAAGGCGTTCATGGATCTCGGTTTCCATATCTCGCTGAGCGGCATACTGACCTTCGCCAATGCCGACGCCTTGCGCGAGGTCGCGCGGCAATTGCCGCACGACCGCATCCTGGTGGAGACCGACTGCCCCTATCTGGCGCCGGTTCCGCATCGAGGCAAGCAGAATCAGCCGGCCTACGTGGTGCGGGTGGCCGAGTTTCTGGCGGACCTGCGTAACGAGAGTCTTGAGACCGTCGCGGCCTACACGACCGGGAACTTCCGCGCCCTGTTCCCGCAGGCGCTGCCAGGAACCCCCTAGATACATATCAGTCGCTATCCAGCGTGAACCGGTGCCGAATGGTGTCGGCATCGACGACGCAGAAGGAGCCTTTACCGGCCGCTTGAGCGATATCCTGCCGTTGCCGGACTAGGCTGGTGCGGGGCCGGTACTGCGGCGGATAATCATGTCGATAGGCAGTGGCCCGGGAGGTGCCGGGTCACGCCCCTGAAGCCGGTCGACCAGGTAACCGGCGGCAGCGCGCCCCATCTCCTCGATTGGCAGGTGCACCGTTGTCAGCGGTGGCCAGAGGTAGGCCGCGAATTCGTTGTCGTTGTAACTCGCGACCGAGATCGAACCAGGAACGTCCACCCCGGCCTCATTGCAGGCGGACAGCGCCCCCGCGGCGAGATAGTCATTGCCGCAGATGATGGCGGTGGCGGCACTGCGCCGCTCGATTATCCTGTGCATCGCCTCGAAACCGTGGGCAAAACTGTACGGGGTCTCTATGAAGGCATCCGTGCAGAGCGTGATACCGCGCTTGCTCATGGCCTTCATGGTGCCGTCGAAGCGCCGCCTGGCGCGTTCATTGCCACGCATTTCACCACTGATGAAGCCCAATCGGCGGTGCCCCAGCGCGTGCAGATGTGCCACCACCAGTTCGCCGGCGGCATCGTCGTCAAAGCCTATGCCGGGGGCAAGGCCGCCAGCGGACTGCGCCCATAACAGGACGTACGGGATATTGTGGCGGGCGAGCAGGGTATATGTCTCTTCCGTGTGATCCGCGCCGAGCAGGGCCAGGGCATCGACGCCGCGCTCGAGCAGTGTCCGCACCATTGACGGCTCCCGGCTCAGATCATGTTCGGGAGCGGAGAGCAGCAGGGTGAAGCCTGCCTCGGCGAGCGTGCTCTCCATGGCCTGCACGGTGGCCGAGAACGACGACGTGCCGAATCGAGGCACGACCGCGCCGATCGAATTGGTTGAGCGGCGAGCCAGGGCGCGGGCTGAGCCATTGACCACATAGCCAAGCTCCAGCGCGGCCGCAAGTATCTGCTCGCGGGTCTCTTCCTTGACCAGGTCGGGCCGCGACAGCGCCCGTGACACGGTGCTCGGCGATACGCCGCAGCGGGCGGCGACGTCTGCAAGGTTTCGCTTGCGGGAATCCCCGGGGGACAAGGTCTGGCTCATGGCGTTGTCGTCTGCTCTCCGTCCCGATGCTTCGATACGATTCGCAACCGTTTCATCGGCTCAATTGCAAAGGTTTGTGACGCCTTGAATTCTAGCATCGAAATGTCATTACTTGACAGACTGCAAGCGCTTGCATATTTTGAAAGTACAGCAACTTCAATCAGCCCTGACCACGCCGGTGTCCAGTTCATGACAACAACCAGAAAAGCCGTAGTACAAACCCTGATCGAGTGCGGTGCCACAACCGGTTTCACCTTGCCGGGCCTGGGTATCACCTGGATGCTCGATGAATTCTATGAAGAGCGCGAGCGTATCCGGCTGGTTCTGGCGCGCAGTGAGCAGGCGGCATCGGTGATGGCGCAGGTTTACGGCAAGCTGACCGGCCGCCCCGGCCTGTTCATGGGGCAGGGGCCCTGGGTCAACACCACGGGGGCGTTCGGGATCCTGGAGGCGTACTTCTCCGGTTCACCGATGGTGGTGCTGACAGAAACCTCCTGCTACGACGGCTTCGCCCAGCATGGCGTCTACCAGAGCATGACCGGAGACTACGGCGCGGCCGATGTGCGCACATCCCTGCGTACCATGACCAAGTTCGTCAACTATGCCACCGAGCCGGAAGAGGCCGTGTACAGCGTGCAGCTTGCCTACAAACAGGCGAGCCTGCCGCGCCAGGGCCCGGCCGCCGTGGTGTTCAAATCACCGATCATCCGGCAGGAATTGCCGGACAACCCACGGGCACGTCTGTATCCGTCGGAGGGGTATCTCAATCATGTCCCCGCACGCCCGGACCAGGATGCCGTGGAGCGCGTTGCAAGCTGGCTTGCGGACGCAAAGACGCCGCTGATCGTTGCTGGTAACGGATTGCAGAACGCCGCTGGTCGGGAATGGCTGGCACGCGTCGCGGACCGGGCAGGGATCGCCGTGGCCACAAGCTATAACGGCAAGGGGCTGATCGACGAGACCTCACCCTTTGCGGTCGGCATGCTCGGAACCTGGGGCGCCGCCGCCGCCAACGAGGCGCTGCGCAGCGCCGATGTCGTACTTGTACTGGGTGCAAGCCTGGGCCCCGACTATACCGGCTTTCGTGATCCGGACTGGATGCGCCCTGGAGACCAGCGCATCGTCCAGGTAGACATCGATGCGCGCAACGCCGGGTGGGTCCTGCCGGTGGATCTGGCGATCACCGCCGATGCAACGGACTTTCTGCGTGCGCTCGAAGGCCTGAATCTCGGCGAGAATCAACGCGAAGAGCGTCTTACGCGCATCGCCGAAAGCAATCGCAACGCACGGTTCGGTGTCACGCCGGATACGCCGGCGGCGCCGGGCACCCTGAACTTTGCCGACATCGTGCGCTGTCTGGATCGTTTCCTCACCCCTCAGGATCTGCTCACGCTCGACGCTGGTTCCAATCGCATCTGGATGACCAGCATGTTGCGGGTACGCACGCCTGGCCAGCTTATCTGTCCGGGTGGGATCGGTGGCATGGGCTGGGGCCCACCGGCGGCCGCCGCGACCAAGCTGGTCTATCCGGACCGCAACGTCGTCTGCCTGGTCGGAGACGGCGGCTTCGCCATGACCATGTCGGTGCTGATGACCTGCGTTGAAGAGAACCTGCCGATTACCGTGGTGGTCGCCAACAACGCCGGGCTGGGGATGGTGCGCGACAACCAGAACGGCCGAAACCTGGCAGTGGACTACGGCAGTTTCGATTTTGCGCGGATTGCGCAAGGCATGGGCTGTAACGGGGTGCGCGTGGATCGCCCCGACGCGCTGCTCGATGCCCTCGCCGAGGCGCGCGGCGCCAGCCTGCCCACGGTGATCGACGTCAGCGTGGACCCGGCGGCCAGCCATGTGCCGGCATCCAACTATTGAGGAGATGACAGACCATGCGACCCGTCGCGCTGGTAGTCGGAGGTAGTCGGAACATCGGCCAGGCCGTGGTCCGACGTTTTGCCGAGACCCATACCGTGGTGATCGGAGATCTTTCCGCGCCGGAATCCGGCCTGGGGGAATCCGTGCGCTGGGTTGAATGCGATATCCGCGATTACGCGTCCTGTCAGCGATTGGTGGAGGCGGCGGGCGGACGGATCGACGCACTGGTTCACGCCGCCGCCATCACGCGTCCGGCCGTGCCGTTCTCGGAACTGGACCCGGCCGAATGGCGCGACGTGATCGATGTAAACCTCAACGGCGCCTTCCATGTCACCCGCGCGGCAGTCGCCGCGTTGCGCGAGGCCCGCGGCAGCGCGGTGCTGATCTCGTCGCGCGCGGCGAGGGTAGGGTACGCAGCGCTTGACCCAACCGGTGCCGGCACCAAGCCGCATTACTGCGCGTCCAAGGCCGCGCTCATTTCGCTTGCGCGATCCCTTGCGGTTGAACTGGCGCCGAGCGGCGTGCGGGTCAACTGCGTGGCGCCGGGGTCGATAGAAGGCGACATGATACCCCGCGAGCGCTGGGCCGGTATTGCGGAACGGGTGCCTTTGCGGCGGATGGGCAGACCGGAGGAGATTGCCGAGGCCTGTTTTTATTTGTGCTCCCCCGGCGCTTCCTACATTACCGGCCATGTATTGGACGTCAACGGTGGCACCTGGATGAACTGAATGGCCAGGGCGAGTGGAGATATCAGGGCGATGACCGATTCACGACAGACGCGACTTACCGACGAAGAGATACGGACATACCAGCAGGAAGGGCTTGTAATACCCGATTACCGCCTTCCCGAGGATCTGCTCCAGCGCATGCGGGCCGAGGTCGATGACCTGATAGAGCGCCACCCGGATGTACGCCCGGAGCTGCTGTCCGGGCCGCACAACCCGTGGGGGCAATCAGCACAGGTGCTGGGCACCGAAGCATGGCTGGAGTTCTGCCGGTTTCCGGAAATTCTCGATATGGTCGAGCAGCTGATCGGCCCGGACATCATCCTCTGGGGCAGTCAGCTGTTCTGCAAGCCCGCAGGCCACGGCATGGCCGTGCCCTGGCATCAGGATGCGCAGTACTGGCCGATTCACCCTCCCGCCACGGTCACCGTGCGCATTGCCATCGAGGATTCACTGCCCGAAAACGCCTGCATGCGTTACATCCCCGGCTCTCACCACGACCACCAGGTCTACGGACATGAAATGCTCGATCGCGCGGATGTGGCAGTGAAGCAGCAGATCCCCGACGTCGACGAAGAGCAGGCGCGAGACGACGCGCTGTTGGCGGGCCAGATCTCGCTGCATGACCTCTTTCTGGTGCACGGTTCCGGTGAGAACCGCTCCAGTAAACGGCGTGCCGATTACGCCATCCGCTACATGCCGGCGAGTTCGCTGTACGTGCGCGATCCAGCGCATCCGGCCAATGTCTACGCGGCCAGCAAATCACCGCTGATGCGTTATACGCAACGCCCGTTGTGGCTGGTCCGCGGGGCGGACAGGGCCGGTAATGATTTCGATATCGGCCATCGGCCGATGTCGTACTGAAGGGGCCTAAAGAGCCTCTGATTACAATAACCTGAGGAGTTAATCTAATGAGACAGTTGAATGTTCTCATCGCAACAGCCGGACTTGCAATGGCGTCGTTCAGCGCCTCGGCCAGCGATTTTCCAAACCGCAATGTCGACATCGTCGTGCCTTTCGGCGCCGGTGGCTCGACCGACCTGATGACGCGCGCGCTCTCCGAAGAGATGAAAAAGCATCTTGGTGTCAGCGTCGGGGTTGTGAACAAGGCCGGCGGTGCCGGCACCATCGGCACCGCCGAGGTTGCCAGCGCCCGCGCTGACGGATACACCCTGGGAATGAGCCCGGTTGGGCCGTTGACCACCCAGACCAACCTGCGCAATCTTCCATACAGCCCGGAGTCCTTCGACTACGTCTGTCTGGTCTATTCCAATCCGCAGATCCTGATTGTCTCAACGGATTCGGAGTTCAACTCGGTCCGGGATGTCATCGCTGCCGCCAAGGATGGTTCCAGGCGCCTACGCTACGGCTCGACCGGCGCGGGTTCGATTCCGCATCTCGCCGGCGTCGCCCTGGCCACATCGTCGGGTGTCGACATGGTTCACGTGCCCCATAGCGGGGATGCGGATCAGCTCTCAAGCGTGCTTGGTGGTCATATCGACATGCTGGTCAGTCATCCCGCCTTCCTGACGGCGAACAGAGATTCCGTCAAAGGGCTTGGCATCATGGCGCCGGAGCGCATCAGCCAGTTTCCGGATCTGCGGACATTCGCGGAGCAGGGCGGACCGGATCTGGATATTCGCGTCTGGGGCGGCCTCACCGTGCCCGCGGGTACGCCTCAGGACGTCATCGCAAAGCTGGAGAGCGCCTGCGAAGCGTCCGTGAAGTCCGCCAGTTTCCGTGAGCAGTTGGCGCGGCTCAATACGCCCGAGGCCTATATGGGGCATCGGGAATTTGCCAGGTTCGTGATGGGTGAATACGAGAACAACAGGACGTTGCTGCGCGAGGCAGGTGTGCTGAAGGACTGATCCGATGCGTCGGCACATGCTCGACATCCTCAGCGCACTGGTGATTGTCGCGGCCATTGCCGTGATGGCATGGCAGTCTCATATCGCCACGTTCTTTTCGTCCGGACCGGGTCTGGCCCATGACCCCGTGTTCTATCCACGGGTTGTACTGGCGGTGGCCGCCCTTCTGGCCACCGCCGTCATTGTGCAATCCGTTCGGGGGTTGCGTCAGTCAGAGCAGGCGGATCCGGTGCGCTGGGGCGTGTTGGGCGGAGTGATCGCCGCGACCGGCGTTTACGTCGGTCTGCTTGTGCCCTTCGGGTACATTGTTGCCACTGCGGTGTTCCTGGTTCCCTCAGCCCTGGTTCTCGGTTATCGACGCTGGCTACCGTTGCTTCTGGTGACCATTATTTTCCCGCTGGCCTCCTGGTACGTGTTCGTCCGGATCATAGGGATTCCGCTTCCCACCGGCGAATTGTTCGGCCCCGGCTGACTGGAGACTGTGACTGGGCATGCTCGACAACCTCATCATCTCCATCGGTCTGGTCGCAAGCCCGGAGGCCATGATCGCGTTGGTGGTCGGTACCGTGCTCGGCATTGTGGTCGGCGCGCTGCCGGGGCTGGGATCTGTCGTCGGGATCACCATGATCCTGCCGTTCACCACCGCGATGGGGCAGGTGCCGGGGGTGGCGCTGATGCTCGGCGTATATTGTGGTTCCGTATTCGGCGGCTCGATCAGTGCCATTCTCATCAACACGCCCGGTACGCCGGCATCCGCGGCCACCTGCCTGGACGGCTTTCCCATGACCCAGCGCGGGGAAGGGGATCTTGCCCTGGGCTGGGCGACCGGCGCCTCGCTGTTCGGCGGTATCTTCTCCATCGTCGTGCTTATGATCGCAGCGCCTCAGCTTGCGGCGCTGGCGCTGCGTTTCGGACCCATTGAGTACTTCGCTCTGATGGTGTTCGCCCTGACCTGCATCGCGTCGGTTTCCGAGGGCAGCATGGCCAAAGGGCTGCTCATGGGAATGATCGGGCTGTTTCTCGGTGTGGTCGGCCCCGATCCGGTGACGGGTGACATTCGATTCGACTTCGGCATTTTCCAGCTCTCAGGCGGTATCGGCCTGATTCCGATTGTAGTCGGTGCATTTGCCCTGTCCGAGGTCTTTTATCGTGCGGCCCAGTACAGCACCGGCGCGCATGCGCTAACGTCCAGCATCGGATTTCGTTTTGCGCCGCCCCGCGAGTGGCTGTTGCGCTGGAAAACCTTCGTCAAATCGGCGGCTATCGGCTCCACGGTGGGCGTGTTGCCCGGCACCGGCGCGGCAACGGCGGCGTTCATCAGCTATTCGGAAATCCGGCGAAGTTCTCCTCGGCGGCAGCAGATGGGCAAAGGCGAGCCGGATGGCGTTATCGCCTCCGAGACCGCCAACAACGCGGTAACCGGTGGCGCTCTGGTGCCGACCCTGGCATTGGGGATCCCCGGCGACCCGGTTACTGCCGTCATGCTGGGGACGCTGGTCTACCAGGGGGTAACACCCGGGCCCAGACTGTTCGGCGAAAACATCTCCCTCGTGTACGCGATCTTCATCTGCCTGCTGCTCGCGAATGTGCTCATGGCAGTTCTGGTCGCCACTGTCGGCGGGCGCCTGTTCTCGCGGATTCTGCGCATCCCCGAGCCACTGCTGCTCAGCATGGTGACCGTGCTTGCCCTGGTGGGGGCGTACGGTGTCAATAACAGAATGTTCGACGTTATGGTTGCTCTGTGTGCCGGGGTGGTTGCCGTGCTTCTGCGGCACGCCAGGTACCCAATCGCGCCGATGGTCATAGGTATGGTTATCGGCCCCTTGCTGGAGCAGCGATTCCGGCAGGGCCTGATCATTTCAGACAACAACTTTCTCGCCTTCTTCACCAGCCCCATCGCGAACATCTTCTTCGTTCTGACCCTGCTGTTCGTGCTCAAGGCGACACTATGGCGATCACGGCGCTCGCCTACCTGAGAGAGCAGGGCGGTGTACGGGATCGCGGCGGGGCGAATCGGCCTGTTAGCCGATGATGGTCCTGGCCAGTGCCTCCGCGCGCGCCACAGCCTCGGCAACAGCCGCGGGCGGGGTATAGAAATGCGGCGAGAACCGTACGCCGCCGCCACGGCTCGCACAGATCACACCGCTTTCCATGAGTGCGCTATAGAGGCTGTACGAATCCGCACCAGGCGCCGTGAAAGTGACTATCCCTGACAGTCGTTCCGGCTCGCTCGAGCTGATCAATTCCAGTCGTTCACTTCGGCTAATTAAATCAACTAGGTGGGTTACATTGTTGAGAACCTTTCTCTCAACTTCAGCCAGGCCACCGTCGCCCTGGAGGACCGACAGGCTCGCTTCCAGGCCGTGGATGCCGAGCATATTGGGGCTGCCGCATTCAAAACGCCGGGCGCTGCGCGCGACTTCCCACGCGGTGCGGTCATAGTCGCCCGCATGTTCGAGCATGTGCCAGCCGTACTGGGTAAGCTGTAACTGATCGCGTATCGACGGGCAGCAATAAAACAGACCGACCCCTTCCGGACCCAGCATCCATTTATGACCGTCGGCGACCACGAAATCCGCGTCCACCTCGCCCAGATCGAAACGCAATGCGCCGAGACTCTGGATCGCATCCACGCAGAAAAGAATACCGTGCTGGCGGCAGGCGGCGGCCAACGGTGGCAGGTTCATGCGCAAGCCTGTGCCGTACTGCACCGAACTGACGGCTAACATGCGGGTATTTGCGCCGATTGCATCAATCAGCGCGTCCTCCGGCGTTGCCGCGCTGGCCAGATCGACATCGACGACCTTGACGCCTCTGGTGGCGAGTGATTCCCAAACCACGCGGTTGGATGGAAACTCCTGCCTGTTGATGATGATTTCATCACCGGCATTCCAGCTCAGCCCGTAGGCAATGAAGGACAGGCCCTCGGACGTGTTCTTCACCAGCGCAATGTCGTCGCCGGTCGGCGCGTTTATCAGCTCCGCAAGCCTCTTGCGCAACTGGGTCTCGGTCTGCAGCCAGCGGCGATAAGCGGCAGCGCCCCGATAGAGGTTTTCATCGGCAAATGTCGCAATCGCATCGCGGGTACGCTGCGGCCAGGGGCCGACGCCGGCGTGATTCAGGTAGATCAGTGAATCGTCGAGGGGAAACTGGGGATGCATGCAGAAGCTCCGCGCGGTGATCGGCAATGGCTTTGCGCCATTGTTCAGAGTCGAGCCGCTACTGGCAAATAGAATCTTCGGCCTTGATCGTCGGGTATCCGGCAGCTTGCCACGCCCCCATTGACCCCAGAAAGACGTCGACCCTGGAAAAGCCCGCACGGAGCAACACGGAGGCCGCGATAGTCGCCCGTTGCCCGCTGCCGCACATGACCGTGTAACGGTGATCATGCCGAAGTGTATCCAGATGATTGCCGAGCTCGCCAACATAGCGATGGCATGAGCCGGTTATCATGCCACCGGCAATCTCCGATGCGCTTCGCACGTCGAGCAAAGTCCAGTCTTCCGGACTATCCGCGACACGGCGTGCCACCTCGGTGACGCTTACCGCCGGCAAGGTGCGAAAGGAGCGTCCACCTGTAGCCCATCCTGCGAGAGCGCCGACGAGAAAACCGACGGTGCGGTCAAAGCCGATTCGCGCAAGGTGGCGCGCCGCGACTTCGGCCTGGCCCGCATCGTCTGCCACCAACAGGATGTCCTGGTGTTGTTCGAGAAACCAACCTGCGAACGCCGGCACCATGTCACACGGGAGTGCAAGGCTATCCGGCAGGTGTGCACCCATGAACGCGGTGACGTCTCTAATGTCGATAGTGATTGCCTCGGCGCGGGCATGCTCAAACGCGAACGCTGAGAGCGAGGGAGGCGTCATGATGCGCTTTACGGGCTCACCGCCAATGCTGTTCAGATGTTCCATCAGGCGAAAGTAGGGCGGTTGATAATGTTGCTCCGCGAGCTTCGTGGCGATGAATTCGTCCCGGTCAGTCATCCTTAACAGCGGATTGTTACGCCGCTCGTACCCGAGTGTGGAAAACTCGCGGTCCGCCATGTTGTTGCCACAGACGGAACCGGCCCCGTGCGCGGGGTAGATGATCGTCTGATCACCGAGGGCGACCAGCTTGCGCAGGCTGTCGAAAAGCAGACCTGCAACTTCGCGGGCACGTTGAGGGTAGAAATCGGTACGGCCGACATCACCCACAAACAAGGCGTCTCCGGTAAATACACCGATCGGATCATCGCCGAAATCCGTGTCCTGGAGAACGAACGACAAACTGTCGTCCGTGTGCCCGGGTGTTTCGATCACCCTGATCCGCGCGCTGCCCAGGGAGAGCGTTTCGTTTTCCAGGACAGTTTTGGCATACGCAATATCGTGTTTCGGTGTGGGCCCGTGCAGAACCGGCGCGCCGGTCATGCGTGCAAGTACCGGCGCACCTGAAACCAGATCCTCGTTACGGTGTGTCTCGAGCACATGAGTAATGTGGCAGCCGCGAGCGCGTGCCAGCTGGACATAGAGCTCACAATCGCGCCGTGGATCGATGACGACTGCCTCGCCGCCATTCCCTACAAGGTAGGACAAATGAGAGAGGCCATCGGACTTCACTGTCTCGACAAACATCCATCTCCCTCTGTGTGTCGTGCATCCACCGAGTGAACACGTTCAAGTATGACATGCGGGCGTTGGCGCACCATGCAGTCCGGCGGCTCCGGGGCCGCGCGTTGGTGCACGATTTCTACCGGGCATATTGTCCAAGGTGAACCATACTTGCTTGCCGATGGGAACTGCCTACTGGCACATGTACGTCCGTACCGGTATCCACTACTGCGTATAATGTATATCTTCAACCCTTAATCGATAGTTTTCGTCTATCGTCTCGGGCGGTAGGCGGCGGGCAGGGTGGATTGAGCGCAGCGCCACACTGTCGCCGCCGTTGTGTTCTCCCTGCTCGTAGTCGTCCGTCTTTGGCAGGGCCTCTCGCAGCTTGGCCTCCCTCCGTCCAGGTCGAAGCTGTGACCGTGGCGGGGCCGCCGTGCTCTCCAGGGCGCTCTGTCACCACCCCCCCTCATGCTGCCCAAGCGGGGCTTGTCGAAGCCAATCTAGAACCCGACAAGGTAATACCGGGTTCTAGAACTGTAACCCTTTGTTTTTCGGGGAAACGCATATGTTCGGGGAAACGGGCGAAACAGTCCGATTTGGGGGCCTCATGAGCAGCGATCCGAGGGACCTCTACAGGCTCCGATTTGGGGAGCTAGGCATCACCGCATTTCAGGCGGCAGCTTGGCTCGGCATCCATGTGCGGACGTACCAACGGCAGGAACAGGGGCGATCATCGCTCTACGGGCCTCTTTGGCGTGCTCTCGCGCTCAAGGCGGGGTATCTGGGAGACATTCACCCGGCATGGACTGGATGGCGGCTCTCGCCACGGGATGGGCGTTTGTATCCTCCCGGCTACCGTTACGGGCTGTCTGCGGGTGAAATTCTATCCATGCCATACCTGCTGGCACTGGTCTTGGAACTGCAACGCCAGCAGCGTGAATGGGCTGCTAATGCCAGCGCGAATGGGGAGCATCAAGGCAGGGAATGCGAAGCGGAATCCGACCGGGCAAATTGTCCAATGGTCGGCCATAATGGCGGGGCTGAAAAAAGACTGCCCGGCGACTGCTACCAACAGTCCCGGGCGGGGTCGGCCTTACCAGAAACCTTTGAAGCACTAGGAGAAACCGACAATGCAGAGTCTAGCAGCAGGGCAGCAATCTGCCCATAGGCACAACCCGGAACCGGTATCCACTACTGCGTATAATGTATATTATGTTAAATATAGTCAGCGCCAACAATGTGCCGGTATGGCTTGATTCAGATTGCCACGAGATCCAACTCCTCCAGGCGAATAGCCATCGCTCGCGGCCAGCCTCGCGGTACGAGGTTTCAGTCACGACGCCATCCTCGAAATCCGCCCACCCCAATGCCTGGGCCCGGATCAGTTCCGCCCGGCTCACTGCGGCGATGGCGAAACGGCTTAAGAGCCCTGCCGGCTGCCCGGTCGGTTTCCCACAGATCTGCCTGCGCAGATTTCCCACCATGAAGCGATAGAGGGAAGTCCATCACACCAGAGTGCACACCAGAGCGTTTCCCTTTTTCCTTCTCCCGCTTTGATTACAACTTGCCGTATTGGTACCGATCTTTGATATTCGTGTTCAGATACATGCCCTTAGAGTCCGCTTGCATTAACTCCTGAAACACCCTCTCCTCAACGTCGTAATAAACGTAGGTTTCGCCTGACTTCAAAAAACGCACGTGCAGTTCCTGATTGTCAGGGTCATGGCCTATTGCCTCAATATTTGATGAATCGACAAAGTGCATTTCAGGCATCGTCAGCTCCTCCTCTTTCGTTTCCATGCGTCTCTGTTTCAGCAGATATGGCCTGGGCGCGCCAGTTCGCTAGTGCATAGGCGTAAAGAGCACTATCCGGACGCTTCTCCACCTGCCAAACGTCAGGCAAATTAGGATTATATCCAACGGGTTTATGCTTCGCTTTACGGACCCGAACTCGCGATGGGATCGGCATGAGCTCACCGAGAAATATGCCCTCGCCTGTTCTCAAGGACGGTAATTGCTCGATAAGCCCGCCAAGATCATCGGGTATGGCCGCACTGACCTTGCTTCGGTCCGACGAATTGGTCAGCCTCAAAGCGATTAGCGATCCGCACTGACTCAGTACAGCACTGTCAATTTCGGAGGGCCGTTGAGTGACAAGCATCAGGCCAGTCCCATATTTGCGGCCTTCTTTCGCAATCATCGATAGGGTGCGATGCGCAGATGTGTCTTCACCTTCGGGAACGAAGCGGTGCGCTTCATCCAGAACCACGAGAAGCGGTTGTTGACGCCCTCCGACTGCCAGATCCTGTGCCCAGAACAACATGTCGTAGACCACGCGAAGCATGGTTCCGACAATTGTCGGCAGCACCTCTGATGGAAGGCCGGAAACGTCGAAAATTGTTATAGGTTTATCGTGACCAACCCAGTCTCGTACCAGATCATCGAGGTCATGTTCGATCTCTCCTTCCAAATTTGGCTCGAAGCCGCCCCCGGGTGAAAACAGGAAGGAGTACCGAGCGTCCTTCAACCGGCTTCGCATCAGGTCTAGGTGGCGCTCAATGTTACGTTTTCTCTGATTCTTGTACGGCGCTTCGTTGTAAGGACTAGCGGCGGGATACCGGTCGGACCGTAGTTCGCTCGCATCACCAACTTGTTCTGGATCGTAGGCTTGATCGGCAGTTTGCTGATTTCCGGTCGTCCTAAAAGTCGTTCGCTCGAATTGATCAAGCTCGTACCAAAGCTTCTTAATGCTGAACGGTACGGGTGAATCCGCGGTCAGTGTTTCGTGCGGTGGAGGCGTTGCCAGCCGTTCCGCGGCAGCAACCTTCATATCAAGCACTTGATCCCGGATCGTGGCTTCATGGTTCGGCTGAAGACCACCGAGCGTAAGGTGCTGAAGCTCGGAAAAGGGCAAGGCCCAGAACGGGACGCGTAACGGTCTTTCTCCGACTTGCTCGTTCGGCTTGATGCGGAATACTCTGGCCTTGTCGCCAAGTGCAGTTGCGTATTCACCGTGCGGGTCGATAACAATGGCGCGAGCGTTCGGCAGGCTTCCATCGGAAACAGTTTCCATCAGAACGGTCACCAGATTTGACTTACCGGCCCCTGTCGAACCGACGATCGCGCTATGCCGACTAACGAGGCCGGCCACACTGATGTCCGCTGATATGCCGGACGCGGCGGCTATCTGTCCGACAGAAATCGTGCCTTTCTTCCCCTTGGCCCATCCGTAGATAACCTTCAAATCATCATTGGTGACCAAGTGAACTTCGTCCCCCACTGTTGGGTATTGACCGATACCGCGTTCGAAGTCGCGGCCCAGTCCCTCTCCGAACAACACAATGGTCATCCAACGATATCCAGACAGGCGGGTTTGACTCTCTGCTTCCAATGCCGCGCCGAACACCTCTTCGGCGCTACCGGGCGGGGCAGCATCTGCGCCTACCTGAGTACAGACGGCGTAGAGATTGGCGTACCCAAGCGGAACGCGAAAAAACCCACCGATCTGTCCAACGCGGTAGGATTCGCCTCCGATCATGACCAGCGTCGAAGGCATATCCTCGCGCAGACGTACGCGGACGACGGCCCCCGTAACGGATGCAACTTGGCCAACATATGTCGGGTCAGCGTGAGGCATTGTCATCTACCCGGCTGTCATGGATTCGAGAAAATCGCAGAACGATCCGAAGTCACCGATTTTCATCAAGCCGGATTTGGCTTCGCCATTTCCTGCACCTTCGCCGATGTCAGCCGGCCCTTCGGACTTCAACTCAAAGGCAACGTCCATGAATGCAGGACTTTCGACCGGAGCCCAAGTCGCCCGCTGTCCGCCTATAATCCCGGTTTCCGGACCTATCACGATCATATTGGATCGCTGATAGGCACGCTTAATGAGGTGATTCTCTTCGGACAACTCATCAAACTGCAGGGCGTAAACATGCGTTCGAGGCCTGTTTTCCAACGCACCGAAGATGAGATTGTTTATGTGCTCATCTCCGAAGCTGAAGCCCGCGACGACCAGCAAGGCGTCATCCTGCTCCAGAAACCGAGTTAGACGGTCTGTAAAAGCCGAATATGGCTGCTGGCGAGATTCATCGTATTTCTCGAACGACGGGTAGATCATCTCGCCTGCCGTATTGGGATCCCCGCGAACCACACGAACTCGGCCATCCTGCTCAATGCGCCGCCATGTCACCGAGCCGTGCATTTTCCAGAGCCGCGCCCAATTCGTACCGGGCGCCGATTCTTGTCTGCGCAAGCTATCCGCATGGAAAAACGGCATGTAACTTCCCACGAACCCGTCGAAGACAGGGACGCGTTCCGCTCCGAGAGCATGCTCGACAAGCACGTCGTAGTTCACCGTGAAAATCTCGATAGGATTCTGGCGCGATGTCTTGACTAGCCAGCGCGCAAACTTGCGGTGTGCGTACTTGCTTGGAACCTTGTCAAGATCGGGTGTAACGACCGTTGCGATCGTCTTTCTGACGGATTGCTCAAGCTTTCCGATCTCGGATTTATTGAGACCGCAAAGCATGTCGGTGTTGCCAACGGCATTGAGCATAATGCGCAATCGCGATAGTACATTCTCGACGTTCGCGGCCTGGCCGATTTCCTTGCATTGGGTCTCGGTCAACTTCCACGCCTTCCCATATTTCTCGCCGAGCTTACCCGCTTCCTCCCGACAAGTGGTGGTCAGGGCAGCAACTGCCGGTATGAGAGGCTGAGTCTTGGTTTCGTCTTCGGGAAAAGGAACCCGTACGGCACAGGATGTGCCAGCGCCAAAGAAGAATGCAATCGGCTTGTCGTGACGCGCTAGGTGGTCCCTGAGGTCAGCGAGAGTCTTTTGAGCGTCATGCGTCTGTTGAGTATTCGTCACCCGGTCTCCCCTAGCATTACACAGTCAGGCCGCCCGGAGCGTCGCGCATCACACGGGTTGCACGGCAGTCGTCTTCATCGACGGGCATCTTCCATATTGCTCTACCGGGCTGCCTGCGTAAACTGATACTGGGCAGCCATACAGCATGGAGCGTTGCATGAAGTAAAGGGGACAGATTCATTTAAAAAAGCGGTTTTCAATTCATCGCTCTCGGCAACAGATCCGCATCGATCCTTTACGCACCCGCAGGGCGAACATCCGTTGGTCCTCTCGGCCGCGGGCTTTCTGTCGACGACCTCATGTTCTTGAGTGTTTGTTCTGCCTCTACCCTGGCTGAAAGATCAGCAGGATTATACGGCGCCCTGTCAATCCGATTAGATACCTTCAACTTCAATCCCATGCTCCGCCAGCTACTGCTTGCGGCGCTCATAGTCCGGCATTGCGCGCTCAACACGCCGCCAGAATTCTGCGGAGTGATGGGGCTCATGCAGATGAATCAGTTCATGAATGACCACATATTCCGCAATGGTTCGCGGCAGGAGGATGGTCTTCCAATGAAAGTAGAGCCAGTTGCCTTTGCCGCAGGAGCCCCAGCGGTAGCCCAGGTCCTGAACTTTGACGCCGGCCGGGGCAACTTCCAGCCGGGCGGCATGCTCGGTGGCCTTGGCCGCTAGCCAATCCCGTCCGCGGTCGCTGTACCAGCGAATAAACTGGTTGCGCCCTTCCCCGGCCAGTTCGCGGCGCATTCGAGATGCTCCCCGCAGCTACTTCTTTTGCCCTGACGTATTCGATTCTCGCAACCCTTTGTCCTGTCTACCTTCAGACGAAGCCACCTCCAGTCGCCCTCGACTCAACGTGCCAGTAACCATGATAACTCTCATTCCGCCTACCTCTCCTACTTGAAGGGTTCCCTCTTCCATCAATTGCCCGAGAACCATTTGAGCAGCTTGTGTTTCCCGGGCCTTCATCATAGCGAGGCGCTCCTCTACCTCTAGTTCTTTCAGGGCAGTATCAGCATTTATATTTCGAATTTCTGCCTCCTGTTTTCGGATCTCTGATAGTTTATGGGCAATGCGTGCCTTTTTTTCCGCGTTTCCTATTTTATTTCGATCAAGCATGGCGTATATATTGTCAAGAACTCCGCCAACTCCTGTTTTAATCTCATCTTTTACCTTGCTGCGCCCAGGAACCTGCATATCAAGAATTGCATTAAATTTTGAGAAAAGCCTGTGGAAAAATGTACTAGCTCGCCATTTCCATATGGATTCGTCCTCCCCAATAAGTTCAATAAGAGTAGCCTCTCTACTAGAGTCTCTTAACTTATTCTGGTTCGACTTATCCATTTCGCAATCTCATTGCACTAGAGGGTGCTTTTTTGTCTTCCTCATTTAGAGGTGGTAGTGGGTATGTCTCGTTTATCGCCAAAGAGTCTCCGCCGACTCCGCGATAGGCTTTTGAAAGCAATTCGATGAGAAGCGCTGTTGTTTCATCATCTAATTCGTTTGGAACGACAAGGTTTATAGTTTCGCCAAAAACATTCGTAAAATTAGGTTCTGCTGCATGATCTAGATCGAAGGTTCGCGTTTTTCTATTCGATTGAGCAAAGCCAATCCCTGTGGCCACAAGCGTTACTCGGACTTCGTCATTCAGACTCCTATCGATGACTGTACCAGCGATGACAGAAGCATTTTCCGATGCGCACTTTCTGATCACCTGACCGACATTATCGAACTCACCGATGGTGAGATTCATGTCCGCAGTGATATTAATCAGCAGACCTTGCGCATCGGCAAGATCTATCCCTTCGAGCAGCGGGTAGCTGATAGCCCGCTCGGCTGCCTCGCGGGCCCTATTTACCCCGGAAGCAGAACCGGTCCCGAAATAGACCAATCCCTTGTTAGACATTACAGTCCGGAGGTCAGTTAAGTCGACATTGATCAGACCGGGTTGAGCGATGAGTTCAGCGATACCACGCACTGCGTCAAGAAGCACATTGTTAACGAGCTGAAAAGCTTCTTGCATAGCGAGGTTTTGCCCAAACCCGCTGAGCAGCTTCTCATTGGGGATGGTAATCAGCGAGTCCACTGTGCGGGTTAATGTTTCAATCCCTTCCATGGCAACACGCATGCGCTTACTACCCTCGAATGGGAACGGTTTTGTGACCACACCTACGGTGAGAATCCCCATTGTTCGAGCAATCTCGGCCAGCACAGGTGCGGCACCAGTGCCGGTACCACCGCCCATGCTAGCTACGATAAACACTATGTCGGTACCGGCCAGTATCTCGGAAATATCAGCACTATTTTGAAGCGCAGCCTCGCGACCAACCGCTGGGTTACCACCGGCGCCGCGCCTTTTAGTGGTCTGCGCGCCGAGAGCAAGTGTCTCGGATATTGTCGTGTTCGTCAGAGCTTGAGCGTCCGTGTCAACGCAAATAAAGTCGACGCTCGTAACACCGGCTGCGATCATGTGCCCAACTGCATTGCAGCCTCCACCGCCGACCCCGATGACTTTAATAGAAGCTCTACGGTGATATTCATCGGTAATCATTCCTAGTCTCCACTAAATACCTTGAGCAATGCTGCCGTAGGCGCGGCGAATCAGTTTGTACATCCCGCGCATGTTTTTGGCTTCTCAGTACACTCATGTCTCATATTGACCCTTCGAGCTGCATCCGTAAACTACAACTACACATTCATGCAGACTTAACGCGCAGGCGAACGCCGAGTCAGGTAAATTCCATCGCAATCATTGGCATCCATCCTGTTTCAGGCCCTCGCCGATCACTATGAGTTTTGCCAGGATGCTTTTTCGGTGCTCCTCCCGCTGCCGCTACAGCAGGCTCTATTCTCCCAGCCCAGAAGCCGGTGGTATGCGCAGTAAAGCGGCTAACGAGCCGCAATGCTTCGACAACATTGCTCTTCCCGCTATTGTTCTCGCCTACAGCATTCCCCGTTCTTATTTGTATTGTGTGCCGTGTGATCAAGATCTTCAGTGCTTAGCTTTCGCTCGCCACCATTCTCATCATTAGTCAGCTTCTAAAAAATTTAAACGAATACTAAAACGTTTCTGGATCAGTGCTTTTGTACTGGACTGTGCCGGTGCGCCAATTGATGGTCATAGCTGTAATTTGATCGGGCGATATACCTCTGCTGACAAGCGCATTGTAAAAGACTCGGTCACGAAGTTTATCAATTAGTCGGCCGAATAGAATTTCTGGAATCCGCCAGAAGCTGAAAAGAATTACTAGGCCACCTCCGAATACGCCGCCCCAGCGCACATAGTCATTGACCGCGCTGTTTGCGAACACTGTAGCGATAACACCAAGTGCGCCCAGCAGAATGCCGGCAACCCAATGAGCGGCGGACCGAGCATTAAGCGCGCGCCTCACACTCCATTCAACGAGATATCTTTTCTCCTCTGCACGCTCCCTACGGTCCTCTGCAGCCTGCTTCTCTAGTGCACGAACAACACGCCGGACTTGTCCAGTCTCGTTTCGTGCCCCTAGGGCTTCCGCACGGGCGGCACGCAAATCATCTTCTAGTCTTGCTTGCTGCGCTTGGTGGTCTCTCGCGCGCGCT
Organism: Aquisalimonadaceae bacterium; assembly: GCA_040877625.1. Lineage (GTDB taxonomy): Bacteria > Pseudomonadota > Gammaproteobacteria > Nitrococcales > Aquisalimonadaceae > Methylonatrum. The sequence continues at coordinate 68,883 of JBBDNK010000028.1, forward strand.
TCCGCTTCCCGCTCTAGCGCATGGACCTCGTTCAACCGCTCTACCTCGTGCTTCTCAAGGAGAGCTGATTTCATGCTTTCGAGAATAGCCGTGAAATTGTCCTGCGAAACGTAGCTGGAGTCTCCCAATGAAAGTTGGGAGAGATACTGGCCTGCGCGTTCATCGGTCATAAGAGCTCGGAAGTATTTCGCCTGCTTCTCATCAACGCTGCTTAAAAAGCGGTGCATACGATGTATAAGGTCAGCCTTGGGCTCGATGGCTGCGGCGCAGTTGGCAAGCAGTACGTGCGTCGGAAGCTCCCCTGCTTTGCCGCCGTAGATGACCCATAACAGGCCTGCCACGTATCGATCGGTCATGGAGGGGGGAACGTCACCTTCTTCATATACGCGCGCCTTCAGCAGGGCCTTCTTACTTCGCTCTGCCACCCACGGGTTAGCGGTCACGAACAGAGCACGGCACGCGTTCACCTTCCCCATTCTCACTCTGAGTCCAGCGCGCATCCTAATGACACCTGCTACTGACGCGGCATCCCGTTCCTGTGCCCTTCGATTCTGGTAAAAGCCTAGACTTTGGCAAAAGGTGGCTTCATTTTCCTCGGTGAACCACTTAAAAGAGTGAGGACCGTTCGGCGGCTCGAGAATCTCAATACCTTCCTGATGAAGGCGAGCGTTTGGCGAGTCTTTAATAGCGCTGGCATAAGCCCTGAAGGCGTCATCGGTCAATCGCCGGGCCGTGGGACCGTGCCCTACTCCGGCATCGACAGCGCCGAGAACTGCAGAAAGGTTGTCCTGAATCTCTTCCACAGAATGACGAAAGACCGCAAGCCGAGCTCCATGTTCACGAAGTTGAGCGCAGACAGATGACGCCACAGCAAAGGCATCACTGTTACCAAGATCAAGCGCACTCATGAGAAATGGAGCATCAAGTACAACTCTCAGTCCATTCAAGGCTAAGCCCGTTTCCGGGTTCTGAAAATTCAAGACAACTTCGGAAACCAACGCCCCTGCAGTTATGCGCGCGACCAGTTCATAGAGATTTTTGTCCTTGTGAAAAAGATCAACAATGAAAGACGCGCATAAAACTTCGATCCGTGCTCGTCTAGATTTATCATTCTCCCACTCTACCTGCTCCGGCGGCTTGGGCAGCCCCAGCTGGGGTTTGCCGTCCGGAGCGTCAGTCTTGACCGGTTTCAAGACCGCACCAACAAAATCTAGGTCAACGATATGTTGGAGAAAACGCTCCTTGAGTTCATCATCATTCAGGAGGCCCTCTTCCCTGTCAGCAATGATAGGTCTAGCGAAGGCCACAAATCGATTTAGGACGTAGGCCACGTCCTTTTCAGTAACGGCGGTAAACTGCTCGTCAATTTGGGCGTAGACGTAGTCGTGTACCCCATCGGCAACCGGGATGCGGACGAGAACGCCTGCTGCCTCCAGCCGTGGAACAAGGCTTTCAACAGCCCATGCGCTGACATTCAAGCCGTAAAGCTCACCTGCCAATGAGGAAAACGCCTTTGGATCGAAGCGTTCGCCCTCGTGGAGCTTGGCAATGGGTTTGAATATTGGCATAAGCCCACTTAGAAGATCATTATCGGATCTCTGGGCTTGCGCGAGGAAGGCGTAGGCGACTACGCTTCGATCTAGACGGCTCATGCCATATCGTCCTTTAGTGCTCCGGCGTCAAAGCTTCATCGTACCTCAGTGTCTCTAGTGGATTTTAGCCATTTATTACTCTCAATTCGCGGATGAGCAACCCTTTATTGTGCGTGGATTTCTTTAGTCTAGACAGGCTTCAGCTATGTGAGCTTGTCTGACGACGGCAACTGTCGTCTTTCGTACATCCGCTCTGAAGACCTGATTTACGGCCTTTATTGATAGAGCTCCTTCGTTTCTGTCGTTTTTGACCCCGTCAAGGCGCAACTTAAGGTCTTATTCTGTATGTAGATTGTCCTGCAGCAGCATCAGTAGGAATATATAATCTTGTTAGCTCGGTTAGATACCTTCAACCTCAATCCCATGCTCCGCTAACCACTGCTTGCGGCGCTCATAGTCCGGCATTGCACGCTCCACCCGGCGCCAGAATTCCTTGGAGTGATAGGGCTCATGTAGATGAATCAGTTCATGGATGACCACGTACTCCGCGATGGTTCGCGGCAGGAGGATGGTCTTCCAATGAAAGTAGAGCCAGGCGCCTTTGCCGCAGGAGCCCCAGCGGTAGCCCAGGTCCTGAACTTTGACGCCGGCCGGGGCAACTTCCAGCCGGGCGGCATGCTCGGTGGCCTTGGCCGCTAGCCAATCCCGTCCGCGGTCGCTGTACCAGCGAATAAACTGGTTGCGCCCTTCCCCGGCAAGTTCTCGGCGCAGGCAGAAGCGCCCGCCAACAAGCTTCAGGGGTGTCTCCTGGTTATCGACCAGCTTCAGGCGGTAGCTGCGGCCGAGATAGAGAAATCCTTCCCCGTCCACGAACTCCTTTCGCGGGGTCACCCGTTGCAGTTGAGCTTTCTCGGCCAGTTTCTGGTAGATCCAGTAACGCTTCTCGCGCACGAAGGCTCTGAGGTGCTCCTCCCCTACTCCGTTCGGCGCCGACAATAACAGCTCCCCACCGCGATCAACGGTGATCTGCAAGGTTTTGCGCCGGCTGCTCTGGCGCACCTCGAATGCGAGATCATCGACCTGTAACTGGCTCATGTCCTCACCAGCTTGTCATGGTTGGCACGGGCAAGCTCCAGCAGCTTGTCCACCGTGGCATCGAGCTTGTTCATCGGCAACAGGCGGCGGTTGAACAGCTCTTCGAACAATCGGCCCCGCAGGCGCTCCTGGTCAGGGACGTGCGCTGGCTTCCAGAAGCCAGGGATTCTCAGCTCGCCGGTGATGACCTCCACCACCTCGGCGGTAGCCTCAATAAGCTGAGCGCCGGTCTTTGTATCCGGTTGCGCGTCATCGCCCAGTTTCGCCTGGGTGAGCAAACGCAGGAACGGGAGGTAATGGGCCGGCATGTCCGGCAGGTGTTCGCCTTCCACCGGCTGGTCATCCCGTAGTTCTCCGATCAGCGCCTGGAAGGCGTCGATCTGCTCCTGCCATTGCCCGTCCAGCTTCTCAAGCAGTTCCTTGAGGCGCTCGCTGAGCTTGCCGTACTTCACCGGATCTTTGTCCAGGTGCTTGCGGATATGGGAACGGATGGCATGCTCCATCTCGGAGGCCTTGGCGCGCTCGCTCACCTGGCGGCTCAAATGACGGTCGAACTCGGCATCGGTGAGCTGGACTGGTGGGATCTTCGGGTTAATGCCCAGTGAGATCACGTAGTCCGCGATCAGCTTGCGCACCTTGGCACCGACATCCTTGCCCAGTTCCGGCATGTCCTTGTAGCGGTTACGGGCCAACGCATGGATTAGTGCCAGCCTTTTTGCATCCGTTGTGAACTCCAGCCCTTCCGGCCTGGGAAGCACCCCATCCAGTGATTGGGTGAACTGCTTGAGTTTGACGGTGAACTCCGCCCGCACCCGCTCGTCCGCCAAGGCCTGGACGGCGGCCTCCACCTCCTCCAGGCTCTCCACGCCCTGCGCGCGCAGCACGTCTACCGCGCGGATGTGGCGGTCGCGCAGCAGCGGGATCTCGTCCTTGAGGCTTTGCAGCGCGCCTTCGATGTCCTCGGCGCTGTAGGCCGCCAGGGCATCTTTCAGATGGTGCGCAACGCCGTAGTAGTCCACTACGATGCCCGCCCGCTTGCCGAAGCCCGTGCGGTTCACCCGGGCGACGGCCTGCAGCAGTTCCGCCTCGCGGATCGGTCGGTCTAGGTACAGCACCCCTTCAATGGGCGCATCGAAGCCGGTGAGCAGCATGGTGCGGACGATCAGGAAGGCCAGCGGATCAGCCTTGTCCGGGTCCGGATGTATCAGGGGTTTCCTGAAGCGCTTGATGTGCTGCTCCACGGCGGCGGAATCGCTCCAGCGCGACCACTCTGGTGGATCATTATTGCTGCTGCTGATCACCGCCGCGAACTCCAGGGGCTTGAGCAAGCTGCGGTAGCGCCAGGCCTGAACCGACGCCTGCACCCGCGGCGGACGGCGCATCAGTGTCTCATCATCCATCTGCTTGTCAGCCGGGCTCAGGGCCAAGGCTTCCTCCAGCAGTGCCGTCCGGGCCTGTTCAAACGCCGCCTGATAGTGGATCGCCGCTCGGCGGCTATAGGCGGTCACCTGGGCCTTGAAGCCGTTGGGCAGGATGTGGGTGACGTAGTGCCGCAGCATGTCGGCCGCCTTCTCCTCGATCAGCTTCGGTGCCTCGAGAAGCTGGCCCTTGGTGGCGTACTTCTGCTTGATCGCTTCCAGCTCTTCCGGGCTGCGCTCGCGGAACAAGTCCTCGAACAGCGCATCCAGGCTGCCGCCGTCCTTCACCGCGCCTTCGGCTGTGCGCCCCTCGTAGAGCACCGGCACCGTGGCACCGTCGCGCTCCGATTCCTTGATGGTGTAGCGATCGATGAACTCGCCGAAGATGTCATGGGTGCGCTTCTTGTCTCCCATGATGATGGGTGTGCCGGTAAAGCCGATGCGCGCGCAGTTCGGCAGCGCTTTGAGCAGGTTGGCGTGCAGGTCACCGGCCTGGGTGCGGTGGGCCTCGTCGATCATCACCAGGATATCGGGGCTTTCGTTCAGCACCGGGAGAGGTTTGGTGGGCTTGAGGGGGGTAACAGTGCCAGCGTCCGCCACATCCCGCCCGTTCAGTTCCAGGCGCTCGGGTTTGAGTGTATAGGCGTTGTCGTCGAGATCCGGTTCGCGGTACTTCTGGATGGTGGCAAAGGCCAGCCCCGGCCCGGGGCGCTTTACCAGCGCCTTGAGCTTTTCGGTGTTCTTCGCTACCTCCACGGTTTCGCCGGTGAGGCTCGCGGTGGCGGAGAGCTGACCTTGCAGATCCTTGCGGTCGGTGATGACCACCACCTTGAAGCGGCGGAGCATTGGGTCGGTGCGCAGTTTGCGCACCAGGAACACCATGGTCAGGCTCTTGCCGCTGCCCTGGGTGTGCCAGATGATGCCGCCGCGTCGGTCGAATTCGCCGTCCTCCGGGCGCGTCTTGCCGGTCTTGAGTCGTTCTACGGCTTTGGCGACCGCGCGGAACTGCTGGTAACGGCAAACTGCCCGGATGGTCTGCCCGCCGGTGGTCATGAATAGCGTGTAGTGACGGATGATGTCGAGCAGGTTGGCCTTGGTGAGCATGCCCGCGATGAGACGTTGCTGACTGGAGAGCTGGTCTGCACCCAGATCCATGGTCACCTCGGCCTCCGTGCGCGGTTCTACCGTCTTCCAGTTCAGGTAATGCTCGAAGCCGGCGCTGATGGTGCCGACGCGGGCATCGTCGAAGTTGGTGGCAATCAGGAACTGGTTGGTGTGGAACAGCGCCGGCGCGCCCTCGTTATCCTCCACCTCCAGGGCTGCCTTGCGTTGGTTTGAGTAGCGGCGCAGCTGGTCTACGGCTTCGCTGATGCCTTCCGGCACCGTGCGGCTCTTGCACTCGACGACTACCAGCGGGATGCCGTTCACCAGCAGTGCCAGGTCGGGGATGATGTGGCCCTTGGCGCTATCAAAGCCCGGGGGGCATTTGACCTTGTACTGGTTGATGACGGTGAAGCGGTTGTTCTCGGGCGTGTCCCAGTCGATGTAGCGGATGGTCTGGCCGCGGCCGCCGTCCCAGTCCGGCAACCCCTCCACACTGATGCCGCCGAGCAGCAGCTCGGCGGCCTGCTGATTGGCCTCCATCAGCTTGGCGGCGGGGATGCGGGTCAGTGCGCCCACGGCTTGCGAGCGGCGATCCTCGTCCAGCCAGGGCTGGCCGTCGCGGAGGTTGATGCGCTGGAGCTGCTCGCGCAGCACCTGCTCCTGGATCACTTGGGCGAAGCTGCCGCGGCCGGTGACGCCGGGATCGTCGAGGGAGCCCATGGCGTACTCCCAGCCCTGGGCTTCCAGTTGCTGGATGAACGGCAGTTCGACGTCTTGGTATTCCGGTGCGGCCATGCCGCCCCCTTTTCGTCTTGTTATTGTCGGTCGAGACTTGCTAGTGCCGATTCTTCACTTTTTCTTCTTGGCCGTGTACTTGACGCCCTGAATGCCCTCAAAGTCTGAATCCTGTGTCCATAGGGTGGCTCCATAAACCTTGGCGGTGGCAAAGATGATGCTGTCCGCCATCGGCAGGCGATGCTCCAGACCAGTCCGAGCCGCCGAAAGGGCAAGAGCCGAGGACAGCTCGATCACTTGCCCTTGCTGCATCAGTGCGACCGCCTGCAGGGCGTTGCCTTCTCCGCGCTGCTGCATGACTCGCTTGAACACCTCATAGAGGCTGATAGCCGGAACAATAAGCTCAGCCGTGGACTCGATGGCGCCGGCAAAAAAGTCTGAGTTCGGGCCATCGGCGAAGTACTCGAGCCAGCCAGAGGAGTCGACAACATTCACACCCGATCTTCCTCGCGCGGCACATCGGTATCGAGGCCCCTGAGGAAGCCCCTCATCTGGCGCATCGGCTGCACCGGGATCAGCTCGATGCGGTTCTCATAGGCGATGGCCTGGATCTTCTGGCCTGGACTCAGCCGTAAGGCCTCGCGAACAGCCTTTGGGATGACGACCTGGTACTTAGGAGAGATGGTGAGCGTGTCCATGATCAACCTCACATCGATAACGAATTCGTATGACGACTATGGTATCGATCAGAAGGCAGTCGTTCAATGCCGGTATTTCACGACCTACCCAATAACGGAGACAGGCATACCAGTAGTACCTCCCGTGCAGGCCCGATTCGGGACGGGTACAATGAAACAGGACTTCCTTACGAGACTAGGTGCACATGCGCAGTCGTCCCGAAGCGCGCCCAACCAGGTTCAAGGAGATCACCCGCAAGGCGGTGGTGCGGGCTGTCGCCAGCTCCACGGCCATCGAGACGGGACAGCCGGTGAGCCGCATCGAGGCCCGTCTGCTGCGCGCAAGCGACTCACGCTTTAAAGACCTGTCGCTCGCCTGACCAGGGCCTCTATTGGGCAAACTGGTATTTTGGTTCTCCCTTTGTTCTTGTTCCTAAGCTAACCCGCCGCCTGTTCCGCTTTTTCGAGTAGCGGTGTGACGCGGACTCGTCCGGTAAGGAGGTCGTCCATGAGACCCTCCTTCAGTTGGCCGAGGCCAGTCAGCGCCCGGGAGTGAGCGTTCGACATAGCATCGACCGCATTCATGCGGTCACAAATCCGCCGTTGCTCACTGTAATCTGGCCAGACGAATAGCAACTGATTCATGATTGCGCTGTTGGCAACGTCGCGACCTCCCGCATTGACGTTCGAGCGCACTTGACGCTTAGCTACTTCGGAACTCAGTTGCATCTGAAGAAACGCGGGAACCACTTCGTTTCTATCCAGTGAAATCCTCATAAGATTGGAGGAAATGATCCAGCCAACCTCGGCCTTTGTGATTGCGACAGAACGGCCTACGTCTGCAACACGTGAAAAGACAATATCTCCAAGCTTCAATTGGTAGTCTGCGAGACGCTGTGCGTCGTGCTCAGCCACGAACAGCAACTCTGATTTATCAAAGTGGCCCTCCCCCAGCGAGCCGATTGTGATTACTGGATGGCCCTCTTTGACCCAGTGCTCCCCTTTGAGCGCCGATCCGAATGGGCCCGTACGGAGATGCGGAATACCCGCGTCGGCTTTTTCCCTTAGCTTGGAGATCGTCCAAGCTCTCGGCGCTAGGCCCAGCGGCGAGTCCTTGTAGAGGTGAGGGGCCTGGTCGGGCGAGGGGCGGAGTTGGCCGTTTTCGTCGATGCCGCGGGTGAGCAGGTCGGTGAGCAGGCCCTGCTTGATTTGCTCCAGCTTGGCGATCAGCGCCTCGGTGCGGCGAATCTGGGTGTCCAGGGTGTCTAGGATTTTGGCGATAATCGGCTGTTGGTCTGGCGGAGCGACGGGAACATCAAGAGCTAGATAGTCTGCCGTCCTGATACCTTTAACCGTGGATCCGACGGCCCGCGCGTCAGCATTGTGCTGAAGGCTCGCGAGCACTCGCAGAAGATATCTACCATCCGTCACGACTGTTGGGAAAAGTGCTCTAACATCCTGATTTATCGCCAACGGTACGGAGGCTACGGCGGCTCTGCCCACGGCCATACGAGTGCATACCAGAGGCGTGCCAGCTGGTATGAGATTAGATGTGCTTGCTCGCAGCCCGGCCTCGGTAATGCTCTCTTCCGTGCCGCGTAGTTCCAGTAATCCATCGACGAAGTCCTTAACTGACGCCCAAGGAATTTCCCCTCTCCAGAATGCGCTATCAGCTCGTGCGGGAGTTCCCCCACCGATATGTCGCTCTACAAGTACGCTCAATGGTTGCCGGTCAAACATATCCCAGCCCCCGCAGGAAACTCAGCAACTCCCGTGCCGCCGCATCCCGTTCCGCCTCGATATTCGCCAGCGTCACCTTGTACTTATCCCACCAGGTTTCGAAGGCAGCGATGACATCCTGCCGCTGCTGACTTGCGTAGCGCCCGAGGATGGCGGTCATGTCGTTGTGGAGGATGGTAAGCAGCAGCTCGGCCGCCGCCGGTTCATCGAGTGCATCCACCGCTTCGTTCAACCGCTCCTCGAAGCTCGCCTGCTTGGCCTTGAGCTTTTTGTTCGCCTGCGTGCGGGCGGTCTTCCAGGTCTTGATTTCGACCTCGGTGGGCGCGTCATCAATCTGCTCGCCCTCACCCTCCTCGTCTTCGGCGTCCCCCGATTCGGCCGCCTTGATCTTGCTGTCCATCTCGGCCTTGAAACCCTGTAGCCGCTCCAGTTCGTCCACGAACTCGCCGAGCAGGAAGGCGACCAGTTTGTGGTCCAGCGGGTTGGACTTGTCCTGCTTGTCCTCCAGAGCGTTGATGATGCTGGTGCGCCAGGCATCGATCACGCCCCTGGCGCCTCTGGCCTGCAGGGTGCGGAAGTCGTTCTTCGACTGGTCCCAGAAGCCGGCGATGATGCCGCGCACCGCGAAGGGGTTGAGCATGGCCACCGGTTCCAGCGCGGCACTGAAACTTGCCAGCAACTCGTCGCGCAGGCCGCTCAAGCGGCTGCCGTTGCCTTCCTGCGTGTTGGCGACTTCCGCGATGCTGCGGCCGTGTTCGGCCCACCAGGTCTCGAAGGTCTGCTGCAGGGTGGCCTGCTTCGCCTGTACGCCCGGGTTCTGCTCGATGGCCGGTTTGAGGTCGGACCTGACCGTGAGCGTCGGCCAGAAGTCCACGTAATCCGGATCGTTGGAGCGGAGCGCGAACAGGTCCATTGGATCCAGGCCTTGGGCATCGAACAGGGCCTGTTTGGCGCGGATCTCGGCCAGCGGCACGCCGCCCTTGAGGTGGGCACGCACGTCCTGGGGTTCCGGCGGCGGCGCGTTGTCGGCGTAGCGGCGGATGTTGAGGTTGTAATCGTTCTCGCGCAGTTCGTCGTTGCTGACGATGGCCGAGAAGGCGGGCTCCTCTCTGAACCGGTCGAAGGTGTTGACGATTTTCTCGATGTGCTCGGGCAGCAGGTGGTTCTGGGCTCGGCCTTCGTAGTATTCGCGGTCGGCGTTGATGAACAGCACCCTGCCCTTGCGCTCGGCCGGCTTGGCGCCTTTGGCGCGCAGCACGAGGATGCTGGCCGGGATGCCGGTGCCGTAGAAGAGGTTCGGCGCAAGGCCAATCACTGCCTCGATAAGGTCGTCGTCGATCATGCCGGCACGGATGCGTTTCTCGTCGCCTCCACGAAACAGCACGCCGTGGGGCATGACGGTGGCGAGCATGCCGCTGGCGTTGAGCGATGCCACCATGTGTTGCAGGAACATGAGATCCGCCTTCTTGGCGCCCAGGGGCACCTGGCCATAGCGGAAGCGCTCCGGGAAGTTGGGTTGCCAGTCCTTCTGGCTGTCCTTGTCCGAGGGGCCGTAAGTGATGGAGAACGGCGGATTGGTGAGGATGCGGTCGAAGCGCATCAGCTCGCCGCCCTCCACGTGCTGGGGTTCGCCGAGGGTATCCTCGTTGCGCAGATCGGCGCTGGGGATGCCGTGCAGCAGCATGTTCATCTTGGCGATGGACCAGACACTGCCGGCGGTCTCCTGGCCGTACAGGCCCAGCAGGCGGCTGTTGCCGCCCTGCTCTTCCACGTACTCCTTGGAGAGGACCAGCATACCGCCCGAGCCACAGCAGGGGTCGTAGACGCTGTGCTCCTCCTGCGGCTTCACCAGCCGCACCATCATGCGGACCACCGGCCGCGGGGTGTAGAATTCACCGCCCTTCTTGCCGGCGGAGTCGGCGAAGTCGCGAATCAGGTACTCGTACGCGGCACCGAGCAGGTCCGGAAACTCGAAATCCTCGTTTCGCAGCCGGTAGCTGCCGAAGTGCACGATCAACTCCCGGAGCTTCTTGTCCGGCAGTTTGGATGAGCCGACCTTGCGGGTGAAGTCGATATGCTCCAGCACGCCACCAAGGCTCGCGTTGTGTTCTTCGATGCCCGCTAGCGCTTTGTTCAGATAGTCTCCGACGGTCTGGTGCGCCTCGTTCAGCAGGAAGTCCCAGCGCGATTGCTCGGGGACGAAGAAAGTCTCCTTGTGCCAGTTCTTCATGTTCGCAATCTGGCGGGCATCGGCGTCGGTCTCGCCGCGGACGATCTGATCCTGGACGACCTGGTCGAAGCGCTGCTGGAAGACGTCCGAGCAGCGCTTCAGGAACAGCATGCCGAAGATGTACTCCTTGAATTCAGAGGCATCCATCTTGCCGCGCAGGATATCGGCGGCTCGGAAAAGGTGGCGTTCCAGTTGGGGTAACGTCAGGGGCATTAGTTGGTCTCTTCAGCTCTCACAGCGGGCCAAACGGGTGCAGCCACATGTTACAGCCTTTGCCCCAGTCTTGAGAGCCGCTGTTCTCCGGCCGCCACAACCCGGAGAACCTGCTGGCACGAACAGCGGCAGTTCGCGTAGGGCGAAAAAGCGCAGCGCCTTTTCGCCCTACGTTGGTTCATCCCCCGCATGGTATGTCTCGGAGATTGTGCTGGCGGTCAGCATGACATCTATGCTGATAGTTGCGTAGACGTCCAACCGATGAGCACTACTTCAGCTACAGTCCCGCCCATGCCCGCCGCCTCGCCGCGGAGGCGCGCTTCTCCTGCCGGACCTTCAAGGCCGACAACTCCCGCAAAGCCCCGTGGTTGGTGCTGCTGAGCGACCTGGCCGCCCACCTGGACGCGCGCCGCGACGAAGCACTCAAGGAGCGAAGCTGCTTCCGCAACGCCTCGTAGCGCTATAGACTGCCCCCGATACCAACAAAGAAGGGGCACGCCATGCGACTCGTCACCTGCCTACTCACCGCAGCCGTCTTACTCGGCGGCTGCGCGTCTCTCGAGCATTACACAGCCTGGGAAGGACACTCCCGCGAAACCCTTGTACGCAGCTGGGGCACGCCGAACGGCGGAGTCGACGTCGCGAAAAGCGGCGTCTCGATTTCCACGTACCAACGCAATCTGTGTCGGGTCAACATCATCGAGCGAAACGGCATGATCGAGGAAGTGAGGACCAACGGCGATTGGAGCTGCAACGCAGCGGACGTCGCCAAGAGACTCCCGCCCCCAGAGTAAAAAGTGCATTCGTTTTTGCTACCAGTCAGTTCAGGCAGCGCCTAACTGGCTGTTTTTATATGACAAACCCTATGTAGCGATCCGATCCATCATGGGAGCCACGCTGAATTTGCTCACCCCCGCCAAAAGAATCTGGCTCCTGGTGTTGACCTTCAGCGTCCGTGTCTACTTCCCGTGATTAGGCCCACTCTAACTCTAAACTAGAGGTCTGCGGTTGATGTAGCTGCCGGAACTCGGCAGGCGTCAGATCCCCGAGCGAATCATTGAGCTTATCGGTATCAAGAAGCTGCAGGAACTGATCCTGCGTGCTGGGGCAGGCAGTCTTCAGGGTCGAGCCTTCCGTGGCCGAGTTGTGGTGAATCAATCGCAGTTGTGTTCGTACTCCTGAATCAGCTGTTCCAGAAAGCACATGCCTGCTGAGCTGAGTGCGTATCGGGATGCACCGGTCTGGAACGCAAACGACCGCGACACCAGATAGTTCAGCGCTTCTTCCCACCCCTTGGCAAAGCGCGCGGCCCGCAGGATATCGGCGTACTCGTCATCGGCGGCCAATGCCGCCAGATCCTCGTCCTTCAGACCGGCGTCCAGTCTACCGAGATACTGCAAGTCCCGCCCGGTGCGGGTGAAATAGCGACCAATAACCAGCAAGACCACCTGAACCTTCAGTGCGTTTTCGTCGTGTTCTTCTGAATCATCGTCAGCGCCTTCCCGCAGGTAAAAAAAGCCACCCTGATTATGGAACACGAGCTCAAGCCCCAGATGCCGGTATAGCTCCCGGAAATGGCTGAGATTGTTGTAGAGGACGTTATAGAGCGGGTTGTCTTCCAACGCGGCTTTATGTCCATTGTAGGTTTGGCGCAATACCACCCGTCCGGCTACCAGTTGGCGGTATATCTCCGCACTGTGTTGCGGATTTATGCCCGTAAAGCTGGTGCGCGGCTCCCGTTCAGCCGTTGGTTCAATCGTGCTCATTGCTCATTTCCAGCCGGCGACGCCGGTACACAAAAGTCTGCCCTTCTTCGCTGCTCAGGGTGCGAAAACGGTTCATGGTGGCAATGCGCATCCCATCGGGTGCCCGATGCCCAAGTCGACTCATGGCTGCCAGCAGGTCCGGAAAATCATATCCCTCGATAAAGCCTTGCAGTCGTCCGTGCAGCTCACGCACCAGGTCCTGGGTGGGGCGGAGTTCCAGGGAATCGATCCAAGCATAGAGTTTCCGGATACGTTCGATGTCCGTTCGAGCCGGCGTGGATAGGGCTGCCACTTCCATCAGGTTTGGCGCTTCGTTTTGTCGGCGGATGTCCGACAGGCGCAGTTCAATCTCGGAGAACAGCATTCGGTAATAACTGCTGGTATCGCCAAAGGCGTACCGCTTGGGTTGCGAACGCTGTTTCAGCCCGATCACGAAGTCGTTCTCGCGCGCGAATGCCTGTCCGCTTAAACGGGTCTTGCGCAGATCCTGTGTCTGTGTGTCCTGATAGCGCTCCACCAGTCTCTGGTAATGATGTTCCATGGCATTGTACTGGAGCATGCCAGTACGGGTCTTTCGCAGAAAGTTATCCACCTCCCAGGCCACGAGCTGGATCGGTTTATACATTGCGTTGATGCTGAGAGAAGTGCGAAACACCTGGTCCGCCTCGCGCTGTCTGATATTGCGTTCAAGCAGGTTCTGAACGCGCCTGAGCGTGGTGAACAGGTTCTCCCCTTCCGCCAGAACAAGGTCCGGGTTCAGAAACGACAGTGTCGGCTTGATATGGCGTTCGTAAAGATGGGCGATGCGTGTAAGCAGATCCTGACGGAATGCCATGAAAGCGTCCGGTGCTCTGCTGGCATCGCCGGAGAGTTTCGCCAGATCCGCGCTGATCTGCTGCATGCGGATAATGTTCTGTCGCAGCAGGCCAACAAGGTGGCTTAATTGCTCGAACAGGTCATCCAGCAACTCAGTGAAGTCCGGATCGGAATGGTTGAAGCTCGATGCGCCCAATCGAACCCGAACATCCCACAAGGCGACCAGGCGGCTACGAAGCCTGGCATCGGTTAGTTCCTGGTACAGAGAGGCGTTGCAGGCCCGTAGCAATCCAACCAGTGATTCCTGCAGCACCAGGCGGCGTTCGCCATCGATCTTATCGATGTCCACAGCCAGACCGGCGTTGAACAGATTGTCGGTGGTGAGTGCAAGCTCAAGGCGTTGACGTTCCGTGGTGTCGCGATTACGCGTGTACTGGGCGACTTCGCGCACGAGCTCATGCTCGCGAATGAAGCGTATCCCCTCTTCGTCCATGCGCTGAATCAACGTGAACAAGACAGTCGGATGTTCGAAGATGATCCGAGTCGTGTCCAGGGTGCTGAAACGCTTAGCCATGGCCGCCTTCAAGTAGATCCGCCTGCTCTGCCGTGAGCCATTCCGAGTACTGCGACGTGTTCGTGAAACCTTCCGCCCCGCCCCAATACACGATCGTTCGGCGTTTGTCATAGGGGTATCTGGTATGCATATTGCCCAACTCGATGTGCCGGCCCACCTGATGGATCAACTCCGAACTCGCACTATGTGTCGCCGCGGCAAAGAGGTTGAAACCCTCCTGTTTTACGCGCTCCAGTAACGACGGTATCTGACTTACATCGACGTTCGGCAGCTCGTCGAGTACCAGCGGGATCGACAAGTGCACGCCGGGAGACAGCACGCGCCGCAGCAAACGCTGAACCAGCTCCAGATTGATCAGCATGGTGGTGGATGTTGATTGGCTTTTTGAATCCAGCCCGGACTCGTTCACCTTTCTGGTCCGGTAGCTTATTCCCGTTATGATCTTGTCCATGGTCAGACGCTGTTCCATCCGGGCGCCGTTGGACTCCCCGAAGAATTCCGCCACGAATACGCGGAGTCGTTCATAGAAGGCGTCCGACAGCAGTTCGGAGGCGAATGGATCCAGTGCCTCCGATTCCTCCACCAGATTGCTGAACTTCGGGTGGCAGTGAATATCCACCCGCACCTCGGCCAGGTCGTTGATGGATACGCCATCCAATTCCTGGTTTAGGCGCCGCTGAAACCGGTCGATATGGTCCTTGTTCATCTTGAGCGCATGGCGATAGCTGGCCACGGTGTCATTATGTGCTTCCACCTGCTCCTGCAGTATCTTTCGACGGTTTGGAAGCTCCTTGAACAGCGTATCCAGTGAGGTAAAGGCGTCCTTGATGGTCCCGGCCGTGGGGCTTTCGTACTGGAGGCTCTCGGCGTGCTCCTCCAGCATGCCGGCATGCAAGAAATGCTGAAGGTCCTGGAGAATATCCCGGCGTAAAGACTCGAAATCCTGGATGTCCAACTGCAGGCGGCTCAGGGACTCTTCCGTAATCTGGTCAAGAACAATGGCCTGATCTGCGCTGGTCTGTTCGAGATGACGGATCCGGTTCTGCAGGGCCGTGACGCTTTGCCGGATGCGTGCCAGCTCCTCCTGTCGCTGGTCAATGGTCGTCAGGTCTGACTTCACCTGGACGAGCTGTCTTTCAGCTCCGTTCAGCCCTCCGGTCAGGTTATTTCGCTCGGTCTGAGCCTTCTCCTGGCTTGCCTCGTTTTCCCTGATGGCATTTTCGGCGCGCTCGATGGTCACGTCAGCCGCCGCGAAATTCCGAAGCAATTCCAGATCGTGGTTCAGGGCATTCAGGTCCCTCTTGGCTTCCGCAATCTTCGTCGGACGGTCATATGCGTTGGATTGGATCTCCGCCAGATCATTCAGCTGCTGCTCCAGCTTCTCCTTCTCGCCAAGGAGGCCACGATGCCGCGCCTCAAGATCTTCCGGTGCTGAATCCCGTGCAGAGAATTCCTCGTCGAACCACTGGTAGCCGGTTTCGGACCGTTTCAACAAACGTGCAAAGGCCGTAATGGCGGCACGCGCTTCGTCCTCCAGTTCTTTGCCGGGGCTTGCCTGCACAAGACGGGGTTCAATGGCTGCCAAGGGGGTTACCACCTCCTCCGGAAACTGTCGATGTAGCTGCCAACGGCGGTCGCTTATCTTTCTCTCAAACTGCAGCAACTCCGCATTCGTGGCCTCAATGGATTTTTGTAGTTTCTTTCGCCGTTGTTCTGCTGCCGCATCGTTCTGCAATGCGCTTAGATGCGCTTCCTTCTCTTCAGCCTCTTCCGTCAGAATCTGTACCACTGCGTCGGAGGTATACTCCGGGTATCTCGACAGCAGCGTATTGCCATCCCGGCGGATAGCCGAGAATTCTGTCAACTCCTTCTTCTTGTCCTTGATGGTCGCAGCCAGCCCAGTGAGTTGGCGATCTAGTGCCCGATCCTGACTTTTGTAGTCCTTGACGAGGGTATCCTGGGTATCCACCTGGCGGGCGGCCAGTTCTCGCCGTTGGCGCGCATCTTCAAGGGCGGACGACAATCCATCCCTGAACGCGGCAAACTCACTCTGAGCCCTTGCCTTCTGCTGATACTCGACGTAACGCTTTTGCAGGCGTTCAAAGCGGTGTCTCTCACGTTCCACTGCAACCAGCCGCTCATTCTGATCCTTGAGGTGCTGGTGACGCTGCAGAAACTGGTCGATGTCCAGGTCCAGTGCATCGCTGGAGAACTTCTTGTCCGCTTCCACGATGCTGGCCACAGCCTCCGCCATGGCGCGATCATCCGCATTCATTTCAAACAGGAGCAGAACCAACGTCCGGAGCGATTCGACCTTGCCTTCGCCGAGATCCGTCAAGGGCAATACGCTGTAGCGTATCGCGTCGGCTGACATCAGCTCGCTGGAATAAAGCATCGCACGCAATCTGGCGGGGTCGCTGGTAAAAACCACGTTCCGGGACAGTTTCCGAAGTCGTTCGGAAAGCCAGCCGATAGACAATTCCGGAACGGCGCGGCCAATGGCATCGGGATCTTCCGACGGGTTCCAGAACAGGTGGCGCAACTGATCATAGGCGACAGGCACGAAAATTCTGCCATAGCCAAGGTTGTCCGCCCTGTGGAGAATCTGGCAATGGGTACCGGCAGGGTTGCTGACTTCCATGATCAGAAAGCTGCACTTCCCGGGAAAATAGTGTTGGAAGCTCTCTTCGTTCCTGTAGTACTGGTTCTGCTTTGAATTGCGAAACGCGAACTTCCGTTTGCTGTTCTTGAAGTTGTTTTCCGGTAGAAGGAACAACCGTAAAGCGTTCAAAAGGCTGGATTTACCCAGGTTTCCGCTACCCAGCAATAACGCGTGCCTATCCACCGGGAGTTCCACGTAACAAAACCCGGCGGAGTCCACGACCACCAGCCGCTGAATCTGAAACTGGAAATACGTGTCACTCATCCTGAGACTCCAGGAAAACTTCCTGCTCCATGAATCTGCCGGTTTTTCGGAAGGTCTGAGCCAGATCGGAAAAGCCGAGCTCCTCGGCCAGTGCGATGGCATTTCGAAAGGCGTCGGTATCGGCTGGCATACGTTTGAACAGCGCTTGGAATTCGTCCCAGCTTGCGGGTTGCAGGAATTCAGCCTTCTCGCCCAGCCGCCGGGACACCGATCTGAACATGCTTAGTCCGCCTCGATCATAGTCGAACGCGCATAATACGCGCTGATAGGTAGCGAGCCAGTCCAGACATAAGGCCCTGGTTACGCGGTTACCGCCACCTAGCAGCACGTCCGTATTGTCCAGGGTAACGTTTCCACCGGAAAAACTGGAGGCAACCCTCAGCATTTCCTCAAATCGGAAGAAATTTTCCTCATTTTCTATCAGCAAGGCTGTCGGTTTTGGGTTGAATCCGTGTAAATACCTTTCTGGCGCGATGTACACCACATCGGGCCTTTCATCGGTCAACATGGAGTGGTAGACGAGAAGGTAAGTAACCGCCGTCTGCGATCGATGGGAATCTCCAAGCCACGCGGCTGAGGTCCGATCGAACGGGACCTCGGCGGCCTCCAGCAGATGCGTCCATACGTCCGGGTCGTTGCAGCGAACGTACCACCGGTCTTTGCCCACCGCCTGCGTATCAAAACACTGGCGATGTCGGCGAGCTACCTCCTTTGGCAGCCGTTTCAGGAACGCCTCAAAGTTGATTGGTAACCCTTGCTCGATCCTTGAGAGATATCCAGCCAGCGTCACTCTGCTTCTCCCTGTCACAACGGTGCTACTGTAACTCCCGTTACCGGCACTATGCCAAACGGATGCAGCCACATGTTACAGCCTTTGCCCCAGTCTAGAGAGCCGCTGTTCTCCGGCCGCCACAACTCGGAGAACCTGCTGGTCCAGGGGGAAAGAGCCCCTTCGACCTTTTTGCGCAATACCTGATCCAGCACCGCGGCGGACGCACGGTAGTGCGGTTCGCGCCTTTGCACGACATCAAGCACTACGTTGATATTGACGAGAATCATCGGTGCTTGTTTTCGAGGTGACGTCGGTGCTCGTCCTCCGCACAGATTTCGGCAGGCACCAGGCCGGGGATGAAGTCCAGTTCCGGTGACGGCGTCTGCTCTTCCAATGCGCGCATCCGCTTTAGATACCGGTCTATGACCTCGGTTACCGTCAAGCCGTGGGCCTTTGCATAGGATTTGGCAAACTCGACGTCTTTCCGAGGTAGGCGAATGATCAGTTTGGTGGTGTCGGTTTCCATCCGAAGCCCTCTGTACGGCATGTTTCCATGCATTGTGCGGCATGCTCGGAAATGGGCAACAGCACGCTGGATTCGGCCCGCATCACAATTGACAGCATGGGCTCGATTCTCCATCATTGGGACGCGTTGCCAGGGAACCATAAGGCACGGACAAACCGCACGGATGCGAACTATTTTGAACCCGCCTCCGTTGCCATATTCGGCACATCGCCTGAATCGTCCGCCCTCTTCCCTGGCTGAATCATAAAAACCAGGGAAGGAAGTGTCATGTCTATTTTCATGAAATACGGCCACCTCCGGGGCGAAAGCGCGGACGCCGGACACGTGGGCTGGGTGGATGTCGACGAGGTCTACTTCCACGGCGTGAAGCGTCGAATCTCCTCGAACTCCGGCACCCGGTTCGACCGCGAATCCGCCGTCACCGAAATCAGGGACATCACCTTGATTCGGTACATGGACCAGGCATCTCCGGGCATATTTCTGGAATCATGCTGCGGAGATGGGAAAGATTTGACGCTTCACTACGGCAAGACAACCAGCACGGGTAGCGGCAACGATCTCTTTCTGGAGCAGGTGTTAGAGCATGCTGTGATCGCCGACTACAAAGTATACTCCAGCATTTATTCCCGCCGACGGCCCTCGGAAAAATTGACCATTTCATTTACTGGCCTCCTGTTACGTTACATCCCTCATGGAGATGACGGCACTCCCCTCTCGCCGTTGGCGGTGTCCTACAGCACCAGGACCAACACAACCGCGTAGCCAGGCGGAAAGGTAACGAACAAATGGAACAATACGGACGCCAAGGAGGAAAATTCATGTCCAATCTGTCGGAACTTCCTTACAGACTGCCCGAGTCGCGGGAAGGTAAGATCGTCGTACTGTCCGAAATGGTCGGAATCAACCCGATTCATTTCACAGATGTCAGTCAGGAAGACGCGATGACGGCGTTAACCGAATTGATTGTTTTCCGGCAATTGAATGGACATGAGCGGCAGCGCGTCATGAAGCACTGGCAATTATTGCCTCACCCTCTCTGTGATGCCTTGCAGATTGCCAGTCGTCGAGCGATTACCCAAGAAAGAGCCTATGAGATAGCGGCTGAAGTCTCAGAAAGAGGATATTTCAAAGGCAAGGGGGAAGCTGATTGGATATATCAGCTCAATTCTGATCCGGAACTCACAGTAACTATTGACGTTTCGAACCTGACTGTTACAGCACGTGGCGGCTGGGAGCCTGATCCTAATGGAGGGTATATAGCACGCGCGTATGTCACAGGAGATCAGTATGCAGTGCACGGAAATGTAACTGTTAGGCATCGACCCGATGGCACCTATGGAATTTACAACGAAACGTATGATTACGACATTCATGTGGATTTCTCTCCTCTCGGAATTGCAAGGAATGTCGGTACAATTCTTGGGAGACCGCCTAGAGGATGGCCAAATACGCAATTTAATATCATGTTTAGCGGGAACACGAACCTCACTAACCCTCGTGAGCGGTGACCTGTAGTATGCGAATGGTAGTCCTTGCAGTTGCTGCGCTCATCCTGTTTGCTGCTTGTGGCTGGTAAGGTCGCACTCTGATTGGCGGTGCCTATGCGTAGTCAATCCCACTCCAAGCCATCGTTTGTAGGACTCAATGCATGATGCGACTTTTAATTGCCAGCATGACAATAGTTCTAGCGTTACTAATTGTCATTCTGGGTATAATTGCGGTTAACTGGGGTCTTGAAGAATACCTTGATTCATGTGGCCTGTCTAAGAAACAGGCGAGAAACATGGTTGTTTCGCACTTGATGCACAAAGATCCGCAGCCCGAGGATAATCTCCAGCTCACCATGAATCGAGGAACGTGCTCTTATGACTACTATTATCATGGTCCTGCTGGAAGAATATCGTATAGGGTTTTCAGTACCCAGTTTGAGGGAGTAAAGCTTACTTGGTGGGACTATGACCGCAATGGTTAGCTCAAATCGGCGCCTCTCAAGCTTTGCTGGCTAGTAAGCCTTCCCGAGGACCTAGAAACCATGTTCCGATTCATCTCCATCACACTGTCCCTGTTTCTTGCAATCCTTGCGACTTGCGCGGCGTTTGCCGACAACCTCCACTTCTTGGATTGTGAAGACGACGCGGTGAAGGCGAACCGCTTTCGCCAGCACTGATGGCATTTAGTGCTTTCGAGGACTCAATGGTCTTTCTGAGGAATAGAAACCTTGCTCCGAACTACCTTAATCGCTCTGTCTCTGATTTCGGCCCTTTCTGTGAGTGATTCGGTTTCCGCCAATGGCCTTCGTCTGGACTGCGAGGATGGTGGACTCACAAGTATCGAAGAAGTGCGGAATGGAGAAACCTTCTCCAGCGTATCCTATATCGTGAGCCAGGGCGAAGAAGGGATCTTCGGCACCATCATGACCATGCGATACAATGATGAGGATCTGCCGCTGGGAATGATTGGCGACATATCCGGCATGAACCCCGCATCTCGGGAGAAGGCGATTACTCACAATTATGAACGTCTTGTTCTGAGGGAAACCTTCTTCAAGGTCAGTGAAGTCACCGCAGTGCATTTCAACGGCCGGGATTACGTCAGATACGACGGTGCGACATTCGAACAAGATCAGCATGCTTTGTTCCATGTTGTGGCTTACGACAATTTTGCGAAAATCGCTCTAACTCGGGATGTTGGCGGCGAAAATATTGAGTTATTGATAGCCGCACTAGATGATTCCCTCGGCCATTGCCATTTACCAGGCATGACCAAGTGAGTTATATGTTCGTAAAGCGCAGCTTCATCTCCATCACACTGTCCTTGTTTCTTGCACTCCTTGCGACTTGTGCGGCGTTTGCCGACAACCGTCACTTCTTGGACTGTGAAGATGGGAGATTCACCTCACTGGACGAAGTAAAGAATAATGGTGAATCCTCAACCGCCTTTTACAGTGGCGCTTCGGATCGTGAATTCTGGGGCACTATCATGATCATGGTGACGGACTATGACTTAGAGGGCCCTCCCCTGACTCGGGTTGATCCCAGCTTGGACAATGCAGCCCGAATCAACGCTATTCTCGATAACTATCAAAGTGTTGTGCTGGAGGACATGCACCTGTGGAATGCGACGAACAGATCCGAGTTTGCTCTCAACGGACGCCGGTATGTTGGGTTCGAGGGCAAGGCAGTCGGTCGTGACCGTAAGACTGTGGCCCATGTCACCGCCTACGAGCATTTCGCAAAGATCGCGCTTATCACTGATCTGGATGGCGAAGACTACGATTTTCTGCTGGTAATGCTGGATGATGCTATCAGGCATTGCCATTTACCAAGCATGACCAAGTAAGTGACCTATTCGGGATCGGGCTGAACATCGGCGCTGGAGATGGACCACGGAAAAAGACACCACTAATTCTCGTGAGCGGTGACCTGCAGTAAGCGCTCAATGAACCTCGTTGTTTCCCGTGGCGAGGGGGTAGGGTAGCTGCACAGCGGTTATTTTTTCTGTTGCGAGGCGATATCGATGACGTTGTCCTCCGCCATATTTTTCAGTGGTGAGAGCAAGTGCGGTGAGACGTTCCAGCGCTGACTCTGATCCGTCACCACCGTGACGGTCTTGCGGTTGAACTTCATGAGCGTGCCGGTCAGGCGTCCACTTAATTCTTCCACCTTTTGGCATGGGCCACGCACCCGCCAGCGAAAAAGCTTGAACACAATGCTCCTGTGTACCAGAATGAGCGTCAAAGGACTGGGGATGCCCGGTCGACAGGAGGCCTCGGTGGAAGCATCGGGGCCTTTTGTTGTCTAGGGGAAACACTTCAGCCCCCTGCCATCATGCCTGCCTTGGTCATCCCGGTAAAATTTCGGTTCAAGCACCTGATAGGCCCGATTCTCCTGCTCCGGCCGCAAGATACTCATACCGACGGGCCGGGCCACCAGGTCGGCCAATTGAAGTCCGGCGGAGTTGCACTTCTTGTCGGCGAAAACAAGCTCGAAGGGCAAGGAATCGCCGCCAAAATTCCCGCCATCGCAGATGCGGCGAAACTCCAGCTCCAACTCGTCGTCTTCACGCTTGCCTCGCTGCTCAACAACGACATGCGTCTGTCGGTGCTGATCGCGCCGGCCCCGCAGGAAAAAGTAGAGGCGCTCCAGGCCGAACTTCAGCGCCACATGGTAAGGGTTGTCCGGCACCGCGTAGCGGTCACGGTAGGCTTCCTTCCTGATGACCGAACAGATCAGAGTGAACGGTGTATCCACCACTATCTGCGTCAGCTCATCCAGAAACGCCTGCTTGCGCTCGGGGTTTTTCAAGAAGGCGAACGCCTTGCGATCCTTGCGAATATCGGTTTCATGCAGAACCACCTGATCATGACCGAAATGTTCAAACTTGAACGCTTGCAGCGCTGGCACTAGGCGCTCTCGGTAATCCCGCTTGTGGAAAATGCAGAATGCCAGCACGAAAACAGGATAGTACTTGTCGATGGAAGCGAGCCCGTGATCGCCGCTCTCGTCGACATAGACAATGTAATCGGAAAAATCCGTCATCCTTGACCTCCGATATTCCCCAGGCGGCCGCCGTGCTCCTCCACAAAGCGCTCGGATTGCACGAACATGCCGCCGGAACCGCAGCAGGGGTCGAACACCCGGCCCTTGTAAGGTTCGAGCATTTCCACCAGCAGTTGCACCACGCATTGCGGGGTGTAGAACTCGCCACCGCCCTTGCACTCGGCGGGGCCGAATTTGCCCAGGAAGTACTCATACACCCGACCCAGCGGGTCCTGCACGCCGGACTGGCGGGCCTGCAGGTCGATATCGCCCACGGTTTTGACCAGCTCGCCCAGGCGGGTTTTGTCCAGCGCCGGGCGGGAGTAGTCCTTGGGCAGCACGCCCTTGAGTGAGGGGTTTTCCCCGCTCCAGCGCCACCATGGCTTCATCGCTTGCGCTCCGGCAGCTTGCTCAGAATACTTTGCATGCCACAGGTGTCGCCCTGCCCCCAGTCCGGCCCCATCATAGCCTGTGCCCTCCGCTGGCGTTTGTTCTCGGGCGTTACGCCTTGGGTGAAAGATCAATCGCCCATTGTGCAACATCGGCATCATCCAGGTCAGTACGGTCCAGCAGGGACAACAACTCCTCCTGCCGGGGCTGGCCGAAGACCACGCGGTACGCCGCCAGTTGCCGCTTGAGGCGTCTGAATGCTTCAACTTCGCTGGTGAACGGTAGGGTTGGTACGCGTCTCTGGACCGTGTACGCCCCCGGAGCCATCCAGAAGGGGACGAGGTCGCTCTCGCCCCGCGCTCGGGCTTCGGCATCAGCGAGCGTGAACGCGAGATCCCACGGGTTTTCGCCGGCCCGCCGCTGGTCAAGGGCGGTGGCGGCGAAGGATGCCGCGACGTTCCTGCGCACGGCGTGGCCCTTGTACCGGTGCACGCGCCCTTCCCTTTGCTCCAGGTCCACCGGATTTCCGGGTAGGTTCCAGTGCACCAGACGATGACACCAGGGGTGGAAGTCCAGGCCTTCCTGGCCGATCGACGTGCTGGCGAGGACGAACGGCCGGAACGGGCTGTTGAACGCGGCCCGTACGGCGTCCTGGCTGGAAACGCCTTCCTCGGTTGCCAGGTTTCCGAAGCGCAGCGCCAGCGTGGTGCGCAAGCGGATCACCGACTCATCGACGCCGCCGTTGCCGTTGTCCTCGTAGAAATGTGTGTGCACCCGGGAAGGCCGCGGCTCCACCGAGGCGGCGATTTTCGCGGCACATCGCGCGCTGATGGTTTCCGGTGATTCCTGCTCCGACCAGGCGTGCTGCTCCCAGGTCATGTGCCAGGTTTCGTCCAGCACGGACTGCAGGTTGCCGTCGGCGCAATAGGCAAGAACCTGTCGCCAGTACGCCGTGTCCCGCGTTTCCGCCCGGCCGCCCTGCTCCGAAAGCTGGTTAAGCAGCCTGATCACCGCCGGGCGGTTGAATAGCTTCCAGAACGCGTGTGCCACGTTGATGGAAAGAACGCGCCGCGTCTCGTCCTTGACACCAGCCGAACCCAGGGTCCGTGCCGCCAGGACGCCGGGAGCTCCCAGGGCGATGTCCGTCACCAGCTCAGCCAGGCCAGCGGGGCGACGGCCCAGGTCCGTCGGGTCCAGGTCGAGGAGATCATCAATATAATCGGGAAGCACCTCCGGATTCGGCTTGCTCACGTTGCCGGGGTCTGCGTCCCGCCACGAGGTGAGGAATTCCCGCAAGTTGGGATCGATCAGCAGCAGCACCGCCCACTCCCAGCGTTCGTCCACGGGCTCGTCCCGGGGATCCGGCAGCCCCGCACCGGACAGCAGCGCGTCCACCCTGCTTCGCACCCAGTCGCGCCGGTCCATGCCGGCGGGGGCCGCGAGGGGGTGCGCCTCGTCGGCCAGAACCAGGCAGGGCAGCAGCAGCAGAAGCAAGCGATGCCTTGAGCGGGTTCCCTCGACGGGCTGGGTCAGGCGCAGCAAGCCGCGCTGCTGCTTATCCGGCTCCAGATAGCCCTTCATGCTGCCGCCGACCATCCGGCGTTCGGCCTCGTAGCTGAGGACGGCGCTGACCACGTCGGGCACCACGTTCCAGGCCGAGAACAGCAGCGTCTTGGTGCGGTCCTCTTGGCCCTTGTAGGCCCCCCGAAAGGGCCAGTACGGGATCGTCGGCGGCATCCAGAGCAATTTCCAGAGGCCGGTATCCAGCAGGTCGCGAACCAGCTCGCGCAGCTTGGCGTGCCCCGGATCCAGTTCCGCCCAGCGTTCGATGTGCCGCCGTTTCAGAAAGGCGTCGTCGTGGGAATTCAGGACGCGGAGAACTTTTTCCGGCGACAGTTCCAGGGTCTCCGTGAGTCGGTCATTGAACTTGTAGCCCTGCATGAAGTGCGGCAGGTACGGTGCGGACTTCCAGAAGGTCATGGGGTCCGAATCGCCGACGGACCTGAACAGGGCGTCCGCGGCGAAGTACTGCCGAATGTCGCCGGCGCGGAGGTCGAGCAGGATCTCCGGCGCTGTCAGCATGGCGTCCCGCTCCGCGCTTGCGGACACGCGCTCGGTGCGTGCCATGACCGCTGTCAGGCTGCGTTCCACCGCCTGCTTGGCGGCCATGATATCGCCGATATCATCCTCGGCCGCGCGCTTCAGTCCTCGGCTGAACGATGCCAATTCGGCCTTGAGCCGGCGCAATCTCTGATCGTCGTTATTCAGTAGAAAAGCCGTGGTTGCCAGGAAATCCTGGTAGTGGTCCTCTTGTTCGATCTCGGCGTCCGCCGTGTACAGCTTGTAGGGTGTGGCAGACAGCAGAAGAGTGCGTACCGGGTGCCCTTCCGGGGTCTTGGCGTGGAACAGGGCTCGGGCCAGCCGCGCCGCCGGGTCAGCGGACTCCTCGGGGCTTTCCAGCAAAGGCTTGAAGCGCTGGAACTCGTCGAGAATGATCAGATCCGGCTCGAGGGCCTGGACGCAGACTTCTGCCAGCAGGCGGCGCAGCTCGCCGGTGAGTTGGTTGCGCCTGTAACGCGCTTCGTCCGGGTAGAACGCGCGTCTGCGCCTAAACCACTGGTGAATGACCTCGTGCATCTCCCGGCGCAACTGGTGGTCCGCCGTGAAGCGTCGTTGGAAGTTCCGGCGGATGTCCGGGTCCAGCGGCAGCTCGTTGTAATCAAGCTTCGTACGCCAGTGTCCGGTTCTGGTTACGGCCCCCTGCAACAGGTTCATCAAACCGATGCGCGGCTCGACCAGACCTTCCAGCAAATGAAACAGAATGCGCCTTTCATCGGCCATGCCGCCATAGTGGCCCATGTTGAAGGACGTCCCGGGGGTGAAGCTGATGAAATTGATCTTGCTGTCGCCCAGGCCGGGGCGCCCTTCCCGCGGTGCCAGTTCAGTGGCCAGCATGGTCAGGCGGGTGGCGAGCGCGAGCGAGCGCTCCGCCTCGCCGGACACCTGGAGCTTGGGGAGGTTGGACCGGGCGATGCTCTGGTTGCTGCAGATATAGACGATGTCGATACGCTCGACGTCGTCCCACATGTGGTCGATTGCGCGGCCGATGATGCCCCGCGCCACCAGAGTCTTGCCCAAGCCGACCTCATCGGCGACAAGAAAGCGGGATGTACTGTCCTGGGCGATGAAAAGACGATCGAACGCGTGATCCACCGTGCGCCGCTGGAAGGGTTTCAGCGGCCGCAGGACCGTTTCGAGATCCGGGCGCGTCATTTGCCACCCCCTTTCCGGGCCGCCGCGTCCACGACTTGCCAGATCGCATGCAGGTCGTCGGGAATGATCTCCCGCCCGTCCGCCGTGGCACGCAGATCCTTTACCAGACGCCGGATGGGATCGAGGCGCGCGGGCTCCCGCGAGGCGGTCCTGACCAGATCCTCCAGCAGGGTTTCGCGGTCGAATCCGGCACCCCAGGAGCCCGCCCCGGAGCCTGTGCCCGCGGCCCAGTCCATCAGCCCGTCGAAACCGCCCAGAAGCGCGCGCATGAATTGCAGGAAGCGCTCGGGGCTGTCGATCAGGGTGCGTAGAACCTGGTTGATCCTGCCCTCGGGCATGCCTTCGACGGGCAGTTTCAGGGCCAGCCGGACGTCGCTGACGTCCGCTTCCACGTGCAGCCGGAAGGCCGCGAACGCGGTGAGCCGCGAGGTGGGCAATGACCAGACTGACGGTAACTCCAGGTCCCGCGCCAGGTCCTCGCTCACCGATACGGGCCACATCGATACCTTTACATCCGCGGGGAGCGTTATCGCACCTTCCAGCACCCACTCCCACGTGTCTTCCTTCGGACGGCAGACAACCTTGAGTTCACTGGCGACCAACCGGTTTTTGGCCTCTTCCAGGGCCTGCTGCGCGCGTTGCAGCGCGGCGTCACGCTCGGGCGGCTCGGTGCGGCGATAGGGTTCGCAAAGGTTCAGGAATCCAGACTCCCGGAAGCGGTCGATCCCGAATCCGGTTTTGCCGCCCGGGATGCCCTTGGGCCCGGTGATCGCCGCCATCATTTCCACGTTCTGGCCGGTGAACGCCGCCGCTGTGAGGTTGGCCGAGCCGACGAACCAGGTCACCTTGTAGCCGTATTCAATGCCGATCAGCTTGGCGTGGAGTCCGGAGGGCCGCGACGCGGTTTCGTCGTCGGGCTCGTCCGTAGCCATGTCCGAAAGCGCCAGCACTTCGCTCCAGGAATCCAGCACGCCCTCGGACAACTCGTCCAGCGCCTCGGATCGGCTGACCAGGGTGGTCTCAGACGCGCCAGTATCCTTTAACGCATCCAGGGCGGTGCGACTCGCGAACGGGGCAATCGCCAGTATGCGCGTGGCCTGCGGCAGCGGCTTCCATGGCGTTTGCCGGCCTGCGGCCAGGCCGAAGCCGTGGAAGGTTACACACTCATTGAAATCCTTTGGCGCCGGGAAGCGGGTATTCTCGAGTTCGCCCGCGAGATCCGTGAGAGCGGATTCCAGTAGCGGGTCAATACCTCGGGTGGAAAGACCCGGCAACGCGCGAACCAGTTGACCAAGCGGCCGCGTTTCGGCAATTGGCCGCTTGCCGCCCGTTGTTGCCTCGCTGACCAGCGCCACGTCCCAGGAACGATCGAAAGTGAGATTGCGCGAGGCCACCGCGACCCGCAGGAGCGGTGGCTGACCCGGCATCAGGAACCGCGCGATCCATACCTTGGGATGGAACGCTCCCCCGTTAGGCGCGCGCACCGGATGCACGCTCGGCTCCAGGCTGGCGTAGAGCGCCCGGCTGGTCCGCGGGATGGCGATGCCCGCTTCATCCACGAAGACCTGAACCCGCTCTCCCGCTTCTCGCATGGCCTCCAGCAGCAGCAATGGATCTTCCAGCAGCCTTTCCACCCCACCGTCAGCGTGCGCGAGCACTGCAAGCGGCAGAGCCAGCAGTACCTCCAGGTCCAGGCTGTAGGTGGTCAGCACTGTCCGGTCCAGGCGGTAGCCTGCGGGCGGCCGCAGAACATCGATGGCAACGGCACGTGCATCCGGTGACAGCATCAGCCGGCCAGCCCCTGGTGAAGGTCAGTCAGCAACTGGCGGACCTGGGGCCACCGGAACTGCATCCGCCCGATACCCACCTCACCACTCCAGTCCAGCAACCGCCCATGGTTGACCAGCCTGGCCCGGCGGGGACCTTTCAGCTGCGTTTCCCGCCGCTCGATCAGGGTTCGCAGGTACGCGTCGTCGGCGCCCCGGCCCGCGCCGATGTGGACGATCCGATCACGCCAGTTCCTGATGAACTCCCGCTGCATGTGCACCTGACGGGCACCGCGCCGTGCCGCGAATGCCCATAGCTGCTGAAGATCGAATGGCGGCTCGTCCGCTTCCCGCCGTGCCCATTCCGCCAGCTCGGCACGATAGCGATCAATCCGCGCCTGGTCGGCTTCGCTATGCTCGCTGGCATGGCGCCTTTCGGCCAGCATCAGGTTGTACAGAAGGGGCGCGCCTTCCATGTGCATGGAAAACCGCCGCGCCAGTTCCAGCACCTCGGCGACTTCGGGGCCGGCCCTCAGAGCGTCGGGATCCTCCCACGGCACCGCCGCCGGTTGAGTGCTCCCCTCCCGCGCAAGCCAGGCAAGCAGGCTCCCGGGGCAACGGTCCTCGATGCGGCCCTGCATGAAGCCGGCTTCCTCGGAAGTAAGTTCAAACGAAACCGATGTCAGGAAATCGGGCGGCGCCGGCGGCAGGCGTGGATGCCACGTAGGCGCCCGGGTCCAGGTAACCCCCGGATCATCCGACCGCCCGATGTCGTTGCGGCGTTTTGCCAGGCTGTCGAAATGCGTGTGATACCAGCTCTGGGTCTGCGCGGGCATGAAAATGCCCCACCCCACCAGGCCGGCCCAGTAAGCATTGCTCGGCAGCCGCGCGAGGTTTTCCCGGGCGAGAACGCCGATCACTCCGCGGTACTCGCCGGCTTCGAGCAACGCGTTGATGAGCTGGATCTCAAGCCGACGGACCTCACTGCCGACATCGAGACCTCGTCCCCGGGCCTCGATGTCTCGGTAAACCCAGGGAATAAAGAGGAAATATCTCAGCCTGGTATGCAGGCTTGAGGTGCCGGGAAATAGCGTATCCGAGAGCAGATCGCGCAAGCTGCCCAACCCCAGCTCATCGACCGTGCCCTGCTCGCTGAGTAAATCCAGCACCCGCCGAATCCTGTCACGGTCGCTGGCGGTTAGGTCGATCCAGGTGAGGAATGAATTCGGGATCATCACAGCGCGAGAACACAGTCGCGAACTGGAGGCCAGTAAACACGCCGGCTGCTACTACTTTCCCGCCGTCCGGCATCCGCATGTGCAGAGCCCGAGCAGCGCTTCAGGAACAGCATGCCGAAGATGTACTCCTTGAATTCAGAGGCATCCATCTTGCCGCGCAGGATATCGGCGGCTCGGAAAAGGTGGCGTTCCAGTTGGGGTAACGTCAGGGGCATTAGTTGGTCTCTTCGGCTCTCACACCATGCAAAACGGATGCAGCCACATGTTACAGCCTTTGCCCCGGTCTTGAGAGCCGCTGTTCTCCGGCCGCCACGATCCGGAGAACCTGCCGGCACGAACAGCAACAGTTCGCGTAGGGCGAAAAAGCGCAGCGCCTTCCGCCGCATGAAGCCATTGGCCGCCCTCCCTTCGTCATGCCGAGTTATCGCCGCAGCCGGATTCCTCAAAGACATGCTCCTTCACGGTCAACCTGCTGGATCGCGGTCGCCGACTGCTCGTGGAATTGTTCGACTTGCGGGACTGGGCGGGTGTCGGGGTGACGAGTCGGCGGCGGGCGACCGGAATGAAGGAACTCTGTCATTCGGCGGAAGGCGCTGCGCTTTTTCGCCCTACGCGGGCTCAAGATCTCAGCGTTTACCTGAAAGGTTGGCGTGAACTTTGAATTTCGCTATTCTGCTTACCGCTGCCGGAGGCAGCCCCGCTTAATCAAGGGATTAACTCAACGCGTCCAAGGATGGCCCGCATGACAGATTTTTTGCCTCAACGAAATCTTCTTTCGCTCATCAAGCTACAGTATTGCTGGACTACGCCCGGCGCGCTCCCCTTGCGCGAGGAACACGCCCGTGCACCATCACTGCGCGGACGAACAGACACATCTTCCGATTTCTCGTAACTAATTAAAAAGCAGGAAATCACACCAAAGGGAGTTTGAACGATGGCTGTATTTTTACATTATGAAGGAATAACCGGTGAAACATCGGATCAGAACCATCAGGGTTGGATGGATATCGAATCGTGGAGTTGGGGGACCCGCAGAAAGATAACCTCTTCCAGCTCCACCAAGAATGACCGTGAATCCGCAAACACTGAAATTACCGACCTTTTGGTTAGCCGTTACATGGATAGCGCCACGCCCAATTTATTCATCGAATCCTGTTGCGGAAAAGGCAATACGGTAGTACTGCGTTTGACAAAAACCGGTACTGGTTCTGGTTCTGACGTCTATATGGAGTACACACTGAAGAACGCCTTAATCAGCAAATATGACGTTGGCGGAACTGGACAAGACACTCGTCGGCCGATTGAGCAATTGACTATCAGCTTTGTAGACCTTGAGGTCAAATACACCCCTTACGACGATGATGGGAATGCACTAGCGCCAGTGGCAGTTGGCTTCGACACGGCAACCAATACAAAGCGCTAGGCGGGCGAACCGTGGAATAAGGGGGCGAGCGGAGATAACGCGTGAGCCCTCTTTTATGTTACAAGGAGAGTACAAGTGTATCAGGCAGAGGTATTGAAAGATATATTGCTGGAATCGGGAGAGATAGAGCGATACTTTGATGGTAATGTTCCCATTGATTTATGGAGAGCAAAGAAAATAAAGTCATCAGGTCCTTTGTTTGAACTTGTCGAACGGGAAGTCGCTCGATCACGTGGGGCCCCGAGGAAACCTGATATCACCATTGAGAACAACTGGGCTCGCATCAGAGATGCGCCCAGGGGGATCAGCACGTTTGACAGGCCAAACATCTTCAAAGGTCACTGGGCGTACTATAAGATTCCAGCTGGAACTATTCTTCCCATCGGACTAGCCATAGTCAAAGATCATTATAATCAGTCTTTTGGTGCCACTCACTATACCATTGCACCAGCCCACGACATGCCTCTTTCGAAATTTAAGGTGCTTCTCGCGGAACTTGCACAACTTCTTGAAAAGGATGTAGCTAATGGAAATTGAAAAATCATGGATTCCAACTCTTCTTTGCATTATCAACGATAGTGTAAAATACAACGATATGCTAAGAAATAGTGATACCGTCAACGATCAAGGGGATATAGAAGAGTGGATGCTTCAAATATTTCACTTCAAGCAATATGTGCGAGACAACCTCAAGAATGATGAGGAGATATGGGAGAAAGTAAAAAAATATCTGGATGAGTAATTTCGCGCATAGCGGCGAGAATGAACTCGGTCATACGGCGGAAGGCGCTGCGCTTTTTCGCCCTACGCGGGCTGGGTCGCCGTTGCCGACCGCTCGTGACAATACATCGAGCACGGTGTTCATTCGTCGGCCCTTGGCACGGATACGAAGCGCTCCTTCAGTAACTGTCGTTCACCATCCCAGCGGTACGCCACCAGTGAACCTCCCTTCCGGGCGACGCTGTAGTCCAGGCATGCGACGTTCCGTGCCAGCGGCGCTGGAGTCCCTGTCCTCCAATAGTGTCCGATGAATACAGGTGGGGCTTTGGCAGGGTAAGTGTATGCCTGGTGCAATTGCGCGGGGTCATCGGAAAGCTGCTTGGTTAGCTGTGAATCACCGAGCGCGACATCCCGCCATGACATTCCTGGCTCCGCCTCCCACCACTTGATGCGGACTTCAGTACGCAGATGATTGTCCTTGTCCCGGAAGGTCAGATTGTCCGGCAGGGGTACTTCAACGCCTTTCAGGATGGTTTCCACGGCCGTAAATAACTTTCCCCCTTTTGTGGTCGCTGCCGGCAAGGCTGCAAGGGGCAGCACATTGCCATCCTCGAGTTCCCCGGACAGTACGGTCAGGGACGGTTCGTGCCAGGCGGCGTGGATAACGCGCAGATCACCCCGATCCAACCACAACGGGAGGGTCCCAAACCAGCGAAGGGCATCTTCCAGCTCCGCATCATGGCCGTTGAAGCTCTCCAGCGTATCGCGGTGTTGCTTGGTGTTTTTTTCGTTACGCGGCCGTAGGTATTCATCCGGTTTATCCGGGTGTTTTGTGTGATATGCCAAGGCGTTGAGCTCATGATTACCCATGACGGCAAGTGCCTGTCCGTCCTCCACCATGGCTCGCGCAAGCGTACAGACACCTCGGGAATCAGGGCCACGGTCGATGAAATCCCCGAGAAAAATTACCTTGCGTTGGGGATGGGTCTATACACCGTCGGCATCGCGGTATTCCAGCTTTCTCAGTAGCGCTTTCAGCGTGGCGAATTCTCCGTGAATGTCGCCGATCAGATCGTACACGCGCTTTTCCTCTTTTAATGGCGTATAGCAGCGCGTCCAGTACCCGCTGAAGCCGGTCTTCGAACGCCCCACCAATGCCCCGGTTGCGATCAGCGTAGAGCACGCGTCGTGCGAGATCCGGGAAATCCTGGTAGTCGGCAATAATGGCGCTCATGGCACTCAGGTCGTGGAGGCGGCGTACCAGATTGAGGTCAGCCTGGTGTTCGCCACGATATCGAGCCTATCCACGCGCCACCATTTTCACGATGCCCTTGCCGATCTTCAACACCCGTCGCATGGGGGCGCCAGAGAGCTCAACGTACCGCCCTGTCGGGATTTGGTTGGAAGTGCCGCTGTTGTATGCCCGGCGAGCATCGTCCTCTATGATTTGGCGGCCGAGCCGGCCGGCGACAGCCGCGATCGTGCCGCTGAATCCGTGCTGGGGCATTAGCCCTTCGTTAAAGGGGGAACGCTTCGCGCGGGTATAGATCCCCTGCCCGATGCGCAGGATAACTCCCTCATTCTGCAGCTTTGATATCGCCTTGCGTACGGCCTCCTTGCTGACGTTCGGATACCTGAAGTCCTTGCGCAGAAAGATCGGGCTATTTTCCCGAAGAACCTGTTCGCGAATACGATCCGACAGGGTGTCGAAAGAGAGCTCACCCGGCGCATTTATTGCCGCCTTGTACTGGCCGCGCCCCGTCCGCACCAGTAAGCCCTCGGAAACGAGCTCGGAGAGCGCACGGCTTACCGAGCGGTAGTTCCCGAGATTGTTGAGATCCCCCCGGGTCAGCGTGCCCCCTCTCCTGGACGCGCGTTTGGCGATTGAGCGCTTGATTGACATGGCAGAATCTTATAAAGACAACTTTAGGGCATTGTATGTCCCAAAGTTGCTAAATGCAAAGAAGCGCCGCGCGGAGTGAAGTGATCTTCCCCTACTTCGTTCGGCGTTGTCAGCCACGACTCGGAGGAACTGCTGGCCCAGCGCGAACGGCAGTAGACCGTGCCCCAGGAGATCCGCGAGCAGCTCCGGGATATACTGGCCGCCGGATTAAGCCGCAAAGGGAAATAGAACCATGTCGCAGGAAGCGAAGAACAGGGAGTTCGCCATTTTCACCGCCGACAATGGAGACGTGCAGGTACACCTCTCACGGGAGACCGTCTGGCTGAGCCAGCAGCAGATGGCAGAGGTATTTGATACCAGCATGGACAATGTCAGCCTGCACCTCAAGAACATCTATGAGGATGGCGAACTGGTGCCCCAGGCAACTACCGAGGATTTCTCGGTAGTTCGCCGGGAGGGCAACCGCGAGGTACGGCGTAACCTCAAACACTACAACGTCGATGCCGTGCTTTCCGTGGGCTATCGGGTGAGTTCCAAACGGGCAATGCTGTTCCGCCAATGGGCAACGCGCACACTGCGCGACCACTTGGTGCAGGGTTACACCCTGAACCAGCAACGTTTGGAACAGTACGCCAAGGACCTAGAAGCCGCGCTGGAACTCGTCCGCAAGGCCGCCGCCGCACCGGAGCTGGACGGCCCAACCGGCCAAGGCCTGGTGGAAATCATCAGCCGCTATACCCAGACCTTCCTCTGGCTGCAACGCTACGATGAAGGTCTACTGATCGAGCCCGCCGGCCAGACCGGCGGCACACTATCAACCACCAGCGAGGCCATGGCCGCGCTGCAACAGCTCAAGGCCAATCTCGTCCAGCGGAAGGAAGCCACCGACCTTTTCGCCAAACCCCGAGGCGACGGCTTGGACGCCCTGCTGGGCAACCTGGACCAGACCGTATTCGGCGAGCCGGCCTACCCCACCATCGAGAGCAAGGCCGCCCATCTGCTCTATTTCGTGGTGAAAAACCACCCCTTCGCCGACGGCAACAAGCGAAGCGGCGCCTTCTTGTTCGTGGACTTCCTGCACCGCAACGGCCGGCTGTTCACCGAGCAGGGGCAGCCCATCATCAATGATACGGGCCTGGCAGCACTGACCCTGCTGGTAGCGGAATCCGCCCCCACGCAGAAAGACACGCTGATTCGTCTGATCATGAACATGCTGGCAAACGAGACATCATGAGCCACGAGAGCTCGCGTAGGGCGAAAAAGCGCAGCGCCTTCCGCCGAATGACGGAGTTCATTCACCCCGGTCGTCCGGCGTCGGCACTTCACCCCGACACTCACTAAATCCTGCAAGTCGATGAATATGAGGAGCAATCCGCATTGGCGGTCCGGCAGATTGACCCTGACGAAGCATATCCCTTGAAGAGTCCGGTTGCGGCGATAACCCACCATGACGAAGGGAGGATGTCCGATGGCTTCATGCGGCGGAAGGCGCTGCGCTTTTTCGCCCTACGCGGGCTGCCCTGAATCCGATGGCAGCCTCGCGTCAGGCTCACTTGTCAGCCGTTGACGCGTCTATGAGGCAGCGGTACTAAGCTGTCGGAACTGAACCTCCGTCAATGACAAATTCCGTCCCCGTGATGGATGCGGCGTGAGGCGAAGCCAGGAACGCAATAAGGCTAGCAACCTCGTGTGACGTGGAGGGGCGGCCAAGCGGAATACCTCCAATAGAATTCATGATTATCTGTTTACCACCTTCGTAATCCGTACCCGCCTCCTTCGCCAGACGCTCGGCTAGCGCAACGGATGATTCAGTTTCGACCCATCCCGGTGCAACCCGTACAACTCGAACACCTTTTGGCGTAACCTCTTTCGACAGGCTTTTGCTGTAGGTCGAAAGCGCAGCTTTGGCAGCGGCGTAAGCGGTCGTTGATTCAGGCAGGGGCAGCCTGCTCTGGATAGATGTCACATGAATAATGACGCCTTTGTTTCTCGCCAACATATCGGGAAGTAAGGCCCGATCCAGACGCACGGCGGGAAGCAGATTCAAGTTGAATTCGCTCTGCCACTGCTCGTCGTTTAGCGCAGCGAATCCGCCCCCGGGGGCTGAGGAGCCGCCCAAAACATGAATGAGTATGTCCACCTTTCCCAGGAGACGTTTTGCCTCGCTCACCAGGACATCACACCCTTCTCTGGTCATGAGATCAGCCGAAACACAATGGCCGCCCGCCATGTCGGCGGTCGCCTGTCGGGCCGAGGTCACCACCTTTGCACCCAGATCAAGGAACAGTTCAACTACGGCGCGTCCGACCCCTTTTGTGCCTCCGGTAACCAAGACCCGCTTGCCTGCCAAGTCGAGGTTCATCATTAGTTAATCTCCAATGAACGAATCCGGCCATCCTGCAGCAGAAATACGTGGTCCAGCTCCGTCGGACTGCCAGGAAAATTACCGGCAACACGCGTCTTGACGACCAGTTGGCCCTCTTCATTTGAAGATTCCAGGGGCTCGACGCGGTAGGTAAAGGCTTGCTGTGCGTTTCGCTGCCAGGTCTCGATAGCATCGATCCCCCGGTGGGTCTGGTTCTCGTCGATCACCGTGGCATCTGTCCAAAAGCAGTCGACAACACGCGAGATGTCACCGCCATTACTGATTTCAAAGTACGTCTCGACGGCTTTAGGTAGTAGAAGGTTCATCATCGGGTCTCCTATCTGTTAAGCAACGGGGTTACGGAGCAACCTTGCAGTTAGGATAAGAGCGACCCATAATCCGAACAATCGGGATAGACGTTAACAGCGAATCCCGATTAACAGGACAGTCCAATGTCAGATCAACGCCTAGGCCTCAATGAATTCGAAGCTGCACTGGCCGTGGCACGCAGGGCCTCGTTTCGACAGGCGGCTATCGAACTCGGTCTTTCAACCACCGCTTTGAGCAACACCATTGCCAAACTGGAAGCGAATCTCGGCACGCGGCTGTTCAATCGCACGACACGCAGCGTGTCTCTGACCGAAGCAGGCATGATGTACGTGGACCGTGTGGGTCCGGCATTGCAGGATTTACGCGGCGCGCTGGAAGCAGTGCGATCCCACAGCGCCGGACCTACGGGTGTATTGCGTATCAATGCTTTCGCTACCGCCGCACGCGAGGTTCTTCTTCCACTAGTGTTGGAGTTTCTGCGACGTCACCCACAGGTACATATCGACCTTGTTACTGAGGGCCGCCTAATAGACATGGTATCTGAAGGGTTCGATCTCGGTGTGCGGTCTGCGAACCTCGTACCCAGTGACATGATTGCGATTCCTCTTGGTCAGCCGCAACGCTATGCAGTAGTTGGATCGCCAGCGTATTTCGACACATACGGCCGGCCCAGTTCGCCAGCTGATCTCCTTCTTCATCACTGCGTACGCATCCGCCTGCCAAATGGCGCGGTCTATCCATGGCATTTCGAACGTGATGGAGAGGTGGTCACAGTCGATGTAAGAGGACAACTTACTCTGGACGAACCAAACCTCGCCAAGGCCGTCGTTCAGCAAGGCGTAGGGCTCGGCTTTTTTATGGAACAGGACGTGTACCGCGAAATCGAGACCGGCGAGTTCGGGCGAGTATTGGAAGACTGGACGCCTCCCAGAGATACCCTGTGTCTTTACTATCCGAACCGCCGCAACCCGTCCGCAGCGCTCAAGGCGTTCACCGCCCTGGCCCGCGCCAATTTCGCCGGCAGGAAGGGGCTCGCGTAGCGCGTCCCTGGCAATCATGTTGGCTTGCGCGGTAGATGATGGTGTTGGCGTTGGTGATGCCACTGCGCTCTTTAGTGAACTGCCAATGAAACGTTCTTCACTCGCGGAGTCTGGATGGGTTCAGGAGGCTGCTGCGGGAGCGGCGTAGCTGATGCCGCGTGCGGAAAGTAATATTGGACATCATTGTGGAATTCACGGGAAAGCGCTCCTAGACTTCATGATGCTCACCGTAGAGAAAAACAAACAGAGGTGTCACATGTACACATTGCGTTTTCCCACGTTCGTGTCGCTGTTCCTCACGCTCGCCCTGTCTTTCGCTGCGGTCACTGTTCATGCTCAGGGCCTCAACCTCAAGGCCCACTTGACCGGGAGTGAAGAGGTTCCGCTGGCTGATACGCGCGCCCAGGGGCAGGCGATTTTTCGAGTGTCGAACGATGGCACGAGCATCCATTTCCGGCTCAACGTCGCCAATATCGAAAACGTCACCCAGGCACACATCCATCTGGCGCCGGCCGGGCAGAACGGTCCGGTTGTCGCTTGGCTCTATCCGTCCGGGCCGCCCGCAGTCCTGCTTCCGGGGCGCTTCCAGGGTGTGCTCTCGGCTGGTGTGATCACCGAGGCGTCACTGGTCGGGCCACTCGCGGGGCAGACGCTCGATCAGCTGATCTCCCAGATGATGAACGGCAACACCTATGTGAACGTGCATACGGCGTCGTTCCCGGCAGGCGAGATTCGCGGTCAGATCCAGTGAGAGGAAGGCGAACTGACGCCCTACGGGGACTGGAGTGGTCGTCAGCGCTTTTTGGTCAGCGTCTCCCGGAGCAGTTCCACTGACGAAAAAAAGATATGTGCGCCCGGGAGGTGGACGGATTATTTCTCGAACGGGTTCAACAGCCGGACACCCGTTGCCTTGAAATCACGTCCATTACGGGTGACCAGGGTAAAGTCGTAGATCAGTGCCGTTGCCGCGATGAATTTATCCAGGGCGTTTTCTGAATGCGGGGCACGAAGCGTTCCCCAGAGTTGAGCGATATCCGAATCAATGTCGAGCACGTAATCGCGATACTCTACCAGTACAAGGGTCAACCACCTTTCCAGTGTCGAGGCCTGTGCCAGATCACCTCGATGACGAATGAGTTCAACCCCTCTCTGAAGCTCGCCGACTGTCACCACGGACAAGAACAGCGTAGCCTCCTCAGCCGCTGCATCGCGGAAAAAGCGCTGAACGCCTGGATTCGCGCGCGATCCCTTGCGAGCTTCGCTGATGATGTTCGTATCAATCAAATACATCTGCCACGTGCCCGTCGTCCTTGCGCTCGAAGTCCTTGTCGTCGCCGACATTCGGAATGGACGCGATCACTTCAGAAAAGCTCCGTTTTCGCGCCTTTACCAGTGTCTCTTCCAGGATGGCGCGGTGCTCTGCCTCGGCACTGCGGTTGTGACGCATGGCCCGTTCCTTGAGGGCCTGCGCAATGCGGTCATCGATATTGCGAACGATGAGGTTGGCCATGAATGCACCTCCGAGTTGAATGCTATCAATGATATCACTGCATCGCGTACGGTCAACATCAGCAAGGATCTGGCGGTAAGATCCGTAGGCTTGCTGGAGTTCATGCTCGACACCAATATCTGCATCTTCACAATCAGGGGTCGGGGTGAAGCGCCGATGGCGGGCGAGCGGGATGAATGAACTTTGACATACGGCGGAAGGCGCTGCGCTTTTCCGCCCTACTCCGGCTACGCAGGCTGGGTGGGTCAGTATCGATCATCACGCTTCGCCTCTTGATCTCTAACCGCCGGCCAATCCGAAAACGCAATAAAATAAAGTAAAAGCAGATTGACAACGGGAAGCAGTATCAGGAGTCCCATCCACCCCGGATACCCCGTGCGCTGACAAATACGCCACGCCGGGATAACGACCGCAATGGCTATAACCAGCATCCAAAGCCAGTGCCCCGCCCACATGGTGTTACCAAACATGTTATCTCCCATCATGATGCGATCCTCCGTTTCAATTCCGGGTTTCAGTGGCGGCGTGCATGAGATTCCTCGCTATCTGATTGCTCGGCTCCGGCAGATGTTTTCAGGAAGATCTGCTCGGCAATCGCGATAACGATCATCGTGACAACCGCCACACCGATTACAAAGGGGTCCGAGGTCAGTTTTACCCAGACAAAGCCGCCGAGCGCGAGCAAATCCAGCAAAATGGCCGTGGCCGGCACCCAGGCCACGGCCTTCACGTCCTTGCGCAGGTAGCGAAGAACGCCCCAATGGATGGCAATGTCCATGATCAGGTAGAACACGATGCCGAGCGCGGCAATTCTGGAGAGGTCGAAGAATGCCGTCAGGAACAGACCCAGAACGACGGTGTAGACCAGCGTGTGCTTCTGGATACTGCCCGGCATGCCGAAGTGACGGTGGGGAACCAGTTTCATGTCCGTCAGCATCGCCAGCATGCGCGAAACCGCGAATATGCTCGCCAGGATGCCGCCGGCGGTGGCCATCATGGCAATGGCCACCGTGAACCAGACACCGTAATCACCCAAGGCTGGGCGCGCGGCAGCAGCAAGTGAATAATCTCGGGTCTCGATGATCTCGGCCAACGACAGATTGCTCGCGACGGCAAAACCGACCAGGGTGTAGATCACCACGCAGGCCGCGATGGAAATGACAATGGCGCGACCAACGTTACGATGGGGGTCTTTCACCTCGGAGCCGCTGTTGGTGATCGTTGTAAAGCCCTTGAAGGCCAATATCCCGAGCGCCGTCGCACCGAGGAAATTGCCAACGGTTCCAGCCTCCCCACTGCTCGAGAAGTCGACGGAAATGCTGTCGGCAACCCAGACGCCTACCAGCCCGAAGAGCAATATGCCCCCGATTTTCAAAACCCCAATGACGGATGCCGCGCCCTGGATCAGTCGGTTACCCAGCAGGTTGATCAGAAAGGCCGCCAGGATGAGTGAGACACCGAGAATGGGCACCATGCGGCCAGTCTCGTCTCCACCGAAGAGCTGCATGGTGTAGGAACCGAAGGTACGGGCGAGAAAACTCTGGGCAATCACCATGGAGAAGTACATCAGCAGCGCGTTAAAGGCCGTGGGCAACCGGTTTCCGTAGGCTTTGTGCAGGTACATGCCGATGCCGCCGGCGGATGGATAGGCGTTGGAAATCTTGATGTAGGAATAGGCGCTGAAGCCCACGATCACGGCGGCTGCCAGAAACGCCAGCGGGAAAAGAACGCCCGCCATCTGCGCCATCTGCCCTGTCAACGCAAAGATACCGGCGCCAATCATGACGCCGGTGCCCAGCATGACCGTTCCTGACAGGGTGAGAGTGTCTTCTTGATAGCGCGAGGTTCTGTCTTGCTCCCTGCTCATTCAACCTCCTGCTAAATTGACCCGAATCAAGCCATGATCCAAGAACCGGCCAAGGGGCATTCCCAAGGCCCGTCAAAGGTAAGATCAGAAGGCGAGTCTGGCCCCGATAACGGCAAACCAGTCCTCGGCACTGGCACCGGAGTCACGGGCCAGCTCCGCGGTATCGCTGTACTTGCGCTCGTACACCACACCGATATACGGGGAGAAGGCGCGGTCTATAAGATCGTAGCGCAGGCGGAGCCCTGCTTCGGTGGAGTTCAGTCCCTTCCCGACACCGATTTCCCGGTCCTCGGAAAACGCCACAAGGGTTTCGAAGGTGGCGGACAAGATCCAGTAGTTGGTGATCAGCAGCTCGTACTCCGCCTCGAAGTCCGCCGAGGCGTTGCCTTCATTGCTGACGTACAGGTTGGTGTCGACCTCGAACCAGTAAGGCGCCAGGCCTGTGAGTCCGACCACGCCGAACACCCGGTCCGGTCCTTCCGGTGTGTCGACCCGGATGCCGGCCTTGGCATCCCAGAAGTCATCCACCGGCGTCTGGGCAACAAACTGGTTCTCCAGGGTTTCCCAGGCAGTATGGGCCTCTTCCCACTCACCCTCGAACAGCCAGCGGAACTTGAGTTCATCGGTTCCGAAAAAGGCATCACCCTCAATAACCGCCAGTTCCTCGTTGGCGTCGCTGAACCGGTACTCCAGCTTTTCCGCAGACACTCCCCAGAAGGTCTTCGCCGTATGGGTCTTTTTTGCAAGGTCCTCCTGGGCAACGGCAGGCGCGGCCATGACCGTCACACTCAGGACAAGCCCCCATATGAATGTGTCCAGCCGACTCATGATTCACCCCGCCATTGGCCGCTTTGCTTGCCTTCGGCTCTGGTGCTGTCCGGTCCGCCCTCCACCACGATCTTGCGGAACATGCCGGATGCGGCGTGGTAGGACAGGTGGCAGTGGAAGGCCCACTCACCGGGAGCATCCACCTCGGTTTCCATATACACGGTGGTGGCCGGCGCCACGCTGATCACGTGCTTGAGGGGGTTCCATTTGCCCGCGCCGACATCGAGGATCGACCACATGCCGTGGAGGTGCATCGGGTGGGTCATCATGGTCGCGTTGACGAACTTGAAGCGAACCCGCTCACCGTATTGCAGCACGATGGAGTCGGCATCCTCGTATTTGACGCCGTTGATGCTCCACTCATAGCGCTCCATATTGCCGGTCAGGCGGAGCTCGATTTCCCGCGTCGGTTCGCGGTCCTCGTAGAGGGGCTTCTGGGCCTTGAGATCTGAATAGGACAGGAACTTGCCGCCGTTGCTGGCGGTGGGCATCAGCCCGCTGTTTTTTGCATAGAACGGATCCTCCGGCAAACCGGCCCCATCACCGTGATCCATGCTGCCATGGCCCATGGCGCTGTGGTCCATGTCCTCCATGTCGTCATGGTTCATGTCTCCGTGGTCCATATCACCGTGGTCCATATCACCGTGATCCATGTGCCCGGCCATGTCCGCCATGGTCAGCAGCGGCGCGTCACGCAACTCCGGCACCGCCGCCGTCATGCCTGCTTCCGGCGCCAGGGTGCCCCGGGCAAAACCGGAGCGGCCCATGGATTCGGCAAAGATGGTGTAGGCCTCTTCATCCTTGATGTGCACGATCACATCGTAGGTTTCCGCCACGCCGATGCGGAATTCATCCACGTTGACCGGCTGCACGTTGTTGCCATCGGCCTGCACCACCGTCATGCCCAGGCCGGGAATGCGAACGTCGAAATACGTCATGGCGGAGGCGTTGATAAAGCGCAGACGCACCCGCTCACCCGGCTCGAACAGCCCGGTCCAGTTCTGCTCCGGCCCCTTGCCGTTGATCAGCCCGGTGAAGCCCTGCACGTCCTCGATATCCGCTTTCATCATGCGCATATCGCCCCACATCATCCGGTCCTTCAGGGTCGCGATGAAGCCCTTCTCGCTGGACTCTGTGATGAAGTCCCCTACCGTCTGCTGCTGACGGTTGTAATAATCGGCGGACATCTTCAGATTCCGCATGATGCGGTCACCGGAATGGGGGTGTTTGTCGGTGAGCTGCACCACGTAATCCCGGTCGTAGCGGAAAGGTTCACGGCCCTTCGGTTCAATCACGATAGCGCCATAGGCACCGTTCGGCTCCTGGAGGCCGGAGTGGCTGTGGAACCAGTAAGTGCCTGCCTGAACGATGGGAAACTGATACGTGAAGGTTTCCCCCGGTTTGATGCCCGGGAAGCTGATGCCCGGCACGCCGTCCTGCTGGAACGGCAGAATCAGTCCGTGCCAGTGTATGGACGTCATTTCGTCCAGGTTATTGGTCACGTTGATGGTGACGTCTTCCCCCTCCTTGAACCGCAGAACCGGCCCCGGGGAAGCCCCGTTGTAGCCAATGCCTTCCTTGACGAAATCGCCGGTGTCGATCTGAACCCGGTCAACGGAAATGTCGTACTC
Organism: Aquisalimonadaceae bacterium; assembly: GCA_040877625.1. GTDB lineage: Bacteria > Pseudomonadota > Gammaproteobacteria > Nitrococcales > Aquisalimonadaceae > Methylonatrum. Next base: position 111,889 of record JBBDNK010000028.1, read on the forward strand.
GCCGGCGTTGGCCGTCAGGGAGGCGAAACCGGCAACGATGGCGACCAGAATGGATGTCTTCATTTCGTTAACCCGCTTATTCAAACGCGATATCGCCATACATGCCCGCCTGATAATGCCCAGGCACGTTGCAGGCAAACTCAAGATCGGTGGCTTCCGTGAACGTCCAGATAATCTCTTTGGTTTCACCGGGCTCCATCAGCACGCTGTTGGGTTCGTCATGCTTCATGGAATGGCCATCGCCCATGTCCATTTCCATCATGTCGTGGTCGATGTGATCCCCTTTGATGACGCCGTGCTCCACCATCATCTGCATTTCTTTCTGGTGGGCCTCGTGCATATCCGTGGTGCCGATGTTGAATTCGTGGACCATGGCCCCCTTGTTGCTCACGCGGAAGCGGATGGTCTCGCCAGGCTTGACGGAGATGGACTCGGGTTCGTAGTAGTTGTCGTACATTTCAACAGTAATTGTGCGGGTGGTTTCTGACGCCTTGCCGGGTTCGCCTATCGTCGCGCCGTGCCCGCCACCATGGGTGCCAGCTGCAAAAGCGGTCACCGACATTAAGAGGGTTGCTGCTGCAACCACGCTTTTTAATGCATTCATCCCGTCTGCTCCTGTGCGGTGCCTTGCGTTGAGATGCCCGTTGGCTTGCGCTGAATATTGCGCAATATCCAGAAACGGTTGTTACCATCTCGCACTAACCTGAATCCTTGCTGAAAAACGCCGGAATAATTGCCGGTCAGGCTGAATTCAGTTTGTTCAGCGACACTGGCGTATCCTTGTGCTGGCCGGTAGGGAGCCTCTGAGGGGCATGACGAATGCGATTGCTTCTGGTGGAAGATGACCGCCTGCTGGCGGACGGACTCGCGACGCAACTGGAGAAGGCCGGCTTTAGCGTGGATACCGCATGCACAGCCCGGGAAGCAGTGATTCTTGGGGAGCAGGAAGATTATCGGGCCGGCATTCTGGATCTGGGATTGCCCGATGGCAATGGCCTGGACGTGCTGCGGACATGGCGCGGGAACAACGTCAGCTTCCCGGTGCTGATCCTCACCGCGAGGGGCGACTGGCAGGACAAGGTAAACGGCCTGAAGGCTGGTGCCGATGACTACCTGGCCAAGCCGTTCCAGACGGAAGAACTGGTTGCCCGGCTCTATGCCATTGTGCGTCGAAGCGAAGGGAGAGTTCTCTCCTCGGTCAAGGCGGGTCGCTTCGAGCTGGACGAGAACCGTCAGATCCTGAAAGCGGAAGATAACAAGGAGTACAGTCTGACCGGCACCGAATTCCGCCTGCTCCGGTGTCTCATGAGCCGCCCCGGACAGGTGTTTTCCAAGGATCAGCTCATGGAGCAGCTTTATAACCTGAATGACACTCCGAGCGAAAACGTCATCGAGGCCTATATCCGCCGGCTGAGAAAATTGGTGGGTGCGGACACCATCAAAACGCGACGCGGTCAGGGGTACCTGTTCGATGACACGATCTAGGAGGCCCGGCTCGGTTAGGGGAATGCTCCTGATCCTGTTGCTTCCGGCAGGGATCGGCCTGATGGCCCTCGCATGGTTCATCCACGGCGCATTACTGGAGAGGATGTCCCGCGACTTCGTGGAGAGCCGGTTGAAGGACGAAGCCGCGTACCTGGAGCATCAGATACGTCAGTCCGAGGGCAGGATTGATACATTGCGCACCGGTGATTATTTCCAGGAAGTGTTTCATCACGCCTTTGCCATTGCCTCGCCGTATCGACAAACCGTTTCCCCACAGTCCTGGGCGCCCTTGTTAATGCCTTTGCTGGCGTCCGAACGGGAGGGAACGGTGAGAGTGCGTGATGCCAGTTCAGTCGACGCGCCGTCTGATATTCTTGCCCATCGCCGGTCCTTTCTGGTCAACGATTCCGCCATCGTCGTGATCGTTGCGGAGGATATGGAAGCGCTGCAGAGCAGCCAGGCCGAACTGCACGCCTGGACCGCGGTCGTCTCGCTCCTGTTGATCGTTCTGCTGGTCGGAAGCATCTGGTTGGCGATTACCCTTTCCATGCGTCCCGTCGTTTCGCTTCAGGCTACCTTGAGAAAACTCCAGAGTGGCGAGATATCGCGGATCAATGTTGAGGGTCCCGAGGAGTTCCGCCCGCTGGTACAGCAGCTCAATCACCTGCTCGATTCACTGGATCAACGGCTGGAACGTTCCCGGGATGCTCTCGCAAACCTCTCGCACAGCGTCAAGACGCCAATAGCCGCGGTTCGGCAGATTCTCGAGGACACCAGCCGGCCCCTTGACGGGGATCTGAGACGTGAAATGGCATCGCGCCTGGCGGATACTGACAAGCAACTCGAGGCGGAAATGCGCCGTAGCCGGTTCGCGGGGCCGCAGGTTGGGAAAAGCGCTTACCCGGTGAAACAGGCCCGAGATCTTCTATGGATGCTGGGCCGCTTGTACCCTGAAAAATCCTTTGAGTTATCGACGGACCTGACGCAAGAGCGTCGCTGGCCTATCGAGGAACATGATCTGAACGAGATACTCGGCAACCTTCTCGACAATGCAGGGAAGTGGTCGTCCCGGTGCGTGGAACTCTCCCTCGCGGAAAGCCGCGAACAGATGCAGATTGTTGTCAGTGATGATGGTCCCGGCGTGGCTGATGAGGCCCGGGAAGAATTGGGTAAGCGAGGATTAAGGCTGGACGAACAGACGCCCGGCCACGGATTGGGCCTGGCTATCGTGCTTGATATCGTTCATCGCTACGAGGGGCGGATCAACTTCGCTATCAGTCACATGGGTGGACTGAGAGCAGCGATTTCTCTCCCTCGCCCGAAATGATCGTCGGTCCGGACCACGCGTCATGGCTCCCTGGCCGTACCGCGATACACACTCAACAGCGACAACGTAGACCATTGCATAGTTATATGCATGCGCCAAAACACAGGGGTTCAGAGGTGGAACAAGCAGCCCTGTTCAAAAGTAACCGCAGCCAGGCCATTCGCCTGCCAAAGGCCGTGGCGTTGCCGGAAGATGTACAGCGAGTCGATGTTATCGTCGTTGGCCGCACTCGAATCATCACCCCCGCAGGGGAAGCTTGGGATAGCTGGTTTGATGGCGAGTCCGTCACTGCGGACATCATGACGGAGCGGGAGCAACTCTCCAATCAGGAGCCCGAGGGGCTCTGAAATTCCTTAAGGAGACACTGATGAGCGCGAGTCAGTGCGTAAGCAACACTTCCTGTTCCAATCCAGCGCCGTAGTGGTCGATCAGTGCGGCGACTTTCTGCGCGGCGGGGTCAAGGCTGGCGCGAACCAGTGACATTGCGCGCTGGTTGCTCTCTCGTCGAAGGATTGCGGGATCGCCATGGCGCGCGAACAGGGTTTCCAGATCGGCGGGCATGAACAATTGCACGTGGTGCGCCATGGCCTCCTTGAGGCGTAGATACTCGCGGATGCCAACGGGATCGTAGTCGCCTGCGTGGATCACCTGTTCCACCTGCTCCTGGCGTGCAAGCCATTCGATCAGCCGTGCCGACATCCGGCCGGCCGTGTAGATGACGAGGTCAGCTTCCGGGATCATCGCCTCCGCCTGGTGGAAGACGTCTTCGTTCTCCACCGTGACCACCGTGCCGCGGCACCTGCATTCGGGTTGCCGGCCCAGCACCAGGGCGACCGCGCCGACGGCTGCCGTGATGGCATGTAGGGTGTTGCCGTCAAGGCCGGGGCCGGCAAGCGCGTTGGGTTGCAAGACGCGAACGAGCATCCCGCTGTATTGGCTCGGGTTTCCTCCCCGCTTTGCGGAGCGCAGGCGGCGCACGGCGTCCGCTCGACTCGCTGGCCGCGGCGCGGTGACCCCTTCCGGATACTGGCCCTGGATGAAGCGCGCGAGGGTTTGGTGGTCTACCACTTCCAGCCGCTGTCCGCGCCCAGACTTCTTCACCTGAAGCACGCCGGTATCCAGTAGCGGCTGAAGCCGTCTTGCGGCCTCCCCGCCCAGTTCGCTCAGGCGCAGGCTGCCTTCGGTCTGCAGGGTTGCCAGCCTTGCGGCGAAGGCGTCCAGGTGCTCAGACATTCACGGCCTCGGCCTGGTCCGCCTGCGGCGCCCGGCGTAGCTCCACCCGGTGATCCTCGGTGAGCACCAGACGGCCGTTGGCGGTGGGTTTGAGCAGGTAGAGCACATCCGCGGCCTCCAGCTCCGAGGGGCTGGCCAGTATCGGGAAGCAGTGCTGGGAGCGAGCGAGGCCGATAATGGACTGCACGTTGTTGATGGAAAGCTGCGCCACTTCATCCAGGTAGAACGGTACCGTCGCGATCCGTTTGGGGTCCAGCAGGCCGCGCAGGAGCAACAGGTTGATGACCACCTTGATGGTGACGGTGGTGCCGTTGGACTGGATCTGGCTCAGCTGAGCATAGCTTCGGGTCTGGCCGTTGGCCAGGGTCACGTCGAAGGCCAGCTCGAAGGCGTCGGCCAGGCGGATGGTCGGGCGTTGCCGCAGGGCCTTGTCGACGCGCTCCATCGCTTCCGCAATATCCAGTTGCTCATCTGCACCAAAGGAGAATGTGGTCTGCTCCGCGCCGTAGTCCCGCAGGGCATTGAGCTGTGCCAGCAGCTCCCGGTTCGGCTCGGCGCGCACGGTCAAGCCCTTCAGGTTGGAGATGGCAAGCTTGCCTATGCGCGTGTTGAGGCGCTGGCATTCGCGCTCCAGCACGTCCAGGCCGGCCAGTAGCTGCGAGGCTTCCTGGGACATCCCCTTGAGCAGCCCCTCCCAGCGCTGCTGCAAGCTCGAGCGTACTCCCTCGGCCGACTCCATGCGATCGCGAAGCTGTTGCAGGCGCTCCGCTTCCGGACCCTCGCCCATGAAACGCGTGTGCTGCGGCGGACGGCTGATACGTTCCAGGACCTCGGTCACCTTCCGGCTCTCCGCCTCGTCGCGATCGAGCACATTGAGAACGGTTTCCCGCGCCTCCTTGGCCGAGTCGGGCTGCCAGTCCGGCGGCTCGGGCGGCCAGTCGAAGCGTTCGGGTTTCTGGTTCATGCGGTCGAACAGGCTGCGGTGGCTCTCCCGGAGGTCGCTGTCATGCGCATTGAGCTTCTTGAGCTGGGCGTTGTTTTCTTCCACGTTCCGCTGGAGTTGCGCGCGCTGGCCTTCCAGGGCCTTCAGGTCTTCCCGCAGTTGGTCAATCTGCGGCAAGAGCGTTCGCTGTTCGGCCTGCCACTCCGTGGCCTGGGCACGCATATCCCGTAGTTTCTCGAACGCCACCAGGTTGCGGCGCGTGGCGTTCAATTGGTTCTCCAACTCCTTGACCGCCGCTTCCAGATCCGCGCGATTCTGTGCCGCCTCCAACGCGGCCGTATCATCCCGAATTGCCGCCTCGACATCCTGCAGGCGCTGGCGCATGGCGGCTGGATCGATGAAGGCGTCCAACGATTCCGCCGGCAGCTTCTGCAGCGCGATTGCGACATCGGAATCCGAATAGCGCTCATCCTTTACTCGGGCCAGCAGGGTGTCGATCCGCTGCCGCAGTGCGGCCTGGTCGTGGACCTGGACGCCATCCTCGTCCACCGGTTGCCCAAGCAGTGCGGGGTTCACCAGGCGGAAGAGATCCGCTAGCTGGTCGTCGTCGTAGAACTGCCGCAGCCAGGTGGCCAGCAGGCGTTCGGCATTGTCCAGGCGTTGCTGGAGCTCCGCCTGTCGTGCGCGGTTCTCGTCGAGCCGGCGCTGAATGCGGTCCATGGAGTCCACGGCTTCTGCCGCATACAGGCGTCTGCGCGCCTGTTCGAGCTTCTGTTCGGTAACGTTCAATGCGTTGCGCTCGAACGCTTCATCCAGTTCCTTGAGCTGGCGTTCCTTCTCCTCAAGCGTGCCCAGGTGGCCCTTCACCGCACCCAGACGTTCGCTCAGTTCACCATGGCGGTCCGCCAGCCCCTGGTTGCGGCGGACCAGGGCGGCCAGATCCTCCTCCAGCCGTCCGCCGGTATCCGTAGCTGTCTGGATCAGTTCCGCCAGCGTCCGGGTTTCCGCCTCGAACAGCTCCTTGTACCGCGTCCACAGCGGTGCAAGCTGGCCGCGCCAGTGTCTGCGGCGGCCATCGGCATCCAGGGCCTCGGTGATGCTGACCCGCACGTGCTCAAAGGCGGCCTGCGTATGGGTGTCCCGCCTCAGCGTGTCGAATAGGCTGCCGTATTTTTCCGCAAGGTTGATCTCGGTGCTCGGAATCTGCCCACGGCTGATCTCGATGAACAGGTTTTTGAGCTCCTGCTGGCGTACCCGGTCCAGGTGAATCAGGTTGCGAAACACACTCAGGAACCGCGTGTAATTCTCTGATTGTTTTACGGGTACGATACCGAGTAGTGGCACTCCGCTCTTGCGGCTTAGGCCGGTCAGCGCCTGGCGCAGCTCCGCGGGTTTGAGCTTGCGCGGGTCACTATTCGCCGCCAGCTCCGGCAGAAGCTCGGAAGGTTTGCGCACGCGCCGGCCGTCCAGATAGTGCTCACGGTGAAAGGGGCCGTTGTAGACCCAACGGTCGAAGCCGTGCATCTGCGCCGGGCCCAGCCCCTGTACCAGCAGACACTTCACGCCTTCGGGCGTGTTCAGCTCGAAGACGATGTAGCTCTGCTCCGTTCGGAAGTAGAAGGCGCGGCTGGCGTCCAGGTCCTCGGAGAAGCGCATTTCCCGCTGATCGGCCACGTACAGGAACTGGAGCACGGCAATCAGGCTGGTCTTGCCTACATTGTTCTCGCCCACGAGGTGGCCGCTGCGGTCGAGATCCACCTCCGCATAGTCATACGGGCCGGAATTGATGAGGATCAGCTTGCTCGGGCCCAGTGTGCTCATGGCGTTCCGGCCTCCTCGCCCGCTTCACCCTCGTCGGCCTCCAGGCCGGCGGCCACTTCCCGGGCGATGTCCAGGAACCGCAGCGCCGGGGCGCGGAAGCGAAACCGTTCATCGCTGCTCCATGCGGCAAACCCGAACCGCACCAGCCGCTTCACTTCTTCGCGCAGCATGTCCTCGTCGGGCTCCTTCTCCAGTTGCGCCATGATTTCCACGTACCGCTGACGTCCCAGGTGGGGCAGCTCGCCAATGGACCAGCTGCGGTCCAGGATCATGTCCTCCAGGGGTTCCGCGCCGCCGGCTTCCGACCAGAGCGCTTCTACCAGCACCAGAAAGAACACGGCCAGACGGCGCGTCTGCGGGCTGACGTTCTGCCCCTCCAGGGCATGGAAGTAATAGAAGCCCCGTTCATCGGTCATCAGCCGGTAGCCCAGCTGCTGGAACAGATCCTCGAAATCCGCTTCGTGCTCCTGGAGCTCCTGGTAGAGGTTGCCGTCCTCGTTGCACAGGTGCCGTCCACGGGCGAGCTCCGCGAAGATCTCCGCTAGATACGGCAAGGTAAAACGGCTTGTTTCAGCGCTGCTCATCGGCTTTCTGCTTGTCCGTCAATCTCCTGGGGCGGGCAGTTAAGACGTATTCACCGAAACGGTATTCGGCATGCTTCGCGTGTGCGGTGGTGTCCATGCGCCGTACAGTGCGGCCATAGGCTATCAGCAGATCCCGGACGCCGCCGCCCTGCTCCGCCACTTGCCCTGAAAGCCACGCCATGGAATCAGCCGGGCGCTCCTGCTGAAGCTGCTCCAGCATGGCCGGCAGGTCGATACGCGTGGCGGCCGCGCTGGCATCGCCGTCGACCGCGTCGTCCAGTTCCACATCGGCGTCGGGGTGGTAGTCGGCGATGCCGTACAGGTAGGCCTTGGCCGCCAGGTCGGAGAAGAGGCCCTCGTGGCGCATGACCGACACGCCGATGTGGCGTTCCAGGTTCAGGCCGGAGACGCCTTCCCGGCGTATGTGATCCAGGATGCGGCTGGCGGCGCGTGCCGTGCGGCTTTCCCGGAGCGCGCGCCGGTACAGTGGCTGCAGCTCCAGCATGGCCTCGCGGAAGTCGTTCACCACCTGCCGGCGCATGCGGTACAGCCGCAGCCGCGCATCCCGCAGCATGGCCGCAAGGTCCGGCCGCTCCACGGTGAGTCTGCGCTCGGCCTGCACCAGGCTGCCGTCCAGGCTATTGAGCTGCTGCTCCATCACCTGTTCCGTATCGATGAGATCCTGGACCGGCGCCAGATAGCGTTCCCACAGCCAGATGACCCGGGTATACAGGTCCCGCAGCGGTGCCTCCTCCCGGTTCGCCTGAAAGCGGATCACCGCGTCGGTGATGGCCTCCTTGTTGCCGCCGATGTCGTGACGGATCAGCTCGATACGTTCGACGAGCTCCTCCGCCAGCATCGACAGGCGCTGATGCGCATTCGGCTCCAGGCTCTCCGTCAGCTCACGCTCAATGCGGGCGATCTCGTCCACGTAGTTCTGAATCTGTCCGGCCGAGGTGAGGTGATGCTCCCGGTGAATGTACCGGAAGAAGCGTTCCACCGGCTGCGGCATCTCCAGCATGTCGCCGTCCGGCTGCCGCTCCAGGAAGCCCAGCGCCAGGAGGTTCTCCCGGATGGTCTCCAGCTCCGGGTCGGTGGCTCGACGGTGGCGCTCAATCAGAGTGGTGAGTTGCGCCCAGCCCAGGGACCCGGCGTCGAGTATGTCCTTGAGCAGTGGATAATTATCCGCCGCGAACCGAAGAAAGCGTTGGGGGTTGGCGGTTGCCATTGATTGGTTCCTGATCTACTACTGCCCGCTTTGCAGAGCCGCAAAGCATATCAACACCTGCCTGCCGCTCCCAGCCATTGCGTGGTTAGCTGCTCGTGGAACTTACTGACTTGTGGGATCTGACCGGTGTCGGGGTGAAGTGCCGATGGTGGGCGAACGGGATGAATGAACTTTGTCATGCGGCGGAAGGCGCTGCGCTTTTCCGCCCTACCCGGGTTGCCTTTCCAGGAACCTGAGCACAGCTTTGCGATCAGCGGTCGCGGGCACTCGCCGTATCCATGTTGCTTCTCCGGCATGGATACCGTGCACTTCAACTATGCTACTTGCAGTACCGTTTCAGCGCTGGCAGATGCGGCATGGGGTCGCACTGGTTTCGTCGAGGGTACCGGAGGCCATCATGCGCTCAACCGCTCTCCGCCATCTGAGCTTTCCTCTCATTCTGATCGCGTTTGTCTTACTGCCGCTCTCCGCACCGGCCGCGCAGGAAAACGCGCTACCGCTCTACGACGATCTGGGCGATCACCACGTCCCGATCACCACGGATGTTCCCGAGGCCCAGCGCTATTTCGATCAGGGCATGCGTCTCGCCTATGCCTTCAACCATGAGGAAGCGATCCGGAGCTTCCAGGAGGCCGCGCGGCGCGACCCGGCGTGTGCCATGTGCTACTGGGGTATCGCCCTCGCCTACGGCCCCAATATCAACCTGCCCATGCCGCCGGAGGCGGTCGCACCCGCGTTCGCGGCGCTGGAGCGGGCGCAGGCCCTTGCCGGCGATGTCAGTCCCCGCGAGCAGGACTACATCCGCGCCCTGTCCGAGCGCTACGCGCAGCCGGCACCGGAGGATCGGTCCTCGCTCGACCAGGCCTACGCAGAGGCAATGGGTGATGTGTCCGAGCAGCATCCGCAAGACCTTGATGCCGCCACCCTGTATGCCGAGGCGCTGATGAACCTGACTCCGTGGGACTACTGGACCGCGGACAACCAGCCCAGGCCGCAAACCCGCGTTCTCCTTTCTCAGCTCGAACGGGTTGTCGAGGCCGACCCGGATCATCCCGGTGCCTGCCATTACTACATTCACGCGGTGGAGTCAGCGTACCCGGAGCGGGCCGTACCCTGCGCCGAGCGCTTGGCCGAGCTGATGCCCGGCGCCGGCCACCTCGTGCACATGCCGGCCCATATCTATATCCGGGTGGGGCGCTGGGACGATGCCATCGAGGCCAACAAACACGCCGTACATGCCGATGAGAGCTATATCAGCGACCGCAACGTCAGCGGCTTCTATCCGGCGATGTACTATCCGCACAACTATCACTTTCTGGCCTTCGCCGCCATGATGGCCGGCCGACCCGGGACCGCGCTTGAGGCATCGGACAACCTGGGGCAAGTCGTTGACGTGGCGGCCGCCCGTGAGGTGCCCGAGTTACAGGGTATGGTGCCCTATCATCAGCTCATGCTGCTGAGCTTTGAGCGTTACCAGGACGTGCTCGAAAGCCCTGAACCGCCCGCTGATCTGGCTCTTGCCCATAGCCTTGACCAGTACGCCCGCGGCATGGCACTGGCCGCGAGCGACGAGACCGGGCAGGCCCAGGCCGCGCTGCAGGAGCTGCGGCGGGCCGCGAGCGAAATCGACGATGAATTGGGTGCGACCCTCGCCGGCATCGCCGAGCACACGCTGGCTGGTGAAGTCGCCGCCAGCGAAGGCGATGTGAGCCGGGCACTCGAGCAATTCCAGGCAGCCGTCGAGCTGGAGGACCAGCTCCCGTACATGGAACCGCCGTACTGGTACCGGCCGGTGCGTCATTTCATGGCGGCCGCCCTGCTCGAGGCTGGGCAGCCCATCGAGGCCGAACAGGCGTATCGCGAAGACCTCGCCCGGTTCCCGGAAAATGCCTGGTCGCTGTATGGCCTGGCGGAGAGCCTTGAGGCGCAGGGCGAAACCGAAAAGGCCGAGGACGCATATGCCCGCTTTCGCGCGGTGTCGGGTGACGGTCAGTAGCGGCGGCGGCGGCTGTTTAGCGCGGTGGGCGTACCGCCGTGACATCGGTAAAGCTATCGACCTTGCGCAACGGTTTGAAAGCGAACATCCAGGCGCCAACCACGCCCAGCGTACACAGGCCGCCGACGACGGCGGCCGGCACCGCCCCAATCCAGGCCGCACTGGTACCGGCACGGAACTCGCCCAGTTCATTGGAGGAACCGATGAATAACATGTTGACGGCGTTCACCCTGCCGCGCATTTCATCCGGCGTGGCCAGCTGTATAAGCGTGATGCGGATGTAAACGCTGATCATGTCTGCCGCGCCGGCGACCGCCAAGGCGAGAAAAGACAACCAGAACCAGGTTGAGAATGCGAACACCAGGTTCGCCACGCCGAACACCGCCACGGCGATAAACATCACGATGCCCACGTGCCGGGTGATGGTCCAGATACTCAGATACAGCCCCATCAGGAACGCCCCCAGGGCGATGGCGCTACGCAGCGCGCCCAGGCCTTCCGGCCCCACATGCAGCACGTCCTGAGCGTAGATCGGCAGTAACGCCACCACCCCACCCAGCAGCACGGCGAACAGATCCAGTGAGATCACCCCCAGAATCAGCGGACGGGAACGGATATAGGAAATGCCGGCGGTAAAACGCTCCCAGGCGGTTGCTTCCAGTGCCGTGAATTTATCCGCGAAACGTACCGGCACGTAATTCAGCAGGATCAGACCAAGTAGAAAGCTGCCGAGACAGACCGCGTAGGCCAGACTGCCCCCCACGGCATAAAGTACCCCGCCCAGCATCGGCCCACCGATGACGGCGATTTTCATGATCATGCTGTTGAGCGCGATGGCCTGGGCCAGCTGCTCCCGGGGGACAACCTGGGGCAACAGGCTCTGCAGCGTCGTGCCATTGAATGCTCGCGCGCACCCGAACAGCACGAGCACGGCGTAATAGGACTCAACCCCCGCGGTACCGCTCGCCGACAACCAGAGCAACAGGCCGCTGCAGAGCGCCTGCGTCGTCCAGCTCAGCACCAGAATGCGCATGCGGTCGTAGCGGTCCACCAGATCGCCGGCCGGCAATAATAGCAACACCATGGGCAGAAACTGCGCCAGCCCGACATACGCCAGCGACATCGGGTCGCGCGTAATGTCGTAGACCTGCCAGGCCACAACCACGGCCTGAATCTGCATGGCGAGCAGGGCCGCCAGGCGAGCGGCTACAAAGGCAATGAACCCTCGCTGTCTGTAGACCTTGCTGTTCGTCTCTGGTGGGTTATCTACAATCGAATCAGCGGGCATGAGCGGCCTGTGTGCAGAAATTCAGCCCGCTAGTTTAATGCAAACCGCCACGGAATCGACGGTCCGCCGCCATTCACGGCTCTCTCTCTAATTTATGGGGTAAACCGGCTTTTCATCCGTTTCCGCGTCGTGCGCTGACTCGACGATCCAGTTCGCCCACAGCTTCTCGTCCGTTCCCCTGTGAATGGTCACGAAGTTGCGTGCCCTGATGTAGCGCTTTGAGCCTACCGGCTTGAGCATGGCGGCCTGGATGCTGCGCTCCTCGTTGATGAACTCCAGGTCGTCGTTGGTAACCGCCTGTATACCCAGCCACTGCATCAGGGTAGGCGCGGGATGAACAATGCCGGAGGAGACAATCTGATGAACCTTGATTGGCTGGTCACCGGTCTTGTCGCTGATAACGCCCAGGCACCCCACATGTACATCGCCGGACAGGAGGACGGTCTTCGAGAACCCGTCATTTTCTTCCCGGCTCCTGGCATTCCGTAGCAGGCGCATGATCAGGCGGTTTCTCTCGCCCTGATGCTCCCTCGCCCGCCAGTGATCCTTGATATCGTCGGTCAGGCTTTCGTCCCAGGGCGTTACATCAAACGCGGTCTCGGTGAATGAGAAATCACGATAGACCACGGGCACCGCGGACATGACCAGCAGCGTGCCGCTGGTCACGCCGTCCAGGCAGGCAATGATATCCCGCCAGTGCTCGGCGCTCATCACCTGGGTAATGGACCTCTCGCTACGGTTATCCAGAGCCAGAATGGTGTAGTCGCGGAACCGGACGCACGAGGAATAATGCCGCCCATCGCTGGCAAGCAGCGAGGTGTTGCCGGTGGAGCGGACCTGAAAGAGTTCGAAGTACTTTCTTGCATGGCGGAAGATCTCCGCAAAGACGCCGCACTGCTGAAGTTTTCTCGGGTAACTGCCCCAGCCGTCGAATATGTCATGGTCGTCCCACATCATGATGCTGGGTACCGACGCGAACATGTAGGACATGTACTTCTCGAGCCACCGCTGCCGGTACAGCCTGCAATAAAAGCGATCAAGCTGTGCCGACATCGTCTTGTTGGGTTTGCGCTTTATCTGATCGTCGAGCTTGAGCGACGCCCAGTCATCAAGTGCATCGATCCTGGCCCAGACGGCATCCGCATAAAGCTGATCGCCTCCCATTAACAACAGCGACAACGGCTGCCGGTGGTGAAGCTCCGACATCTCGCGCCAGAGGCGGAAGGGGTCTTCCATCTGCGTGATCAGATCCGACTTCGAGACCCCATTGCAGGACGCATAGGCGATTCTGGGGCTCTCGCGGACGGCCGGTACGTAGAACCCCCAGCGCGATCTGCCGTGCGCGTCTGATGCCATCTGGCCGTTCAGGTGGATTTCGTACCTGAACTTCGCTCCGGTCTCACCGCTGGGCACTTCCACATTCGCCTGCGCGCGCCAGAATATGCCGTCCGGGAGGGTCTCAATCGCCTGTGCGGGGATAGCGCCCTGATCGAGCAGCACCTCGGCGGAATCGACGTCTTTGGGTGTGAGGAAGCAGAACGTATACGCACTCTCCCCTTCCAGCCCCAGAATGGGGCCGACAAGCAGCTTCCCTGCCATGCTTCATTTCCTTGTTAACTTGTGTGCCCTGTTTCTTTAAGCTCGTGACGCCGTACCGACCGCGGACGTGGCAGATTAATACCCCAGCGGCGGTCGTGCACTAGCACAATATCGCCTGCCTGCATTCTTGCCAAGCGCCGGGCGCCTGGCCAGCTGACGGGAAGCCGGGACAGCATCTGAGCGATAGCGCTCAGGACAGCTGGCTTGATACCGCCTCGCGCTGATCGATGAAGCGCCACTCTACGCACAGACCGCGTCCTGCCTCGCTTCTCAGTATCAGTTGCCATGCGAACCTGTCGCATAGACGCTGAACAAAGGGCAATCCCAATCCGGTACCTGATGTGCTACCCGAGGCCACCTCGCGTTTTCTCTGCCGTGTGATAACAGACAGATCGTCAATCGGTATTCCAACGCCGTCGTCGCTGATAATGAGCCGATCATGTTCCAACGTTATCGAAATGCGACTTCCATGGGAATGTTGAAACGCATTGCGGATCAGGTTGGCTACGATAACGTCCACAGCGATACGCGGTGCGGATAGTTCCGGCCTGGAATGGCACTGCCACTCCACCGCAATAGTCCCGGAAGCGGCAAGGGTGTCAGTGTTCTCCAGTAATGACTCAACGCTTTCCGCAACGGAAACGGTCTCTCCCGTACTGGTATTGGTATGCTCGCGAACCATGAGCAGCAAGGCGTTGGTTGTCTCCTGCATGCGGCTGGAGGCCATCGTGATTCGCCTGACTGCGCGGCGGGACGCTGGTGAAATGTGTGAATCGCCGTCAATAATTTCTGCCGCGTTCTGAATCACCGTCAGTGGATTCCTCAACTCATGACTCACTTCGGAAGAGAATTCCCGTTCGCGACGCAGTGCGTCATTCACTCTGTGACGATAATGATCCAATGTTGAAGCAAGCGCGCCAACCTCGTCTCTGGCGAAATCATTCGCAATCGGTCGGGGCGAGTCATTGGTTTCTTCTTCCAGAATTCTCCGGGAAAGATGCGCCAGCGGTGCTATCAATCGACGCGATAGGTACAGCCCCAATCCGAGCGCTGTGTACGTCGCCAGGATTGTACCGATGATGGCGATAAGCAACCCCTGGCGCTCCCGGTTCTCAATCAGCGAGATGTCCTCAACCACGGAATACCGGCCGTCCGCTGTTGTCGCCAATGCAACCAGCCAGGCGTCCGTACTTGTTTCGTATTCATGAATTCCGTCGGGAAGCTGAAGCAACGCTGCAGGCAGGTGGTCGAGGATAACGCTGGAATGCACACGTACACCGGGAACGGAATCAATCTCGCGCAAATTGAACTGATCCGGGGTGGCAATAACCGCATTGAGATCGTTTTCGATCATCCGCTCCACCGCCCACTCTTCCAGCTCGTTGGAAAGAAAAAGCAGGGCGACGGCAACCAGTGGGCCGAGTATTGCCCCGGAGAGGACAAATGACAGTACGATGCGTGACCGCAGGCTACGCCGAAACCGCATCGTCAGATACCAGACGGTAGCCGAACCCGTGCACCGTATGCAGCAAGGGCTGGGAAAACGGGCGATCGATCGCTCTTCTAAGACGGTGCACATGTGTCCGGAGCGTATCCGTGCCTGGTGGCTGATCTCCCCATAGTTCCGCTTCAAGGGTGGAGCGCGATACCACCGCGGGCGATCGTCGCATGAGGACCCGCAAGAGCTCATAGTCGAGCCGCGTCAGGGGCACTGGACGTCCGCCGCGGGACACAGTCATTGTTTGTTCATCCAGAACCAGATCCGCTACCTGAAGTCTTCGCTGGTCAAGCCCGCCGCGCGCCCGTCTTGCCTGCGCGTGTATTCTCGCTTCGAGTTCACGAAGGGATACTGGTTTGACCAGATAGTCGTCCGCGCCCGTGTCCAGCCCGCTGATTCTGTCTTCTATCTCGCCTCTGGCAGTCAGCATAATAACCGGTGTTGCGTTACCCTCTGAGCGCAATCTCTTGCAAAGTTCTATTCCATTGAGTCCCGGTAGCCCCAGATCAAGGACGATGACCTCGAACTCATGCGTCGCCGCCAGGTGCAGGCCTGTCAAACCGTCGCTTCCCAGATCGACAGTATGTCCGCGTGCCTCCAGGTAATCCACCAGGTTACCGGCAAGATCTCTATTGTCTTCAACAACCAGGATGCGCATACCGCCATTATACCCGGCTATCGAGGTCCTCGGCCGGCCGGTTGGAGCGAGTTCACATTCCGTTGACATTACATATACGTTTGCGTCATGCACGATTGGCTACCATCGCGAGCATTGGCTTGCTGGAGTCATTCAATGGACCTGTCAATCGTCATTCCCGTATTCAATGAGGCGGACAACATCCCACTGCTGTTCTGGGAATTGCACGGCCGTCTCCAGGACCATCTGCGTTACGAAGTGATCTTTGTCGATGACGCGAGTACCGACGACACAGCGGCGGTTATCGCTAATCTGATGGAACAGTGTCCGCACGTGCGTACTGTCCGGCATCGACGAAATGGCGGCCAGAGTGCCGCGCTGCTGTCCGGCGTTCGGGCCGCAAGTGCCGCGTGGGTGGCAACCATGGATGGTGATGGCCAGAATGATCCAGCGGATTTGCAGCATTTCTGGCAATTGAAATCCGAAGCAAATCCCCCGATTGATCTGATAATTGGCCACCGGCAAGCCCGTCAGGACAACGTGATCCGAATCCTGTCGTCGCGCATTGCCAATGGTGTCCGTTCCCGCTTGCTCGGAGATGGCGTACCTGATACGGGGTGCGGTATCAAGCTATTCCGGCGGGCATGTTTTCTGGATCTACCCTATTTCGATCATATGCACCGATTCCTTCCGGCGCTGATTCAACGGGACGGCGGCCGGGTGATGTCAGTACCGGTCAATCACCGACCGCGCGTATTCGGCTTGTCAAAGTACGGTATGGGCAACCGGCTCTGGGTCGGTATTGTGGATCTGCTGGGCGTGATGTGGCTGCTGCGCCGACGCCGTCTGACGGTACCACCAGAAAGTACGCCATCGAATGAGTACTGATCTCGTCTGGATAGGGGTTGGCTTCCTCGGCCAGGCGCTCTTTTCCATGCGCTTTCTGGTTCAGTGGTTATCCAGTGAACGTGAGCGCCGCAGCGTCATCCCGGTCGCCTTCTGGTATTTCAGTGTCGCGGGCGGAGCGACATTGCTTGCTTATGCCATTTACCGAGCGGATCCGGTTTTCATTTCAGGCCAGTTGGTCGGCCTGTGTATCTATGCGCGGAATCTGCAGCTGATATTCAGACGGAAGCAGGATGCCAGGGCACCGGATCAAGTATGAGTGCATTTATTTCCGACATTCTCGGCCACCGCTCCGAGCTCCGGAGGTTACTGGAAGACGAGCGTACGCACCTCCCTCTGCTGCTGCTTTTCGCTCTGTTACTGTTTTGTGCCGGGCTTGGGCTGCGTGACCCATGGCCTGCGGACGAGCCACGTTTCGCATTGATTGCCCGCGACATGGTACTGCGTGGTGACTGGCTCATACCGCACGTCGGTGGAGTCCCCTATTCCGACAAACCACCGTTGTTCATGTGGATTGTCGCCTGCTTCTATTGGCTGAGCGGTCATCTCAGAATCGCGTTTTTGCTGCCGTCAATGCTGGCCGGGCTCGGAATGCTGGTTCTGGTGTATGACCTGGCGCGACGTCTGTGGAATCCCCAGGTTGCTTTCCATGCCGGGCTGCTGCTGCTTTTGACCATTCAGTTCACGCTACAGGCCCGCACGGCGCAGTTGGATGGGTTGCTGAGTTTCTGGGTTACGCTCGCCATCTACGGACTACTAAGGCATATCCTGCTGGGTCCGCACTGGGCATGGTATTACATTGCCTGGTTTGCCATGGGGCTCGGCATCATCACCAAAGGTGTCGGGTTTCTTCCCGTTTTGCTGTTGTTTCCGTGGATCGTTTTGCGATTGAAATGGCCGCATCACCTGGCCAGCCGCGAAGGTCAACCCTGGCGATTGGCCCTGGGTCCGGTTGCCATGCTGTTTGCCATCGGGTTATGGCTCATTCCGCTGTTGGTGTATGTTTCATTGGAAAATAGCGCCGGCCTCGCGGCCTACCGTGACGACATCCTGTTTCGCCAGACCGCAGAACGTTACCTGGACTCCTGGGACCACATCGAGCCTTTCTGGTATTACGTGGTTGAAGTCATCCCCTGGGCGTGGCTTCCCGTTTCCCTGGCACTGCCCTGGCTAATCACGCGCTGGTGGCGGCGTATGGCTGAGGGCGATGCGGTGACCTGGTTACTGGTTGGCTGGGTCGTCTGTGTCATTGTTTTCTTCAGTTTCAGTCCGGGTAAGCGAGGTGTCTACCTGCTGCCTGCGGTGCCTGCACTGGTCCTGGCAGCGGCTCCCTATCTCTCCGAGCTGTCAAGGCATCGCGGCGTTCATCTGCTGTCGCTGCTCCTGGTGGCGGCAGTCGCGACCACCGCAGTTGCTGCGCTGGTTTTGGCGTACCTCATTTTTCCGGAGCGTGCGCTGGAGCTGACGGTGAAATACGGGTTCTCCCCATGGGCCCTGGTGAGCGCCATCGCTCTTCTCTCGCTCGGTGTTGCGGCAATCGGTTGGCGCGGCAATGGCGTACTGGCTCTGGCGCTACTCATCGTCGGGTTGTGGCAACTGCAAGGATGGTGGGCTTACCCGTTGTTGAACCCTTCACGTTCCGCCAGC
This sequence comes from Aquisalimonadaceae bacterium, assembly GCA_040877625.1. Classification (GTDB taxonomy): domain Bacteria; phylum Pseudomonadota; class Gammaproteobacteria; order Nitrococcales; family Aquisalimonadaceae; genus Methylonatrum. The sequence continues at coordinate 130,081 of JBBDNK010000028.1, forward strand.
GAACTCATGCCGCTAACCCTTGAACACGTTCCCGCGAACGCCGAGTTGGGGCTGGTCGGATGGAAGGAGCAGTTTTTACTTCAGGTGAACAGGCCCGTATCGCATTTCGGTTTTCGGCGAGACCGCCAGGAAGAATTGCAGGACGCCGTAGCGTGGTTAGGGCGTGGCGAGAATCGGAGGCTGATGATAGCCGAACGCCACATGCTGCCTTGCCTTGATCCGAGCGCAGCGACAAGCGTCGCTTTTCGCCACCGTCGTGAATGGATGGTCGCCGGCCCGGATGCCATCACGGGACAATGCAAGGTTGGCGATCAACCCACAAGACTTTGGAATCTCGGAACGACAGACGTTGGCAATAACGGGCCGTAAGGATCGACAATCAAGGCAGGGCCCCATGGGAACAGATCAGCGTCTCCCTAGTGCAGCCGAACCGACCGCAGCCCCTGCATGGTCAGGATGCGCAATTGATGGGGCAGTACGGATACCAGTTGCCGTGGCCGATTAATGCCCCAGCCGTGATCGTGCATCAGCACAATATCGCCTGCCTGCATTCTTGCCAGGCGCCGGGCAATCCCCCTGCTCCGGCCTAGCGGGCCCCAGTCCACCGCGCTCAGCGTCCACAGCACGATGGTATGGCCACTGCGCCTGGCCTCCTCCGCCATGCTCGGGTTCAGGTAGCCATGCGGCGGGCGGAATAACATCGGCCGTTCCCCAAGTGTGTCTTCGATGGCGCTGCGCCCGTCACGGACTTCTCTCCGCGAAGCATCTGAACCCAGAAATCGCGGGTGGCGGTGACTCCAGGTGTGATTGCCGACCCCGTGTCCCTCGATGGCGATTCGGCGCAGCAGCACACCATGTCGTCTTGCCTGCTGGCCGACGGCGAAGAAGGTCGCCTTGGCCCCGGAGGCCGCAAGAATGTCCAGTATCCGCGGCGTCCAGCGTGGATCGGGGCCGTCATCGAATGTCAGGTAGACGGTTTTCGTCCCTGAATGGGTCTGGTTCGACATCTCCGTGTCCCTCGGTTTTTCTAGTGTTTCCTCAAGCCTGCCCAGCTCACCAGAAGCCAGGACAGCATCAGCGCGATACCGCCGATCGGTGTAACGGGACCAAACACCCGTAGCTCGGTCAGAACGAGCAGGTACAGGCTGCCACTGAAGAGGATCACGCCGGCCAGCATGATCAGCCAGGCGAGCGAGAATAGACGGGATGGCCGTTGCTGGTCGAGCGTGACGATGAGGAGCAGGCCGAGGCCGTGGATGAGGTGATACAGCACGGCGGTGTCCCAGACGTCCGCCAGTCTTTCCGTCAGGTAGGGCTGAAGTCCGTGGCTGCCGAATGCACCTGCTGCAACGGCGAGCAGCAGAACGAATGCGCCAATGGAAATATTATATTTATAAATCAATAGCCTGCTCGGTTTATTTTAGGTTGATCATCACATGATGTTGCGTACCCATTGCCCCGCGCTCACGACGCCTGCGTTCGGGTTTCCACCTATCCAGTATGCTAGCTCAGCCGGCGAGGCGATATCCCAGACAGCGAAATCGGCCTGCTTGCCGGCTTCCAGCGTGCCGCACTGATCGGCCAGGCCGAGGGCGCTGGCGGCATTGCAGGTCACGCCGCGCAGCGCCTCCTCCGGCGTCATCCGGAACAGGGTACAGGCCATGTTGATCATCAGGCGCAGCGACAACGCGGGAGAAGTACCGGGGTTGGCGTCGGTGGCGATCGCCATCGGTACGCGGTGCTGACGTAGCATTTCGATGGGCGGTAGCCGGGTTTCGCGCAGCGCATAGAAGGCGCCGGGCAGGAGCACCGCCACGGTTCCCGCCTCTGCCATGGCGCGAACCCCGTCCTCGGAAACCCACTCCAGATGATCCGCGGACAGGCCCTGATAACGGGCTGACAGCGCCGCCCCGCCCTGGTCCGAGAGTTGCTCGGCGTGCAGCTTGATCGCCAGGCCGGCTTTGCGGGCCGCCTGGAAAACGCGTTCGGTCTGCTCGGCGGAGAATGCGATGCGCTCACAGAAGGCATCCACGGCGTCGGCAAGGCCCGCATTGGCGGCCGCCGGGATGATCTCGTTACAGACCAGATCGATGTACGCATCGGCCCGGCCGCGATATTCCGGCGGCAGTGCATGGGCGGCAAGGCAGGTCGTCTTCACGCTGACCGGCAGCTCCGCGCCGAGTCGCCGCGCGACCCGTAGCATTTTCAGTTCGTTTTCGGTGTCGAGGCCATAGCCGGATTTGATCTCGACAGTGGTGACGCCTTCGCTGATCAGTTGATCGAGCCGCCGTGCGGCACTGTCGAACAAGGACTGCTCATCGGCCTCGCGGGTGGCACGGACGGTGGAAAGTATGCCGCCACCGGCGCGGGCAATGTCCTCGTAGCTCGCGCCTTGCAGGCGTTGCTCGAACTCTTCCGCGCGATCACCGCCGAACACCAGGTGCGTATGGCAGTCAACCAGGCCCGGGGTCACCCATCGGCCGCCCAGCGTCCGCGTCTGCACGGCGTTATCGTCGGGTAGTTCGCTGCGAGGGCCCACCCAGGCGATACGCCCTCCAGTAACCGCTATTGCCGCGTCTTCAATGGCGCCGTAAGGGCTGTTGGAGGTCATTGTGGCGGCGTGGCAATCGGTCCAGAGCGTATCCCAGGTCATTTCAGCCTCCGGGTCGAAATTGTGCGATGGCACTGCAGATGGCGTGAAGGACTGGGCGAACCTCCGCCGCTCGCGCTTCAATAAAGGGGTATGGCGGCGATTCCTGCATGTAGGTGTGCTGGGCGAGTTCCATCTGCACGACGTGGACGCCCTGCTCCGGCCGACCATAATGGCGGGTTATCCAGCCGCCGCGGAATCGGCCATTGACCACATGGCTGAAGGGCGACTTCGAGGCGATCCCGGCCACTGCCTGCTCTATTTCGGGAGCGCAGCTCTGGCTGTTATTGGTGCCGATGTTAAGCGCCGGCAATTCACCTTCGAACAGGCGCGGCACCGTGGATCGGATGGAGTGGCAGTCATAGAGCAAGGCATATCCATGCTGCGCCTTTACCCGTTCGATCTGTTCCGAGAGCGCCTGGTGGTAGGGGGCGAACCACTGCCGGCGGCGCTGGGCAATCTCGTCTTCGTCCGGCTCCTGGCCGGCTGTATACAGTGGCGCGCCATCGAAGGTCACCGTCGGGCACAGGCCGGTGGTGGCCTGCCCCGGATACAGCGGGGCGTCTTGCGGGTCCCGATTGACATCGATGACGTACCGGGAAACCGTGGTACGCACCACCGTGGCATCAAGCGCATCGGCGAAGTTGTAGAGCCGGTAGATCCACCAGTCCGTGTCATGCAGCACCCGGCCTTCGGCGTTCAGGCGCTGCCGGATGTCCTCCGGCAGGTCGGTGCCGCCGTGCGGCATGCTCAGAATCAACGGCCCGTTGCGGGGTGTTACCTCGGCTGGATTCATGCAGGGTATTCCGTCTTCAGCATGGGCAGGTTGAGCTCATGTTCGCGTGCGCAGTCGATGGCGGCCTCGTAGCCGGCATCGGCATGGCGCATGACGCCGGTACCGGGGTCGTTCCACAGTACGCGCGCGATCCGCCGATCCGCATCTTCGCTGCCGTCACAGACAACCACCATGCCGGCATGCTGAGCGTAGCCCATGCCAACGCCGCCGCCATGGTGCAGTGAGACCCAGGTCGCTCCGGACGCGGTATTGAGCAGCGCGTTGAGCAACGGCCAGTCGGAGACGGCATCCGAGCCGTCGCGCATGCTCTCGGTCTCCCGGTTCGGGCTGGCCACCGAACCGGAGTCCAGGTGATCACGGCCGATCACCACGGGCGCTTTCAGTTCGCCCCGGCGGACCATTTCGTTGAACGCGAGACCGAGCCGGTGGCGCTGGCCCAGCCCCACCCAGCAAATGCGTGCGGGCAGGCCCTGGAACTGGATCCGCTCGCGCGCCATATCGAGCCAGTTGTGCAGGTTGGGGTCGTCGGGAATGAGCTCCTTGACCTTCTCGTCCGTGCGGTAGATGTCTTCGGGGTCGCCGGACAGCGCGGCCCAGCGGAACGGCCCGATACCGCGGCAGAAGAGCGGCCGGATATACGCCGGCACGAAACCGGGGAAATCGAAGGCGTTATCTACGCCCATCTCCTGGGCCATCTGCCGGATGTTGTTGCCGTAATCGAAGGTCGGTATGCCCTTGGCCTGCATCGCAAGCATGGCGCGGACATGCACGGCCATGGACTGCTTGGCGGCTTTCGCAGTGCCCGTGGGGTCGGATTTCGAGCGCTCGCAGTATGCGTCCCAGCTCCAGCCTGCCGGCAGATAGCCGTTCAGCGGATCGTGGGCGCTGGTTTGGTCGGTGACCATGTCCGGGCGGACGTCGCGGCGCGCGATGGCGGGAAAGACGTCGGCGGCATTGCCCAGCAAGCCCACGGAGACGGCCTTGCCGGCGGATTTTGCGTCTTCGATCAGTTCCAGTGCGTGATCGAGTGACTTGGCCTGGACATCCAGGTAACGCGTCCGCAGGCGGAAGTCCAGCCTGCTTTGCTGGCACTCCACCGCCAGCATGGAAGCGCCGGCCATGGTCGCGGCCAGCGGCTGCGCGCCACCCATGCCGCCGAGTCCCGCCGTCAGTATCCAGCGCCCGGCGAGGTCACCGTCATAGTGCTGCCGACCGGCTTCGACAAAGGTCTCGTAAGTCCCCTGGACGATGCCCTGGCTGGCGATATAGATCCACGAGCCCGCGGTCATCTGCCCGAACATCATCAGGCCCTTGCGGTCGAGTTCGTTGAAATGTTCCCAGGTGGCCCAGTGCGGCACCAGGTTGGAGTTGGCGATGAGTACCCGCGGGGCATCACGGTGCGTCGGAAACACGCCTACCGGCTTGCCGGACTGGATGAGCAGGGTTTCGTCATCGCCGAGCTCGCGCAGCGCCTTGACGATCGCATCGAAGCATTCCCAGTTGCGCGCCGCCTTGCCGATGCCGCCGTAGACGACGAGATCTTCAGGCCGCTCCGCGACGTCCGGGTCGAGATTGTTCATCAACATCCGCAGTGGAGCTTCGGTCAACCAGCTCTTCGCGCTGAGCTCGGTTCCCCGAGGCGCGCGGATGATACGAGGGGATGCGGGGCTGGATCTGGTCACGGGCTCCTCCGGATGTCACTACCTGTCTATACAAGTTTGGCGAAATTCAACTTAACATCGTCCATTGCGGTTTAGCAATAGTCGGGCGTGATCGCGGGCGCGTTTCAGGATTCAGTCGCGGCGGGCCCTGCTTGCACACCGCTGCCAATCGGCCTTCCGGGGCCGGTGGCTCAGGTCCGCCCCGGCCAGCGGCTGTGTGCCATATCGGCCGATTGCACGAACCGGCCCTCCAGTCGATAGCGCGTGCCGGGATACAACAACCGCGCCCAACTGACGACCCTGCGCCCCCACCAGGTTCGCCGCTGCAACAGCAGACAGGGTTCGGTTGCGGAGATTTTCAGCAAGCGCCGCTCCCAGGGCTCGGCGGTGACGGATTCGACAACATGTTCTATCTCGGTCGGCGGTGCGATGCTCATCAGGTAAGCGTGCGCGGTGATCTGCAGGAAGTCCTGCTGCAGGTAGTCGGGCACCAGATCGGAGGCGATATACCGGTGCTCCAGCAGCACGGGAACATCGTCATCGCTGTGGATGATGATGGAGCGGAATATCCTGGTGCCTTCATCGACGACGAGTGCGCGGGCGACGTCCTGGTCTGCAACGTCCTCTTCCAGGGTGATGACGCGGGCGCTGTGCTTGTGGCCGCGCGCGGCGATCTCATCGGCAATGCTCGAGATATCGAACAGCGCCGCATGCGGCTTGGACTCGGCGACGAAACTGCCGACGCCCTGCACGCGCACGATCAGGCCATCCGCGGCCAGCTCACGCAGAGCGCGGTTGACGGTCATGCGGCTGACGCCGAACTCGAGCACCAGCTCGCTCTCCGAGGGCACGCGATGGCCGGGCGGCCAAACGCCGGAGAGCACTTGATCACGGATCATGCGTTTGACGCGCATGTACAGCGGTGCGGGGCTATTGTCGCTGCGCACCGGCTGGATGGGCTGTTTTTGTTGCATCAATGTCTCGCACGTAAGCATGGGCTGTCAGTGGTTGCGCCTAAGTATACCCGCATGCAATTGTACATACATGTTTAGACGGCTAGCCGGAGAGTGTCTTCATGGAGTTATTCGCAGAGCAGGCGCTGTTACCCAGCGGCTGGGCTCGCAATGTGCGCTTGACCATCGCCGCGGACGGAACGTTCAGCAAGGTACTGAGCGACACCTCCGCGAACACCGCCACCCGCCTTTCCGGACCGCTGTTGCCGGGCATGCCGAACCTCCACTCTCACGCCTTCCAGCGTGCCATGGCGGGGCTGGCAGAGGTGCTGGGCGACCCGCAGGACAGCTTCTGGTCCTGGCGGCAGAGCATGTACGCGCTGGTGTCGCGGGTTACACCCGAGCAGATGCAGGCGATTGCCGCCTACCTGTACGTGGAAATGCTGAAGGCCGGCTACACCACGGTCGCCGAATTTCATTATCTGCACCATGATCGCAACGGCCGCCCCTACGCCAATCCGGCGGAGACATCCGAGCGTCTGATGGCGGCGGCCGATGTCGCCGGGATCGGACAGACACTGATGCCGGTGCTCTACAGCTACAGCGGCTTCGGTGCGCAACCGCCGAACCAGGGACAGCAGCGTTTTGTCCAGAACACCGACGCCTATGCCGAGCTCTGGCAGGCGTTGAGCGCCGGTTATCGCCAGCGCCCCCGTCATCACCTCGCCTTGTGCCTGCATTCCCTGCGCGCGGTGGCGCCGCGGCAGCTCGGGCCGATTCTGGATCTGGACGACACCGTGCCCGTCCACATCCATATCGCCGAGCAGCAACGGGAGGTTGACGCCTGCCTGGCCTGGAGCGGCCAGCGGCCGGTGGAATGGCTTTACCGGCATGCGCCCGTGGATGCGCGTTGGTGCCTGGTCCACGCGACCCATCTGACGTCCGCGGAGACCACGCTGATCGCCGAAAGCGGAGCGGTTGCCGGGCTCTGCCCCACCACCGAAGCAAATCTGGGCGACGGCCTGTTTCCGGCAATGGACTATCTCGCCGCCGGCGGCCGGTTCGGCATCGGCTCCGACAGTCATGTCAGTGTCAGCGTGGTGGAAGAGTTGCGCTGGCTTGAGTATACGCAGCGCCTGGTCTCGCAACGCCGCAACCGGCTCGTCAGTGCCGAGACGCCGTCCGTGGGCCGCTACCTCTATGAACGCGCGCTGGGCGGCGGCGCCCAGGCCATGGGCCAACCCGTGGGCCGGATCGAACCGGGCGCCTACGCCGATTTCATTGTCCTCGACGGAGAACACCCCATGCTTGCCACCGCTGACGGCGACGGCCTGCTCGATCGCTGGCTGTTCTCCGGCGACAGCGCCATGGTTCGCGACGTCTACGTGAGCGGCAAACAGGTTATCGAGGCCGGCCGGCACGCCCGGGATGCGGCGCTTGCCGACGACTTCCGCAAGGCACTGAGCGCGTTGCGCTGAGGGCGCGAGGAGACCCGCTCAATGCGTGTCTCCTCGCGCCTGTCGGCGGGTCTTGCTATCGCTTGTGGAAAGACCGCCACCCCGCCACCACCAGCGTTACCGCAAGCACGGCCAGCAAGGTTGCGCTGATTGGCCGGGTGAAAAACACGGTGAAATCCATGTCGTTCGCGATCAGGGCATTGCGCATGTTGACCTCGATGATCGGGCCGAGCACCAGCCCCAGGACCACCGGCGCCATGGAGACGCCGAAGCGCAGCAGCACATAGCCGATCATTCCGAGTACGGCGATCAGGCCGACCTCGAACGTCGCATTGTTGATGGCAAAGCCGCCGGTGGCACAGAGCACCGCCACGATCGGCAGCAGGATCCGTGGCGGGATGGTGACGATGCGAGGCAGCAGCCCGCGCGCCAGCAGCGTGATGACCAGGAACAGCACCGAGCTGAATAACAGAATGACGAGTATCTGCGCGAACAGGTCTTCATGCTCGAAGATGAACATCGGCCCCGGATCGATACCCTGAATAAGCAGTGCCCCGATCAGCACCGCCGTTACCGTGTCTCCCGGTATACCCAGCGTGAGCAAGGGGACGAGCGCGCCGCCGGTGACTGCATTGTTTGCGGACTCGGCGGCCATGACGCCCCTGGCCTGGGCGTCCTCGTCACTCTCCCCTGCCCGCTCCCGGCCCCTGGCCTGGCCGTACGCGATCCACGATGCAATGGTCGGTCCGGCCCCCGGCAGGATGCCGATGAATGTTCCGATCATCGCGCTCTGGCCGAGCAATGCCCAGTGTTTGCCGAGAAAACGCGGTAATCCGGCAAGCGGATAGCGTTGCTGACCGGGCAGGGCCTGATCGCTGCGGGGGTTCGCCGCCTGCGTGAAAAGTTCGGCCAGTGCGAACATGGCGATGAGCGCGGGGATCAACGGAATACCGCCCAACAGCGCCGGCATCCCCATGGTAAAGCGCGTGACGCCGCCGACTTCGTCGATGCCGATCGTTGCCAGCAGCATGCCGAAACTGGCACCAATGATGCCTTTGGCCATCGACCCGCCGGATACCGCGGCGACACATGAAACGCCAAATAACCCGAGCACGCAGTACTCGACTGAAGTGAACTTCAGGGCGAAGCTCGATAATTGGGGTGCGGCAAACATCAGCACGATGATCGAGAAGATGCCGCCCACCACCGAGGCCGTGGCGGAAAGGCTGATAGCCAGATCCGCCTTGCCGGACCGAGCGAGGCGGTAACCGTCAAGCGCCGTCGCCGCGTTACCGGGTGCCCCCGGGGTGTTTATCAGTATGGCGGGGAGCGAGCCGGCGAAGTAACCGGCACAGTACAGACCGAGCAGCAGCGCCATGCTTTGCTCGAAGTTGACGCCGAAAGTCAGCGGCACCGCAATCGCCACGCCAGTGGTGGCGGTCAGCCCCGGCGATGCACCGAATATCAGCCCCACCGCGACGCCGATGCACATCCACATCAGCACTGAAGGCTGCGACACCACCGAGATGGCGCCGAGAATCGTATCGAGCCCTATCAATTCCATGTCGGCAATAGCACCGTGAAGCCATAGCGGAACAGGTAAAACGTGATCAGCGCGACGGCAATGGGCGTGATGATGAGCTCCAGCGGCTTTCTGGCGCCCAGGATCCACATCGTAATCAGCACGAACAGCCAGGTGCCGAGGCGAAAATCCATATAGCGGAAGGTAAACGCATAGATCGAGAACGTTGCCGCGACCATAAGCGCCGACGGTGTAAGGATGCGCGTCACGACGTCACGTGCCGGCACAGCGCCAGGCCACAGAATCAGTGTCAATCCGCCCGCGCTGAGGATGGCGGCGAGGAGATAGGGAAAGAAACGGGCCGAGACCGCGGTCGAGCCCGGAAGTAGCTGAACATGGCTGCTGGCAAAGGCGATCAATATGCCGGCCAGAATCGCAGCAATGCCGAGTGCCCGATCCGCTTTCATCGAGTCCTCCGTATGCGTCATGAGCGCCGGGCCTCCGCCTCTGCCAGGGCGAAGACCCGGCGTCCGTTTTACTGAATCAGACCGATGGTCTTCAGCGTCTGTGCGTTTTCCTCAACGGTTTCCGCGATCAGCTGCGTAAAGGCATCATGATTGAGGTAGGCCGGCGTGAGGTTGTATTTCCCGTAGAGCTCCTGCGTCTCTCCCGAGTTTGCCACCTTATCCACGGCCGCGCGCAACGTCTGCAGGCGGTCATCGGCGATGCCGCGGTTGGTCACCAGACCGAACCAGACGGCGGCGTTGAAGTCGTAGCCGAGCTCCTGGAACGTCGGGGCATCGGGCAGATACGACACGGTCTCGGGAGCGGCAACGCCCAGTACACGGAGCTGACCAGCCTTGGACAGGCTGGTGTAGTTGGATGCGCCGACGAACACGAAATCAACTTCCTGGGTCAGCGCCTTGGTCACTGCGCCCTTGCCGCCGCGGCCGCCGATATGGGTCAGCTCGATTCCCTGGTCTCTGGCAAAACGCTCCATGCTCAGGTGCTGGGTTGAACCCGGCCCCGGCGTGGAGTACTTAACCGACCCCGGGTTCGCTTTTGCGGCCGCAATGACGTCCTTCACCGACTCGAATTCGCTGCCATCGGCGACGGCTAGCCCGATCGGCACTTCCACGAGCTGGGCAATGGTGACGAAGTCATCGGTCTTGTAACCGGAATCACTGATCTGCGGGCGGGCGGTCATGGCGCCGGTGGAAGCCACCAGCAACGTGTAACCGTCGGGATCGGCCTTGTTGGCTTCGGCCATGCCGACACCGCCGCCGGCACCCGGGACATTGCGGACCACGAACGGAACGCCCAATTCCTCCTGAAGCCGGCGCGACATCAGGCGCGCGGTTCCATCAATCGCGTCGCCGGCGCCGAACGGCACAATGAGTTGTACCGGCCGGCTTGGATAGTCGGATTGTGCAGCCGCTGGAACGGCCAGCAGCATAGGCAAAACGCAGACGAGTGAAGTAAGCAGGGCTTTCGATTTCATCATGTCGCTCTCCTTGGGATCGTTTGACGACCATAATCTAATTGTATATACAGGTAAAGCACACAGATCAGATCGTGGGAGAAACGATGCGGGAAATCAACATTAGTTACCTGAACGCGCTGGACGTCGAACGCCTGGCACTGACAAATGACGAGATACTGGCAGCGGTGGAGGCCGCGCTGGCGGCACAAGGTGCTGGCGAAACCGTGATAGAGCCGCGTATGCACCTGGTGCCGGAAGATTCCGCCAAGGGACATTTCAACGTCCTGCGTGGCTATGTGAAGCCGCTGAACGTCGCCGGCGTCAAGGTGGTGGGCGACTTCGTCGACAACTACAAGCATGATCTGCCTTCCGAGGTTGCCGTGCTGAACCTGTTCGATCCGGTCACCGGCATTCCAAAGGCCTTCATTGACGCCACCTCAATCACCGAGATGCGCACCGGTGCCATGACCGCCATCGGCGCACGGCACCTGGCCCGTGCGGGCAGCAAGGTGCTCGGCCATGTCGGCGCGCGCGGGACGTCCTACTGGAACGTGCGGCTGCTCGATCATCTGTTCGATTTTGATGAAATTCGCGTGCACTCCCGCCGGCCGGAGAGCCGCGAAGCCTTTGCCGCCCGTCTTCGCAAGGACCTCGGCAAGGACATTCGCGTGGTGGACAACTGGCAGGAATGCCTCGAAGGCGCGGACATCATGGTGGAAGCCTCTCGACTGCCGGAACCGGAGCCGCTGTTCAAGACCGAATGGATCAAGCCCGGTGCGCTGGTGATTCCGTACGGCACCATGAGTGCAGTGGAATTCTCGCTCACGGATATCATGGCCAAGGTGGTGGTGGACGACTGGAGCCAGTGCCGCCCGGGCCTGCCGTTCGGTGCCCTGCGTCGGCACGTGGACGAAGGCAAGGTGACGGAAGAGAATCTTCATGCGGAACTCGGTGAGATCGTTGCGGGCAAGAAGCCCGGCCGGCAGAGCGAAGAGGAGATCAACCTGTTCTGGCATCGCGGGTTGAGCACCACCGATATCGCACTGGGCGCCGCCATGCTGAAGAAGGCCCAAGACATGGGTCTCGGCCAGACCTTGCGATTCGCATAGCAGGCTGTCATGCCGATGCAAAGGCCAATAGCATGCTCGCGCATGTACGACGTCACCCCGCAGGCACGTGCGGCCTGGGCGGATTTGTTCCGGTGGCTGGCCGACGCCACCGGAATCGCCCTTGAGGATCTCGCCTACCCGGCTCCCCGGCCTCTGGGGGAGTTGTGGTCGCGCGACGACCTGGGCTGCGTGTTCATGTGCGGATGGCCGTTCAGCAAGGCACGGCCACAGCCGCTGCCCATTGCCGCCCCGGTGCCGCGCGCTGAGCGCTACGCCGGCCGGCCGGTCTATTTTACGGATCTGGTGGTCCGTCGGGATCGTGGCTTCAAACGCCTGGAAGAGACCTTCGGGCAGCGCATAGGCTGGACCGATAAAGGTTCACAGTCCGGTTTCAATGCGCTACGCAATCACCTGATGCCCTATCGTGAATCCGCCGGTAAACCACTCTATTCGGAAAGCATCGGCCCGCTGGTAACGCCGCTGCGTGCCCTGGACAGCGTGATTGAAGGTACCGCGGACATCGCGCCGCTGGACAGCTATGCGCTGGATCTGATCACCGCACACACGCCGGAGCGCGTGCGTGACATCGAGGTTCTGGTCTCGACCGCCTCGTCTCCAAATCCGCTGCTGGTTGCCAGTCCGCAGCTGGGGGCGGAACGCGCACGGATACTAGGCGAAGCCCTTCAGGGTGTCTCCGGAGCGGACGACATGCGTCCGGTTCTCGACAGGCTGTGCCTTAGCGGGTTCGCTACCGTTACCCCGGAACGTTACGACGTGCTCGACCAACGCGCCGAAAAGTCCGCACGCGTACCGCCCTTTTGATCGACGGCAGCATGTTTGCCTTTCAGCGCCGTGGGGCTGCCGTCGATCAGCCGCGTTGCCCGATCATCGCCGTCACGCCGCCGCGCGCACCAGCCCGCGTAAATCCACGGCAATGCCCTGATCGCAGTCCCGCCAGGCCATCGGGTCATCGGGGCCGTTGTGCATGGCGATCAGCAGCCCGTGCCTGGAGGCGAATTCCAGGCAACGCAGGGCATCCTGCTTGTCGGCGCAGCGGACGATCACCGCCGGGCCGTGATACTCCGCGCCGATCTGGTTCGCGTTGCTTGCCAGCTCTTCTGCCGGAAACCGGAAATCGCCGCTGATTTCCATACTAAGACAGGCAAGATCAACCGGAACCATGGCATGGTCGGCATTTCGGCGTAGATTCAGATTCAACATGTTCACACCTCCCCTTTTGCGTGGTCTGGCCGCATGCCGTTGGTGGACGCGGCTCCAGCCACTTTGTTGTTGTAAAGCGCGGTCACTTCGGAAAAATAGAAATCGAGAATAGCGTCCAGCGGCGCGGGGTCCCGTGTCAGCCTGGTGCGAAGCGCGGCTCCTTCCCAGCAATTGAGGATCAGGTTGGCCAACGCACTTGAATCGGTCTCCGGCGGCAGCTCGCCGCGTAGACGGGCCTCTTCCAGACACCCGGCGAGGCGCCCGGCGACCACGGAAAAGCACCATTCGATCTTGCTCCGGAACACCTCGTTGACGCCGGAGAGCTCCTGCCCCAGCCCTCCCAGCATGCATCCGAGATAACCGTCGCTGCGGTACTTGTCCCGCGTCATTTCAAAGAATTTGCGAACGCGGCCGAGCGGTGGAAGGGTTTGATCGCCGACGGCGGCGTCCAGCCCCATGTGCACCTGGGTCATGTAGAGATCAATGACCTCCAGCGCGAAGTCTTCCTTGCTGCTGAAATGATGGTAGAACGAACCCTTCGGCGTGCCCGTTTCCGCGAGCAGGGCCTGGATACCGAGATCGTTATAGCCGCGCTGCAGCAGCATGTTCAGGCCTGCGTCAAGCAGGCGTTGTTTGGTGGTATGAACCATGTGCCCTCGCCTTGGACCGACCGGTCTAATCCGATATCTTAAACATAGCGGTATTCTGATGGGTGTCAAGTGAGGATTTGGATTAGAGGTACTCGTTAATGGGGCGGGGAGCGTATTGAAGCTGTTCGGGTGGTGGGGGGAGATGGTCCGATGTGACCCTGGAGAGTGGGTCGGGCCGTGCGGCGGAAGGCGCTGCGCTTTTCCGCCCTACCCGGCTGGGTCAACCCCGGGGTTTGCTCGTGTGGTTAGGTGGTTTCGGTGGCCACTCCCCGGCGCTGGCAGGCGGCGACGAATTCGGGTGTTAGGGTGCGCAGGCGCTCCGGATCGACGCGCCCGCTGCGGCTTATGTAGCTCCAGGCGAATTCGTACGGCGGAAGTTTCATTTTCCGGTAAAAGCTTTCATACCAGTCGGCACTGCGGTTGGCGGCGGCGACCAGCTTGTCCACCACCGGACGGCGCCGGGCCTCGTAGTTTGCCAGTGCCTGGGTCAGGTTATCCGGTTGCTCGTCGAGCGCCTGCGTGAGTGCAATCGCGTCCTCCAGCGCCAGCCGTGTGCCGGAGCCGATGGAGAAATGCGCTGTGCGCAGGGCATCGCCAATGAGTACGCGGTTGCCAACCGCCCAGCGTTCATTGCTGATTCTCGGGAAACGCCGCCAGATCGAGCGATTGGTGATCAGTGCCGAGCCCTGCAGCACGTCGGCGAAAACCTGCTCGCAGGTGGCGCGGGACTGCTCCTCGCTCATGTGCTCGAAACCGTAGGCCTGCCAGGTGACCGGATCCGCCTCGACAATGAAGGTGCTGCGCTCGGGGCTGTAGCGATAATGGTGGGCGTTGAAGGTGCCGACTTCGGTACGCACGAAGGTCTGCGTCAGGCAGTCAAAGCTTCGGTCCGTACCGAACCACGCAAAGCGGTTGTCGAGCTCGCTGATCGTGGTGCCGAAGTCGGCGCTACCGCGTACCAGGGAGTTGGCGCCGTCCGCGCCGATGATCAGATCGGCGTCGCCGAGGTCGTCGATCGAGGCGATGGGTTGATTGAACCGGGCGTCGATATCGACACTCGCCAGCCGGCTCTGCAGTAGCTGCAACAGCTCCAGCCGGCCGATGGCGGAGAACCCGATGCCGTCGATGCGGATGGATTCACCGGCGTGATTGATGCCGATATCCCGCCAGCTTTCCATGCGCGGCGTGATCAGATCGTATGTTTGCGGATCGTCCTCGCGCAGGAACTCGAGCGCCCGGTCAGAGAACACCACGCCGAAGCCGAACGTGGCGTCGGGCGGATTCTGTTCGTACAGGCTGATCCGCCAGTCCGGCCGGCGGCGCTTCAGCAGGTAGGCCACGTAAAGACCGGCGGGGCCGCCGCCCAGGACCGCGATGCGCATCAGACTGTCTCCCCGCGTGCCGTCTCTACGGGCTGCCCGGCAGGTGTTTCACGCGCCAGCTCGTCGAGCGCGGCGCGCAGCGCCTTGCCCCCCTCGTCCGCCAGTGCGGCTTCACGCAGGCGCCGCAGCAGTTCGGCAATGTCGCTACGTTCCCTATGTGTATCCAGCACTTGAATCAACATATTAAAGCTGCTTAAACCACGCGCGTGCGTGTCGCCATAGCCCTTGACCAGCCGCTGGCAGAGCACCACTTCCAGCGCCAGCATGGGGTCGGCGGGCACCAGGCCGCGCACGCGCTCAAGCCAGGCGTTGATGCGCGCCCGCTCCTCCGCGTAACGCAGCGTGCTCCGCCGCCAGCGGCGCATCCCCGCCAGTGTGTAGAGCAGCAGGAAGCCCTGCAGCTTGGCGGTCTGGATATGCCGGCCGCGCCGGGTGAAGCGGCCGAGCAAGGAGCACACCCGAGGCGAGTTCAGTATCCACCTGCCGATGCCGGCGGGCAGCGTGTCACATATTTCCTCGACGCGCGGATGCATGAACTCGGTAACGTAGACGATCTGATCGGATTCGGCCCGTACCTCGTCATGCACACGCTTGAAACGCTTGGCGCGGGTTTTGAGATCGGCAACGCGGATGGTGTCCTCGTAGCTCATCCACAGGGCCAGGTGACGGGCGGTCTCGGCGCTGATGCGGTAGTCGCGCGCCTCGCCGCCGCCCTGCTCCGTTTCAAGCGCGGCTATTTCCTCGACGCGGTCCAGGTAGTCGCGGGCGTAGGCCGGATCCTGGTAATCGACCAGGCGGCGCACCCCCTCGCGGGCATTGAAACGCACGGCTTGCGGCAGTCGCGTCTCGATTCGCGATACCAGTTCACGCAATTCCGGGTCTACTGGCTCGGCACCTGGCGTCGACGCGGGAGCCGCCGGTGCGGCCTCGCCGCGCGCCTGCCGTTCACCGGCGTCGAATGCGCGCAGACTGGCCTCGACGCCGATGCCGCCGCGGCGGATGGCGTCGGCAAAGGCTTCGCGCGGAAACGGCAGCGCATCGCTGCCGGCAACGGCACCGAACAGCACCGCGCTGATCACGCTGCCCTGCGCTTCGGCCGCGGCCTCCATGTCGAAATGAATGAAACTCTTCGCGCTCTCCTGCACGCCCATGCGGATCGGCTCGGGGTCGAGCACGCCGTCGCCCATTGCCATCTTCTCGCTGATACCGTAAACGCGGTGCGACGAGGCGATGACGGTGGTCCGCTCCGGGGTGATGAAGCCGCGCTGCAGCGCCCGGCCGACTTCCATGAACTCGGCGGCAATGACGATATCGACATCGCCCGGCACCGGCATCAGCGCGAGCACCGGCTCCCGGCCGGCCTTGCGTGCGGCCTCCTGCGGGAATAGCTCCACGTAGTAGATGGTCGCCCCGGTACGCTGCGCGACACCCGGCACGGACGTGGTCTGGGCGATATAACCGCCATGCTCGGCCAGATCCACCAGCCAGTTCGCAAGCACGCCGCCGCCCTGACCTCCCATGGCCATGATGGCGATGGTGATCGGCCGGTTACTGGTATCGAATTGACTCAAACCAACCTCCTTCATACCGCGTAGCGGGCCAGACGGCGTTCGGTGCGCGCCTGCAGAAAGCCGATAACGGCACCACGCACGCGGTGCATGAAGCGATCCCAGCGACCGGGATTGCTGATGACTTCGGCACGGTAGAACGACGGACACAGCACCGCCGCGTGCGCGACTTCGCCGCACAGTCCGCAGCCGACGCAGCTGTTCTCGACGTGCGCCACCGGGTCCTGCCGCAGCGGGTCCGGGTTGGGCTTGATCGACAACGACGGGCAGCCGGACAGGCGGATGCAGGAGTGGTCGCCGGTACAGGTGTCACTGTCGATACCGAAGCGTTCGCGGACCACCCGCTTGCCTTCCTTCAGAGCCTTCCTGGCGATGGGTTTCTCGCGGCGCTGGCGATTCAGCATGCACTCGGACTGCGCGATGATGACCTTCGGCCCCTTTTCCTGCGTGGTCAGGGCTTCGGTCAGCGTGTCCTTCATGCGCTGAACGTCGTAGGTGCGGTCGATTGTGCGTACCCACTGCACGCCAACACCCCGCACGGCCTGTTCAATCGGTATATTGGTGTGTCGCAGCGAATTGTCCGCCCGCGACGACAGCACATCCTGACCGCCGGTGGCCGCGGCGTAGAAATTGTCCACCACCAGCATGACTTCGTCGTCGTTGTTGAAGACGGCGTTGGCGATGCCGCTGGTCAGACCGTTATGCCAGAGGCCGCCGTCGCCCATGACGCTGATCGCCCGCCGGCCGGGTGCGCCGTGGAATGCCGATGCCGAGGACGCGCCGAGGCCGTAGCCCATGGTGGTGTTGCCGATGTTGAACGGCGGCAGGATGGAGAACAGATGGCAACCGATATCGCAGCTCACATGCTGCGGCCCCAGCTCCCTCTCGACCAGTTTCATGGCAGTGAAGATCGGCCGCTCGGGACAGCCGGTGCAGAACCCCGGCGGGCGGGCCGGCACGGCGTTCTCCAGCCCCTTGAAGACAATCGGCTTGGCGCCGTCGAGCGGCTTGGCGATGAGTTCCGGGGCCTGGGCTTCGAGAAATGCCTTCAAGCCATCGACGATGACCTGACCGGTGTATTCACCGGCTTTCGGCAGCGGGCCCTTGCCATAAACCCTGGCGGGGATGTCGGCGCGCCGGAGTATGGCGTGCAGATTCTGCTCCAGGTAGTCGGGCTGACCTTCCTCGATCATCAGCACCGCCCGTTTGTCGGCGCAGAATTCCTCCACTTCCCCATCGACCAGCGGGTAGGTGACGTTCAGCACGTACAGCGGGATGCGACTGTTGCCGAAGCTGTCAGCCAGCCCCAGCCGCTCCAGCCCGCGGATCACCGTGTTGTAGAGCCCGCCCTGCAGGATCAGGCCCAGATCCTTGCGCTCGCCTTCGAAGAATTCGTTGATCTTGTGCTCGCGGATAAAGCGGATCGCCGCCGGCCAGCGCTGGTTTATCTTTTCCTGTTCATGGGCGAAACTCGCCGGCGGCAGAACGATACGGTTGACGTCGCGTATCGGGTTCTCCATTGCCTCGGAGATCGCATAGGGCGGCGGGCGGTTGTTGCTGGCGGTAAAATGCCCATGCACGTGACAGGCCCGAATACGCAGTTCGAGCATCACCGGTGTGTTGCTGGCCTCGGAGAGCTGAAACCCCAGCTCCACCGCCTTGACGATGCTGGGCAGGTTCGGGCGCGGGTCGAGCAGCCAGATCTGGCTCTTCATCGCGAAGGCGTGGGTACGTTCCTGCAGAATGCTGGAGCCGTCGCCGTAATCCTCGCCGACGATCACCAGCGCGCCGCCGGTCACACCGCCGGAGGCCAGATTAGCCAAGGCATCGGAGGCGACGTTGGTGCCCACCGTCGACTTCCAGGCAACCGCGCCGCGCAAGGGGTAGTGAACCGAAGCCGACAGCATGGCGGCGGCCGCCGCCTCGCTGGCATTGTTTTCGAAATGCACACCAAGCTCTTCGAGAATGGGGTTGGCGTCGTGCAGCACATCCATGAGGTGCGAGATGGGCGCGCCCTGGTAACCGCCCACATAGGCAACGCCGGACTGCAACAGCGCCTTGGTCACGGCCAGTATGCCCTCGCCGTGAAATTCCTCGCCTTCACCCAGGCGCAGTTTTTTCACCTCGGTTGCGAAAGATCGTTCCGCCATGATTATCCCTCCGGGATCGGCACCATCGTGATTCTATTGCAGCTGCAATAGTGCAAGAAATTGCGCTGGCTTATCGCTGAGTGTATGCATGGTGTCTTTTGCACGGGGTCGGTGATGCCGCCCCGCGCTATTATGCAGTTACCGATTTGCCGTGATGCAATATGGTGCAACTGGTTTCGTCAATCGTATGCATTTGCATGTACGATAGCAAGTAGCCGATTTCGCGATGAACGCCTTTGCTGTTGCCGGCGCATGGCAGGATATTGATCAGGAGGAAAGCATCATGGGTGCGGAAAATAACGAGAGTCGACAGACCGCCCTCAGCGAGTTGAGGCAAGTGCTCGATGGCCGCCTCTCCACGTCGGAGGCTGTGCGGGAACAGCATGGTCACGATGAATCCTGGCACCCGGGGGTGTTGCCCGATGCGGTGGCCTTCGCGCAATCAACTGAAGAAATCTCCGAAATCCTGCGTATCTGCCACCGCCACGGCATGCCGGTGATTCCGTTCGGGGCCGGAACGTCCTATGAAGGCCATCTGATTCCAACCGATGGCGGCATCAGCCTGGATGTGTCGGGCATGAACGAGATTCTGCAGGTCAATGCCGAGGACATGGATGTGGTCGTCCAGCCCGGCGTGCGCCGCAAGCAGCTCAATGCATGGCTGGCCGATACCGGGCTGTTCTTCCCCGTTGACCCCGGTGCCGATGCCACGCTCGGCGGCATGTGCGCGACCCGCGCATCCGGGACCAACGCGGTGCGCTATCGGGCGATGAGCGAAAATGTGCTGGCACTGACCGTCGTGCTCGCGGACGGCCGCATCATCAAGACCGGCAGCCGGGCACGGAAGTCGGCGGCCGGATACGACCTTACGCGCCTGTTCATCGGCTCCGAGGGCACCCTTGGCGTCATCACCGAGATCACGCTCCGCCTGTATGGTCGTCCGGAGGCGATGGCCTCGGCGGTGTGCTCGTTCGAGACGCTGGAGGGCGCGGTGAATACCGCCATTCAGACTATTCAGATGGGTATCCCGATTGCCCGCGTCGAACTGCTCGACGAGGTCATGATGGGTGCGACCATCCGTTATTCGAAGCTGGACCTGCCGGAGCGCCCTACCCTGTTCCTGGAATTCCACGGCTCCACGCAGGCGGTGGCCGAGCAGGCCGAGGAGGTTGCGGCTCTGGCGCAGGACAATGGCGGCGGCGAGTTCCGCTGGACCACCCTTGAGGAGGAACGCAGCGCCCTGTGGCAGGCGCGTCATGACTGTGCCTATGCCTGCAAGGCGCTGCGTCCCGGCTGTGAGAACTGGGCCACCGACGTTTGCGTACCGCCCTCGCGCCTGACCGAGATCATCAGCTATATTCGCGGCGTGGCCGAGAACAGTTTTGTGCCCGCCCCTATTCTTGGTCATGTCGGAGATGGCAACTTTCACATGGTGTTCGTGATCGATCCCGCCAACAGGGAGGAGCTGGTGGAAGCCGAGCGGATCAACGACCTGCTGGTTGCCAAGGCGCTGGAGATGGGCGGCACCTGTACCGGCGAACACGGAATCGGCCTGGGCAAAATGGCGTTTCTGGAGATGGAACAGGGTGAGGGCGTCGAGGTCATGCGCACGATAAAGCAGGCGCTCGATCCGAAGAACATCATGAACCCGGGCAAGATATTCAATTTTCAGGCGGGAACGGTGCATCAGCACGGTAAGCCCAGCCTTGCGGGAGGGTCTGTATAATGCAGCGCCTTCGGAAACCCTGGAGTCAATGAACTGATGCAGGATGTGCAATCGCGGCTGGATGTACCGAGCGAAACCGAAGGCACGTCGATTCCGCTGGATGCCTTTCCGCCTTATCTGATGAATCTGCTTATGGGGCAGCTCAACAAGAGGCTGAACGATGGCCTGGTGGCGCACGGCCTGAGTTTTCAGTACTGGCGGGTGTTGCTTGTCCTGGTCCTGCGCGGCGCCCGCAATCTCTCCGAGCTGGTGCAGGAGACGATGATTCCGCAGTCGACGCTGAGCCGGGTGATCGTGCGCATGGAGCGCGGCGGCCTGGTGGTACGCAGCAAGGCGGATGGCGATTCAAGAATCCTCAACCTGAATGTTACCCCCGCCGGCCGGGCACGCTTTCAGTCCGTCTACCCGCTGGCCTTGCGAGAACACCACCGCGCCCTCGATCTCCTCACCGCCGACGAGCAGGCGTTGTTTACGCGCCTGTTGCAGAAGATGGTCCGCGGCGTCTGCGATGAAAGCCCCGACTAGCCCCGACTATCCCGGGCTCCCTAACGCATCATCGACGGTAACCCGACAGCCAGCCAGGGAACCGCGACGATCAGGGCCAATACGAGCAACTGCAGGATGAGGAACGGGAAGGCGGCCTGGTAGACCTGCCATAGCCTGATCCCCGCCGGCGCCACCCCCTGCATGACGATCAAAAGCAGGCCGAATGGCGGCGTCAGGAAACTGATCTCCATCGCGATCAGAAACAGCACGCCGATCCAGATCGGGTCCAGTCCCATCGTCTCGACAATCGGCATGAAAAACGGCAGCGTGATCATGATCATGCTGATCTGGTCGGCAAAGCAGCCCAGTACCAGCAGCACCAGCAACATGCCGAGTACCAGCATCAATGGTGTCAGATCCCACCCGGTTACCACCGACAGCAGCCCGCTCGTGGCGCCGGAAAAAGCCAGCAACTGCGAAAACGTGGTCGAGGCAACCAGAACAAACAGGATCATGACCGAGATCTTTGCGGTTTCCATCAGCGCGCGGGTCAGTGCGTCAACCGTCATGCAGCGATAGAGCAGCGCCGCCACCGTTGCGGCAACGGCACCGAATGCGGCCGATTCGGTGGGCTCCGCCCAGCCGATCAGCATGCTGCCGACGACCACCACAAAGATGCCGAACAACGGCAGCACATAAACGCAGAACGGCTTCCAGCGCTCCCAGGGGCTCAAGCCGATGGCGCCATCGTCCGCCGGGGCGAGCTCGGGATTGCGCATGCAACGGATAATCACGTAGCCGAGTATGGCCACGGCCATGACCAGGCCGGGAATGATCCCGCCGACCAGTAGTTGTCCGATCGAGATGCCGGCCAGGCTGCCCAGCGTCACCGCCAGCGCCGACGGTGGAATCAGCATGGCGATACCGCCGACCGCCATGATCGGCCCCATCGCGATCGAGGGATGGTATCCACGCTTGAGCATATCGGGCAGCAGCGCGCTGCCCATCATCGCGGTATTGGCGATACTCGAGCCGGACAGGGTCGCGAATGCCGTACCGCCGAGCACCGAAACGATGCTCAGCCGGCCGGGTACGCGGGAAATCAGGCGTTCTATCGCGGAGATCGCCTTGAAGGCGAGCCCGGTGTGGAACAGTACTTCCCCCATCAATACGAACAGCGGAATCGGAATAAGCGAAAAGCTGGTCACCGCCTCGGAGGTGTTGCGTGCCATCTGCAGCAGCCCCATCTCGCCGCCCAGGAACACGTAGGCGCCGACGATATTGATCGCCAGAAACGCAAACACGACCGGCAGCCCGAGCGCCATCAACACCAGCAGACCACCGACCAGCAACGTCAGCGCCAGGTGCCACTCCATTTCAGATTTCTCCCAGAGCGGCGGAGCGCCACAGGCGCCGGGCGAATTCGATAGTCAGCAGGGCGAGGCAGAACACCGGCGTTATGAAGGTCCACCACTCGGGGAAGACGAATGCCTTGAACACCCTCGTGCCGCGCTCGAAGTGCTCGCTGCCGGCGCTCCACAGAAAATAGGCAAAGGCGCTGCAGATAAGCGTGCCCAACAGGTTGACAAGCGCTTCAAGCCAGCGCCCCACCGCCCGCGGCAAGACGTTGAGGAGCAGGTCGATACGCACATGCGAGCCCTGGTAAAGCACCCAGGGTGCGCCCAGGAAAGTCGCTACCGCCACCGCATACTCGCTGCCCTCCAGCACCCAGCCGAGCGAGCCCAGTCCGAGATTGCGGGATACGACGTTGTATACGATCACTACCGAGATGATGGCGATGATCAACCCCGCGACGAAGCCGCAGACCTGCATCAGGGCGTGGTAGAACGCCCCGACCGGGCCCCTGGAGGGCGCGGCCGGGGCGGCATTGTCGACGCCTGGATTCATTTGGTGATAACGGCGCGGATCCGTTCGGCGGTTTCCCGGTCCTGCTCATACAGGACCTGCCACTTCGCCTCATGCGCGGCGTCGAGGAACTTCTCGCGTTCCGCGCCGGTGAGCTCGATCACCTCCATGCCCGCCTCGGCCTGGCGCTTGGCTTCACGTTCGTTGATCTCATCGTTGAGTTCATTCAGTGACTCCAGCCATACGGCCTTTTCGGTCAGGTACGCACGCTGCTCGCCGGTCATCCGCTCCCAGGCATCCTGGTTGACCAGTACGCCGACCTCGACCTGGTAGAAGCCGGGTTCGACCCGGTACCTGGTGTGCTCATGCCAGCCAAGATCAAGCACGCCCTGGATCGGCCAACCGTAGCCGTCGACCGTGCCACGCTCGAGTGCCGTGTAGACTTCGCCGGGGGCGGTCTGCGCGACATCGGCGCCGAGGCTCTCGAAGAAGGCGCGGTATACGGGGGTGATACGCAGGCGCTGTCCGCTGAGGTCAGCCGTGTCGAGCGGCTTGTTGGTGTACAGGTGGAACCGGTTGCCGTAGTTGGTGAACGCCAGGAAGTGCACATCCATCTCCTCGCGCCAGATCTCCTGCAGATCGTCCCAGCGGCCCATTTCACGCAGTTCCTGCGGAGAGTACTCGGTCAGGTTGAGGGCGCCGGCCGACGGCATCAGGTTCTCGTAGAAGGCGCCGGTTACGAAGGCGACGTCGACCACACCGGTACGCACGGCATTGCCCAGCTGGAACGGCGGCATGGACTCCGGCCCGCCAACGTAATTGAGTTTCACGGGGGCGTTGGCGTCGGAATTGATTTCCTCGACGAACTTATCGAAGGTGAAGGGGATGGCTGTACCCTTGGCAAAGGCGCTGGCCGTGCGCAGCGTCACCTGCTCCGCCGCAGCCTGACCGCTCACGCCGATGGCCATTGAAGCGGCGATCGTGAGTGCTCCGAACAGATGTGTTTTCCTGGTCATGATATGCGTTCCTCTCTCGTTGTTCGCGGAGATCAGTTGTCTCGGCGTGTTTTCTGTCTGCCGTTGCCGATCGTTAGCGCCGTGCCCTTCGGGCCGAAATCAACAGCGGGTAATATGCATTTTATTGCTTTATTCGTAAAGCTCCCATGCCTGTCTCCGGTGAGAATCGCGGATTCATGGCGCCAGAACATGCATCATGGTGCATGTTCTGGCGCCTCGTTATTACCCGGTATCCCGTAGTCGCTCGGCATCCAGCCTCGCCAGCGCCTCCTGCGGCTTTTCGGGCCGGGCGGCCGCGCGCAGTTCAGCGAGATCTTCGTTATTGCGCTGGGCGAGCACCTCGGCCTGGAACTTGCCCGCGGCATACTGAGGCGGCCAATGCTGGTCCTTGACGCCGTAGTGGGCGGCCGCATGCAGCGTGAAATACGGGTCGGCCAGATGCGGTCGGGCCAGGGCGACGAGATCGGCGCGCCCTGCTGCGACAATGGTATTGATCTGATCGGCCGAGCTGATATTGCCGACCGCGATGGTGGCGATGCCCGCTTCATGACGGACCTGGTCGGCGAACGGGGTCTGGAACATGCGGCCATAGACCGGCCGTGCCTTGACCGAGGTCTGCCCGGCGGAGACGTCAACAATATCGACGCCGTGCTCGCGCAGCATGCTGGCCACGGTAACGGCGTCATCACCGGTGACGGCGAGATTTTCCATCCAGTCGGTCGCCGATATACGTACGGAAATGGGCTTGTCCTGCGGCCATACCGCGCGAACCGCATCAAATACCTCGAGCGGAAAGCGCATGCGGTTTTCGATCGAACCGCCGTATTCGTCGTCACGCCTGTTCATCAGCGGCGTGATGAAGCTCGACAGCAGGTAGCCGTGTGCCATGTGGATCTCGATCATGTCGAAACCAGCCTGCTCGGCACGCTGCGCGGCGGCGGCAAAGTCCCGAATGACCTTGTCCATATCGTCGCGGTCCATCGCCTTCGGGCGCTGGCTTTCCTCACGGTAAGGGATCGCCGAGGCGGCCATGATCGGCCAGTTACCCTCGGGCAACGGGTAATCCATCCCCTTTCCCTGCCAGGGCAGGCAGGTGGACGCCTTGGGGCCGGCGTGGGCGAGCTGCATGCAGATTCTGGCGCGCGTGTGGGTGTGGACAAAATCGGTAATGCGCCGCCAGGCGGGTACGTGCTCGTCAAGGTACATACCGGTACAGCCGGGTGTGATGCGCCCCTCCTCCGAGACATCGGTCATCTCGGTGAACACCAGTCCGGCGCCGCCGATGGCGCGGCTGGTCAGGTGCTGGAAGTGCCAGTCGTTGGGAAAGCCGTCCCGCGCCGAATACTGGCACATCGGCGAGACGACCACGCGGTTGGCGAGCTCCATCCTGCGCAGGCGGAACGGCTGAAACATTGGCGGTACGGGCCGCCCGGCATCGACGTCGAAGCCGAACTGTTCGCGCACCTGGTCGGCGAACCAGCGGTCCACGGTGTCGACAAAGCCCTGATCGCGCAGCCGCAGGTTGTCGTAGGTGATGCGCTTGGAGCGCGACAACAGGCTGAAGGTGAGCTGCAGGGCGTTCATGCCCAGGTAGCGAGGCGTGTGCTCGAACCACTCCAGACTGACCTGCGCCGCATGCTGCAGTATCGAGACCTCTTCCTGACGCCCCTCCTCGTAAGCGGCGAGCGCGGCACCGACATCGTTCGGATGCCCGCGAAAGGCTTCGAACAGATGTATGGCATCCTCCATCGCCATCTTGGTGCCCGAGCCGATGGAGAAGTGCGCGGTGTGCGCGGCATCGCCCATGATCACGATATTGTCGTGTACCCAGCGCTCGCACTTGATGGTGGGAAAGTTGCGCCAGATGGATCGGTTGCTGATCAGGCGGTGACCATCGAGATCATCGGCGAACAGTTGCTCGCAGAATGCCACGGTGTCGGCTTCGCTGGCCTTGTCCAGGCCGGCGCGGCGCCAGGTTTCGTCCGTGGTTTCGACGATCCAGGTCGTCAGTTCGTCGTTGTAGCGGTAGGCATGCACCTGAAACAGGCCGTGCTCGGTCTGGCGGAAGATGAAGGTAAAGGTGTCCAGGGGCCGGGTCGTGCCCAGCCACACGAACTTGTTGGGGCGTTCGTCGATGCGGGGCCGGAAGTGCTCCCTGTGCTGCTCGCGGATACGCGAGTTGATGCCGTCGGCGGCGACGATCAGATCGGCATCCCCGAGTTGCGCAGGATCTTTGATCTCGACCTCGAAGTTCAGGCCGACACCGAGTTCCCGCGCGCGGGTCTGCAACAGCAGCAGCAGGTCCTTGCGCGACATGCCGCAGAAGCCGTGCCCACCCGAGCGCACCATCTGGTCGCCGACGTGGACGTCGATTTCGTCCCAATAGGCGAACTGCTGGGTGATTGCACGGTAGCTGCGCTCGTCGTATTCGAGAAACTGCCCGAGTGTCTCGTCGGAGAACACCACGCCGAAGCCGAAGGTGTCGTCCGGGCGATTGCGTTCGTAGATCTGGATATCGTGGTCGGGATTATTCTTTTTCATGAGAACCGCGAGATAGAGCCCCGCCGGGCCGCCACCAATGATGCGAATCTTCATGACGCCTGCTCCCGCCGTGGAATCACGGCCGTCGTCTCGATCTCGACCTTGGCGCGATCCTCGACCAGCGCCACCACCTGCACCAGGGCCATGGCCGGAAAATGCTTGCCCATCACCTCGCGGTAGGCGCGGCCCAACTCGCGCGCGCAATCGAGGTACTCACGCCGGTCGGTCACGTACCAGGTCATGCGCACCACATTGTGCGGTTCCGCCCCGGCACTGCGCAGCACCGCCACGGTGTTCTCAAGCGCCTGACGCACCTGGCCGACAAAATCGTCGGTGGTGAACTCGAGCTCCGGCGTCCAGCCGATCTGGCCGCCGACGAACACCATCCGACCCTCCGCGGCCACACCATTCGCGTAGCCTCTGGGCTGCGGCCAGCCTTCCGGTTGCAGTATTTCCAACATGACCTTGACTCCTTGCCTCACGCCTTGGTGAGTAAACACTGTGTGGTTGTCGCGGATCGGCTCCAGCGTCAGCCGCGCTCACGCAATACAAAACGCTGTACCTTGCCGGTCGGCGTGCGCGGCAAGGCCTCGAGAAACTCTATGGCGCGCGGGTACTTGTAGGGCGCAAGCGCCTGTTTGACGTACTCCTGCAGCTCGCGTGCCGTGTCCTGATCCGGTTTGGCGCCGTCGCGCAGCACCACGTAGGCCTTGACGATCTGACCACGCTGCGCATCGGCAACGCCAACCACGGCGCATTCCTGAACGGCGTCGTGCTCGAGCATGGCCTCCTCGACTTCGAGGCCGGCAATGTTGTAGCCCGAGGAAATGATCAGATCGTCGGTACGCGACTGGTACCAGAAATAGCCGTCGGCATCGCGGCTGTAGGCATCGCCGGTCCAGTTCCAGCCGTCGCGCACGTACTTCGCCTGGCGCTCGGGGTTGTCCAGGTAGCGGCAACCCGTGGGCCCGCGCACGATCAGATTGCCGATGGTATCGGGCGGCACCTCCAGGCCATTGTCGTCGACAACCCTGGCCTCATAGCCGGGAACGGGCCGGCCCGTGGAGCCAGGGCGTATATCGTCGCCGGCGCAGCCGATGAAGATGTGCAGCAGCTCGGTGGAACCGATGCCGTCGATGATGCGGATACCGGTGGCCTCGACCCAGTCCTGCCAGGTCGGCTTCGGCAAGGCCTCGCCGGCGGAAACGCAGGTGTGCAGACTGGAGAGGTCGTGACCCCCCACCCGCCCCAGCATGCCGCGATAGGCGGTGGGGGCGGTGAACAGGGTGGTGACCCGGTATCTGCTGATTGTCTGCAGCGTGACGTCGGGCGTGTAGCGCTCGACCAGCACGGTACTGGCGCCAACGCGAAACGGAAAGATCACCAGCGCACCGAGTCCGAAGGTGAAGGCAAGCGGCGGACTGCCGGCAAAGACGTCGTCAGGGCCGGGTTTCAGGACATGGCGGCCGAAGGTCTCGGCAATGGCCAGGACATCGCGGTGAAAGTGCATGCAGCCCTTCGGCTGGCCGGTGGTGCCCGAGGTGAAGGCGATCAGGCACGTATCGGTGGCGGCGGTATCGACGGTCTCGAAATGCGCCGGCTTGTCCGCCATGCGCGCCTCCAGGCTATCCGCCGCATTGCCGCCATGGAAATAGAGCGCGCGCGCCAGCTGCGAGCCGGCAATGGTCTTCTCCAGTTCCTCGCGCAGGCGCTCGTCGCACAAGGCGACGTCGATGCGCGCCTTGTCGCAGATGAACACCAGCTCGCGCGCCCGCAGCAACGGCATGGTGGCCACGGCCACCGCCCCCACCTTCATCACCGCGAACCAGGCGGCGACCATCATCGGGTTGTTGGGGCCGCGCAGAAGCACGCGGTTGCCGGGCTTTATGCCCAGGTCATCGACCAGCACGTGGGCGATACGGTCGGCCTTTTCGCGAAGCTCGGCGTAGCTCCAGGTCTGGTCGTTGTAGTGCAGCGCCGGCCGCTCACCCTGCTCCCGCGCCGGCTTGTCCAGCAGCACCGCGCAATTGACCCGGTCCGGTATCGCCGCCAGTTCCGGCAGCGTGTCATAACGCATCCGCGGCCATGCCTGCCGCGGCGGCAGATGCGCGGCGGCGAAGTCATCCACATGCGCGCTGTTGTCGCTAGCCATTGCTTATTCTCCTCCGGGCGCTGATCCGTGCTATCCGGTCTTTGCCGGATTCGCGCTCAGGCGCTCACGGTGCGCCTTGAGCGCCTGCGCCGCGATCAGTAGCGTGTTGACTTCGGTCGTGCCCTCGTAAATGCGCAGTGCGCGGATCTCGCGATAAAGCTCCTCGACCTTGACGCCCGAGACCACGCCC
This sequence comes from Aquisalimonadaceae bacterium, assembly GCA_040877625.1. Taxonomy (GTDB): domain Bacteria; phylum Pseudomonadota; class Gammaproteobacteria; order Nitrococcales; family Aquisalimonadaceae; genus Methylonatrum. The sequence goes on from JBBDNK010000028.1 coordinate 158,660, forward strand.
ATGGCGCCGAACAGCTGCACGGCGCGGTCGATGATTCGCTGCGCCGCCTCGGTGGCATAAGTCTTGGCCATGGAGGCCTCGCGGGTTACACGCCTGCCCTGCACGTCCTTCACCCAGGCGGCGCGGTAGATCAGCAGTGCCATGGCGTCGATCTCCATGGCCATTTCGCCGAGGCGCTCCTGGGTGAGCTGGAAGTCGGCCAGGCGCTGCCCGAACAGCTGACGCTCATCGGCGCGGGTCATGGCCTCATCGAAAGCGCGCCGGGCGAAACCGAGCGCCGCCGCACCCACCGACGAGCGAAAGATGTCGAGGTTGCTCATCGCCACCTTGAAGCCCTGCCCGGGCTCGCCAATGATGCGATTGGCGGGGATGCGGCAATCGCTGAACGTCAGGGTGCCAAGCGGATGCGGCGCGATGACGTCGATGCGTTCACTGACGCAGAAGCCGGGATCGTCGGCCTCGACTATGAAGGCGGAAATGCCCCTGGCGCCGGCGTCGGGGTCGGTTTTCGCGAACACCGTGTACTGGTCGGCCAGGCCGGCATTGGAGATCCAGGTCTTGGTGCCGTTCAGCACCCAGTGGTCGCCATCGCGACGGGCACTGGTGGAGAGCGCCGCAAAGTCCGAACCGGCCTGCGGCTCGGACATCGCCAGGGCGGCAATGCGCTCACCGCGCTGCACACCCGGCAGGTAATGCCGGCGCTGCTGCTCGCTGCCGAACATGGAAATCGGACCGGAGCCCAGGCCCTGCATCACGAAAGCGAAATCGGCCAGGCCGAAGTGGTAGGCCAGCGTTTCGCGCGCAAGGCAGATGCTGCGCACGTCCAGTGGTCGGGAGGCATCCACCGTCACCGCATAATCGAGCAGGCCTTCGGCGCCGAGACGCCGCACCAGCTCACGGCAAACGCCGTCCATGTCCTGGTGTGCCCGCTGTTCCAGTTCACCCAGACCTGCAGCGCTGGCAGTCAGCCGCTCCGCCAGCGCGCGGTGCCTGTCTTCAAAGAAAGGCCATTCAAGGAAGCTGGTATCGGCCATCTCAGTTGCCCTCGAAAACCGGCTGCTGCTTGCTGACAAAGGCTTCGTACGCCCGCTCGAAATCCATTGTCTGCATGCAGATGGCCTGGGCCTGGGCTTCGGCCTCGATGGCCTCGTCGACGCCCATGCTCCATTCCTGGTGCAGGGTTTTCTTGGTCATGGCGTGCGCAAAGGTCGGGCCGCTGGCCAGTGAACGCGCCAGTTGTTGCGCTTCGGAAAGCAGGGAATCGGCGGTAACGACACGGTTGTACAGACCCCAGCGCTCTGCCTCGTCGGCCTTGATCGAGCGGCCGGTGTAGAGCACCTCCGAGGCGCGCCCCTGGCCGATGATGCGCGGCAGTATCGCGCACGCACCCATGTCGCAACCGGCGAGTCCGACTCGCGTGAACAGAAACGCCATCTTGCTCTCCGGCGTGCCCAGGCGCATGTCGGATGCCATGGCGATACAGGCACCGGCACCGGCACAGATGCCGTCGATAGCCGAAATCACCGGCTGCGGACAGGCGCGCATCGCTTTGATCAGATCGCCGGTCATGCGGGTGAAGGCCAGTAGTTCATCCATACGGCCGTTGCGGCGCATGTCCACCAGCGGGCCGATGATTTCGTGTACGTCGCCGCCGGAACAGAAGTTGCCCCCCGAACCGGTCACCACCACGGCCTTGATGTCATCGCAATACGTCAGCGCGCGAAAGGTGTCGCGCAGCTCGGCGTAGCTGTCGAAGGTCAGCGGGTTCTTTTTATCGGGACGATCAAGCGTTATGGTCGCGACGCGGTCCATGACGTCCCAGCGGAAATGCTGCGGGTTGAGCTCGGCCGCTTTCATTTCGGGCCTCCATCCGTCAGTTGTTTCTTGAGTTTTCCGAGCAGGCCGAGCAGCAATTGCTGTTCATCGCCGGACAGCCCGCTCATGGCTTCGTGGATCCAGCGGGCGTGCTCGGGGTACATCTGCTTGAACAGCCGACGGCCGTGCTCGGTGAGGCGGACCACTTGCCTGCGTCTGTCGTGTGCGACCGGCTCGCGGGTAATCATCCCTTCCGCCAGCATGCGGCTGGTCAGGCCGGTGGCATTGCCGCCCGACACCATCAGGCGGCTGGAGAGTTCACCCATGGAAAGGCCCTCCGGGGCACGATCGAGCTGTGCCAGCACGTCAAAGCGCGCCAGGCTGAACTCGAAGCCCTCGCGCAGCCGGTCGCGTACGCGCTGCTCGATCATGGTCGAGCAGGTCAGCAGGCGTAGCCACAGCCGCAGTTCCATCTTGTCCTGTTCGGTCAGGCCGTACTCGAAATCGCTCTGATCGACCACCTGAGGATGGTGATAGTCGATGTCGGAATGGTTCGTCTCGTCCATTGGTTTTTCATCCATGGTCACATCACCTCGCCGCCGGCCACGACCACCGATTGACCGGTTACGGCGGCTGCCTCGGGCCTTACCAGCCACGCAACCGCATCGGCGACTTCCTCCGGCCGCACCAGCCGGCCCTGCGGGTTGCCGCGGGCAAGCTCGGCTCGTGCCTGCTCTTCGCTACGGCCGGTCTTCTCGACTATGTTGCGCACGGTCTCGACGGTCATGTCGGTTTCGGCGAAGCCTGGACAGACCGCATTCACGGTCACGTTTTTTCTGGCGTACTCCACTGCCAGCGCGCGAGTGAGGCCGACAACGCCGTGCTTGGCCGCGCAGTAGGCGGCAACATAGGGGTAACCTTTCAGGCCGGCGGTCGAGGCTATGTTGACGACCCGGCCAAAACCGGCCTCCACCATCATCGGCAATGCCTCGCGGCAGCAATGGAATACGCCGTCGAGGTTGACCGACTGCATCTGCCGCCAGTGGGCGTCGGTGAGCCGGTGAAACGGCGTGCTGCCGGCGGCCCCGGCATTGTTGATCAGCACATCCGGGGCGCCGTGCTCGCGGGCGATGCGCGCAAAGACGTCGGCCACCTTTTCGCTGCTGGTAACGTCGACGCTGTAACAGACCACGTCCACACCGTGCGCGGAGCGGATCGCTTCCACTTGCGCGTTCAGTTGCTCGAGGCCACGGCCGAGCAGGGTCAGCCGCATGCCTTCGGCGGCTAGTCGGCCGGCAATCGCGGCACCGATGCCCCGCCCTGCTCCGGTTATGATGGCGTGACGCTGGGTATGCATTGACTTGGCTTCTCCCCGGTTGTAAGAGATACTTTAGAACCGAATACTTTATATGTAAAGCAAATATCCGAACGAGAGGAAATTGCAATGAAACAGAGCCCGCGGCCTTACCGAAAGCGCATCCGCATACGCTTCGCCCACACGGATCCCGCGGGCATCGTGTTTTTCCCGCGTTATTTCGAGATGATCCAGACGGCCACGGAAGACTGGTTCAATGAGGCACTTGATATCGATTACGCCAACTACGTGCTCAACGACGGCAACGGTTTGCCCACGGTCCATACCGAATGCCAGTTCATGCGCCCCTGCCGGCTAGGGGAGGTTCTGGAGATGGAGGTTCGGGTAACGCGGCTCGGCGGCGCCTCACTGGAACTGGCGTTCTTTGGCCTGGTCGACGAGGAACTGCGCATGCGCGGTCGCTCGGTGCTGGTGCAGACCGACCTGCAGGCAAGCAAGCCGGTCCGCTTCACCGGTCGACTTCGCTCGCTGCTCGAGGGCTACCGGGAACTGAGTGGCGCGACCCCGGCGCCGGGCGGCGATGCGCCTTCCCGACCTGCAGACCGGCGGAGCTGATGCGAATGGTGTGCGTGGCTGCATCGAACGTGCTGTCGCGTAGCTTCAGCACCTTGATCGTCCGGTGCTCCGCCGTTTCGACCTGTGCGTATTGCAGTGTGATGATATTCTCCGCAACCGCGGACATGTCGCCGAATGTAACCTCCGAGCCGCCCTCCAGCGTTGGGCTTTCGGCAGTCAATATTGCCGAACAGCCGAGCGCTCGCAGTTCATTCGTGAGAGCGGCGAGGAATCCGCCGATGTTCTCTGCCTCCGGTGTGGCCCGATGCAACGGACCAATGCCGTCGAGCACCACCCGGCGTATGTGATGATCGCGCACATGATTGACCAGGCGATGGCCGAGTTCATCGATCAGGTTTTCCGTGGGTGGATACCAGATGATCCGCACGGCACCGCTTTCGAGCAGCGCCTCGAGGTCGATGCCCAGGGTGCGGGTCTTCACGATCAGCCTTTCCACGGTCTCGTAGAAGCCGAAGTACAGTCCGCGATGGTCCGTCGTGCACCGGGATAGAAACTGTAATCCGAACGAGGTCTTGCCGACGCCGGGAGCGCCTGTAAGCAGTGTCGTCGAAACATTGGGGAGACCGCCGCGCAGCATCTTGTCGAGTCCGTCGATGCCTGTGGTCAGCCGTCCGTCCTGTATGCCGCGTCCGGGATCGAACCCCATAACGGCTTCCACGCGCGGGTAAACGACGATGCCGTCGTTGGTGATGCTCAACGAATGCCTGCCTGACACGAAATCACTACCGCGAAACTTGTGAATCTCGATAAAGCGGCAAGAAAGGCGGCCGCGATGCGACGTGCCCAGCTCGATCCAGCCATCGACCATTGCATACTCCGGGCTGCTCGATGTTCGGGCGCTGTTGGTCATCAGCAGCATGGTGCAGCGAAGCAGCTCTGCCTGATGAGTCAGTGCATTGATGAATTTGCGAAAATCCTGGTCGGAGTCGAATATCTCACTAACGACGAACAGCCCGTCCAGCACGACCATTGAAACCTCGTGGCCTCTCGCCTCCACCGCGATGAGTTCGAGCAGGCCGTCAACGCCATCCCGCGCGATCGCGCTGTAGCCGGAGAGATAGAACAGCGATTTCATGATCTCGGACGGGTTATAGAAGGAGAGATTGGACAGTTGTCCGACCATTCGCCCGAGCGACTCACCGACCATCGTCAGGTACAGCACGCGGCCTCCACGTCTGGCCACGTTGAACGCAACCTGATTGCCGAAGATGGTCTTGCCTGAACCAGGGCTGCCCTGGACGATGAATACCGCGTCCCGCAGCAAGCCGCCGCCGAGCACGTTATCCAGCCCAATCAGGCCGGTTGGGCACCGCTCGCGCGGTGCGCTTTGAAGGTCTCCGATGATCATGGGGCATGCATCCCTGGATGAATGTGCAGCAGTCAACACAGCGTAGACAACCAATAGCGGTTCGATGCTCCGTGGACGCCGGCGGAAACGCTAGGCGATCTTGTGGCGTGAAATGCGAACTATCTTGCGTGCACTGCAATTTGCTTCGTATGATGGTGTCTACCGATCACTGGATGATTGCGCGCCCCACATCATGGGCGCGACCTGTCCGGGCTCGGTTTGAGGTGCAGTCATGAACTCAGGCGTTCTCTTCGCTTCCGGTCTCGTTCTTGCACTCGTACTCACCGCTTGCCAGAGCGCGCGCTATGCTGGTGATGAATCGTCGCCCTATTACCGGGTGCCGGACGGTTCCCGCGTGATCCTGCTCCGCGATCTCACTGTTCCCGCGAACAACAACAGCGTTTATCTGCAAGACGGACGTCTGACTCCCTACTCGACCGTGAACCGGCACGAAGCTTATTGCAGGCTAAGGCTGAACACGACCGACGGCGCTCCGCGAACCATCCGAGCCGGCACCTTTGACGTCACCCGGGTTACCCAGGAAGAGCCCCACAGTGCCGCCTTGAGCGCGCCGCTGCAGGCAAGTGCGGGGACGAATCTGGCGGGGATGTTCGGGGATGGCTCATTCGGCGGTGGACCAAGCCGGATCCTGTCTGCCTACACCATGCATTTGCACCTGCATTCGACCACACAAGCGGACGTCTCGCGGCTCAGTTGCAGTCAATGGGTTTACTTTCCGCCGCATTCGGTCCACGTCAGCATCGCCCAGATCCGGGGCGCGGTCGATGGGATTATGACGCTCCAGGTGAGCAGCCCGTAATCCGATTCACCTGAGCAGAACATCCACGAATATTCGTGGAATCATTAACAAGAAAGTGTTTTATGTGATTGAGTTTAATGCCTAAGTAATAGTTCGATGTCGAATTTCCAACGCCTATGGCAGATTATTGCTGTTAATGCTACTGTCCAATTTACATAAGAAAATAGTACGGAGGAGAACAAATGTTCACATCTAGATTACATAGCTGCATGATGCATTCCGTTATTGCCGCCGGCTGCGTCGTGGCATTGACGCTATCAACTATTCAGCCCGCCGAGGCCCAGCGCCAGACCATTCGTTTCGCAACGTCCAACGTCGGCTCCTACGGCTACGCCGTCGGCAATCTGCTTTCTGAAACCATTCAGGAAAATCTTGGTTCGGATGATTATGCCGTGGTCGTTCAGCCTTACCCGTCCACCACCGCCGCCATGAAGGCGGTCATGGATGGTGACGGCGAGTTCGGCTACACCGCGGATGTCGGCATGCGTGGCCTCTACAATGACGACCGTCCGTACAAGGGTTTCGAGCCCGCCAAGGGACATCTGGTGCATACCCTGTATGTCTACCCGATGGAAACGTTTATGACCGTGCCCGCCAGAGATGAAGACAAATACAATTCCTATGGCGATCTGGCCAACGAAGACCTGTTCTTCACGCCGGCAGGTTTCATGAACTGGCTGAACATGAACCGCATCATGACGGCGTTGGGGTACCCCTTCAATCACGTCGAAATTGACAGCGCCACGGTGGCGGATTCGTTTGAATCCGGCTCTGTCGCCGGTGCCGCCGCCTACACGACGGCCGGTGTATCGCTTCCGACCTGGTGGCGTGAAGCGGAGCTTCGGGCAGACATCTCCGTCGTCAATCCCTCCGAGGAAGAGCGCGAGAAGCTGAAGGCAGCCGGCCTGGTGCCCGTGGAGATCGATCCCGCCGAGGCATTCAGCCAGGATGTCGGCGTCGACAAGATCTGGGGCGTGCCGATCTATTTCGCCTACAACGTGCGTGCCGACATGGATGCGGACCTGATGCAGCGGATCCTCAACATCCTTAACGATAACGTCGACAATCTCGCCGAGGGTGACGCCGGTTTCCGGCCGCTGGCGAGAGATTTCGTCGGCACCCAGGCAGCTGGCGTTGCAGCTAACCCGGACATCCCTGTCCACGCGGGTCTGGCAGCATTCCTGAAAGAGCACGGAGCCTGGGACGACAGCTGGACCATCGCTGGAAACTGATTTCCAACCACGGTACGGCAGGGCGGAGAATGTCATGCGTTGCTCCGCCCTGCCCTTCTGATTAACGGAAAACGGGAAGCGGGGACGTTCAGTGATTGCCCTACAAAAGTACCTGACCCTTCGAAATCTGACCTTCCTGTTTTCATTGGTGCTCTTCGCGTTTCTGCTGCAGTACTTTCTTACCGGAGCGGGTGGCCCACGGCACCTCGCGGTCCGGCTGGTGCCGCTGGCATTCATCATTCAGATACTCGTTTATTATCAGAACGATTTCCTCTACCCGCGTCTCCCGGCGCTGGTCAATCATCTATGCGTGGCCTTGTACATAGGCGTCTGCCTGTACGCAATCGGCTACATGAACACGAACTACGAAGAAATCGCGATCTGGCGCCAGGGCACCTATACCCAGCATGACATGATCGTCGGCGTGCTTATCTTCTTGCTGGTAATGGAGATGTCGCGAATCATTCACCCGATACTTTTCTGGGTGAATGTGGTTCTGATCTTCTATGCACTTTGGGGCCAATTGAGTCCAATCGATTTCTTCTGGCATCCAGGTACATCACTGCACCGGGTGATTTCGTCCAGTACGGTCGAATTCTCCACCGGTATCTACGGCCAATACGCTCAACTCTCACTGACATTGATCGCGGCCTTCCTGCTGCTCGCCGCGGCCGCCAGCGGGTTCGGGGCGCAGCTCGCCCTCGTTAACGTCATGCGCCGCCTGGCCGGGCGCTCCCGACACACCATTCCGCAGACGGCGGTGCTCGCGTCGGTTGCGGTGGGCATGGTCAGCGGTTCGGGGTCGGCGAATACCGCGGTTACCGGCAGTTTCACCATCCCGTTAATGAAGCGCTACGGCATTCCCGGCGCGTTCGCCGGCGCCGTGGAAACGGCAGCCTCCATGGGTGGCCTTATCATGCCCCCGCTGATGGCTGTAGCCGGGTTCCTGATGGCGGAGTTTCTGGGGGTGCCCTATTGGGAGGTCGTGATTCGTGGCTTTGCTGTTGCCTTCGTCTATTTTGCATCCCTTATTCTTGCAGTCTATCTCCTGAGTGTCCGGTTGCTGTCGAGCATGCCGGTGCAGACGCCCGACGTGCCACTCTATGAATGGGTCAAGACAGCGGTGTTCTTTTCAGGTATCGCGTTCCTGATACTGCTCATGAGCACTTTCGGCTATGGTGCGATGCGTGCCGCGCTCTATACCGCGGTGTTTGTCCTGGGTCTGCTGATTCTGACCTGGCTGGCGTTCAAATACGTGATGAAGGACCCGGCCTTTGCCAATGAAAGCCTGCTTGGCAATCTCCGCATTGCCATAGAAACCCATGCCGAAATGACGGCCTATCTGACCCTGCTGATGGCGACACTCGGCATCATGATCGGGCTATTCACGGTTACGGGCTTCATTACCCGCATGGGCTCGATGCTTCTGCATGTCGGCGAATTCCACATCATCGCGACCATCCTCCTCGCCTGGGTCTTTGGCTGGCTGGTGGGCACCGGTCTGCCACCGACGGCGACTTACATCATCGTCGCGATTATCATCGTGCCGCCGCTGAGGGAACTCGGCATCGACCCATGGGTGGCGCATTTCTTCGCCTTCCTGCTGGCAATCTGGGGTGAGTTGTCACCACCGACCTCGTTGACCGCCGCCGTTGCCTCGCGTATCGCCGAGGCCTCCTTCATGAAAACGATGTGGGAAGCATTGAAGATCTGCCTGCCGATCACGTTCATGTCGTTCGCCATCTTCGTGCGCTCGGATATGGTCGTTAATCCTGGCTGGGATCAGATCTTCGATACCGCACTGGTGGCCATCGGCACCTGTGGCATTACCTATGCGACCTTCGGGCGATTCTTCAGCAGCCTGGCTCTGAACAGCGTGCTACGCATCGGGATGGCCCTGGTGGCGTTTGTGGTGATTTTCCATCCCGATGATTACTACGCCCTGGCTGCGGCGGCGATCCTGCTGCCGGTTGTGATTATCGGCGTCAACCGCCACAGGACGCTCGCGCCGCCAAAGGAATCGATGGACGGTCAGCCGGAGCCGGCGCGTTAAGGAGCCCCATGGGAATACATCAGAGGCTCCTTGGAAAGGCAGTGGAAGCCCTCAGGGATACTTGACGGGCGTCGGTGAACTGGTGCCCGGTAGCGGAATGAACTCCGTCTCGCCTGGAACGGGCGCGAAGCGCCCTTCGTTCCAGTCCGCCTTGGCCTGTTCGATTCGCTCCCTGGAGCTGGAGACGAAGTTCCACCAGATATGCCGCGGTCCATCCATCGGTTCACCGCCGAGCAGCATCAGCCGCGCCGGCCCGGAGGTTGCGCGCAGCGTGACCGTGGCGCCCGGTCGCAGCACCACAAGCCGGCCGCTTTCGAACGTTCCGCCATGCGGACCCGTCTCCACCTTGCCTTCAACAATGTAGGCGGCGCGTTCCTCGTGCTCGGGCGGTACCGACAATGCCGCACCCTGCTCCAGGCTAACGTCGGCATAGAACATCTCCGAAAGCGTCGCAACCGGCGAGCGCGCGCCGAACATGCTGCCGGTGATCAGGCACACGCGCGCGCCCTCGGCGTCGAGCACGGGTAGTTCCTCGGCCGCATGGTGAACGAAGGCCGGGGCAATCTCCTCATGCCGTTCAGGTAGCGCAACCCAGGATTGGATTCCGAACAGCGGTGAGTCGATCGGCCGCAGTTCTTCCGGCGTGCGCTCGGAATGAACGATACCGCTGCCCGCGGTCATCCAGTTGACCGCCCCCGGGCGTATTGGCTGCACCACGCCGAGACTGTCCCGATGCAGGATTTCGCCACTGAATAGATAGGTCACAGTGGCGAGCCCGATATGCGGATGCGGGCGGACGTCGAGGCCGGTGCCCGCTGTCAGCACCGCCGGCCCCATCTGATCGAAAAACACGAAAGGCCCTACCATGCGCCTTTGCGCGGACGGCAGCGCACGCTGCACCGTAAAGCCGTCGCCCAGATCGGATGTGCGAGGGGTAACGACAGTCTCGATCCCTTCGCCCTGCCCGCTTTCTGGTGACCCTGATGACTCGCTGCTCATTTGCGGACCCTCGTTCCGGACGCGGCTTGGTCAGCCAATTGTAGTACGATACGGCAACGGCCCCGGAAGCCCGTCACCGCCTTCCGCCAATCCCGTTGCGTCCGCCCATGTCGACCAGCGTATCACTGAATCTGGAACCGGTTGTACGCCTTTTGGTGTTCACGGGCGTACTGGCCGCAATGATGATCTGGGAGGTGGTTGCACCGCGCCGCCGCCGAACACTCGGGCGCGGCATTCGTTGGTTCGGCAATTTCGGCATCGTCGCGCTGGACACCGTGCTGGTGCGGCTGGTGTTTCCAATGACGGCCGTCGGCTTCGCGCTGTTCGCCGAGCAACAGGGGCTGGGGCTTTTCAACGCCGTGAGCAGCCCCGCCCTGGTGGCGGTGGTGGTGTCGGTCGTTGTGCTGGATCTGGCAATTTATCTGCAGCATGTGCTGTTTCATGCGGTACCGGTATTATGGCGTCTGCATCGCATGCATCATGCCGATCTCGAGTTTGACGTCAGTACAGGGTTGCGCTTTCACCCGATCGAGATACTTCTGTCGATGGCAATCAAGTTCGCGGTGATTGCCCTGCTCGGCCCGCCGGCGTTTGCCGTGCTGATCTTCGAGGTGTTGCTGAATGCCACTTCCATGTTCAATCACTCCAATGTACGGATTCCCCTGGCGGTCGACCGCGTGCTGCGCTGGTTCGTGGTGACCCCCGACATGCATCGGGTACACCACTCCATCCTGCGTCGGGAGACGAATTCCAACTATGGTTTCAACGTTCCCTGGTGGGATCGTCTGTTCGGTACCTATCGGGCCCAACCCGAAGCCGGTCACGACGGCATGACGATCGGCATCGGTCAGTTCCGCGACCCCAGGGAGCTCTGGCTGCACCGATTGCTCGTACAACCCTTCCGTAGCGACGCGTCGGACCCTCCTGAACAACGCGACGAGCGCGGCGGCAAGGCGTAGGAATACATCCGTGTCTCCTTAACTGTTCACGAACACGGTGATGCAGCTGACATTGTCCGGCCCGCCACCCTGGAGGGCGGTGTCTATCAGAGACTGACAGGCGGATTCCGCGGTGTGGGTGCGCAGCATATCGGCAATTTCGGCATCGCCAAGCACCTTGGTCAGGCCGTCTGTACAGAGCAGAAACACGTCGCCTTCGTAGAGATGATCGTGCATCTCGTCCAGTTCCAGGTATTCATCGGCACCGATTGCGCGCGTCAGCGCAGCCTGCTTACCGCTCGGGACCGAGCTCGATTCCGGAACGGCGTGATCCCGGGTCATGCAACGCAGAACGCCGTCCCTGAGAAGATAAATGCGGCTGTCCCCTGCCCAGAAGCAATGAACGTTGTCTGCTTCCAGAATCATCGCTGCCAGCGTGGTGCCGATGACCTCGCCAGGAGCATGAACGGCCGCCTGATCCAGCAAATCGCGGTTCACCCGTTGAATGGCCTCCGGCAGCTGGTGCACGAGTGCCGGCCCCGCCCCCGCATGAAGCGTGGCCAGCTCCCGCAGCGCCTGGATGACGGTCTGGCTGGCCCGATCACCAAGGCAATGCCCGCCCATGCCGTCTGCCACCACCCAGAGGCCCGCGCGCCGCAGGTCAAGGATCGCGTCCTCGTTGTGTTCGCGGACATGGCCGACATGCGTGAGCGCGCGAGTAATTAGAGGTTCGTCATCCATTGAGGGGTGATCTTTGCTGATCATCGCCGTCAGCGATGACCTGTTCCCTTGCCCAGCCCCAGTGCTCCCACTCGCCGTCGTGCATTGCGGCCACCTGACCCGGCTCTGGCAGACCCGCACTGATGAGCAGACAGGGTTCCACATGGTCCGAGCCGCGCGTCCACCACAGGCTGTGCCCCCCGAGCAGGCGATTGTAGGCCTGATTCAGCAAGCCAATGGCGGCATCGGCGGCGGCGACTCCGCTGACGTCGGCAATCTGCCAGCCCTTGACGGCATTCATGCCGGGGACACGGGTACGATAACGGGGCAGCGGCTGGAATGCGGGCGGCTGCAGCGCTTCCAGGTTTTCTATCAGACGCATGTAGCCGCTGTCCTCGGCCAGCGCGCCGCAGGCAACGCGCTCCACCTCGTCGAACCAGGATGTCCCTGACAGATATGCCGGCCAGAGACCGTGCCCGCCGAGATGAGCGATAACCAATGGAAAATAACGCCCTACTTCGTCGACGCTGGGAATCATCACACCGGCGGCCGCCCGGTCGCCGCAGATGCCGGGAGCAATAGCGAAGCGCCAGGCCGGGCTGGTGATGTAGTAATCCAGCCACTGCTCGCCGAGTTGCTCACGGCTCACGGTCAGCCACGCCTGCAACCAGGCATGCCAGGTCTCGGTAAAACTCTCCGGCATATGCAGGCTCACGAAGTCCGCCTGCTGCGGCACCTTGCCGAACATCCCGCAGAGATCTCCGTCACGGCTCATAGCGACTCCGGAAGACTGAAAAATCTCAGCGGATTGTCACCGAACGGGTGGTGCGTGCTGCGCGGCAGCAGCGCGTACTGCGCCTTGATGCCGTCCACATTGAACGTCACCAGCAGACCGTTGCCGTCGGGCATCGGTTCGGTTTCGGCGTGCCTGTCCAGCAGCCGGAACAGGCTCCACTCACCTTCTATCCGGGTGCTGACGGGCGTTCCCCGGCTGGCGAGGTTGAACGCGATACGCGACAGGTCGTTGCTTTGCCCCGGCCATTCCACCAGCGCAGACCGGATCGGACCATGTTGATAGAGGATCTGCGTTCCGGAGGTTTCCAGCAGTGAACGCGTGACGACGCGCTCCAGTGAATAGGGCTTCAGCATGAAGCCGACACGCAGCGATTCTCCACCGCCGAAATAGGCTCGGCGAATGCGTTCGGCGCGTTGAAACAGCTTCAGCGAGTCACGCGACATCGCCACCGGGCTGCTCCATCGCCATTGCGGCCGGCTGGTGTCCACAAACGGCTTGATGTAGGACTCGAAGTAGCTGTCCAGTATGCCGCCGGGCCCGAAGAAGGTGGCAAGATCATCCAGGCGGATATCGACTGTCGCGTTCGGGTCAACGGGATATCGCCCCTTGATGGCGTCCGTATAGAAACTCAATACCTGAGAACGCCATACGTCGTTGACGTGGCCGAGGGCGGCCACCGAGGTAACCCGCTGTGTAGACGCCGGCAGTTCCTCGAACCAGCGCTGCACAACCCTGGGCGCCGCGGACAGCGCGCGCCGCAGGTCAGTGGCCGCACCGCTCCCCTGTGCGGGATCACGGCTGGCATCGAATGCCGCCTGGCTGAGGTCGCCGGCGTGGGCCAGTGTGTCGAAGTATGTATTCAGCCCCTCCAGAGCCTCCTGCAGGCGATGCAGCGGCATGCCTTCGTCCTCGACAACGTAGGCGTTCAGATCAAGGAAGAAGTCGTTGACCTCGCTGCCCGGCAGGGAGATCGCACCGCCGGAGACGGAATCCGGCACCAGCCGATCCAGCCGGCGCCGTTGATGGCGCATGACCTCGTCCGCGGCGACATCCGCCACTTCGCCCACGGCCTTCGATACCTGCGGTGCCTCGGCAAGAGCGGTGTTTCGGCGAATGGCCTGCAACAGGCTCATCAGAGGAGCATCGTTGGCGGCCAGCAGGCGCAGCACGACGCGCCCATGGGACGCGCTGCGGAACGAGTTCAGCACCAGGTCGTCAAGCAGTGCCTGCCAGCGGGCGGTGTATTCCTGGAAATAAAGCGCCCGCACCTGCTCGGTCAGGGTGGTAATTTCCGCGTCCGAGAGTTCATGAAGGGCATCGTCTCCATAGATCCAGCGTTCCGCGGTGAGCTGCTCGGCAAGCTGCCTGCTTCGCGGACTGAATCCGGTATGGAAATGGCTGTAGGTGAACAGATCCGGTACGCCTTCGCTCAGTGGCGTGCCGCTACGTCGACGGAACAGTGCCTCCGCCCTGCTTCCGAGCACCTGCTCCACGGTGAACTGGCCGCCATGCTCCTGCATGTAGTCATTCTTCAGGCGCCGGTAGATACGGCGCTCCAGCGGCGTGCGAGCCAGTACGTCGCGAGCGGCCGCAACGCGTTCCCGGTCCATTGGCGGCGGCGGTATACGGGCTTCGACACTGGCGGCGAGATGCGTGCCCAACTGGTCACGCGGCAGCTGATGGTGATCGCCCGGTAATTGCCGTTGCCAGAGCAGATCGGCCCAGAGTGAGAATTCGTCCGCCTTGAACTTGTCCGGATGATAGAGCATCAGGTAGAAACGCAGGGCCTCGTAGAGGTAGTCCTCCTCGGCGCCGGCGACATCGAGCTGCCGCAGCATCTCGACGGTGAGCGCGGGCATGAAGCGGTACTCCAGGGCGCTTCGATAGGTTTGATCAACCTGCGCCTCTATTTTAGCTACCTGGGATAGCCCGAATCCCATTTTTACCGGGTCGATCCGATGCCCGGCTTGCTGCTCGCGGTACAGGTCACGCAAGCGGCCGAGATCGTTCGCGAGCGAGAGCCAATCGGTACGTTCCGCCGCCCGGTCGTCGTCAGCGCTCTGTTCGTACTCGGTAACGCTGCCATGGACCCTTTCCATATAGTCTGAATTTGCCTGGTGGCTGATGTACCAGGCTGCGCTACTGCCGACGAACAGCATGCACACCGCCGCAAATGTTGCCCGGTAACTCCAGCGGAATCGACGCGCGGCGCGGGAACTGGCGGTTGCAAGCTCCGCCTCGCGGAAAATGATGTCCGACAGCACTCGGGTAATGAAGAAACTTTTCGCGGGAGCTGTTCCGGCCGCCGAGATTGGCGGAGCGCAGAGTGCCGTCGGAACCACGCCGCCGACCCAGGTTCCCGCGCTGTTGGTCTGGGTGCCACTGATGAAATAGACGCCACGCAGCAACGACGGCTGTTCAAACTGGTTGCGGGAGAAGATGTCTTTCAGAAAGACGTGCAGCCTGTCGCTCATTTCCATCATCTGGCGCGGGAATTCAAATACCAGTGCGCGGCGCCGTCCATCGCGCTCCGCGTGCAGACGATGGAGCACGCGATCATCGGCGCGAACAACCAGGTCTTGATACAGGCGTGGGAAGGCTGCCAGCGCCGCACTCCCCTGAGCGCCTTTCGGTGCGGGCAGAGTGATGCCCCAGACCTGTTCGCGGCCTTCCTGATCCAGGTCGGCAAAGTATTCGTTGAACCCCGCAATCAGATCGCACTTGGTGAATAGCACGTAAACCGGCAACTGCATTGCCAGATGGCTATTCAGCTCCTGGATGCGCCGCTTGATGGCGGTGGCCTGCAAGGCCAGCTGGGTAGGCGTCCGGTTGACCAGATCGATAATGCTGACGGCAACCACAATGCCGTTCAACGGCCGCTTCGGGCGACTTTTCTTCAACAGTCCGAGAAACCCGAGCCACGCCTGTGCTTCTGTCCGCCTGGGGTTGTCCTGGCTTGTGTATCGGCCGGCGGTGTCGATGAGCACCGCGTCATTGGTGAACCACCAGTCGCAGTAGCGCGTACCACCAGCGCCCTGGACGGCGTTATCGCCGATTTCACTCTGCAGCGGAAAGCGCAAACCGGAATTTCTCAGCGTCGTGGTCTTGCCCGAGCCGGGCGAGCCGATGATCACGTACCAGGGCAGTTGGTAGAGCTTGCGACCGCGACCCCGGCGGGACTGCTGCAATGTGCCCAACGCCTGCTTCAGGCGCGCGGCGAGGACGGCACGCTCGGCGTTGCTTTCCGCGTCCAGGCGTTCATCGACAGTCCGCTCGGCGTCCGCGTTAGCCACCAGTTCCCTGGTCAGGGCCTCGTTGGCCCTGCCCTCCGCGGAGCGCAGGCGGAGATTATTGAGGCCCCAGACCACCAGCAACAACAGAATTGTCGCAAATCGCCAGCTTTCGGCCGCCAACGGCTTGTAGTCCGCAATGCCAAGCAGCGGTCCGGCGAACCAGATCAGCATGGACAGTGCGATAACCCCGATCAGGGCCAATACCCATCTCTTACAAAAAAACCGCCATAATTTCCTTAACATATCCCTGTCACTTGATCCTTAACATGAATTCATGCGCTATTCGCCAACATGTCCTATCTCGATAACCACTCGGCGGTTTCTGGCCCGGCCATGGGCGGTGGCATTGTCGGCAATTGGTTGCGTCTCCGCCCTGCCCTCCGGGACCATACGCCCGGACAAATCGCCAATTCCGGCCATGTGTCTGACCACGGCGCTGGCCCTGGCCAGGGACAAATGCCAGTTGGATGGAAACCGGGCGGTGCGGATGGCGAGATCGTCGGTATGCCCTGCAACGGTGATGCGGCCGGGAATCGCCTCCAGTGCCTTGGCAACCTTGTCCAGAATCGGCTCGTACGCCGGGGCCACGGTCGCGCTCCCGGAGCGAAACAGTTCCTCGGCCTGGAGAATGATGCTGATGCGATTCTGATTATGGTCGACTTGCAGCACGTTCTGTTCAATTTCCGCCGCCAGCAGCTCGCGCAGGCGCAGGGCAACCGGTCGGTCGCGGATCTCTGGTGCTTCCTCGGGCAATGCGGGAGCAACGACCAGGCCGGCCAGTTCCATCCGTAGCTGGTCGCTGGCCTTGTTGAGATCGGTCAGCAGCACGCTGTAAAGACCGAACCCAAGCAGCCCGAGTACCGCGGCCAGCACCCAGACAGGCAAAAAACTGTGCAGCCGGTGACGCACGTTCGCCGGTGTTGCACGCGGTGAAAGCTCTTGCCGGTAACGGTCCCGCGCTTCCTTGAGTGCCCGATGGATGTCGGCGCGAATGGTCTCCAGCTCCGCCCGGCCCTCCGGCGTGACGCGGTACTTGCCGCCAAATCCGAGAGACAGGCAGTAATAGGCCAGTTCGAGAAACGCGTAGTCCTTGCGCACGGCGCCGAGGGCTTCCTCGATCATGACGAATACGCGCTTTCCACCCGACGTCTCGCCGTGAAATATCCGTAGCAGGCTGTTCCGGCTCCAGCGGCTATGCTCCCCCCAGTGGGTGTTCAGCAGGGTTTCGTCGATCAATGCGCAAAGCAGGTAGCGTGCCTTGCCGACGGTTTCCGCCGGCACCTCCGCTTTCGCGGCCTGCTGCTCGAAACTGCTTACCAGCTGTATGGACTGCTGATGTAACTGCCCCACGTCTATCTTGCCCTGCAGCTGGCCCAGGCGCGCGGCAAGGCAAAGTAAGGTCGCGGCACATTCAGTCAGGGAGTTGCGCCCCAGCCCCGGTGTCCGGGATAAACGCATCGGCGTGCGCTGAGCGTTGTTTCGCGGGTGCACGAGCGTTGCATCGCCAGGCTCCAGCGCCGCTGCCGTACCACCCGGTCTTGGGCGGATCAGCGTTCCGCCGGCCGAGTTGTCCGCGGCCTTGTGCCCGCCGGGTCGCGGACGAATTGTCGTCTTTTCGTTGTCCATGGGCGTGCTCGTTACGTCCCTGAGTCGTTATCGCCGTTGTGCTTCAGTCCCTGATCGCCCAGAACTCCAGTTTCAGGTTCGGCAGATCTCCGGCAATGTGAAAGGCAAAGCCTCCTGAATTCTTCAGGGCTTGCCATTGATCCGAGCTGCCGTCGAGCTCGAAGTAGACACAGCCGGCGTGGTAAGGAACCTCCCGCGGGGCAACGGGCAAGGCATTCATCTCGATCCCTGGCAACTGGTTGTTGACGAGATCGCGGATGGTTTCGACGGCCCCAACCTTGATGAGCGCCGGCATTTGCTCGCGTACGCTTTCCGTCGGCAGATCCGCCTTTACCGCAAGGACGAACCGCGCCTGCTTGAGCAGCGCGCGATCGGAGATGCGCGCCACACGAATACCGTACTGCCGGTCTTCCACAGGCAGCGAGATGGCTGTCTGCTCCAGTACGGCGCTGAGCTCCCGGCCCAGGACATCATTCAGGGGCTGAAAGCTGGCGTAGAGGTCATCGTGCCGGTAACCGGGTACGGCAACCGGACGCTTGCTCTCGGTGGTGAAGGTGGCAAGCTCGCCCATGAGCCCCGCCAACTCGCAATACAGCCTTTCAGGATGTAGCAGCTGCATCTCGCCGAGATGCCGTAACCGCGGCTCGTATCGGTTGATAAGCTGCAGCAGCAGGAAATCAGCAATCGCCGACGAGCCGCCTGTCTTGCCGGATTCCGTGAAACGCAATGCCAGTGCCTCGCCACGCTGCTGTAGCAGTCCCCGCACATCCGCCAGATAAGCCTTGAGGCGCCTGTGCGCGGCGACTTCAAGCACGGTCGGGATAAAGGCGGTGTCCAGTACCACGGCACCTTCCTGGGTCACTTCGCGTACGCGGGCAATGGGCAGACGGGTGTATCCGCCCAGGTCGTCGCCTTGCAGGGCAAGGCTGCAGTTCAGCACCGCGGTTTCTATGCGCTCGGGCCTTGCCGAACCACCGGTGTAGTCAAATACATCCTCGATCTTCAGGCGATAACGGGCAATCCGTTCGCCGGCCTCTGCCTGTTCGGCGTCCAGATAACGGGCGCCGGGCTGGTAATCCGGGATTACCAGGTAAAGGAGCGTGTCCCTGGATCCCGCCGGCACGTCGAGCGCCGTCGGCAACGGCGCGCCATAGGGAAGATGGAAGGGTGTCCCGTCCGGCATGACGCCGCGCGCGGCGGATAGCGCGACCTTGCCGGCGACCAGCGTGGAATGGTCAATGACCAACTCATTGAACCCCCATCGGTAGGGGCTGATGGCCGCGCAGCGCTGTTCAATGCGCTGCTCGATGTACCGTTCCTGCTGCTGAAAATGGTGCGGGAACAGGTATTGGCTTTCCAGCCAGGCTGTCTTGTTCTCCATCGTCCCTGTCCTATTGTCCCTTGTTTGTGGATGCGCCGAACACGACCGCATTGCGGCTGACGCTTACGGTATGGCTGTTGTACCAATTGCCGGTGACCGGGTAGATGAGTTTCCAGCGGGCCTCATCAATGTCGCGAAAGGCCGCAACCACGGCAACGAACCCGGCCTCCTTGTGCAGATCAATGCGGTGCGTGATCGACTCACCAGGCTGGATCACGTAATCGCTGGAGGACAGCAGTTCGTCGCTGAGAAGTACCTCGGCATTGAAGAAGGCGCCGTCGAAATCCAGATTATCGAAGGTTGCACGGCCGCTTAGTTCCAGCAGTTTGACTGTCACCGGTGACGGACGTCCGCTGATATCCGGATTGGCGTCTTCCGCAGCCATCAGGGTGATCTTCTCGTACGGCGGCACCAGGTAACGATTGATGCCACAACCTGTGATAAGCAACATGGCGAATAGCATCAGCAATAGGCGCGGCATCATGAAACCAACCTCTCTGCGCGCCTCTTGAACCGCTCGATGACGTCCTCGAACACCTGTCTGGCGAGCTCTCGCGCGGCGTTTCGCTGTTGCGGATACCGGCCCTGGTAACGACGCCAGAACACGCCGCCCGGAGTGGCCCTACGCCTGATGCGATAGAATGCGCGACGCCAGCCACCGGCGGGGATGTCACCCAGAACATGCGTTTCGATACTCGCCGGAGAGAACTTCTCGATGGCGGCGGCGAATGCTCTCCATAACCCCCGCACCATGCCGGAATGCACGCGGCGCAGCTGATGCAGTTCTGCCTCCAGGTTTGCAACCAGGCGCTCTCTGGCGTCGTCATCGTGTACCTGGACCAGCGCCTTGAAAAAAGCCTCCGCGCTTGCGGAACTCTGGAGTGCGGATTCGCCTTGCGGGAGCGCTTCGGCGGTTCCGGAGCCCAGCCGTCGCTGTACCGATTCAATCTCCGCACGCAGGCCGATGGCACTGCCAAAACAGAGGCTGACGCAGCGCGCAAGCGCGGCGCACGCGTGAGGGGTGAGATCAGGTGCGGCCTCCTCGGCGTCGCCGATTCCGAGCCCTTCAAGCAAAGCGATGGCGGCGGCGGGTTGTAGTGAATTCAACTTCCGCGTCACCATGCGGGCGGGCGGTTCGTCATGCGCCTCATGGGCGAGATCGGCGACGAAATCCCAGTCTTCGGGAATCACCGCGGTCGGCGGTACGAAGGCGTCTTGCGTTCCGCCCAGACGGGTCAGATGCGCGATCGGTGCAAGGCCCACAGGCTGGCCTGTATCATGGGGCCAGGGTTCGGAATCGGCCTGGGATTGACTCAGGGGGTTGCCGGCGCCGGGTGTCGGGACGGTCTGCGTCGACGCGGCGCCGACAGGGTCTGAAGCAGAGATTGGCGTGGTCGGTTCCTCGACCTCCCGAAGGCTCGCACGTATGACGAAATCCCCCATACGGAAGGTATCGCCATTGCGGATTATCACCCGGCTGCCGGGGCCAACGGCATCCGTACCGTCATTGACGTAAATGCCGTTCGAACTGGCATCATAGAGATAGAATCGACCTTTCTCGAAAACGACAGCGCCATGCTTTCGGGAGATCAGTTTGCCGGGGCAATGCAGCGTCCAGCAGCAGTCATCGCCACGCCCGATAACGCCGCCCCGCTCGTCAAACACGTGTTCTTTTATCTGATTCGGCAACGTTTCCGTATCGCCGATGAGACTGAGATTTAGGTGCATCCCTGGATCCGCTTGTCTTCCCTGGAACCTGCCAATTACATTTTTGCGTCACCCGCCGGTGAGCCGCAATCTTTGCACGAATTCCGATGACATGCATCCCATACCGGTGTTAGGATCCAGCCGTCTGCAAGTGCAGCATTACGGGGTCCGGGGTCCGGACATCGCCAAGGACGCGCATCGTACCATAGCCATGGATAAAGGCCATCAGAATGACGGCGTTGCCGCGCCGGAGCGCCCGCGAGCCCCTCGCCGGCCCGGCGCCCGCGGCAAACACGGCCGCCAGCGGAAGTTCCCTCCCGGCACGGTCCTCATGGGCCGCTATCTGCTGATCTGCCCTGTAGCGAGCGGCGGTACCAGCCAGGTCTACAAGGCACGCGATCTACTGGCGGAACGCGGTGGCGACGCCCAGGCCGATGTCGCGGTAAAGATCGTCTCCGGAATCGATGATTCGCGTATCGCCCTGGATATTGCTCTCCATGAAGTCTCCATCAACCGTACCTTGTCCCATCCCGGGATCATCCGGGTGCACGACGTACACTGGGATGGTTCCGTCTGCTTTCTGACCATGGACTGGCTCGCCGGGGAGTCTCTCGCGCAACGGCTTTCCCGGAGTCCCGGCGGGCGGCTTTCGCTCCCCGAGGCGACGGCAATCGCCGTTGCCGTCGCTGATGCGCTGGAAGCGGCCCATCTGGAGGGCGTGGTGCACTCCGACGTGAAGCCGGCCAATATCCTGCTGACCGATGACGGTCGGGTGAAGGTGATCGATTTCGCCATCGCCCGCCGGGCCCGATCGGCTCCAGCGCCAGGGGCGGGCAAGGACAACACGCCCTCCTTCTTCGGCCATTCAATCTCTTACGCAAGCCCGGAGACCTTGCGGGATGAGGCCGCCGACACCGCGGACGATGTCTATTCCCTCGCTTGCGTGCTCTACGAAATGGTTTCCGGCAGACGCCCCTTTCCGGACCGTTCCTCTCTCGAAGCCCGGCGCGACGGGCTTCGGCCCAGGCGCCCGAAAGGGCTGGGACACCTGCAGTGGCAGATACTGAGAAAGGCACTGTCGCTCACTCGCGAGCGCCGGTTCACCGGCATCCGGCGCTTTGTCGCGCTCTTTCGGGCTGCCCGGCATGGCGGGTCCGCGGCGACCCTGCTGGGCGCCGCCATCCTGTTCCTTGGAATTCCGTAAATCCACGAACTGATGCTGCCAACGGTGCAGGTGCGCGAATTCAATGTTTGACAAGCGGGATAATTTCCGGTGATAGTTGCGGCGGCGATTTGGCGAGGTGATTTCCCGGCCTCGCGCGCCGAGACGACGAAGTCCCGGAGTTCGCCAGTGATCGAACTTTTCTGACGGTTTCAGTGCAGTGGATGCATTGAACCGTGGTAACTCCCGCGTAGTGGCAAAGGAATGCGGAATCGTGGATCTGGATATCCATACCTCTCTGAACGTCGATGCATTGCTGGCTCCCGTTTCCGACGATGCTCCCACCGGCATCGATCTCCGCGACGATGGCTCGGCGAATTCCGTCTATTACACGCTCCGTGATGCCCGCACCAATGCACGTAACAGCGAAAGGACAGCGCTGGGCAATGGCGACGTCAATTACATCAGCGCTGCCGACTGGTCTGAAGTTCTGGACAATGCGCCTACGATTCTGCGTGAGCGGAGCAAGGACATGGAAGCCGTCGCCTGGCTGATCGAGGCGCTTACCCGGATCCATGGCTTTCAGGGCGTGGCGGTTGGTTTCAGCCTTGCCCGTCGGTTGATCGAAACCTTTGGCGAGGCGTTACACCCCCATCCCGACGAGGACGGCAAGGCGAGTCAGCTGGCGGCGCTGACCGGCCTCAACGGCCAGGGCAGCGAAGGGGCTCTGATCGCCCCGCTGAAGTCGATCCCGCTGACTGGAGCACCCGAGCCCGGGCCGTTCTCCACCTGGCAATGCGAACAGGCATTCGAGGTGGAACGGATCTCCGATCCCGCCAAGCGTGAGGCGCGCAGCAGACGCGGCTTCATCACCCGCGAGGAAATCGACCAGGCAGTCGCCGCGACACCGCCGCAATACCTGGTCGGAATCGACGCCCAGATCCGCAACGCCATCGATGCGTACCGTCTCTACCAAAAAACGATTGATGCCTATTGCGGCGATGATCCACAGCCCACGGCGAGGATCATCGAGACCCTGGAAGCCTGTCTGCAGACGCTGACCTTTATCGCCGGCGACCGAATTTCGGCGGCGGCTTCAGCGAGCGCCGCAACGGCAACAACAGCGGGTGAAGACTCGGCCGCCAACGGGACGACGCCATCGGCGCAAGGCATCGACGACAGGCAGCGCGCCCTCAATGCGCTCCGCGAGGTTGCTGTCTTCTTCCGCAGGACGGAGCCCCATTCTCCAGTCTCCTACGCCATTGAGCAGGCCGTGTACTGGAGTCAGATGTCACTGCCCGAGCTGATCGGCGAGCTCATCCCGGACGAAGGTGCTCGTCAGAAGTACCGCACCCTGACGGGTATCCGGAGTACCAACAAGTAGCGTCGGCCCTCACCGTGCCGGTTGATCAAGGATTCATCGTCAATACAAAGCTGTTCAAACGGAAAGGATCAGAACCATGCCAAGCATTCACGACAAACTCAGCAGGGTGCGCAAGCCACGCGTCCACATCAGTTACGAAGTCGAAACCGAAGGAGCAATGGTCGAGAAGGAATTGCCGTTTATCGTGGGTGTCATGGGCGACTTCTCGGGAGATGCCACTACCCCGCTCAAGCCGCTGAAGGATCGTCGCTTCGTGCAGATCGATCGCGATAACTTCAATCAGGTTCTCGCCAGCATGACCCCGGGCCTTCAGCTCAAGGTCAAGAACACCCTGCTCGACGATGGCAGTGAATTCGCCGTCGACCTCACGTTCCGGTCCATTGACGATTTCGAGCCCGGTGCGGTGGTTTCCCAGGTGGCACCGCTGAAAACGCTGATGGATACGCGGAACAGGCTCCGTGATTTATCGACCAAGGCGGATCGCTCCGAAGAGCTCGAAAACATCATCGAGCGGGTACTGACCAATGAAGCGGATCTGAGTGAACTCGCCAAGGCCCTGGGTGCCGAGGCCGGCCAGGAAAAGGAGACCAGTGATGACTAACGGAGCAGCAGAGGCCAAGGAGCAACAAACGGCGACGGAAGAATCCTCGCTCAGCCTGCTTGAGCAGGCGGTACAGGCCACCAGACAGACCGACGCCGAAGAAGCGCAGCAATTGCTGAAGACGCTTTCGGAACAGGCCATGAAGGGCACGGTTACCTGGAACAAGAACCTCACGGTGACTTTCCGAAAGGCGATCGAGGCGATTGACGACGCTATCAGCCGCCAGCTTCGGGAGATCATGCATCACGACAAGTTCCAGCAGCTCGAAGGCAGCTGGCGTGGGCTGCACTACCTGGTGTCCAATTCCGAAACCGGCACATCCCTGAAACTGCGGGTGATGAATGCCACCAAGAAGGAAATCGCCAAGGATCTTTCCAAGGCGGTGGAGTTCGATCAGAGCCAGACCTTCAAGAAGATCTACGAGAACGAGTTCGGCTCCCCTGGCGGGGAACCCTATGGAGCGCTGATCGGAGATTACGAATTCAGCAACCAGCCCGACGATCTCGAGTTCCTGAGCAACATGTCCAACGCCGCCGCAGCCGCGTTCTGCCCATTCCTTACCGCGGCGGATCCGGGCATGTTCGGCTTCGGAGAATGGTCCGAACTCTCCAAGCCGCGCGACCTGGGCAAGGTATTCGACTCCGCCGAATACATCAAGTGGCGCGGCTTCCGTGAGTCTGAAGACTCCCGCTTCGTCTGCCTGACCATGCCGCGTGTGCTCTCCCGCCTGCCCTATGGCGAGGAAACCCGGCCCGTGGAAGAATTCGCCTACGAAGAGCTGGATCCGCAGAGTAAGCCGGACCAGGGCGATTACACCTGGATGAACGCCTCATACGTGCTCGGTGCCCGGCTCACCGATGCCTTCGCCCAATACGGGTGGTGCACCGCCATTCGCGGCGCGGAAGGTGGCGGTCGGGTCAATGGCCTGCCAGTGCACCTGACCACCACGGACGACGGCGATATCGACATGCAGTGCCCCACGGAAATCGCCATCACCGACCGCCGGGAGGCGGAGCTGAGCGGGCTCGGCTTCATGCCGCTGTCTCACTACAAGAACACCGACTACGCCGTGTTCTTCGGCGGCCAGACGGCGCAGAAACCGGCAAGCTACGACAGCCCCGATGCCACCGCCAACGCCGCCATCTCCGCACGGCTGCCTTACATCATGGCGACCTCCCGGATTGCCCATTATCTGAAGGTCATGGGCCGGGACAAGGTCGGCAGCTTCATGGAAGCCGAGGACATGGAAAACTGGCTCAACCGCTGGATCAACACCTATGTCAATGCCAGCGAAGGCGGCGGCCAGGACATGCGTGCCAAGTACCCGCTGCGAGAGGCGAAGATCCAGGTCAAGCCGGTGCCCGGCAAGCCGGGCTCCTACAACGCGGTGGCCTGGCTGCGGCCCTGGCTGCAGATGGAAGAGCTCAGTACCTCCTTGCGCATGGTCGCCCGTATTCCTGACGGGACAGGCTGATTCCCGGCAAGGCCGGGTCCGCCGGTTTAGGATCCGGGCATCGGTAAACACCCGACTGACCAGGCAGCCGCTTCAGTGAGGCGGCTGCGCCTTCTTCGACAGGCGCCGAGCACACGCAGTGGGCATTGCAATCAACAAGCGGTTACGACGAGTCGAGGCTGCCGCCTCCAACGCGGCGATGCCGTATCGGGTCGTCGGCGGTACGACGCCCGACCGGGAGCGCCGGCAGAATGCTGCCCCGGCTTCTCTCCGTGATCCCGAGCGTGCGGCCATCGATCAGGCAATCGTGCTGCTCGACCGCATGATCAGCCGGCAACTCGATGAAATTTTGCACCATCCGCGTTACCAGCAGCTTGAGGCGTCCTGGCGCGGGCTCCATTACCTGGCCGATACCGAAGCGGAATACGACGAAGATCTGACAGTAAAGATCAGAGTTCTTAACCTGAGCTGGCAGGAACTCGCGAAGGACATTACCCGGGCGCTGGAATTCGACCAGAGCCATGTTTTCCACTGCGTCTACAGCAGTGAATTCGGTACGCCAGGCGGCGAGCCGTTCGGGGTGCTGTTGGGCGATTACGCGGTTTCCCATCGGCGGCGGCCGGGCATACCGGTCGATGACACGGACGTGCTGACCGAGATGGCACGGATTGCCACCGCCGCATTGTGTCCGTTCATTAGCAATGCCGGCAGCGCCCTGTTCGGCCTGGACAGCCTGCGTGAGCTAACCCGTACGACGGATCTCTCGGCACTGTTCCAGCAGGCCGAGTACATCAAGTGGCGGAGCCTGCGAAATGATCCGCACACCCGGTTTCTGGGCGTCACCCTGCCCCACGTACTCATGCGGGAGCCGTACCGCGATGACGGCACGCGCCATGACGGGCTCATCTACCGGGAGAGCTTTCCCAACGGCAGTGGAGATTATCTCTGGGGACATGCCTGCTATGCGTTCGGTGGCGTGCTAATTCGCGCTTTCGCCAATACCGGCTGGTTCGCGGATATCCGTGGCGGTGTACACGCGTTCGGTGAAGGCGGTGTCGTTCGCAACCTTGTGTACGGGCGCTTTGACACGGACCGGCAGGGCATTGCCGCTCGCCCCGCCACCGAGGTGCAGCTCGATGATTATATTGAGCGGGAGCTGTCCGATTTCGGCTTTATCCCGCTGTGCAGCTATCACAGCGCCGAGCATTCGGTGTTCTACAGCAACAGCTCCCTGCATGAGCCACCCCAGTACAGAACCGAGATCGCCACGCTCAATGCCAGGCTCTCGGCGATGACCCAGTACATGCTCTGTGTGTCCCGCTTCGGTCACTACATCAAGATCATGGGCCGGGACAGAATAGGCAGTTTCATCAATGCCGTGGACTGGCAGCGCGCATTGCAGGACTGGCTGAACCGCTATACCACCTCGAACGAAGGCGCATCCGCCGAGCTCAAGGCACGGTATCCCCTGGCCGAGAGCAAGGTAGAGGTAAAGGATACACCCGGGCGACCGGGGCATTTCAGCTGCGTGATCCATCTCAAGCCGCATTTTCAGCTCGATCAGCTCGTTTCCAGCATCCGCCTGGTAACCGAACTTGCCGTTGGCCCCACGGACAGGGCGACATAGCCGCCCCACAGCCTATGTAAGGAAACACATGACAACAGCACAGACCTACTATCAGCAGGGTGATCTGATCGCGGCCATCGACGCCATCGCCAGCGAGCTCCGCGGTGAGCCCGGCAACGGCGGCAAACGGGCCTTTTATGCCGAACTGCTCTGCCTGCGCGGCGATCTCGAACGCGCCGATCGGCAGCTGGATACGCTGCTCAGCCTCGAGCCCGGAGCGGCGCTGACCATTGCCACCTGGCGACAGCTCATACACGCCGCCCAGGCCCGCCAGGACGTATTCACCAATGGGCGGGTCCCCGAGATCGTGGATGCGCCTTCCACGCGGGTACAGGGGCTGCTCGAGATCCTGGTGGCGCTGCGCGAGGGCCGGGCTGCGGATGCAGCGAGCCGCGCCCGAGCCCTGGAGGAGGCCCGCCTGCCCTGTCCCGCCGTCGTCAACGACAAGCCGGTACAGGACGTGCGCGATCTGGACGACCTCTGCGCCGGCGTTCTGGAGGTGCTGGCAACCAACGGCAAGTACTTCTGGGTCGATCAGGAATGCGTCGTTTCACTGACTTTTCACCCAGCCGAACGGCCGCTTGATCTGCTCTGGCGCAAGGCAAGCCTGGTGCTGACCAGCGGCACTGAAGGCGACGTATTCATACCGGCGGTGTATGCAACGCGGACGTTGGATCAGGCGGCCCTGCTCGGCCGCAGCACCGACTGGGATGAAGCCGGAGGCCTGGTGCGCGGGATTGGACAGCGCACCTGGCTGGTTGGTGATGACGCGCTGCCGCTGGCGGACATTCAGACCCTGGTGATGGCACCGGCGACCGTGGAAGCGGTGTAGGTTGCCGTCGGTGCCGACAGCCCTGAAACCGCGGCTCAGAAAATTGCAGCAGCCGGAGGGCAGCTACGGATATGGCAAGGATACGCTCGCAACAACCGGTACTACCGTCCCTGCTGGACCGTTTGATCGACGACGATCCCGACCAGACCGAGGATGGTGCGCAGTCCTCGCCCGCTCTGCTGCAGGGCATTCGCGCCGGGGTGCGGCGGGATCTGGAGAATCTGCTCAATACGCGGTTGTACCGGCAGTCAGCGGCCATCGCCCCTTATCCGGAGCTGACAAAATCTGTGCTGAGCTACGGATTGCCGGATTTCAGCACCGTGCAACTCGGTTCGGAGGAGCATCGTGAACGGCTTCGCGCAATGATCCAGAACACCATCGAGCGCTTTGAAAGCCGTCTTCGTCGTGTATCCGTCGACATTGTCGACACGGGTGAGGAACAGGATCGCACGCTGTACCTGAAAATCACCGCCTTGCTGTTGGTGGAGCCGGATCCGGTGCCATTACTGTTCGACTCCCGCATCCACGCCCTGGACCGGATGGTTCGGCTACGGGAGCTTCGCCATGGATGAGGCGTTGCTGTCCTTCTATAACCGTGAGCTCGCTTACCTGCGCAAGCTGGGTGCCGAATTCGGCGAAAGGCATCCGAAAATTGCCGGCCGCCTGCGCCTGGACAAGGACATCATCGAAGACCCTCACGTCTCCCGGCTGATCGAGTCATTCGCCTTTCTCACGGCGAGGATTAGACACAAACTGGACGACAGCTTTCCGGAACTCACCGAAGCGCTGATGGGGCTGTTATACCCAGATTTTCATGCACCCGTTCCATCTCTTGGCATCGCCCGCTTCAGCCTCGAACCCGGCCAGCTCGAGAGCCGCGCCCTCCCGGCGGGTACCGAACTGCAAACTTCGTCGAACCCGTTGGGTCGGTGCATCTATCACACCTGCTTCGACGTCGAGGCGCTACCACTGACCACATCGGCCGGTCAATTCTCCGAGCGCCCATTTCGCGCTCCCGCCCTGCCGGGGCATGTATCCGCGGGCGGTAGCCAGGCCGTACTGCGCATGACACTGACCGCGGGACAGGGCATCACGCTGCCCGACATCGCACCAACGCAGCTGAGATTCTTTCTCAACGGCCAGCCGCAGCTCACATTCAGGTTGTACGAATTTCTGCTCAATCATGTCACCGGGCTCATGGTGGCCGAGCATGCCAATGATGCCAACGGGGTATTTCTGTCCCCCGATCACCTCCGGCCCTGCGGGCTGAACGATCACGAAGCCGCGATTCCCATCGATGGACGTTCTTCTTGCGCACACCGTTTGCTGACGGAGTACTTCGCATTTCCGGAAAAATTTCTGTTCGTTGAGCTGACCGGTATCGAAGATGTCTGGGAACGGTTCCGTGAATCGGCCACCCTCTTCATCTACTTCGATAGTACGCATGCCGAACTGGTGCAAGGCGTATCCGAGGATTCCCTGCTGCTCGGATGCACGCCCATCGTCAACCTGTTCCGGCGTTCCATTGAGAGCATGCCGGCCGGGAGCCTGGGCTATGAGTCGAGGCTCTCCGTCAGCGCCTCACAGACGGAATGTGCCGACATTCATACCCTTGAGGCAGTCTACGCGCTCGACAGTGCCGGTAAACGAATCGACTTTCAGCCCTTCTACGGCTCCCACCGAAGCCAGGCGCCGAGTCATCAGCCGTTCTACTGGTCAATTCGGCGTGAAATCAGTCAGTGGTACGCCGGTCGCATCAGTCGAGGCACGGATACGTACCTCTCGCTGGTGGATGGGAATTTCACCATCAGTGCCCCGGACAGCACCTGGATCATCAATGGCGAGGCCCTGTGCACGAACCGCGATCTGCCGGACAAAATGCCCTTCGGACCCGATCAGCCGCAGATGGAGTTCTGCACGGGCACAACCGGCGTCTTGATCCGCTGCGTTACCGCGCCGACGTCGACCATCCAGCCGCGACTGGGCAATGCCACCCGCTGGCAACTGATCTCGCAGCTGTCCATGCAGCATTTCGCAGGCGACGACGGCTTGCAGACCCTGAAGGAAACCTTGCGGCTATACGACTTCCGGCAGGCACCGGAGAGCCGCGCCATCATCGACGGCATCGTCGGGCTGAAGACCAGCCTGACATCGGCATGGCTGGCCCGGGACGGCCGCAGCGCCATCTGCCAGGGAACACGTGTCGAGCTGGAACTTGACGAGCAGTTTTACAGCGGTTCCGGGCTTTACCTGTTCACAGCGATCCTCAGCCGGTTCTTCGCGCAGTGCTGCACTGTGAATACATTCGTTCAACTGACCGTTCATATCCGGCAGCGCCCGGGCAGCGAGATCCAATGGCCACCACGAAGCGGCGAGCAATGCCTGATTTAGCCGGCGAGCCCGGGGATCCGCATCCCGGCAACGACGACTTCTTTCAGATGGTCCGGCTGGCGGAGCGGCGGGAGCGAAGTCGGCGGCCGGGCCAGGACAGCATTCGCGTGGGCATCGACGGCCCTCCCGGACGTGAACCCCTGCGCTTTCATGCAGTAAACAACCTGGCTTTTCCATATGCCGCGGTACAACGGCTGAGCGAGCGGCGCGATGCCGGCACTACGGACGGCTGTCCGTACCGTATGGACGTCAGCTTCATGGGGTTGACCGGTCCGAGCGGCGTCATGCCCCAGCATTACACCGCCCTGGTGCAGGCGCGGCTCAAACAGCGGGATACCACGCTGGCCGACTTTCTGGATCTGTTCAACCACCGGCTGGTGTCTCTTTACTACCGTGCCTGGGCCAAATACCGGCTGGTGATACAGGAAGAGAACCACGCCGCCGGAAACGCCATCAACCCGTTCACCCAGGTGTTAGGCGCCCTGGCGGGGCAAATGCCCGGTCAGGGTGATGAAACCGGTCTCTATTACGCAGGCCACTACGCGCGCCGTAACCGTTCCGCGACCACCTTGCGGCGCATGCTGGAGGATTTCCTCGAGCACCCCGTTCAGGTGGAATCGTTCGTCGGCCAGTGGCTGCGTCTGGAGCGACGCGACATGCTGCGCATCGGAAGCGCGGATAACGGACGTAACAACCGTTTCGGCAACGGCATTCTGGCCGGCCGCCGCGTCTGGGACATCCAGAGCCGATGCCGCATTCATATCGGCCCGCTCAGCGCGGGCGAATACGAAGCGCTGTTACCCGATAGCGCGCGTTTCCTCGCGCTGCAACGGCTTATCCGCGCCTATACCCCGGGCCACCTCGACGTCGAACTG
Organism: Aquisalimonadaceae bacterium; assembly: GCA_040877625.1. Classification (GTDB taxonomy): domain Bacteria; phylum Pseudomonadota; class Gammaproteobacteria; order Nitrococcales; family Aquisalimonadaceae; genus Methylonatrum. The sequence continues at coordinate 189,664 of JBBDNK010000028.1, forward strand.
CGCTTTGCTATCCACGAGACCGACCTCAATCACCGCCGACGCCTGAACGATGGCATACGCCTGGGCTGGAACGCCTGGCTACAGAGCGCGCCGCCAGGCTTTCGCCACGCGAATAGGCGTCTGGATAACAATTAGCTGACAACAATGCCCCATGTGATTGGAAAACAAGGAAAGGATAACGCTTAGTCATGGAATTCGATCAACTCATCAAGCACCTGTCGCCCTGCTGTCGCGATCTCTTCGAGAAAGCCGTGGGTACGGCCTCGTCCCGTACCCACTATGCCGTTGAGATCGAACATTGGCTCAGCCAGAGTCTGGAACAGGCTGATCCCGAACTGATTACCGTTCTCGCCCACTTCGACGTCTCCGCGGAGCATCTGGGGGCCGAACTGCAACAGGCACTGGAGCAGCTCAAGACCGGCAACAGCGGTTTCCCCAGGATCGCCCCGGACATCGCCCGCCTGCTGTTCGAGTCCTGGATGCTCGCGTCCTCGCAGTTCCAGTCGCTCGAGATTCGGCCGGTACACATGCTGCTGGCACTGACTGAGAGCGATGCCCTGCGCATTCGTGCAATCGGCATATCCACGGAATTTCGAAAACTGCACGGCGCGGACATTCGCCAACAATGCGCCGCCGTGCTGGACGGGCGGCTACAAGCCGCCAGTGCGCGCCAACCCGGAAACCCGACCCGAACCCCGGCCCTCGACCAGTTCACTATCGACCTGACCGGCGAAGCGCGTGCCGGACGAATTGACCCTGTGCTGGGCCGGGAAACGGAAATCCGGCAGATGGTGGACATCCTCTGCCGGCGGCGCCAGAACAACCCCATCCTCACCGGTGAAGCCGGTGTGGGCAAAACGGCGGTGGTTGAAGGCCTGGCACAACGCATCGTCGAGGGTGATGTGCCGCACGCGCTTCGCGACGTCGCTCTCCGCACCCTGGACTTGGGCCTGCTGCAGGCCGGTGCCGGCGTCAAGGGAGAGTTCGAGAACAGGCTCAAGAACGTGATCAAGGAGGTGCAGGACGCGCCCCACCCGGTGATTCTGTTCATCGATGAAGCCCACACGCTGATCGGCGCCGGTAACCAGGCCGGCAGCGGCGACGCGGCCAACCTGCTAAAACCCGCCCTCGCCCGAGGTGCGCTGCGAACCATCGCCGCCACGACCTGGAGTGAGTACAAGAAATACTTCGAATCCGACGCCGCCCTGACCCGCCGCTTCCAGGTCGTAAAGGTGGAGGAACCCACCGAGGAGCAGGCGATCGTGATGCTTCGCGGCTTTGCGGAAGCCCTGGAAGCGCACCACGAGATTGCGATCCTCGACGAAGCCGTCACCGCGGCGGTGCGCTTGTCCAACCGCTACATCGCCGGGCGTCAACTGCCGGACAAATGCGTCAGTCTCCTCGATACCGCCTGCGCCCGGGTACATCTGAGCCTGCACACGACCCCGCCCGCCCTGGAGGACTGCAACCGCCGGCTCGATAACAACGCGACCGAGTTGCGGCGCCTGCGGATGGAACAGATCACCGGTGAAAATCACATCCAGGCCATCCAGGCCCTGGAAGCCGAAAGCAAGGTGCTTGAAGAGGACTCCCAAAGCCTGCAAAACCGGTGGCAGGAAGCCCGGGATCTGACGGACCGCATCCTCACGTTGAAGGACAGCATCCAGAACCCCCAGCCGGAAATCTCGCTCGACGCGAATGTCGAATCGCAGGTGGACTCCGCAATGTCCGACCATGAATTCGAGCAGCTTCGCGACGCGTTGATGGTAACCCGACGGCAACTGCGCCGCGCCCAGGGAGAAACTCCGCTTCTCTACGAATGCGTGGATGCTCAGGTGGTAGCCGAAGTCATCGCCGACTGGACGGGAATTCCCGTGGGTCGCATGCAGAGCGACGAAATCAACGGCGTGCTCAATCTGAAGGCGGCCATGCAGGCTCGCGTCATCGGCCAACCTCACGCCCTGGATCTGATTGGCCGCACCATGCGCACCGCGCGCACCGGCCTTGGCGATCCCCGGCGGCCACTGGGCGTGTTCATGCTGGTGGGCCCCAGCGGTGTAGGCAAAACCGAAACCGCGCTGGCCCTGGCCGAGCAGCTTTACGGCTCCGACGAATCCATGACCGTCATCAACATGTCCGAGTTCAAGGAAGAGCATAAGGTCTCCCTGCTGATGGGATCACCTCCAGGCTACGTCGGATACGGCGAAGGCGGTGTACTGACCGAAGCCGTTCGTCGCAAGCCCTACAGCGTCGTGCTGCTGGATGAAATCGAGAAAGCACACCCCGGCGTACAGGACATTTTCTATCAGGTATTCGACAAGGGAATACTCAGAGACGGCGAAGGCCGCGATATTGACTTCCGCAATACCGTGATCATCATGACCAGCAACACCGCAAGCGACGTGATTGCGCGGCTGGTCGAAGACCCGGACACCAGGCCCGACCCCGAAGCCCTGGCCGAAGCCATCGCCCCCACCCTGCGCGAGACCTACAAACCGTCCTTCCTGGGGCGGATCAACATCATCCCCTACTACCCGTTGGAAGAAGACTCCCTGGCGAAAATCGCCGAGCTCCAACTCTCCGCCATACGGCATCGCGTGAAAGCCAATTACCAGGCCAACCTGACCTACGGGGATGATCTGGTTAAACACATCAGCAGCCGCTGCCGGCAATCCGATACCGGTGCGCGCCAGGTCAGCGCCCTGCTCAACAACACCCTGCTTCCCACCCTGTCAGAGCAGATTCTGCAGCAACTGATGACAGGAGAACCGTTGACCCACATCACCGTAGACGTGACCAACGACGGCGACTTTCAGATTCTGCTGAATTGTGCGGGCGGCGATGCGGTTCCGGAAGCGGCACCCGGAGAGACCATTAATGTCGATCACGCGCCGGAAAGTCATCGTGATACGGCCGGAGTTGAATGAATCTCCAATGCGGGAAATAGTCTGACGCCGCCAACATCTGCGGCTCACTAGATCATTGGCAGGCTTGAAACACTGTTTCTTTACATTAACATTTATTGGAAGTCAGTGGTCTTTAATCAACTTGACTTCAACGGATTTGTGCTCAACATATTTCTTTGTCGTTTGACGTGTTTTCGTGTTCACTCGTAACGACTTATTCGATATAATGCTCCGCGAGCGATAACGCTCAAAGACGCTGTAACCAGCATAGGGACTTTTCTCTAAAGGAATAAGGAAAAACCATGTCTATTTTCATGAATTATGACGGCATCAAGGGTGAATCATCGGATAGCAACCACAAGGACTGGATGGACATTCAGGATATCTCCTGGGGCGTTTCCCGCAACATCACCTCCGCCAGCTCGACCCAGAACGATCGCGAATCCTCCAACGCCGCCATCACCGACCTGCAGGTGACGCGCGCCATGGACAGCGCCACCCCGGCTCTGTTCATCGAATCGTGCTGCGGCAAGGGCAAGGACGTCGTCATCCACCTGACCAAGACCGGCGCCGGGTCCGGCGCGGACGTCTACATGGAGTACACCCTGAAGAACGCGCTAGTGAGCCGCTACGCAGTCACAGCTAATGCGCAAGACACCTCTCGTCCGCTGGAAAACTTAACAATCAGCTTCGTCGATGTCGAAGTGAAATACACCCCATACGACGAAGATGGCAATGCTACTGCCGCCATCGCCGTCGGCTTCGATACAGCCACAAACACCAAACGATAGGACATACGTCGAAACGTGTGCAGGTGACCCATAGACAGGTCACCTGCACCTAATTTTAATTCCACTAACAACAAGGAAACATTCATGGAAATGCGTATTACGATTAGCAGCCTAGGGCTTTCAATTGGGAAAAGCGGATTTGGTGCAAGCGCAATTTCCGGTTCTTATATAGAGATCCGACCGTCAAATATTGCATCGTATTGCACTACTACATACGGAATAGTGAAAGGGCCGTCACTCGGCTCTAGCTCAGGGACTATAGTGTGGGGTCAAGTGCAAACAGATTGGTTTCAAATTAGCAATGACCATTACTCTCTACTGTCTAGTCGAGACGCTTTAGTAGGCAAGACAGGAGACATACAGCTGATAGGTACCCTCGCTGTCGGAGGTAACGTCGACATTGAGTTGCGAATATTTGATAACGAAGGAAATGTAACATTTTCCCTCGATAAAGTAAATACTCCCTCAAAAGGCGTTCAGGCTGCATCGACAAAAGTGCGAGGAACAATACGGCACATACCTCGAGGTATTTGTGAGGATGTTTAGCTATGCTTATAACATACATCTATCGTCACGGATGGAGACATTCGCTGAAAGCATTTTTCAATCTTATATTGTTGACGGCAATTACGATTCTAATTTCTGGAATTATAGCGCTAAACTCGATGCGCTCCTTTTATATTGAGCTTGATTTATACAACTCTGATAAATTGGCTCCGTCATTCTGGTCATGGATTATCGAAGTATTGTATTACCCAAGGACTGCATGGGCTCTCATATTCATGATGATTGTCATTGCGGTGAAAGAATTTTTTGTCACATCCATAGCGCACCGCCTTATCATTAACTCGTCTTTATTGCTTTTATTTAGTGCCGCGGCGTTTTGCGCTATCTATGTTTTGTATTTCATACCGATAAATGCCGCATCATAATAGAAGGATTCTTTTATTTGGCGCGATATTTTTCATTGCGTTTGGGTTTTCCTTTGGCATCGGTGGTTTATACGATGTTCGCTTAACTCATGAAGAGTACACCATCGCACTTAGTGCGCGCCCCCCTCTATTTGTTCGATCTACAGCCGCTGCCGCCATGTATGCGGCCCCCTTGGGTTCGATCGTTTTTATTGCGCTCGGAGCGCTTAGCTTATATCGCCGTATGTCTGGACAACTTAATCCACCGAGAGTGCCTACCAAATCGGAGAAAGTGCTCGTTGTTCTAGCAATAGCCACATTGCTTACTATTTTTTAAGTAGAATGTTAGGCAATAGCTACTGGAGCACTGTATTTCACGAAGCGGGATACACACGATGCTCTAACTCGTTTTTCCTTACGTCCCGTTGGTCTGGCGAAGTTTGGGTGCGAAATGTTGTGTTCTGTCGAGATAAAGGCATACGCGCCATGATGACCAGCACGAAGTTTAACATTGAAGACATAAACAACTATCTTAGGGAAAAGGAATAATTGATAATGGACAGCGACTATATTCTCATTTTGATACTCTCCGCTATCGGCCTTGTGCTCTGGCTTTTCCGAAAAGACCACGGCACGGTCCTGTCCCACAGTGAGGCCTGGACCATGCCCTACGAGCAGACGGACGGACGAGTAAAGGATGATTGCTGGGTCGATGACAACAACCGCCATAATTGTCGGTTCGGTTCCATTAATTGTTCCTGTCGCCATTGGCTTGTTTGTGGCGGTACTTGCAGGTATAGGATTGAACTCCCTCGATAATCGCTATTAGATTACCGACAGGTTGGTGGAGGCTCTCGCCGCAGCACAAGCCAACTTGGAGAACGCAACGGAGCAAGTTAGACGCGATACAAATCACTATTTTGGGACTACGCATGGCCCACTTGACTTTATACGTCGCTTTTCCGGTCTGCGTTAGATAAAGGGCTTTTTCATGACTACACATGATCATTCTGGCAATTGGACGCTATTGTTTTGCATAATGTTCTTTATTGTTCTGGCTTTCTTTGCCGGGATAGTTGGGCCTTATCTATTGCATCTGGAGCTGCAGCACAACTTAAGATCAATAGAGACCTTGTCTCCATTGTTAGTGCAAGACACAGGCCTCACGATCATGTACTCCGCTCCGCTGGGTGGAGTTGCCTTTTTTATTATGGCACTAATAGGCAGTCATCGACTAATTACTGGGAATTCAAGCCTTAATAATATAAGAGATAAATTCGTTAAAATAGTTGCTTTTCTTATCATGCTCGGTCTTGTCGGAATTTGGCTAGGAAGACATGTCGCGAACAATTATTGGGGTAATGTTTTTCAGAAAGCCGAGTATACGAGATGCACTAACTCGTTATTCATCACTTCTCGTTGGTTCAGTGTCGTCTGGGTACAAGATCCGGTCCTCTGTCGAGACAAAGACGTCCACCGTATGATGATGAGTTCTCAGTTTCGGGTCGAAGACATCAACAACTATCTTAGAGAATCGGAATGATCGGATGACCCAAGGCTCCTATCCTGGAACAAAGAAAGCTGGTCTCCATGCATTGGTTGCACTCTCGTTTGGGCTAATCATTGGAGTGGGTGGCCGCTACCTGCTCAGCTTGGAGCTGGGTGATTACGCAAAATACATGCATAATCAGCCGCCGCTTTTTATTCAGCACACAGGAATCACAGTGATGTACGCAGCTCCATTGGGTGGCTTGATTTTTCTTATTTTTGCGTTTACCAATGTTTTTCGACTCGTATCAAAACGAAATCGAGTTCTTAGATCTCCAACCAAGTTGGAACAAATCGGGGCGGTATTCACAATAGTTGCTTTGATAACCATGATTATGGGGCGGTCAGTTGCCAACAGCTATTGGAGCCAAGTCTTTGCAAACGCGGGATATTCGCGATGTTCCAATTCTTTCTTTCTGACTTCCCAGTGGTTCACTTCCGCATGGGTTAAGGATCCAGCATTTTGCATTAACAAACAGGTACGCTATATGATGACGAACACTGGCTTTAACGTAGAAGACGTAAATAATTATCTCATTCAAATGGAATGATTATCGATGAATAATCAACATGTACGGATGTAGCTGCTCGCTACCATCGCCCTTGTGTCCTGCCTTTTCCGAAAAGACGATAGTACGCTTCTCTCCCGTGGTGAGTCCCATAAATTGCACTACAACTTACTGAAATCAGGTAGAAATGGTAAAGCCCTTGATAAGCACGCATCCAGAACCGAGCAATGGGGCGCTTTTTCTATTCGCCACGACATCAGTGGCATTCGCAATTGCAATCGGACTAGGCGGGCCGTACTTGTTAAAAACAGAACTTCGCGATTATGCGGAGATTATTCAAACGTTGCCTCCAATGTTCACCCGATCGACAGTCGCCGGCAGTATGATTGCCACACCTCTTTGTGGACTTGTATTCTTTCAATTATCCTTCATGATGTTCTATCGATTGATATCAGGGAAATCTCCACCTCAAAACATCGGAAGAATATTAGTTCAATGTCTTTCAATTGTTGCCATAGTTGCGTTGATCAGCCTTTTTGTAGCTCGATTTCTATTCAATAGCTATTGGGTTAACGAATTCCAACGCGCCAATTATCATAGGTGCCCAAGCTCTTTCTTTCTTACATCACAGTGGTTTTCTGACGCTTTGGTGTTAGATCCACTGTACTGCATGGACAAAACCGTTCGCGCCATGATGACGAGTACAGAGTTTAACATTGAAGACATCAACAACTATCTTAGGGAAAAGGAATAACTGCTAATGGACAGCGAATATATTCTCATGTTGATACTCGCCACTATCGGCCTTGTGCTCTGGCGTTTCCGAAAAGACCACGGCACGGCCCTGTCCCGCAGTGAGGCCCGGACCATGCTCTACGAGCAGGCGGGCGGATGGGTAAAGATGGTTGATTCGGCGTCCAGGCCGTTATTCAAGGGAAAGATTGTCGGTGAGGTGGCTGACGAGGATCGCCTGCTCCTGGTTGGCGTGCTCGTCGAGGAAAACACGTCGGATGCGTTTCTGGCAGCGATCAAGCAGATACAGCCTACCTGCGTCACCGATGGAATGATTCTGGCCCGATGCATTACCGCACCGAATCGAGACGTTGTTTTTGCCCAGCTACAGGATCGCGAGATCGAGGATTTGATTTCACCTCATCTGAAAAGCTCGGACGCCGTAAGGCTCTGCGTGGAGATGAACTCGGACGAAATCAGGTTCGCCGAGGATGAAGAAGGTATTCGCAAGTACAATGCCCTATGGGCCTTTTGGGTTGGAAAAGGGCTACCCGAGGGAACGGCGTCCGAAGGGGATCTCAGCTCTTCGGAACCACCCGTAGTGGTTGATCCTTCTCCTCCGGTTCAAGCAAGTAAAGTGAACCGCTCTCCCGACCCAGGGTGAGCTCGATATGCCCGCCGATCGGCACCGTCGTGCGCAGGGTTGTGCCCCATTGGGTTCTTAGCACCAGCTCCACGGCTTTGCCGGTGGTATTGGTGAACTCGAACTCCTCACCTGGTAGCAGGTTCTGCATGGTCGCCTTGCTGGACATGTGTGCTCTCCGTGCTGCGCTGCCGACGGTGGATCGGCCGTTGGGGGAAGATTCGTACCTTCCTAATCCTATACCACTTGCCTGGCTCCGGGAGGCTGGCCGTCCACTGTTTGCGAGCAGCTCACCGGAAACGCCCGTTCAGCGCCGATGCGGGCTTGCCAGGTCGTCGAGGATCGGGCAGTCCGGGCGATGATCTCCCTCGCAGCAGTCCGCCAGATGTTTCAGCGTGCGCACCATGCCCTGCAGCTGTTCAATCCGCCCTTCCAGGTCGGCGATATGTCGGGTGGCGAGGGCCTTCACATCGGCACTTGCCCTGCTCTCATCACGCCAGAGGGCGACGAGATGGCGGATTTCATCGACCGTAAAGCCCAGATCCCGCGCATGCCTGATGAATCGTAATGTATGCACATCGGCGCTGGTGAAAACCCGGTAGCCGCTGCCCGTGCGAGCGGCTGCCTCGAACAGGCCGATGCTCTCGTAGTGGCGAATCATCTTGGCTGAAACACCCGAGCGCTTCGACGCCTGACCGATATTCATGCGTTGCCCGTCGGTCAGGTCAGCCGCCGATTCCCGCCGTGTGACAGTGGCGTTCACTCTGTTCATGAACTCACCTGCTCCGCCCTGGCACGTTCCTCGTCCCGGAACCAGCGCAGTCGAAGGGCATTGGACAGCACGCTGATGCTCGAAAGGGCCATTGCTGCCGCTGCCAGCATCGGCGACAGAAGGATGCCGAAGAAGGGGTAAAGTATGCCGGCCGCGACCGGGATCAAGCTGACATTGTAGGCGAAGGCCCAGAACAGGTTCTGGCCGATGTTGCGCATCGTGGCCCGCGACAGGCGAATGGCCTGCGGCAGTTTGCGCAGATCCCCGGACATCAGCACCACGTCGGCGCTCTCGATGGCAATGTCGGTTCCGGTGCCGATGGCCACACCGACATCGGCCTGGGCCAGCGCCGGCGCGTCGTTAATGCCGTCACCGACAAAAGCCACCCGACGGCCGCCGGACTGCAGTTCACGAACGGCGTCCACCTTGCCGTCCGGCAGCACTTCAGCGACAACCGTGTCGATGCCTAGCTGACGTGCAATCGCCTGTGCAGTGCCCCTGTTATCGCCGGTTATCATGGCGATCTCCAGACCGAGGGCGTGCAGCATGCGGATCGCCGCCGGCGTGGTCTGACGGATCGGATCCGCCACGGCAATGATCGCGGCCAGCTCACCGTCAATAGCCGCGTACAGCGGCGTCCTGCCCTGCTCTGCGAGGCGCGACGCCTCCGCGGCAAAACGCTTCGTGGAGAGCCCGAGCTGTTCCATATAGCGTGCCGCGCCGGCCTGTACCAGAATACCGTCGACCGTTCCCTGTACGCCGAGCCCCGGGTCCGCCTGGAAGTTGTTTGCGTTGCCGACTTGTAGCCCTTCGCTCACCGCTGCTTCGACGATGGCGCGCGCCACGGGGTGTTCGGAGTGGTCTTCCACCGCGGCCACCAGCGCCAGCACGCGGGCACGGTCGAACCCTTCCGCGGGGATCAGATCGGTCAGCGCCGGACGCCCCTCGGTCAGCGTGCCGGTCTTGTCCACGGCAATGACGTCGGCGCCTTTCAGGCTCTGCAGCGCATCGCCTCGACGGAACAGGATACCCATCTCGGCCGCCCTGCCTGTACCCACCATGATGGACACCGGCGTGGCCAGGCCCATGGCGCATGGGCAGGCGATGATCAGCACCGCAACCGCGTTGACCAGCGCGAAGGTCAGCGCCGGCGCCGGACCGGCGGCGAGCCAGATGATGAACGTGATCAGCGCCGCGGCGATCACCGCGGGCACAAACATGCCGGTGACCCGATCAACCAGGGCCTGTATGGGAAGTTTGGAGCCCTGAGCGGTCTCGACCATGCGGACGATCTGTGCGAGGACGGTATCCGCCCCCACATGGGTTGCCTCGAACCGCAGGCTGCCATTGCCATTGATGGTTCCACCGACCACTTCGGCACCGACGGCCTTCTCCACCGGCACCGGCTCGCCGGTGATCATGGATTCATCGACCCAGGATTGGCCGTCCAGCACCGTGCCGTCGACCGGAATTTTCTCGCCGGGCCGGACCAGTATCCGATCTCCCGGCACCACCTGCTCGATCGCCACTTCCTGGTCCGTGCCGTTGCGCTCTACCCGTGCGGTGCGCGCCTGCAGGCCCAGCAGCCGACGAATCGCCTGACCGGTCCGGCCTTTGGTGCGTGCCTCGATGTAGCGGCCCAGCAGCACCAGGGTGATGATGACCGCCGCCGGTTCGTAATACACATTGACCGTACCCTCGGGCAGCAACCCGGGCAGGAACGTTGCCACCAACGAGTAACCGTAGGCCGCCGATGTGCCCAGCATGACCAGCGAATTCATCTCCGGCGCGAGCCGGCGCAGCGCCGGCCAGCCCTTGCGATAGAAGCGCAGGCCGGGGCCGAACTGCACCACCGAGCCGAGTACAAACTGCGCATACAGCAGCGTGCTTGCCCCGATCATCGCCGCCAGCCAATTATGAAAGTCGGGAATCAGGTGCGAACCCATCTCCAGGACGACAATTGGCAGCGTGAACAGCGCCGCGATTGCGGTTGCCCGGCCGAGGCCGGCTATCTCATCCTGACGTCCGGTATCGGCGTCCTCGCGGCTTTCATCACCAGCCACCGCCGCTTCGTAACCGCTGCCCTGCACGGCCTGGATGAGTGCCGCCGGATCGGTTATGCCGCTCTGGTAGCGCACATGTGCTGATTCAGTGGCAAGGTTCACCGTTGCGCTGTCCACACCGGTGACAGCCTTGAGGGCGTTCTCGACGCGGCCGACACAGGATGCGCAGGTCATGCCTGTAATCTGCAGATCCACCTCCCTGGGCATCAGGCCGTAACCGGCCGCGGTCATGGCCTGAACGGCGTCCGTCAGATGGAAAGCACCGGGATCGACGATCACGGTCGCGCGCGATGTCGCCAGGTTGACGGAGGCGTCCCGCACGCCGGGTACATTCGCCAGCGATTTCTCCACCCGGCCAACGCAGGAAGCACAGTTCATGCCCGTCACCTCAAAGGCGATCGTCTGTTCCTGTTCGGCGGTTGAATGTTCGGCGTGTACGACCATGACGGCAGCTCCGTAATCCAGAATGAAGAAGCGAATGCTGCCTTTATAAACCTTCCCATGATGGGAAGGTCAACAGAAATCTTTCGCCGTACACTAGTGCGGATGCACCCGCAGCCGCATGCCCGGCGCCAGTCCCAGCCGGGCGCTCTCGCCGTCCAGCAGTTCCAGGGCATAGCGGGCCGGATGCGCGGGGAAGGTCAGATCGCCGCCCGGTACCATGCGATGGATCTCGTTGACATGACCGTCTTCATCGAGAAACAGGATATCCAGCGCCTCATGCACGTTGTTCATGTGAAAGCCGGGGCGCCTGGATGTGTCGAAAACAAACAGCATGGGGTTGTCGTGTATGGCTTCTCGACAGAGGTGCTGCATGCCTGCGGCACGTTGTGCGGGGGATTGCGCCAGACGGCCTGTAAACCTGATTTCTTCCGTTTCGGTGGTAAAGATCATTTCCGCGGTGCGCATGGAGGAAACCTCGGGCGTAATGGAACGACAATCGCTGTCGGCGGCGGCCGGCATGGCTGCCAGCAGCAGGGCGAGCAGGATCGCGGCCAGCCCTGCTGACGGCACGTTATTCCGGAAGTATTGAAGTTGCCGATTTTTCATGCACATCACCCTGTCTTGTGGACGATTACGCCGGCCGGAATGCAATCAGCAGCGCCTGATCCCTGAATCCCGCCCGGGTCTCGCCCAGATCCCGTTCCTCTCGGTAGACCACCGGCCGCAGGGCGCTGAACAGCGCCAGCAGTTCACCGTCTCCAAGCAGGTATGCCGGGTCGGATGGCCCCAGCCCCTGTACCTTGGCACGCGTAAATGTCTGGTAGAAAATCACCCCTCCCGGCCGCAGCGCCGCCGCCAGTTGACCGCACAGCGGGCGGTGCAGGAAACGTGACACGGTGATGACATCAAAGGAACCCGGCTCGGGCGGCAACGCCTCTACATCGCGAACCTCGGCCAGCAGCGGTAGCGCGCGGGAACGGGCGAAGTGGTTCAACGCACTGACTGCGTGATCGGAAATATCCCAGGCCACCGTGTCCAGGCCGTGCGCCGCCAGAAAAACGGCGTTACCGCCCAGGCCGGAAGCCACATCCAGCGCGCGGCCGGTGCGGGGCAACAGGTGGGTATGACCTGCGAGGACTTCGGCGGGTTCCTGGTCGTCAGGGCTTTTACCCTGATAACGCTGGTTCCAGCGTTGCCGTTGGCTGTGTTCGGACACCGTGCACTCCCTGGAGAATTCCTCAAGAGTCTATCCGATAACCACCGCATGAAGCTTACAAAACGCACCGTCGAGGCAGCCCCCGCTCCAGACAACCGCTTTGGCCAGCTAGGCGACTCGAACCGCGTGGGGTAGAGACATGAAAACCTCACCTGAGAACCGCAGGCCCACGATAGCCGCCTTGCCAGCGCGCTCGGATGGCTCCGCAGAGCACCATGGGAATAAATCAGAGGCTCCATAAGGTAGGACAACCGTGGAGATTCGATAGCAATAGGCGCATACGCCAATCGGGTGTGTACGGCTTATCCGAATGGAGTTACCATCTGATTCCAGACCGATGCGCCAATAACTTGCAGAACCCGCTCCGTTCCACACCTTGGGGGTGTACATGAGGGAATTTCCCAACCGCGTTCATACCGGGGTGGAGGGCCTGGATGAGATCCTGTCCGGCGGCCTGATCGGACAGCGCGCCTACCTTGTCCGTGGCGGTCCGGGCCAGGGCAAGACTACACTGGGTCTCAGTTTCCTCAGCGCATCGGCGGCCGACGAGACGGCGTTGTTCATCGGCTTCCAGGAACCGGAAGCGCAGCTTCGCCAGAACGCGGCCTCCATACAGCTCGACATCTCCGGGATCAGGTTCCTGAGCCTGGCGCCGGATGAACAGTTCTTCACTCAACAACACAATTACGATGTGTTCTCGGCCGCGGATGTCGAACAGGAGCCTCTGGCCAACACGATCGTCCAGACCGTTGAACAGCATTCCCCGGCACGGGTGTTCATCGACTCACTGACGCAGCTGCGGTATCTCTCCGCCGATATCTTCCAATACCGCCAACAGGTCCTGTCGTTCCTGCGTTTTCTCACCCAGCGCGGGGCCACGGTACTGTTCTCGTCGGAGAACAGCACGGAACTCCCCGACGACGACCTGCAGTTCATCGCCGACGGAGTCATCAACCTGGAAGCGAGCACCTCCGGGGCAGCGCTCCGCGTATCGAAGCTGCGTGGTTCGGACTTCCGCCGCGGCGCGCATCACGTGCGGGTGGGCAGGGAAGGCGTGACAGTGTTTCCGCGGATGATGCCGCCACCATCCCGCTTGACCGATGGAGAGCGGCGCCTCTGGCACACAGGCCTTGCGAATATCGACGACATGCTCCACGGCGGCCTCGAGGCTGGCACGGTATCCATGATTACCGGGCCCTCGGGCATCGGCAAATCGACGATGGCCACTCTGTTTGCTGCCCAGGCAGCACGTGACGGCTATCGCGCCATGGTCTACCTCTTCGAGGAGGAGGTTTCGACTTTCCTGCAGCGCGCGCGCAGCCTCCGGATCGGCGTGGCCGAGTCGCTGAAGGCCGGGCGTTTGTCCATCGAGCAGATCGAACCCATGCGCTATCTGGCGGATGAGTTCACCATGCGCGTGCGCAAGGCAGTCGAGGAAGAGTCCATCGATCTGGTGGTACTGGACAGTGTGTCCGGTTTCGAGCTGGCGCTCGACGGCGAGGACGTAAAGCCGCGTCTTCACAGCCTTGCGAAGACGCTGACCAGGCTGGGCGTGACCGTGCTCATTATCAACGAGACGGAAGCCATGACCGGACAATTCCGCATTTCGGAGAAGGGTATCAGTTACCTTTCCGACAACGTCATCTTTCTACGCTACGTGGAACTCAACGGCGGACTCACAAAAGCCATGGGCGTACTCAAGAAACGTATGGGCAGTTTCGACAATGCACTGCGCGCCTTCGAGATCGGCCGGAAGGGACTGATGGTCGGCGATGCGATGGAGGGCCTCAACGGCGTGATCCTCGGTACTCCCATGCCTCAGGACGGCGGCGCATAGCGGGGCTGGCTACGATGGCCACCGTCGCGCTGATCATGAAACGCCCCGGCAACATCCGGGTCATGCATCAGACGCTTGGGAAAATCGGCCTGTCAGGCATGGGCGTGTCATCCGAGGCGGAATTCTTGCGCCTGCTCGAGGGAGCATCACCGCTGCCCTGCCTTGCGCTGATCGATGTCTCGGATTTTGGGCCCAGGGCCTGGCAGATGTGCAAGGCGCTGCGAAACCGCAATGTGCCGTTCATCGTGATGTCGGCACCGCGGGAGCTGGAAATCGGCCGGCGCTCACTGGCCTATGGGGCGGCCAGTGTTCTTCAGAAGCCTGTTGCCAAATCGACCCTGCTTCAGCTGATCCGGAGTCTGGCGCAGTAGGGCAAGCGGAACCACGGTATACCGAACCGGCCATCGGCCGAGGCTGGCACACGAGGGAAGAGGGCAATGCCGGACGCAGGTAAGACCATCACGCAGATCCGCTGGCGAGGAACCGCGAAAGACGCGGGTACAGGTGAGCCAGCCGGCAAATCGGACAAGGCTGCCCCCCTGCGGGTGCTATTGCTGGTGCAGTCATTCGGCAACCGCGAACAACTGGCGGCACATCTTCGGCAACACTACAAACTGATGGAGCCCCGGGGGATAACATTGCCGCACGAGCCGTTCGATCTTGCCGTGGTCGACGGCCCCGGGTTTCGCCAATGGCACACGCAACTGGCGGACGCCAAGGCTCGCGAGTCCCCCACCTTTCTTCCGGTTATGCTCGTGCTGCCGCGGCGCGATCTCGGACGCCGCCTCAGCGAATACTGGGACCTGGTGGATGAATTCGTCATCTCGCCAATCAACCGCAGCGAATTCGCCGAACGCGCCGCCATGCTGCTGCGCGCCCGGCAGCTTGCCGTCATCCAGCAATCGCATCTCGCCTACCTGGTCAATCATGATCGCGCCACCGGCCTGCCGAACAAGAGCCTGTTCATGGATCGGTTGACCAACGCCGTGCGGGACGCCGCCGTGATCGACAAGCGTTTGCATGCGATCGTGGTGCATATTCCGTTGGTCCGCGTCATGAAGTCCATGGGGCATCACGGTCTCGAGCGCGCCGCCTCGACTTGCTCCTCACGGTTGCGCGCGCTGCTGGAGGAGGACCTCTCCCTGGCCCGTCTGACCACCGAGGAATGGGGTCTGATCACACGCGCCGGCACGTCCATGGATGCGGTACTGGAGATCTGCCAGCGGGTTCGCCGGCTGGCCGAGGCACCGATCGAGATTCTGGGCGAACGGATTCACCTCTCACCCCGCATCGGCATCGGCATCTATCCGGACGATGCCTCGGATGCCACCGCCGTCCTCGACTGTGCCATATCGGCCCTGTCCCAGGCCACGGATGGCGACCCCGAATTCTATTCGCGTAACGTACAGCACCAGGCGCTGCGCTACATACGTACCGAGGCACGTCTGCATGAGGCACTGGCCGGCGATCAATTCGAGCTATGGTTCCAGCCCCAGGTGCAGCTCGATGATCAGGCCCTGGTTGGTGTGGAAGCGCTGATCCGCTGGCGGCTGCCGAGCGGAGATGTGGTCCCGCCAGGCGATTTCCTGGCCGTAGCGGAGTCCACCGGGTTGATCTGCGACGTGGACCGCTGGGTCCTTGAGAGTGCCTGCGCCGCGATGCACCGTTGGCGGCAACCGGGTAGACGGCCGCTGAAGATGTCGGTCAATATCTCGGCCCAGGATGTCCAGCTGCCGGGCTTCGCCGGTATGGTCGAACAGACCCTCGATCGCCACGACATCCCCCCGCATCTGCTTGAGCTGGAACTGACCGAAACGTCGCTCTTCGACATGAACGCCGACAATCTCGCAACGCTCGGCGAACTTCGGGCGCACGGTGTCAGCGTTGCCATAGACGACTTCGGGACCGGCTACTCCTCGCTCAGTTACCTGCACCGCTTGCCGATCACCACTCTGAAGATCGACAAGGCCTTTGTCGACGACGTGGCGGACAACCGAACGAACAATGCCATTACCCGGACAATCATCCGGCTGGCGCAGAACTTCGAATTGAACATCATTGCGGAAGGCATCGAGACAGCAAAGCAGGCCCGGTACCTGCAGACCCTGGAAGTCCCGGTCGGCCAGGGGTTTCTGTACGGGCGGCCGATGCCGGAAGCGGATCTGCTGCGCTGGATCGAACGCCGCGTACCCGACCCAAAAGCGCGGCGCACGCAAGATCAGCATGACTCCCGCGAAACCAAAGGCCGCGGTCAAAATTAGCCCGGCGGCTACAGACATGCCCCCTGTCCACAACAACATCTCGGTACACCGTGATTTTTTCTGAAGGGAAATGGGCTGACAATGGTGCGGGTGGCCGGACTCGAACCGGCATGGGGTTTTATCCCCGGCGGATTTTAAGTCCGCTGCGTATACCATTTCGCCACACCCGCCGATGCATGCAGCAGGTGAATCCTGCCGTGGCCGGACTGGCCTTGCAAGCGCGGAATAGTACATCAATCAGACGTGCGGGGAATGCCTTGGGAATACATCAGTGCCTCCCTTGGCATCAGCTGCCGGCGGCTACCGGAATGAAATAGAAATCTCCCCCTTCATGGCCGGCGGCACGGATCGGGCGCATTTCAGGGGTCTGTTCCACATCGTTGGCCTGCGCCTTGCGGCGAACGTTTACCGCTACTCTGGCAAAGAGCATATTCTCACGCAGCACTTCCTCGTTGGATTGCAGCACCTCGATAAGCGAGCCGGCGAACAATGAATGCCGCCCGTCCAGGGTATCCAGCACCGGGTGAATGCCGCCGGAAGAAATGACGATGCGTGAACGCCGGGACAGACCCTGCTCGATGGCCTCTTTTGACAGCCTGGTTGCGCCGCTGCCCAGCAACAGTGCGCTGCGCTCCGAAGCCAACGCTCCGGCATAGCAGGAATCCGCCATGACCAGTATGGAGCGCGCGCGGATGCGGTCGAGGTGATCACTGATCACCGAGTTATTGATCCAGTGCACGAAGCGGTCGGCTTCCGCGTCGACCGGCAGCCAGTAGCCACGGCGCCGCTGGCCACCGTCCACCTCGCTGATATTGCCGTGGCCGGCATAGTAGATCAGCAGGTTGTCCTCGGGGCCAATCTGTTCATACAGGTCGTTGATGGCGTTGAGAATGCTTCTCTGATCCGCGTTGGCGAGAATGATCGTGCTGAAGCCATAGCGGGTCTCGAGGATTTCCTTGACCTGCAGCGCGTCGCGCATCGGCGAGGCCAGGCTCTGGAGATGCTGGTAGTCCTGATTGCCGATGATCAGGGCGTAATATCTGCCGAAATTGATATCCCTGAATGTGCGGGGATCCTGGGTTTCCAGCGCGACCGCGGGCGTCGGCTGCAGGCGCGGTTCGATCGATCGCTGACGGGGCAGTTCCGCCAGCTCCGCCTCAAGTTCTCCGCGCTCCGCACTGGCGCGCGTATAGAGCAGCGAAAGTGTGGCGATCTGATCGCGGGCATCGCCAAGTTCCGTTGCCAATTCCTCTCGCATCCGACGCTGGCTTTCGTCCTCGTCCCGGGCAACCTCCTGGCGCTCGGCGTCCTCCTGTGCGGCATCGAGCCTTTCCTGCAGCGCTGTGCGTTCCCGTTCCAGGCGTTGCAGCTGAGTCTGGAGTACCTCCGCCTGACGGTCGGCCGAGGCAACCTTGCCCTCCAGTTCCTCGCGCAATTCACCGATGGCCAGTTCCATATCCGACTCGAAGACGAGATCATCGCCGCTCAGACCGGAGGCCTGCCGGTACCAGTTCAGCGCCGTGGCGATATTGCGCTCGACGCCCAGCCCGGACTCATACATGAAACCGAGATTGATCTGCGCGCGGGTGTAGCCCTGCTCCGCCGCCCTGCGGTACCAGCTGGCCGCGGAGACGTAATCCGGCTCTCGGCCGAGGCCCTTCTCGAAGATCTCGCCGACATAGGTCTGTGCTTCGGCGTCGCCCTCCTCCGCGCGGGCCAGCCAGACATTCAGGGCCGAACGGTAGTCCGCGCGATCATAGGCCACATATTCGCCGCCGCGTATGCTGCAGTCCCTGGCGGTGGTCCGTGTGGGTCGGCGCGGGGTAATGTAGGTCATGCCGCCAAGCCGGCGTACCTGACCGGGCAACAGGCAGTCGACGACCAGGAGGTCATCAACCTCGGCGGACCCTTCACTGGCGTCGGCGGCATCCTCCGGGGCACCGGTTCTACCGGGCGCCGCACAGCCGGCCCCGATGGCGACCAAAACCGCGATCGCAAGCAGCGTTACGATCCGGCACTGGGCCCGGTACCCGGACGGAGTGGACTCGGCAATGGCGTAGTGAATGGCTTTCCCCCCTCATCTCCCCGTGCCGGGTTATGATCCCGGCATCGGCATGGAGCACCGACGGCATGCACCTGTTGCACCGCAAACTGGTCTGGACGGCAATCGGTCAGCGTTTATCGGGCCGCTTTATTGTCCTGGCCGGCATTTTCTCAAGTATAGCTCTCGCGACTGCCTGCACCACCCCGGGCGAGCGATTTGCGCGTATTGCCGGGCAACAGGGCCTGGCTACCGTAGAATTCGAGGTTTCCCGCCATACCTTGACGGCCCATTACGCCGCCGGCGACCATCGTGCATCCGACAGGCTCCATGTTTACCTCTCCGGCGACGGTACGCCCTGGGCAGGTGGCCGATACCCGGCGCTGGACCCCAGCCCTCGCCGGTCTCTGATACTGGAGCTGATGGCGCTGGACCCGGCCGCGCGACTGCTGCTGAATCGGCCGTGTTACGGCCATGGCCGGATGCCCCCGCAGTGCCACCCGGCACTGTGGACCAGCGCCCGCTATTCGGAGGAGGTGGTTGCAGCCATGGATGAGGCCCTGGATCAGGCCCGTGTCGCCTTTGCCAGTGAGCACATCGTGCTGATCGGCTACAGCGGTGGCGGCACACTCGCCTGGCTGCTCGCCCAGCGCCGGGACGATGTGGTCGGCGTCATGACCGTGGCCGCCAATCTCGACCACCGTCAGTGGACTGCTCACCATGGCTATCTGCCGCTCACGGAGTCGCTTGATCCCACCGAATTGTCCCCGCTGCGGCAACGCATCCGGCAATGGCATCTGGTAGGCGGCCGGGACGCGGATGTTCCGGAAGCGGTAACCCGAGCCGTGGCCGGGCGGGTACGACGCTATCCGGACTTCGACCACCGTTGCTGCTGGGTAGCGATCTGGCCGGAGATGCTTTCGGAACTGGCAACGGAGCTTCCATAGGCCCGGTCCGCTCCAGGCCCAGGTAGCCCAGGTAGGGCGGAAAAGCGCAGCGCCTTCCGCCGCACGAAGGCATCGGAGTAGGCGGCAGCGGGCGAACAGCATGAACAGACCCTGTCATACGGCGGAAGGCGCTGCGCTTTTCCGCCCTACTCCACGCTTGGCGCGAGGTGTGAAGGTCCGGCTAATTGGTGCGGTCCAGCCGGCGCGTGGCGGCGTCGATTTCGTCGTCGCGAAGGCCTGGATTCTGCTCCTTCAGCGCCTCCAGCGTGAGCAGGAGCAGTTCCCTCGAGAATTCATCCAGATCCGGGCTCTGGGACAATTGCAGATAGTAATCGATGACCGCATTCAGGCGGCGATCGACCAGGACCTTGAGCTGCGCGCGCTGCCGCGTGGTCGTACTGGGCAGCGACTCTCCGCTCTCCCAGGCCTGAGTGTAGGTCTTGTAGGCCTGCTCCACATCACCCGTCTCCAGGTAGGCGTTACCCTGTAGAAGCAGCGCCTTCGATTCGTCAAGGTGTGAAGGCAGATCGTCGATCGAAACCAGCGCGTCGCTTTCCCGGATGGTAATCCACCAGGACACGGCGGCCAGTAACGACAGCAGAACGATGGCGGTCAGCAGTGCTCTGCGCAGCCTGGAACGGCCCTTGATGGCGTCCAGAAACGCACCGGCATTGGCAAAGCGTTGCTCGCGGCGAAACAGCAGACCCTGGGCGATGGCCCGGTTGAGACGCCTCGGCAACGCGTGCACGGATTTCGGCTGCAGTCCGAGGCGCGCGGCCTCGTCGGCCGGGATCTTGTTACCCGCCTCGTCAAGGAAAGGGTGCCTGCCGGTCAGCAGCTCATAGGCCACGCAGGCCAGGGCGTAGATGTCGTCCGCCGCTTCCGGGGTCTCGCCGGCGAGCATTTCCGCACTGGCATAGGCCGGGGTGATGGCCCCCAGCGAGGTTGGATCAAAACGGGTGGCGTCATCATTGCCGGCCGTACCGACCCTGGCTGCGCGGGCAATGCCGAAATCGAGAATCTTGGCATTGCCCTCCTGGGTCAGGAATACATTGCCGGGTTTGAAATCGGAGTGAACGAAGCCTTCCTGATGCGCGTAAGCAAGGCCGCGCGACATGCGGTCGATGATATGCAGCGCCTCTTGCTGCGGCAAACCGCCCATGCCGCCGCGCCGGCGGATAGCAACGTCCAGGGGCTCACCCTGAAGGTACTCCATGGTCATGAAGACCTGATCCCCGTCGCGATCGAAATCGTACACCGTGACAATGTTGGGGTGGGCGAGCACCTGAGACTTCTTGGCTTCGCGTTGCAGGGACACGAGCGCATCCGGGTGCCGCCGAAACTCCTCGTTCAGTAACTTCAGGGCCACGTAAGGCTGGCTGTCCTCGGCCTCCTCCTTGCGCAGATCGCGGGCCTTGTACACGGTGCCCATGCCGCCGTGCCCGATCAGCTCTTCGAGCACGAAGCGTTGCTTGATAATAGTGCCGGACCCGATCGGTTGATCCGACGTGCTTTCCCATCTTTCCGGGTGCGACCAGCTCGATGAGGTCGAGCCCGTACGCTCGGCCTTCAGCGGAACGCCGTCGTCCACCTCTTTCCGCCCGGCGACCCGTGTGCGGTCATCGGCCGAGGGTGCCCCGGCGATACGGGTACGATCTTCGCCGGCGGCGCCGGGCGAGATGCGTGTCTTGTCATCAGAGTGTTCGGACATGCCGGCGCCTATTCAACAAAGACCACCACCGCAGTCAGATTGTCCCTGGCCGGCCCGGTCAGCACGGCGGCCAGCAGACCATCGACACAGGCCTGCGGTGAATCCGCCCGCAGTTCCTCTGCGATGGCTGCGTCATCGAGGAAGCCGTGCACACCATCCGAGCAAAGCAGATAGCGGTCGCCCGAGCGCAGATCCGCGAACCGGCTCTCGATGAGCAGTTCCTCGGCGCCGCCCACCGCGCGGGTAATGACGTTGGCCTGCGGGTGGCCCTGTACGGCCGTGGTTTCCAGTTCTCCGCTGTCGAGCAGTTCCTGGATGACGCTGTGATCGCGGGTGCAGCATTCCAGAACGTCGTCCCGCAGCCGGTAGAGCCGGCTGTCCCCGGCCCAGAGCCAGCAGCATTCGTCGATGCCGGCGAACAGCGCCACCACCGTACTGGCGCTATGCACCGGCGCTTCCGGCCTCCTTGCCGCCAGCGCCAGGTGCTCGTTGACAACCTGGAGCATCTCCCGCGCGGTGTTGAGGCGTTCCTGCAATTCACCACCCACGGCAAGCGACTGCAGCGCTTCAACGACGCTGCGGCTCGCCATATCGCCCGCTTCCTGACCGCCAACGCCGTCGGCCACGACCCAGAGACCATGCTCCGGACGATCGGCCCAGGCATCCTCGTTGACCTCCCGTACCTTGCCGACGTGGCTGATCGCCGCGGAGCGCAGACCGAGCGGTGCGATGACGGGGCTGGTCGACGACACTGCCTCGCCGCCGCTCCATCGTACCGTTCGGGTGTCCCAGCCGTGGCGGGCCCACTCGCCGTCGATCATGGCCGCAAAGTAGTCCGGCGGCGGCAACCGCGGTTGAATGAACAGACAGGGCGCTATGCGTTCCGAACCCTGGGTCCACCAGAGGCTGAAACCCTCCGGCTCGGTCTGCGCCAGCTGCTGCAGCAGCAACATCGCGGGTTCCAGTTCGTCAAGCCCCTGCAGACGAAAACGCGTCGGCCCGTGCGTTGCGGCGAGCTGGCGGCCGTCATCCTCCGCAACGCGCGGCACAAGCCGCCCACTCAGCGCCAGCAGCGCCTGATCGAAGGCCGCGAAATCGAAGCTCTCACCATCACCGAGTGCGCTCAGCGCCAGTTCTTCCAGCGAGGCGAACCACTGCGGATGCTCGATCGCCAGTGCCGGCAGGCAGCTTCCGGCCGGCAGCGGCGTTACCAGGGTCAGCGGATAATAACGGCCGACCGCGTCAACGCTGGGCATCAGCACCCCGGTACAGGGTGCGGCCCCGCAGACATTGGCGGACAGGGCAAAACGCCAGATCGGGCTGGTGAGATAAGCGTCCAGCCAGCTCTGCCCAAGGCTACGACGGGACGCCTGAAGACAGGACTCCAGCCAGGAATCCCAGACACCGAGAAAGACGCCGGAAACCCGGCGGCGCACAAAGTCGCCATGGCTTGGCAGCTTGCCGTGGAAACCGAGTTGCTGAACGTCCGCCATCGGTTCACAGGCCTCCCGGGCAGCCGAATCGGCGCCACTCGCCATTGCGCAGCGGATTGCGCGAGGAGTCGAACTCGACCAGTACCCGGGCGGAGTAACCACCCGCCGAGAAGCTGGCCAGATAGGTCGTGTCGGATTCCGCCGCGGGTTGGGCCGCATCCAGGGCACGCAGCCACGCCCATCCACCGCTGTATGCGGTATTGGGCCGCTCGCCGCCGCGGTCCTCAAATGCCACCGCGGTGGCGGTGCCGCTGTCTCCAGGCCAGGAAAACTGCTGACCGATCGGCGGCCCGTGCCGATAAACCAGGGACTGCTCGCCGAGCGTGAAACGGAACTGGCGGGCACGGGCATCCAGATAGCGCGGAGTCAGGACGAAACCCGTCTGTGGGCCGTTCGCTCCGCCGCCGAAGAACAGATCGCGGATCAGCCGCGCGCGCTGAAACTGATCGAGCACGGAACGCGGGATCTCCATGCTTGCAGCCTCGCCCCGCCGCCAGTTCCAGCGCGGCCCGGAGGCATCCACCAGCGCGGACAGATGGTCGTTGAAGAAGGCATCCAGCACGCCACCGGGGCCGAACAGGCGCTGGAAATCACTGGTCGCAATTTCACGATCGCTTCGGGCGTCAAACGGATAGCGCCCGGTGGTGAGTTCGGCACAGACTGGAAGTACCTCGCTGCGGTAGCGTCGATTGAGCTGACTGCGGAGGCTGCGCATGGCCAACGCCTCGCCGGACCCGGCCAGTGTCGCCAGCCATGCATTGAACGGTGGCGGGTAACGGACGGCCTCGCTGCGCAGACGACGCAGGGAATCGCCGCCCTGTCGACCAAGCAGGGTCATGGCGTCCTGGTCGCCGAGGCCGCTGCCGAGCGCACTCAGTTCACCGTATAGCCGATCAAGCAGCGCAATCAGATCCTCCAGCGGCGCGGGGGCGCCATCGGCGCCGGCGACAAACTGATGAAACTCCTGGAAATGCGCATTGATGTCCTCGCCCGGGCGCTTGTCGGCACCATTCCCCCGGACATCATCCACGAACCCGAGCAAGGCACCGAGCCGCCCGCCGGCATCGGCGCCCTCATTCTCAGGCTCCGGGAAATGGGTCTGGGCATCGACGGTGCCCATCAGCCTGCGCAACGGCGAAGTGGGCCCGGTGACGGCCGCGAGCAGACCGGTGGCCTGATCGACACCCAGCAACGGCGTCAGCTCCAGATCCGCCAGCAGTTCATCCCAGAACCCGGCATAGGCGCGCTCGTAATGGCGCAGGAAGTCCTCCGCCAGATCAAGGCGGGCGGCCCGGCCGCTGGGCAGGACGTCGTCGCCGAAGACCCAGCGGTCGTCCTGGAACCTGGCGACCAGGTCGGCACCGACGTCGCCGGTAATGGTCTCGAAGCCGGCGCGCGTATAAAGCGCCGGTACCGGCTCGCTCAGCGCGGTACCGCCGCGGCGCCGGAACACCTGCTCGCCGCCGAGCCCGGCCTGCAGATCCAGCCGCAGGGCATGACGATGGCCGGAGCCGAACAGGGTCTCGAGGCGGCTGAGCATCAGCGCCGGTATGGATGCTTGCGCCAGGGTGGCCCGGGCCTGGGCCACCAGGTCCTCGTCCACCTCCTGCCCCGGTAACGAACGGGCGCTCGCGCTGTAGGCGCTGAAATGGGCGGCGAGCGCCTGGGCAATGGCGCGCTGGTCCGAGAACTCACGCACCAGCGTGCCCTCAACGATGGCATCCAGCTCCTCGTGGTCAAGGCGTTCCGGCTGCGCCAGCATCAGGTACCCCTTGAGATAGGCGTAGACATCGGTGGCCGGCGTGTTGGGCGTGCGCAGCCGTTGATCGAGCAGCAAGGCCACCCGCGGCACCAGCAGTTCGCGTACGCCCTGCAGATAAGCCTCGCCGGCCGCGTCGCCAATGGTGCCCCCGCGATAAAGACCCAGCCCCATCAACCAGGGCGTGCTCGAGCGATAGCGGTTGGCCTCCGTGGCCACTTCGCCGAGGGCGTCCAGGCGCGGCAGCACGTCGATCAGCCCTGCCTCGGCGGGTACGGCGGCGGTGGCCAGCTCGGCATGCGTCTCAAGCGCGGCGGAAACGTCTGCCAGATAGGCGCTGTTGTAGCGGTAGCTGGTGGCCCATCCCGCTACCAGCACACCCAGCAAGCCAAGCAGTGCCAGATAGGCGACATTCTGGGCTACCGCCCGCCCGACCTCGAAGCGCCAGTTGACGCCGGCGAGACCGGATTCCGGGAATACGACATCCTTGAGCAGGCGGTGGATGAAGTAACTGCGCCCCTGACCGCCGGCCGCCGGCACGGCGACGTCATCAGAGGCCGACACGCCGTAGGCGCGGGCAAGGCTGTCCATCATGCGATCGATGGGTGTGCCTTCCTGCGTGCCGCTGGTGAAGTACACGCCACGCAGCATCACCGCCCGGTCAAAGCCGGTGCCGCCGAAGGTGTCGCGGATGAAGGCGAGCAGATTCTGCCGCAGGCCGGACATCTGCCGGGGAAAGCCGAACAGCCTTGCCCGACGGCGCGGTTCGCGCTCCTGGTCCAGTCGCGCCAGCAGACGGCCATCGAGCCGCTCCAGCAGCGCGTCGTACTCGGCGTCGAACCAGTCTTCCGGATTGCCTCCGGCCACGGGCTCCGGCCGGGTGATCCCCCATACCTGTGCCCTGCCCTCGTGGCCAAGATCATCGAAGAACTCGACAAAGCCGGCGATGAGGTCGCACTTGGTGACCATGAAATAGACCGGCACCTGCACCTTGAGGTGCTGCTGCAGCTCATTGACGCGCCGCCTGACCGTCGCCACGTGGCGCTCATGGGCCTGCGGCGTCTGGGTGAGCAGGTCGGTGGCGCTCAGCGTTACCAGCACCCCGTTGATGGGACGGCGTTTGCGGTAGTTGCACAGCAGGTCGAGAAAGCCGCGCCATTCTGCGGCATCGGAACTGGCGTCGGAGTCCTGTGTGAAATAGCGCCCGGCGGTATCCAGCAGCACGGCTTCGTCTGTAAACCACCAGTCGCAGTTACGGGTACCGCCGACACCGCGCAGGGCATCGCGGCCGTATTTCTGATCCAGCGGGAAATTCAGCCCGGAATGAATCAGCGCCGTGGTCTTGCCGGAACCCGGCGGCCCGACAATGACGTACCACGGAAGCTCGTAGAGGTTTTTGCTGCGTTTCGACTGCCGCAGAAAATCGATGGCCTCCTCGAACCGGCGGCGAAGCGCTTCGCCCTGATCATCCTCCGGGCCGCCGCCGGCCACGATGGCCGCGCCCAGACGCTGGCTGGCCTGCCTGGCCCGGTAGCGGCGAAAGACCGCTAGCAGGACCCAGCCGCCGATCACCAGGGCGATGGTCAGCCCGCGCGCCAGCGCGCTCTCCAGCGGTACAAAGGGCCCGAGGGCCAGATAGGGACCGATGAACCAGATCAGCAACGCGAACAGAATGACGCCGATCAATCCCAGCACCCAGCGTTGTCTGATCAGAGAGATGAATGCCTTCATGCTTCACCTCCCTGCCGCACGGTGGACGATCTCGATGCGCCGGTTCAATGGTCGGTTCTGTGGTGCGTCGGCCGGCCGATACCGGGGGCGATCCGAGCCGATACCGACATGGTCTACACGCTCGGGATCAGCGACGGCCTCGCGCACAATGGCCGCGGCGCTGGCCGCGCGTTGCCGCGAGAGATCGTAATTGTCCTTGAACCGGGCCGAGCGGATCGGCACATCGTCGCTGTGGCCTTCGACCAGAACCCGCCCGCCGACCTGGTCGACGGCGCCACCGATTCGTCGCAGTAGCGGGCGAAACGCCTCGGTGACGTCGGTACTGGCAGACGCGAATACTTCGCCTCTCAGAATAAGCGTGGTACGGCCGTCCTCGCCTGCGTCGATCTGCAATCGCTGCGGATCAACGCCGTCGAGCAGGCTGGCCAATGTCGGCCCGGCGGTACGGACCGGGCCGACGGGGGAGTCGAAGGTCGCCTGACGAACCATGTTCAACTGCGCGCTAAGCGGTGCGGCCGCCGAACTCAGCCAGCTATGGAAGGTGAGAAAAACGCCGCCGCCGATCAGCGCCACCGCCACCGCGCACACCCACGGCGGAATGGTCCGCACCAGGCGGTGGCGCCGATCCACCACGCCCCGCCAGCGCGGCGAGAGTTCGTCCGGCGGCGTATCCCGCCAGCCGCGGATGCGCGCGTACAGCCGCTCACGGACCTCCGCCAGCCTGGCCTGGCCGTCCTCGGCGATGCGGTAGCGGCCCTGGAACCCCAACGCCAGACAGACGTAAAAGCATTCGATCAGATCGCGGCGCGGGTCTCGGTCGGTCAGCACCCGCTCCACCATCTGGAAGAACTTCTCGCCGCCGGCACCGTCCCGGTGGAAAGTCAGCAATAGCGGCCGCCCGGCCCAGATGCTGCCGGCGCCCCAGGGCGTGTTCATGACCACTTCGTCGAGAAATGTGCACAAGGCATAGCGGGCCGCGAGTACGGACTCGGAGGCAACCCCGTGGTCCGCCGCCACTTGCTCAAACGCTTGTACCTGACGGACCGTCTCCGCATGCAGGCCGGCTACATCCCGATGCTCTCGCGTGCCGCGCAATGCCGTGGCCAGCATCAGCAGCGGCATCGCTGCCTGCACGAGCGGGTTCAACGCGGTGATGCCGAAAGCCTGTAGATCGGGCGTGTCGGCGGAAGGCGCCGCGCCGTATGACGGCGGCATGGGCGAGGTGCCGGGTGGATCAGGACGGCGCGCCTGGGGCGCAGCGCCACGGCCGCCCGGATTAGGCCGGATGATGGTGCGGTCGCCGGTACCCGGCGGCGGCTCGTCACTGCTCATGCGCCACCTCCCCGGATCGCCCAGAGGTCAATACGCAGGTCCGGATACTGGCCGGCCACGTGCAGGGCCAGGCCGCCGGAGCCGCTGAGCTGCTTCCATAGCGCGCTGCTGCGATCCAGTTCAAAGTAGACATGCGACGACAGGTGCGGGATCTGCCGCGGAGCCACCGGCATCGGCACCAGGCCGATACCCGGCAGGTTGTTGTTTACCAACTCGGCGATACGCTCCACGGGGGCGACCTTCGCCTGTGCCGGGAAGTAGGAACGCAGATCCTCGGTGGGCACACTGGCGCCGACCGAGAGCACGAAGCTGGCATTGTTGAAAAGCGCCGGATCGGAGACCTTTGCAACGCGCACGCCGTGCGAACCGGTCTCTTGCATGGCTATCTGCACCGCGGGAGATTCCCTGACCGTACGGAACTCCCCGCGCAGCACCTCGAACACGCTGTCAAACGCCGCCTGCAGGGCGTCGTGGCGATAAGGCGCGAACTCCGGCGGCAGGCGGGTGTTGCTGGTCAGGGTCGCCAGTTCGCCGGCGAGGCCGATGATGAAGCGATAAAGGGTTTCCGGGTGCACATGGGTGGCATCCGCGAAATGCGCCGCTATCGGGCTGTGGCGATTGACGATCTGCAGCATCAGGAAATCGGCTATTTCCCCCGCGCCACCCTGGCCGCTGGCGGTCACCCGGGAGGCGAGCATGTCGGCACGCTGCTGCAGCAGGCCGCGAAGCTCGGTCAGGTAGGCCTGCAGGCGATCGGCGGCGCGGCAGCGGATGACCGTCGGGATGAACGCTTCATCCATGACCAGCTGGCCGTCCGGCCGTGCCTCCACCACTCTGGCCAGCGGGATGCAGGCGTACTCGTCAAGGGTGTCGCCGGCCAGCGCGATCCGGGCATTCAGGCGGCCGACTTCCACCACCGCGGACGCAGAGCTGTCGAGCACTGCGTCGCGTACCTCCAGATCGTCGGCATGGTAGCGGTACAGACCGGGGGCGGAATCCGGGCGCCCCACCTCCACCGCGCCGTCACGCTGCAGCGGCAGTGCCAGGTAAACTTGCTGATCGCGGGTACTGACGTCCACATCCAGTGGATCCGGCAAGGGATCGTCACCCGGCATGTTAAACGGCGTACCGTCCGGGAAAATGCCCTGAGCGACGCGCAACCCCAGCTTGCCGATGGCGAGCAGATCGGTATCCAGCTCCAGTGTCCGGAAGCCCCAGGCGAACGTGCCGTAGGCGGCCATGCGGCCACCCACGTAACCCTCGACGAACCGATCGTGTTGCTGCAGATGCTGCGGCTCGAGAAACAACCCCTCGCTCCAGAGCACACGACTGCGACGTGACATGGACGTCCCCTTTTCTTATTTAGTCAAACCGGACGTCCACGCGGGAGCGTTCCAGTGAGATCGTGAAGGATTTCGATCGAATGAAATCCCAGAATCCCTCCCGGGGCAGTTCGGTGACCGCCCGCCATTGGCTGGACGGGTCATTGACGTCAAAGAACTCGGCCATCACCGCAAGAAAACGGACATCGGGATAGATGTCCAGGGTGATCTTCATCTGTTCACCCTGACAGTCGGACCTGTCGCCGGCGCTGGTTTCCACGGGGCACAGTTCAAACGAATCCCGGCTCAGCAGGGCACCGCCCAGGGTGTCCGTATCCCGCATCAGCAGATCCTGCAGCGATGCGTCCATGAACGGCTCGCGGTCCTTCAGCTGGTAAACACGCAGGTACACGGGCGAGGGCCTGCCCTCCATATTGGGATTGAGGTGTGGACCGACCACGATCTGGCCCTTTACCGCGTCGGGTTCGGGGCTGCTGGCACACGCCGCCAGCAACACCACGCAACCGAATACGATCAACGTACTGCGCCACGCCTGCATGTGCAGCCCCTCCCCGGAGCGTTATGTGCCCTAGCCGCCTTTTTTGCGGCCGGGTACCTTGCCTGCGCCCGACTTCAGCGCCTGCATCTGTTTCTCGTAGGCTTCAACAAACGCTTCTCCGAACAGCCGGTTGAAGTAACCTTCCGTGTCCCGGTTGATATCCTCGAACAGCGATTTGTACTGATCCCAGTGCCGAGGGCCGGTCACCCGGTCCAGCATCGACCGTTCACCGCCGCGGCCGAATCGCTCCTCCAGAGTCTCCGGGTCGAACTGCCGCAGCATCTCGAAGAACGCCGTGCGCATGCCCGACAGCAGTGCCAGCTGATGGAAGCGCAGGTCTTCAAAGCTGGCCTCGAACGCTTCCACCGGCGCCAGATAGTCCGGATTGTGCTTCACCATCAAATTATGGATGGCATCTTCCGTACTGGTGGAGAATTTCAGCGGATTGTTCTCTCTGGCCTGAATCAGCGTTACCGACATACGGAATTCGTTCTTGATCTCCATACGCGCCCGCAGCAGGTCCATCACGCCGTGCACGGCGACCCGCAGGATGCGCCCCAGCTCCTCGGCCTTGTCGGCGGGAACCTGATCGGGGTCCAGGCCGGCACCGGCGAGCAGCTGGCGCAGCGCCTGGTCAGGCACGCCCGGGCTCGCCGCGGCCGGCACGCCGGCGGGCGGCTCGGCTGCCCCGGCGCCTTCAGCGCCGCCGCGCCCTCCGGGCATGGGACGTGGCGCCACCGGCGGCGGGTTGACGGTCTCCGCCGGTGGTTCAACGGCAGGCGGAGCCTCGGCTGCCGGATCCCGGGCTGCAGGTGGTTCGGGGGTGCTGCTCTTCCACCAGTCATCCGGCAGCAGCCCGCCGGTGGCGGAAGATGCCGGCGGAGCCTTTGGCGGCTGATCCGGGGCGGCCGGCGGTGTGCTGACCGGCGGTGCACTGAAATGCTCGTTCAGATAGGACTGGCTTTGCGCCTGACCCGGCAACGGCACCGGCGGTGCTTCGACCTTGCCGCCGAGCAATTCCAGCGGATCCGTCGCATCGCCGTCCTGGGGCAGATCCGGCGCCTGCGCCTCCGGGGTCGGAGCCGGCGGCTGCTCGGCCGCGATGCTCACCCGGATCCGGTAATCGCCAATGACGAACTCGTCGCCATCGTCGAGCGCATGGGGTTCGGCCGGATCCAAGCGGGTGACGCCGTCGGCCAGCATGATGCCGTTGGCACTGGTGTCTTCCAGAAAGTAGGCGCCCTGCCGATAACGCACCCGGGCGTGGCAGCGGGAGATTTCCTTGTTGGGGTCGGGTAGCTGCCAGTCGCTGTTGTCGGCGCGCCCGATGGTCGCGCTGCGTTCATGCCAGACGCGGCTGGCATCGGCACCAAGCCTGGAGGAGGCGTCGTTGATGACGGTCAGCGTTAACGGCATACCGCTCCTCCAGACCGCAAGGCATGGCGGCACCGCGTCAGGGACGATAATGGCGTTGCACGCAAACCGGGCGGGCGGAGGGATGCCTTCCGGCAGTCGGTGTCAGTCGCGGGCAACCAGTCGCAGGCAGCCCTCTTCCATGTCGGAGTACACGTATAGGCCGTCACCCTCGCCGCCAAGCGCGATAATGACCGACGTGGGCGAGTCGAACCGCGTTGCCGCAATGGCACGGGCGCCGACTTCGTTGATCTTGTGCTCCTTGATGTAGGCATTCCAGCGCTCCGTATCGCGCTTCTCGATGCGCCCGCCCCGATCCGTCGCCTGTTTCAGCAACTGCCGGAAGCTGTAGTAATCCACATCGATCATTCGCGCTCTGGCCATGCCTGTCCGCAACCACCTGTAAGAAGCTGACTAACAGCCCACTGCTGTGCCGTTAGGTTGTCTCACGGGTGCATCCTGGTCAAGCAATGGCATGGATTGTTGTCTCCGTTACTCGAAGGCGTAGGCAAATTCGGAATCCCGAACGCTGACGTGCACGCGATCCATCGGCCGCTGCTCCGCCAGGCGGGTCAGGAACTCGCGGCTCAGCACCGGCAACAGAGAGTTGGTCAATATGGCGTCGATCATGCGACCGCCGCTCTCCAGATCGGTACAGCGCCCGAGGATCAGATCGAGTACGTCGTCGTCGTAACTGAACGGCACGCCATGACTGGCCTGCACACGGCTTTCCACCCTGCCCAGCTGCAGACGGATGATGTCGCGCAGCATGTCGTCGCTCAGCGGGTAGTACGGAATGGTCACGATGCGGCCGAGCAACGCCGGCGGAAACACCTTCAGCAGCGGTGCCCGGAGCGCCTTGCTCAAGTTCTCCATGTCCGGGCGCCTGCGGCCGTGGTCGCAGGCCTGCATGATCAAATCGGTGCCGACGTTGGTGGTAAGAATGATCAGCGTGTTCTTGAAATCGATCACCCGCCCCTCGCCGTCTTCCATGACGCCCTTGTCGAAAACCTGGAAAAATATCTCGTGCACGTCCGGATGGGCCTTTTCCACCTCGTCCAGCAGCACCACACTGTAGGGCCGGCGGCGGACCGCTTCGGTGAGCACGCCGCCTTCGCCGTAACCGACGTAGCCGGGCGGCGCGCCCTTGAGGGTGGACACCGTGTGGGCTTCCTGGAATTCGCTCATGTTGATGGTGATGATGTTCTGTTCACCGCCATAGAGCGTTTCCGCGAGACTCAGCGCCGTTTCCGTCTTGCCGACCCCCGAGGGGCCGGCAAGCATGAACACACCAACCGGTTTGACCGGGTTGTCCAGGCTGGCGCGCGAGGTCTGCACCCGGCGGGCAATCATCTCCAGCGCCTGATCCTGGCCCTTGATCCGCTCGGCCAGGCGGTCGGCCAGGTTGAGCACGGTC
This sequence comes from Aquisalimonadaceae bacterium, assembly GCA_040877625.1. Taxonomy (GTDB): domain Bacteria; phylum Pseudomonadota; class Gammaproteobacteria; order Nitrococcales; family Aquisalimonadaceae; genus Methylonatrum. The sequence continues at coordinate 222,022 of JBBDNK010000028.1, forward strand.
GCAATCTCGTCCTTGACCATGCGCCCCACCGGAATGCCGGTCCAGTCCGCCACCACCGAAGCCACGGCCTGGGCGTCCACGCTGGGCAGGATCAGCGGCGTTTCTCCCTGCAGCTGGTCCAGTTCCAGTTGCAGCTCGCCGAGCCTGGCCAGCGCGGCGGGCACGTCGAGACCGTCCTCTGCTTCGGTCGCCTGCTCATCACCCCCACTGTTATCATCTTCCGCACCCTCCGCCGGCACATCCGGCTCGGCGCTCCCCGTCTCGGCACGTAGCCGGGCGCGCAGCGCGAGGATTGCATCGACGACCGTCTTCTCCTTGCCCCAATCCGCTTCCAGCGACTCCAGTCGCGCGCGCTCCTCGGTCAATTGCTCGGCAACGCGCGCATCACGGTCGTCCACCGGCATTCCGACCGCCTTTTCGCGCTCGATGATTTCGCCTTCGGTTTCGAGAATCTGGATGCGGTGGCGGCAGTCCTCCACCTCGGCCGGCACCCCATGCTGGGAAATGGCCACGCGCGCGCAGGCCGTGTCCAGCAGGCTGACGGACTTGTCCGGGAGCTGGCGTGCGGGAATGTACCGGTGCGAGAGATTGACCGCGGCGGTCAGCGCCTCGTCGCGAATCAGCACTCGATGATGCTTCTCCAGCGCCGATGCCAGTTTGCGCATCATGGCCACGGCCTTGGCTTCGCTGGGCTCCGGCACCAGCACGGCCTGGAACCGCCGGGTCAGCGCCGGATCCTTCTCGATGTACTTCTTGTACTCGGCCCAGGTGGTGGCGCCGATAGTGCGCAGGGTGCCGCGCGCGAGGGCCGGTTTAAGCAGATTGGCGGCATCGCCGGTACCGGCGGCGCCGCCGGCTCCCACCAGGGTATGCGCCTCGTCGATAAACAGGATAATGGGCTTCTCGGAGCCCTGAACCTCCTCGATGACCTGCCGTAGCCGATTCTCGAATTCACCCTTCACGCTCGCCCCGGCCTGCAGCAGCCCCACATCCAGCGACCGTAACGACACATCCCGCAGTGGAGGCGGCACTTCGCCACTGGCGATGCGCATGGCAAAGCCTTCAACCACGGCGGTTTTACCGACGCCCGCCTCGCCGGTGAGAATCGGGTTGTTCTGGCGTCGCCGCATGAGGATGTCGATCATCTGACGAATCTCCTCATCCCGACCGACAATCGGGTCGATGGCGCCCTGCCGGGCCTGCTCGGTCATGTCCACCGTGAAGCGGCGCAGGGCTTCCTGTTTGCCCATTTCCGCGGGCGGCACCGGCCCTGAACCAACGTCATCGCCGGCTTGCGCAGCGGCGGCCTGGTCGCGCTCCGGCGAGTCACCGACGATCTGTTCCCAGTTGTCGATCAGCGAGTCCGGCCGTATCTTGCTGAACTCCGCGGATATACCCGGCAACACGTTACGCAGGCCGCTGGTCTTCAGCAGCCCGACCAGCAGGTGTCCGCTACGCACACGCTGCTCACCGAACTTCAGTGTGCCCCAGACCCACCCGCGTTCCACGGCGTCCTCGACGTGCGGGGACAGATCGGTCACCGAACTGGCGCCACGGGGCAACCCATCCAGCGTGCGGGTCAGATCCTGCGCCAACCGTGCCGCATCCAGCTCGAAATGGCGGATGATCCGGAGCAGATCCGAGTCGGTCTGCTGCAATATCTGATGCAGCCAATGGGCCAGTTCCACGTACGGGTTGCCGCGCATACGGCAGAACGTGGTTGCGCTCTCGATGGCCTGGTAGGCGGGCCGGTTCAGTTTTCCGAACAGCGCGGTACGACTGATATCAGCCACGGTTCACTCCCCCCTGCGGCAGTTGCCGGTTTTTCCGGCGGCTGCCGGTCTGCCGGGTATGGGCATCACGTATCCGCACCAGGGCCTTGTCACGCCGTCGCCGCCCGAGCCAGCTCGACCAGCCGAGTGCGATGCCGCGCGAAAGGCGCAACGGCGGCGCCTGGCCGGGCTGCAGCTGCAATTCCAGATCCCAGCGCAGTTCATCACCCAGATAACCGCGGACAAGATCTTCCAGATCCGACAGCGCCGGTTGCCCTGGCAGAAACGTCGTGAACTGTTGCCGGGAAAGCTGGCTGATCACGATGCGGAAGCTGAACTGGCACTGCCAGGAGCGCCGACCCAGATTCGCGTCCCTGCCGAGCACGCCGACCGCACTGCGACGCCCCAGCTGCAGCCGCTGCTCGGGGGGAATATCCAGCCAGCTCGGCCGGAACGGCACGATATGCACCGGCAGCTCGAAATGATCCGCGAGAATATCTTCAAGCCCTTCACGACACCGGGGCAGTGCGGCGAAGCGGCCGGTTCTGTGCAGTCTGGCTCTATCGCCGACGCCGTCCCGTCCACGCACGCCTGGCGTGCCCAGCCCCATCAACGCGCCCAGATACCAGGAGAAGCGGTCATCCTTGCGCTCGGCCTCGATGCTGGGCTCCGCATCGGCCCAGGCCCGGTAGAACAGCGAGGCCATTCGGTGGTGAAACAGGTTGAGAAAATCGGCGAAGCTCGGGTCCTGGTGCTGTCGGCGGCGCTCGTCGGCATATTCCGTCAGGTGCAGCGGCAATGGCCCATTGGGACCGAGCAGGCCGAAGCCCTCGCCGTACAGCGTCGGCACCGGCCCCTCGACGATGCGGCTGATCTCGCCGGGCGCGAAGCGCAGCGCCGGCAACTGCGCCAGGCGCACGGCGTCTTCAGCGGCCCGCCGAGACCGGCCCAGCCGGGGCCGCTCCGGTGCGGCGGCCTCAATAAGCCGCAGGGCGGCAAACAGCGTGAACCGCTCCGGCGCCAGCCGCAGCCGCTCAGGCAAGGTCACAGGGCTTCCCGCAGGCCTGCTCGGGCTGGCCATTGCATGATCTCCCCTCGTTGCGTGGACTCGATGACGGTGCGGGTAAAACTGTTGATGGACACATACTTGGCGAAGAAACGGTCAAGCACCGCGCCCATCAGAAACGCGCCCACTCCGGTGAAGGCATCTTCATCAAGACGCAAGGACAGCTCCAGGCCGCTGCCGAAGCAGATCGGCCCGTGGAAAGGCATGCGCCGCACGGTGGCTCTGGATCGGATGGAGATCACGCCCTCCACATGGCGGGCCAGCGCATCCTGTTCATCAACGTAGAGTTCGAGCAGCTGTCGCAGAGCGCGGGCGCCGACATCCGGATCCTCATCGACCAGCGACAGGTAGTTCAGCGACAGATGACTGATCAGACGCCAGCTTGTCTCACCGGAGCGGAAAGCCGCCCTGGGGCGTGTCGGACCGGCAATGACCCGCACGGATTTCACCGGCGCGGCGGTCTCCAGCGTGAAATCCGTCGCGCCCTTGCCCAGGGACAGCTGGATCGGCAGATCGCGGTTGGTGCAGAGCACGCGTACGTCGAGCTGGCGCAAGTCCTCCGAGAACGGCGCCTGGGCACCGTCGACCAGTGACAGAAATACCTCACTGCCGAGATAGCCTGTTCGCGCGCCGCGCTGGCGCTGCCGGCTTGAACTCAGGCGCGGGCGCCGGCTCACCGTGTAGTAGGCGCCGGGATCATGATCACCGGCCTCCCGGCTGATTCTGTAGAACGGGTGAAATGTTCGTTGGCTGTCCCGCCCGGTGCCGTAGGCCGTGGCCGCCTGTATCTGGTATACCTCGAAATCCATGGGGCGATTGCGGTCCGGAACGACGTGAAACTCGGTGTCCTCATGGTGCAGGTGGATGCGATCCGCGGTGTGCGGAAACAGGTTGATGGCCGGTGTGGCGAACAGCAGAAAGGCGGTCCTGTCGACCACATGTTCGAGCCGGGCGTCGGCGCGGGTCAGCAGTACGGTCAGTTCAATGCGGTTGCCCGTCAGCTCCCGCAGGCCGGCATCCAGACCCGTGAGCTCCGCGAACAGGTACCGCTGCGGGAACGCAAAATATTCCTGTAACAGACGATAGCCGTCGAAGGAGCGGCGCACTGCCGGCAACAGGGCCTCATCCGGTTCAAAGCCGGGCTGGCGGACACCGGCCCCTGGGCAGATGCGCGCGGGGCGCTCCGCGTTGTCGCGAATGACCACGCCGCCGAAGGCGCCATGAAGGATCTCGTACAGCCACATTGGCCGTTCGTCGCCGCCGGGCAGAAAAAGCGGCAGGGATTCCAGTGCAAGATCGCCGACACTGTCGCCGCTGGTGATCTCCAGTTCCAGTTGCACCGCCGCACGCACGCCCGGCGGCGTCGGCAGGCCGCGGGCCGCCATCACGCCCGGATTGGGCAGATAGCGCGCTTCGGCAATCTGCAACGGCCATAGCGTGACCGCGTGAGCGGTGCGGTACTCGCAAGCCGTCTTCTCGCCCTTGCCGAGCAGGCTGCGCAGCACGCTGCCCGCCGGCAGACGGTAACCCGCGCCCAGCGTGGCCGCGCCCAGATCGGGCTGCAGCCCGACCACAGCCATCGACGGTACCGGTGCGGTCAGATGCGGGTACACCAGGTCCATGAGCTGGTGGGTGAAATGCGGGAAACGGGCATCGATCTTCTGCTGCACTCTGGCGGTCAGGAACGCGAAGCCTTCGAGCAGACGCTCAACGTAGGGATCGGCGCAGTCCAGGCCGTCCAGTCCAAGCCGGCCGGCGATCTTCGGGTAGTCACGGGCAAATTCGCCCCCCATCTCGCGAATGAAGCGCAACTCCTGTTCGTACAGATGAAGGAGATGGGGATCCATTCAGGGCCTCGGCGTTGCTGCGTCGTCGGATTCGCGAACGGTCACGGTGGCATCTTCAAGATCCAGCTCCGTGTGCAGGTAGAGCTGCTCGGGCAGCGGCTGCCCCCAGAGCTCGCCCTCGATGACAAAGGACACGGTGTTATTTCGGCCGCTGCCCTCGCCGTCGATTGGCGTGACAGTGATATGCCGGACCCGCGGCTCGAAGCAGTCGATAGCCAGACGGATGCCTTCCGCCAGACGCGCGATATCGGCATCGGCGACACTGACGCCGGTCAGATCCGGCACCCCGTAGTTGAGCACCGAGCCGCGTACCTGCGGGTAATCGTCCAGGGGTGTGACCGACGTCAGCTGCCCCGTGTTGAGCAGCCATGCGAGGTCGCGCAGTACCAGCTGCCGCAGTCGGCGCGAGGAGATCAGGCGCTCGTCGCGAGACTCCTCGGTATTGGGAATGAGCTTACGGGCGCGCACATCCAGCAGACTTTCCAGCGGCGGTGTGTCGGGGCCAGGTCGAAGCGCCAGTATGTTTCGGAAGGTGCGGTTCTCCGGATGGTTGTCCCATACGTCCTCCGCCCCCTCGGCGTCGGCCTTCACCGGGCGCAACCCCAGCGACGCCAGCATTTGCCGAACGTCGGCGACGGAACTGCCGGCACCCGCCAGCATGTCCTCCCGGTAGGCAATGGTCAGACGCTCCACGAATCTGGCGCGATCAGTCAGACGATCCAGCAGCGACGGCTGAAGATTCTCGCGGTTGAGCAATTCGGGCATGCAATACCCTCCGGCAAACAAAGCTGCCACGCATCCGGCGGCCCGCTACGCCGCAGCCGGGCGCAGCGGGCCTGCATACGGAATCAGGCGGCCACGTGCTCGCGGATGTTATAGCCGTACTCCACCTCTGCTCCGGCTGTGCCGTCGGCTTCCTGGGGTGTATAGATGAGCTTGAACTTGGCGAAGTTGAGCGTCACGTTCTCGGTCAGCCGATCCTGGCCAGTGGCGCCCTGATTGCTGATGCTGCTGACCAGGATTTCTTCAAGTTCCACCTTGAGGTAATCCAGCGGGTCGCCGCCCGATTTGCGCATCGTCAGAGTGCCGCTCGCCACATGCTTTCCGGTCGCCACCATTTGCCACAGGGCGGGCGTCGCCTTGTCAACGTACTTGGTCACCGTGATGTCCTGGAAGCTGGCCTTGCCCGCACCACCGCCCTTGCCTTCATGCATGGAGCCGGAGTTCGACGCCCCCCAACTCCAGGACACGACTTCGATGGAATCGGCGTGCTGGGAGTCGGCTGACTCGCCCTCAATTCCATCCAATTCTAGAAAGCTGTCATATGACATTGTTAATTCTCCATTTTTATCGGCGCCTTCGCGCCTCTTCTATTCGTGTCGTGAAACCGCCCAGGGTGCGCATACCCAACGCGGCCGCGACCTACGGTTGCCGCCTCCGGCTAGCCTTTCGCGGAAGGCAGTTTTGACACCAAACGCAAGGACACACTCAGGCCTTCGAGCTGGTAGTGCGGTCGAAGGTAGAATGTCGAGCTGTAATAGCCGGGGTTGGCCTCATCCTCGAGTACCTCGACTTCGGCGGCAGCCAGCGGCTTGCGTGCCTTGGTCTCCTCGGTGGCGTTGGCCGGGTCGCCGGTGACGTATTTCATGATCCAGCCCTGCAGGAACTTCTGCATGTCTTCCCGTTCCTTGAAGGAGCCCACCTTGTCGCGGACGATGCACTTGAGGTAATGGGCAAACCGGCAGGTTGCGAACAGGTAAGGCAGTCGTGCGCCGAGCTGGGCGTTGGCCGAGGCGTCCGGGTCGTCGTACTCGGCCGGCTTGTGCAGTGACTGGGCGCCGATGAACGCGGCAATATCCGTATTCTTGCGATGTATCAGCGGCATCAGCCCGCTCTTGGCGAGTTCCGCTTCCCGGCGGTCGCTGATGGCGATCTCTGTGGGACATTTCATGTCGACGCCGCCATCGTCACTGGGGAAGGTATGCACCGGTAGCCCTTCGACGGCACCGCCGGACTCGACGCCGCGAATCCGCGAGCACCAGCCGTACTGTTTGAAGGAACGGTTGACGTTGACGGCCATGGCATAGGCGGAGTTCGCCCAGGTGTACTTGTTGGCATTGGATCCAGCGGTATCTTCCTCGAAGTCGAACTCCTCCACCGGCTCGGTCTTGGCACCGTAGGGCAGCCGGGCGAGAAACCGGGGCATGGCCAGGGCTACGTACTTGGAGTCCTCGGACTCGCGAAGCGAGCGCCAGGCCGCGTATTCCGGGGTCAGGAAGATCTTCGACAGATCTCGCGGATTGGTCAGCTCCTGCCAGCTGTCCATCTGCAATAGCGACGGGGCGGCTCCGGCGATGAAAGGCGCGTGCGCCGCCGCGGCGATCTGCGCCATGCCGGAGAGCAGTTCCACGTCCTGCGGCCCCTGGTCGAAGTGGTAGTCGCCGACGATGCAGCTGATCGGCTCCCCGCCCAACTGACCGAACTCCTCCTCGTACATGCGCTTGAAGATCGGGCTCTGATCCCAGGCGGTGCCCTTGTACTTGCGCAGGGTCTTCTGCAGTTCCTTCTTGGAGATTGGCATGAAGCGGATCTTCAGCATCTCATCCGTTTCGGTGTTGTTAACCAGATGATGCAGTCCCCGCCATGCCCCTTCCAGGCCCTGGAACTTCTCGTGATGAATGATCTCGTTGACCTGTTCGGTGAGCTTGAAATCGATCTCGGCAATGATGGCATTGATCGTGCTGATGGCATCATCCGAGATGACGGTGCTCTCCCGCAGGGCCTGCTCGGCCAGCGTGCGTACCGCCGTTTCGACTTCCTCGCGGGCGCGATCCGATTTCGGCCGGAACTCCTTCTGCAGCAACTGTGCAAAATCGTCCGCCGTGAGCGCTTCCGCCTCCGCCTGTGCACCTTGCGTTTCTTTGTCTGACTCTGCCACGGCTCAGCCCTCGCTGTTCTGTTCTGAATCGTCCTTCGGACGGGCACCCAGCGTTTCCAGCAGGCCGGGATCGTTCAGCACCTTGGCAATCAGCTCTTCGGCACCGGACTTGCCGTCCATGTACGTAACCAGGTTCGCCAGTTGCTGGCGGGCCTCGAGCAGCTTCCGTAGCGGATCGATCTTGCGGGCCACGGCCGCCGGCGAGAATTCATCCATGCTTTCCAGCTCGATATCCACTTCCAGGTTGCCCTCTCCGGTTAGCCGATTGGTCACCGCGTAGGTGAGACTGGGTCGCAAAGCCTTCATGCGCTGATCGAAGTTGTCGACGTCGATCTCCAGCAGCTTGCGACCGTCTACCGGCGGTAACTTCTCCTCGCTGTCACCGGCCAGATCCGCCATCACCGCCATGGTGAAAGGCAGTTGAACGGTCTTTTCCGCTCCGTAGATTTCCGTGTCGTATTCAATCTGTACGCGGGGGGCGCGGTTTCGCGCGATGAATTTTTGCGAACTGGGCTTTGCCATGATTGCCTGCTCCACTTTTCGAGTTTTTGTCGGGTGGCCTTGATCGCTTCAGTTATTCCGCGGCATCGTGACCACGCAATTTCTGCACCTGGGCAACCGCGTCCGGTGCAACGTCCTTGAGAATGGAAAGAAAATCCATGTCCACCAGGCGCGTTGCGCGCTCCATCAGCAACGGCACGGGACTTGAGGGTTCATGGCTGCGGAAGTACCTGGCAATGCGGTCCATTGCCGCCACCGCATCCTGCCGGCTGCGGATCTCGCCGGCCACGGCCGGTGGCGCAGGCACCGCGTCGGCCGGTGTCGTTGCAGGCGCATCAGGCGTCTCGTTGTCAGCGTCCGGCATCACGTCCTCCGGCATATAGGTACGCAGTGCAAGCGCAATGCGCTGCAGCCCTTCTTTCAGACGGGAGAGATCCGGGGCCTGCTCAACGCCGCAGTGCGCGCTGAAAACACCCTCAATGGCCGCAATGTTCTCCACCGCTTGCGCCACCGCCGCCGCGAGCTCCCGAAGATCCGCGCCGTCGGTGGCCTGGAACGCAGCCGTAACGAGACCGGCCTGTGGTGGATCGCCTTCATAGCCATCGGGCACATCCGCCTTGCCCTCGGCGATCTCGATATCGAGCAGACTGAAACGCCCGGCCGCGCGCGCCTCCACCAGCGGCGCGGTGCGAAGCGGCTTCAGCACTCTGTGAAAGTTGGTGAGGTTGAACAGCGCGCTGGAACGTTCCATGGCATCGCCGTCTTCGTCCAGCGGCGGATACAATTCATCCCACCAGGTCTCGAGCAGACCACGAATCAGGTGCAATCCATCCGCAAGACCGCGCACACCCTCCGTTTGAAGCAACGCGGCCGCCAGATAGGCGGCCGGGCGGAGATCGCGACTTTTGCCAAGGGCTTCAAGGCAGGCATCCTGCAACGCCGGCCAGTCGGGTTCGTGCTCGGTGGTTCCCCACCTCGCCAGCATGTCCAGACTTACAATCTCGCCCGTCGCGTCAAGATCGGTGCCCGTCGGCGACGATTGCCCTTGCGGTTCGAGCAGGGCGTGCAGATCCATGGAAGCAACTCCGTTCTACGAGCCTCCCGTCCGGCAGCCATGAAACAAATACATTGGCGGATCCGGGCAATTGCCTACACATGGCGCATCGAAACAGCACAAAAATTGAACAGGAAATGCACCATACTACTCATGAGGTATAGCAGCAGTGTCGGTATTGCGCGACGCTGGACAGAAAAAATTTGCCCATTGAGGAGCAGTTTCGTGGATCAGACACCGACGCATTCCGCCGCCGGCGGCCTCCATTGCCTGGGAGATCTCGCGCCCCCGGCCGAGGTCACGCAGGGCTACGCACAGATGGTCTCGCTGCCGGACCATGCCATACAGGCACTGCTGCCGTTGCTGGATGCCGTATTACAGGCCCCTCAGGGCGACCACGCCGCCGCCGCGCAGCAGTTCGCCACGCAGCACCGCGTCGACGTGACGTACGTCCTGGCGGCCTTGCAGACCTGCAATTACCTGTTGCGTCAGGCTGCGGCGCTGAACGTGTCCGCCGAGGAGTTCCAGCAGGACCTGGATACGCTCGGTCCCGGGGTCGCCGGTCCGGCGCAACTTCTCCTGCCTGCGTACAGGGATGTAACCGCATGGCTGCGTAACCATATTCTCGAAGACACCCTGGCCGATCACGGTAACGTGCTTACCGCCGTGGACTGGCGTGTGGACCAGGTTCACGCATCCAATCGCGGGGCCGCGCTTGACGCCCGCGTCGTCCATCTCAGGCTTACCTACCGCAGCGGCGATGAAATCAAAAACCTGTCACTGCAGTTGACGCCAAACGCGGTCGCTACGCTGTCTGATCTCCTGTCGCAGTTCTCCGGTCACGAATCAACGGCCACCGGCGAAGACCGGCCGCCCGCTTAGCACGAGCTGGGTAACCCACCACTCGCCCGCGCGGCGCACCAGGTGAATGTCGCAGGCGACCTGGCCGCCGGCTACATCCAGGGTGCCGGATATCACGGCGGTTTCACCACGCCGCCGGTAAAACCCCAATTGGCCGCCGGAGAGACCACGCAGCGCCCCCTCGGTGGCAAGTATCTCGCTGATTTCGTCTTGCCCGGCACCTTGCCCGGTCAGCGCGACGTGGCTTGCCGCCTGGTCATGACGGCCCTCGCGTAGCTCCTCGAGAAATACTTCGGCACGATCATAGGCGGCATTTCTGGCGGCCTCGGAATCCCCCATGCCCATGAAGAAGCCCAGGGCACCGGAAAAATACAGCGTGCCACCGATCACCAGCGTGCCGATCAGGACAATCGCCAACGGTATCCACAAGTCGGTTTCAATGAGCCACCTGACTACCCGCATTGCCGCTCCTACATGGCCACCAGCACCTTGGTCTGGCTTGGCGCGATCTGCGTACCCACCGGCACATTGGCGTTGCTGCCGTTATGACCGGTCAGCGCGGTCAGATGCTGGCAGGGCTGGCCTTCCACTTTCACCTTCTTGCTGCCCTTCTTGTAGCTCACGGCGGACATGTTCATGTTGGACATTACCCCGCCGCCCGCGCTGCCGGCCTCGTCGCCCTGGGAACGGTTCATCTTCGATTTCTTGGTAACCGCACCCTTGCCGGCGAATTTGACCTTGGTCGATTCGCCGCTGACCTGGTTCACCATGCCGATATTGGGATAGGGCACCGGGATCGGCCCGCCGGGGCTTGGAGTCTTGCAGACATCGGGCACTCCCAGGCACTGCCCGCCCTGTTTCGTACTGGCTGGAAACACCGTTTTGACTCCTCTTAACCAAGATGGATCTTGTCGGAGCGAACCTTGTAGGCGTCGCTGGCACGTTGCAGTACGCGCCTTGCCTTGATCTGGATCGTGTCACTGACAATCTGCCGTAGCCGTGTGGCGGTGAGCTGATGCAGGCCGCGCACGCGCAAATACACATCCCTGGCATTGTGAATGACAGTCTCCGCGCTGGTCTCCAGGCGCTCGGCGTGCAGACAGGCGCGCTCAACCCGGCCTTGCCAGAGCCGCCCCAGCCAGTCCATGCGGGCGATACGCGCGACCGAGGAGCGTGCCTGAACAAGCAGATGGCCGGCACTAAGCGCAATCTCATGGCGATCGATACGCAGCCCCGCGGGTAGATGGCCATCCGCTGCCGCAACGCCGAGGCGAACGGATTCAGCACCCTCCACCGTCACCCGCCGACCGCTAAGACGGAGCTCATCCGCGGCATCCAGGCGGATGTCCCGGCAAGACACGGCAAGCGCGGTTGCGGTGGATTCGAGATGCAGCGTTCCCGCCCCGACAGACGGGGTAAACCGGAACAGAACATCCCCCTGCGCATTGCGCACCATCAATTGCCGCGACTCCGGATCCTGCTCCGCACAGCCGCCGCCGGCCAGATCCAGCACCCGGCGGGACGGCGCGGCCAGAGGCCCAAGGACGTACAGGAGCCCGCCCTCCCCCGCGACCACCAGCACCCGGTCACCGACGGCCGGCGCCCAACCGGCGATGCGTAGAGCCTGGGCCCTTGCGCATCGCCGGCCATCGCCATCGTCGTCGATGACATCCAGCACCGAGTCTTCGACGCTGATCCCCTGCACCCGTGCGGGGAAAGGCAGGCCCGGATAATGTGTTTGCAGATTGGTCGCAGTGACAGCCATAAGCTCATCCCTCCGTAGGCGTATCGGGACGCGGTGGACGCCAGTCCTCCGCCTCCGCCAGCAGTGCATCGGTGCTTGTCGCTTCAGTCAGGTCGGCGCCGCTCCAGCGGGCATTTGCGTCACTTATCCGGTGCAGAACCGCACCCCGGAGCACGGCCGCCGAGAGATCGGCGCCGTCCAGCACTGCATGGGGCAGGTAGCCGTAGCTGAGGCCCGCCCGCGCGAATCGGGCGTTCTCGCACCGCGCATGATCGAATTCCGCATGTTCGAGCCGGGCGCCACTGAAATCCGCGCGCTGCGCGGTGCAGCGGTCGAAACGCGCATCGCGAAGGTCGGCCGAGGCGGCGCGCGCATCATCCAGGCAGGCATCGGAGAAATCAGTCGCCTTGCCGGACATGCCCTCGAGCCCGACGCCAACCAGACTGGCACCGCGAAACAGCACCTGCGTACAGTTACTGCCGTCCAGATGCGCGCCATCGAGATCAGCGCCGCTGAAATCACTGTCGCTGAGATCGCAGCCGGCAAGGTTGACACCTGTCAGCTTCGCGCCTTGCAGGCTGCACAGCCGCAGGGTGACGCCACTGAGCTCGGTGGCCTGGAGATCCACGCCGTCCAGGTCGACTTGCTCGCATACCGCTCCCCGCAGACGGACGCGGTTCATGGAAGCATTGTTCAGATCGCAGTGCAGTAGTCTGGCCCGCTCGAAAACGGCGTCATCGAGTATCGCGCTCGCCAGATTGGTGCCATCCAGCAAAGCCTCCACCAGGGACGCACCGGTCAGGTTGGCGCCGCCGAAATCCGCGTCCCCTAGCGTGCAGCGATCCAGGCATGCGCCTATCAGGGAGGCACCGGCGAAATCCGTATCCGAGAGGTCCCGTCCGGACAGATCGAGCCCCTTCAGTTCGCTCCCGGGCAGGGCGATCAATGTCAGCTCGGCGGATTGAAGATTCACCCGCGTGAGATCACAGGCATGGATGATGCCCTGAACGATCCGGCAATCCGCGAGACTGGCGCCGCTGAGATCGCATTGCTCCAGCACAATCCCGTTCATCACCGAAGCCGATAGATCGGCATCGCCCAGCCTGCAGGACTTCATGTTCAGGGCGCGCAGATCCCGGGCTCTGAGATCAGCACCCGCCAGATCGCAGTCGTTGACGCTGCCTTCGGCCAGACGCTTCGGCCATGTCGATACCTGCCGCAGATCCATGCGGCTCAGCCGCGCATTCCGCCAGTCCGCCTCGTCCGCGTTCAGCCCCGCCAATCCGCAATCATCGAACAGGGCGTGACGGGCCGAGCTGCCGGCTGCGCCAATCCCTTCCATATCGCACGATTCCCACTGCGACTGATTCAGGTCGCAGCCGTCGACTTTCGCCGCACGAAAGCTGCAAGCCTCGGCACGCATCTGAAAGCAATCGGCCCGGGACAGATCCGCCCCGTCCATGATGACTCCCTGAAAGCTGGCCCCGCGGAGCAAGGCCTCCAGGAAGCGCGCCCCGGACGCAACTGTTGGCCAGAGTTGTGTGTGCTCGGCGGTCGGTTGCTCTGGATCGGTGACCTCCACATCCGTCGTCAGCAACGCCCCGGACAGATCGGCGCCGGACAGATCGGCGCCCTCGAGGCTACAGCCGAAGAACTCGGCGCCTCCCAGCCGGGCGCCCTTCAAGGATGCACGCTGTAATGAGCAGCGCCGAAGGCAGGCGGCTTCCAGCGCCAGGCCGGAGAGATCCATACCGCCCAGATCGCAGCGGGTCAGCATGATACCGTCAAGTACCGTGTGTCCCAGGCGTTCATTGCGCAGATCGATATCCTGCAGATGGCAACCCGCCATACTCATCCCATGGGCGAGGCGATGCCGAAAACCGTGCAGATCCAGCACCCCGGGCGCGTCGGACGTCGACTCATCCATGGCGCTTCTCCCTGGCCAGCTTGCTCATGGCCAGGTTGGCTCCGGCCAGATCGGCGTGCGCGACTTCCGCATCAAGGAATTCCACGCCGTAGCAGTTCGCGCCCCGGAGATTGGCGCCGGCCAGCCGGGTGCGTTCGAGACTGCCGTTGAACAAGTTGCTCCGTGACAGATCCGTGCCGCTCAGGTCGCTACCGATGAAGCGGGCCTCGCGGGCATCGACGCAGTCAAGTCGGGCATTCCGCAGGCTCGCGGCCGAGAAGTCCGCGGCCGCCAGGTCTGCTGCCGTGAAATCCGCCCCGTCCAGATTGGCCGCCTCCCACATTGCGCCGTCCGCCCTTGCGCGGGCTGCCCTGAGTCCGGAGAAATTGCTGCCTTCGGCAGCCCGAAGATTGCGCAGATCGGCGTCCTCCAGAATGAGGCCCGGCGCTTCGACTCCCTCCAGCAAGGCCTCGCGCAGATCGGACTTGCTGAAGTCGGCGCCAGGCATGCTGGCGGCGCTGAAGTCGGCCGCCACGAAGCTTGCCTGCACTGCGGACAGCCGCGTCAGCACTGCGGCCTGAAAATCCGCGTTGTCGGCGTCGACGTGGTCTAGTCTGGCGGTTGCCAGGCTGGCACCCGAGAATAGTGCGGAACGGAGCGTGGCAGCGGTGAAATCGCCGCCGATCACCGATGCCTCGGTGAAATCGGCATCCGCCAGATCGGCACGGCGGAACAGCGCATCCGGCAGGTCCGTGGCTGTAAGGCGTGCTCGCGCCATGCGTGCGGTGGAGAAATCGGCTCCGGCGCCAGCGGCGCCTTGCAGATCCGCGTCGGCCAGCCACGCACCGCGAAAATCCGTACCGGTCAGTACGGCATTGACGAGCGTCGCCTCGCTGAGATCGGCACCCGTGAGCAAGGTATTGCTCAGGTTGGCGGCGGATAGAATCGCCCTGGAGAGATCGCGGCCCGTCAGGTCAAGAGAGGTCAGATCCAGGCCGCTGAGATCGGCGCCTGCAAGGGACCCGCTGCGCTCCGTGGCTTCGACGCGCTCGCGAGTCCATGCCGTTTCGTCAGGCACCGACGCAGGCTCGGGCTCTTCGAATTCCGCGGCATGTCGGGCAATGAGCTGTTCGGCTTCGGCCGGATCCGTTATCGCAGCGCCCGCTTCAGCTTCCGGTGGCGGCGGCACGCGGGACTCCAGATCGGCAATCGCACGCTCCAGCGCCTGGTGTTCTTCATCTTCATCCGTTGCCTCGTGGGCGACCTCGGCTTCATCCCCGGTGCCTGTTTCGCCCTCGGTCGTCGGCGCTTCCGCTTCCATCGCCCACTCGGCTTCGATCTCGGCGAGGCTCTGCAGGTAACGCCCCTGAAACCAGGCGAGCGGCCGCTCCGCGGCAGACGCCTGCTCGCTGTCGACATACACCTGCTCGATGTCGCTGGCTTCCGGGTCGGCGCTGGCACACGTCCCCCTCCACAACAGCACCGCCTGCTCCGCCTGCGCATCGATCCAGAGGGTGTCCAGATGTACCGGGACCTCCTCAAGAACACCCGCCTCGGCAAGCTTGCGGTGCACAAACAGTCGCAACCGGTGATCCGGAAGCCGGGTCTGGTAGTTCGGGTAGACGGGGTGAACGTGCGTCAGCGTCAGCGTTTCATCTCCCTGCAGGTAACCGGGAATCAGGGCATTGGCGGATGCATTCCAGAAATGCCAGTCAAAGTCTTCCGGGTACCAGGGCCAGCGGTGCTGCTCCCAATGTTTGTCATAGGTGCCGTGATGTCGCATCCGGCCCCGCCAGCCGCGCCCAACCGGACCCAGCCCCGCGGGTCCGGGATCGTCCCCGGGTGCATGAATCAGGCGATCGGGATGCTCGATGTTGGGCAACAGCAGCGCGGTATCCGACGTCATCGACAGGCGCTCCGCGCGAAAACCCGTACCGATGGGATTGCGCGGGTCATCGGGGCCGCCGTAGGCGCGCTCAAAACGCAGCGGCATCCGAGTAAACGGTACCGGCTCCGTGGCCCTCGCCCGTACCAGGCCGACCTGCCAGTAGCGATCCCCCGTTACCGTTACCAGGGCGCTGCGCGAACCGATCGACAAGCCGGCCTGACAGTGCGTCACCGGCTGCCCGCCAGGGGCGTGACAATCGCCGACCAGCAGAACATCGGCAACTGGCTTGAACGGCGCGAAATCCATTTCATATCGAGGGGCGCCCCGGAATTCCTCATCGTCGGCATACGGAACGTCGCCGCCCGCGTACAGCTGCTCATCCGTGACCACGCAGATACCGTCATGAACCAGCGCCAGGGTGGCCTTGACGATGAACGTGATCGAATGCGCCGGAAAGCCGAAACGGCCCGGTAGCGGCGCCACCTGAAACGGCGTTCGATTGATGACTTCCACCACGTGCCCGTCCCCGCTGCGTCAGTCGAAGACCTTCAGATTCTTGTGATCGAGCCGCACGCCCTTGATCTTGACGAGTTTTGACTTCTTGCTCAGCTGCATGACCTTGTTGATGACGACATCGCCGTCATCGCCGGTCCACAGGGTAATGTCGCCCTTGGACGTAAGGTCGATGCTGTCCTTGCGCAAGCTGATGGAGCTGCTTTCGCCCTTGCCCGCCCAGATATCGACCATGCCATCACGCAAGCCGATCCGCGCTGTCTGGTCCGTGTGCGCGGGCGGAGGCTGGCTCGCCGAGGCCTTGATGTGCGCGGCGATAGAGGCGAACGCGGCAGTGCCGAAACCAAGTGCCAACAGGCCATAATTGCGTCCGGAATCGACCGCGGCACTGCCGCTCGCGGTGAACACCCGACGCGCGGTGGGGTCGGCCTGGTCGGGGTCGGGGTTCTGTTCGGTTTCGGAGGCCTTGAGCGCGCTCTGCATGGAGTTCACGCCCACACCTACCGCGGTGGCCGCGGCGACGCCGCTGGCCGCCGTGGTCACTGCCCAGACCTTGGCCCATGCATCCTTGACCGCGCGGGGAATGGCGGTGCCGTATGCCATGGAGATCTCGTCGTCATCGGAGATCAACATGGTTCGATCATCCTTGCCGCCGGCGAGAATGACCTGCTTATCCGAGTCCATGACGATATCCGCGCCGGAGGTTCGTCTATAGGTGCTCTTGGTGTGGTTGTATTCCCGGGAATACCCCCACGACACCTTGGTCGTCATGCTCAGGGCGAGCTCCGGCCCGACAGTGACATTCAGGCGCGAACTGGCATTGACACCCACCTGAACGCCAAGCCCCACCGTGACCGCCGCACCGGCATGAACGCTGCCGCGAACGCCAGCCGAAATCAAGGCGCTCTGGCCGAGCGAAATGCCGACGCTATTGCCGAAACTGACCTTGTAGCTGTTGCCGTACGTCTTCTCCCAGTCGTCGCTGTCCGACGTGCGCTGAAATGAACGGCCCAGCACCAGCTCGGAGCGATGCGAGGGACTGTAGAGCGACAGCCCCTCCCTCCCCGGCGTACCGTCCATCAGTAATTCATTGCCGAAATGGTCGCGGATGACGCTGCAATACTTGTTGCCGGGAAGATTGCAGGGCGGCATGTTGTCGGCGTTGTAGACCCGGCCGACGATGATCGGTCTGTCCGGATCCCCTTCCAGAAACGCGACGATGACTTCGTCATCGATGTGCGGCAGAAACATCGAGCCCCATCCGCTGCTTGCCGATGCCTGGGAGACCCGAACCCAGCAAGAGCTGTTGTCGTCCCGGGCGCCTTCCCGATCCCAGTGAAACTGGCATTTAACGCGGCCGTATTCATCCGTGTGCACGGTCTCGCCGCCGGGCCCGACCACGGTCGCCGTCTGCGGCCCCTGAACCACGGGACGTCGCGTCAGCCGCGCGGCACGGAAGCAGACACCGCTGTCGATGGCCGTGAATGTGCACTGGAAAGACGCACCTTCGCTTTCGCCGTCGGCCTCGTAATCCGCGGCGCGGCCCTCGAAACTGCAACTGGTTGCCAGGTACTCCCGGTTCTGATCGTCCCGCGGATAACCGGCGAGACTGAACAGCCCCCCAACCTCCAGCCCGCGTACGTTCCCCTGTGCGCGGACGCGTTCGAACTCCGCCACACGCTCATCGATTCTGACACCCGCCAGCCGCTTGCCGCGCGTGCCTGCATCGGCGTCGCCAAAGCCGCCGGGATAATCGTATACCTCGTAGCTGTCGGCCTGATGTTCCCGCGGCCTCGGTTCGTTCGCTTCGGGCGGCTTGCCGGGGTGCAGAAAGTCGAAATCCCGGTGGGCATAGCTTTCTGGCTGGATTTCCTGCGCCAGCCACCAGTCGCGCACATGATCACGCCTGCGGGCAGACTCCGAGCCCGGTGGCAGATAGGGAATCTCCTCACAGGCTTCGATTGTTTCATGCGATGACGGCCCGTCGGCAAGCACCAGAACATGCTTGCCCTCCTGATGACGAAAGAAGTAGTAGATCCCTTCTTCTTCCATGAGTCTGCTGACGAAATTGAAATCGCTTTCCCGGTATTGGACGCAGAATTCGCGAATCTCCTGCTCGTGATCTTCGGTAAGCGAAGTTTCAAAATCGGTGTAACCGTGCTCTCGAAAAATGCTATCAAGGATCTCGGGGACGCTCTTGTTCTGAAAGATCCGGCAATCCTCGGTGCGCGTCAGATACCACAGCCAGGGGCGTAGCTGTGCCTCGTAGAGCGCGTAACGCCCGCGTCGCCCGACCTGTGCAAACCGCGTTACAAAACCATCGTAGAAGCGTTCACCGTCCTGCAGATTCATTCGTACGGTGAGATTGCGTCCGAGCACGTCGCCGAACGTCAGGGATTCGTCAACGGCGAGGAGTTCCAGCGTGTATTCGAAAAGCCGTCCCAGTTCGTCATTGCCACGGATACTTCGCAGTTTGAATGTTTCGGCGAGAGAGCCGACCAGCTGGATATGTTGATTTTCGCTCATCGAAACATCGCCCCAACTGGCTCCCGAGTTTATAGACCGCCAGACTATTGCCTTTTCTCAGTCTAGCGGACCGGCGGCATAGTGCATGCGGGACCGAGCGCGGTCGCGTGAATAGATCAGTGTCTCCCTAGAACTCACCCCTTATTCCCACGGTAATCTGCGTACTGCTGACATCCTCGAGTCCAATGATCGTCGCGATTTCCGCGAATGACTGTAACCCTCCGGGAAATACCGCTGCCGCGGAGGCGGCCACCGTAAAGAAGTCTCGATCAGGCGAGTCCGTGGGGGCTGTAAACCGGGTATTGGTGGGATCGCTGACAAAACCCATGTCGACGTCCCGGCTATTGTTCTCGAATTCGTGATGCCACTCGACCCGCAATCCCGGCTGAAGGATGCCGAAATCCATGTCGAACACGCGGTTGGCTTCCACGCCCAGGGTGGAGCGTAGCGACTCAATTCGCTGTTCACCGACACGCAGGTTGAAGGGACCGGCGCCCGTTTCACGGTAGTCGTCGATCTGAACTCTAAGATAATCCAGCCGTCCGAAGCCGCCCACATTGGTGGCGCCGAATCGCCACTGATAGCCGCCGGTCAGACCCATCAGCATCTGCCGGCCGGTGGGACTTGCTCTCGCCGTTTCGTCGCTGGGATCCACGCTGGGGTTATTGGATGGATAGTCGATCCGCCGCGTGAGGCGGTAATCCACCGCACCAACGGTAAATATGCCGTTCAGATAATACCTGTCAACGTCATACAGCCCGTAAAGGGACGCGGTCACTACGTTTGCCTCCGCGCCCCCATCGGCAACACTTTTCGATCGGTCGAACTCGGCCTCGGCCCGGGATACGCCGGTCGCCGCGCCCACGACCAGGCGATCAGTCAGCCGAAGATCCACGCCGCCGGTCAGGCCGTAGTAATCCGCGTCGTATGCATTCTCACGATCAGTGGGATCGCGCTGGCCTATGCCGTAGTATCCGTTGACGAAGGCCCCCACCGGGCTAACCAGGCCGTCCGACGATGCGCCTCCACCCACTGCCCCGCCATGGTTAATCAGGCCGACGGCGGCCGGATACGCGTCGTGCTCCAGCCGCCCGAGCAATAGACCGCCCGCCCCTCCACGCAGTTGCCCAAGCCGGGCGGCAACGTTGCCGAACTGCCCTTGCGCCGTCTCCGTGGCGAGGCCGCCCTTGGCGGCAGTC
Organism: Aquisalimonadaceae bacterium; assembly: GCA_040877625.1. Classification (GTDB taxonomy): domain Bacteria; phylum Pseudomonadota; class Gammaproteobacteria; order Nitrococcales; family Aquisalimonadaceae; genus Methylonatrum. The sequence goes on from JBBDNK010000028.1 coordinate 241,837, forward strand.
TCCTCGTTCGCAACCCAGTTCAGAGCCTCCAGCAACCCTCCTGCGGTTAGCTGCAACGATCGACTGTTATTGCCGGAATCCAGCAGATCATTGGCGGTGTGAGCGAGTTCCTCGAGTTTGCCGAACATTGCTTCCTGTCCCGGCGGTAATTCCCCCGATCGATCAATCAGGGCCTCATAAATGCGCTGAACCGCGATGGCAACCTGGCGCTCGGTGTCGGTAAGCCCGGGCAAGTCGGTAATAACGGTAGCGGGGCCGTCCGACGACTGCGCATCGGCAACGGTGGGGATGGCCAGAACGCAGCCTATCGCGCCCAGGAAGGTCAGAACGTAGGCGCGGGACCGGCGGGCCCTTGGGAGCCTCTGATCTGTTCCCATCCTGCAAAGCCCCGCAGGGCGGGCAATCGGAAAGAATACAACGGATCCCGCACTCGGCAGTGGCCGTGTGTTCATGGCATGACTACCCCCTCTTGATTATTGTTATCGTCCGCACACGGCGGTTGGGGGGAAACACCGAGCCAATCGCCGGCATCGTGTCGTGGGTCGAAACGTCCGGATAACCGAGGCGGTCGTGCCACCGCAACAATGCTTCCCTATTGTGAGATATAGGACAGGATGACAGGGTACGCAAACCGAAGCGCTATAACGGAAGGGAGAAAAACTGGAGGCTCGGGCCGGAATCGAACCGACGTACACGGCTTTGCAGGCCGCTGCATAACCACTCTGCCACCGAGCCGGATAACTGGTGCGGCCGTCATGTTAGCAGGCGCTACGGGCCTTGGCGAGCCGTCGCAGTTGCCAGCGTTCGGGCCGGATCCGGAAACGAGAAACCCCGGCGTCGCCGGGGTTTCTTAAAATCTGGAGCGGGAAACGAGATTCGAACTCGCGACCCCAACCTTGGCAAGGTTGTGCTCTACCACTGAGCTATTCCCGCTTGGAACGGCGCCTATTCTATCCGCGCCGGCGTGACTGTCAACCCTGATCAGCGGACGGAGCCGGATTTGGGCTCGCCCAGCACCTCCCACGCCGCGCGGAGATACATCACCATGGACCATAGTGTAAGCAATGCCGCCACATAAAGCAGCAGCAGACCCAATGCACCCATGGGTATTCCGAATACCGGGTCATTGTACAGCAGCATGATGATTGAAATCATCTGTGCCGCGGTCTTGAATTTGCCGATGGTACTCACCGCCACCCTGGCGCGTTTGCCAAGCTCGGCCATCCATTCGCGAAGCGCCGACACCGCGATCTCCCGGCAGATGATAATCGCGGCGGGCACGGCAAACAGCGGCGAGGGGTTGACCGCCACCAGTGCCACCAGCGCAACGGCCACCATGAGCTTGTCGGCTACCGGGTCGAGAAACGCGCCGAAGGGCGATGTCTGGCCAAGCCTGCGGGCCAGATAGCCATCCAGCCAGTCGGTGAGCGCGGCCAACGCGAATATCGAAGCCGCCGCCGTATTGGCCCAAGCCAGCGGCAGGAGAAAGACCAGGCCGAACACGGGTATCAGCGCGATCCGTCCCAGCGTCAGGATATTAGGCAGATTCAGGGGCATTGTACGGGCAACCTGTCAGGCTGTTTCCTGGTGAAAAGTGTCATAGATCTTCTGCGCCAGCGCGCGACTGATTCCCTTTACACTCTGCAGGTCTTCCACGCCTGCCCGTGCAACGCCGCGCAGGCCGCCAAACTGCCGCAGCAGCAGCTGTCGGCGCTTCGGCCCGAGACCGGGTACATCCTCAAGGCTTGACGTCCGCCTTGCCTTGTCGCGGCGCTGCCGATGGCCGGTAATGGCAAACCGGTGTGCTTCGTCACGCACCTGTTGCAGCAGATGCAGTGCCGGGGAATCGGACCGGAGTATAACCGGGTTCTCAAGCTCCGGCAGAAACAGCTTCTCCTCACCTGGCCGGCGGTCCGGCCCCTTGGCGATGCCGAGCAGCGTCACTCCGGTTACCTGTAACTCTTCCAGCACGGCGACGGCCTGGGCGAGCTGTCCGGGCCCGCCGTCGATCATCAGCAAATCCGGTAATACGCCCTCCCCTTGCTGAATCCGGGTATAGCGACGGGTCAGCGCCTGCTTCATCGCGGCATAATCATCGCCAGGCGTGATATCGCTGATATTGAAGCGTCGGTAGTCGGACTTCAACGGCCCTTCGTGGTTGAAAACCACGCAGGATGCAACCGTCGCCTCGCCGGCGGTATGGCTGATGTCAAAGCACTCCAGGCGGACCGGCAGATCGTCCAGGTCCAGCGCCTGCTGCAACTCTTCAAAGCGGCGCTGCAGACTGGCACGGCTCGCCAGGCGCGCGGCCAGAGCCGCTCGGGCATTGGTCACGGCCATGTTCAGCCAGCGGCGCCGATCACCACGCACATTGCTGCGAATGGCAACGGTGTGGCCGGTTTCGGCACTGAGCGCGTCTTCCAGCAGCGCGCGCTCCCCAAGGGCGTGGTTCACGAGTATCTCCCTGGGTGCCTTGCGGCCGAGATAATAACGCGCGATGAATGCCGCCAGCACCTCGGTTTCATCAGTGTCTTCGGGGACCTTTGGAAAATGGCTCCGGTTGCCGAGATTCTGGCCGCCTCGGAAATAGAATACCTGCACGCAGGCCTGCTTCCCTTCGCTTGTACACGCCACAATGTCGAGATCGCCCTTCTCGGTGCTGATGTATTGCCGTTCCTGGATCTGGCGCAGGCTGGCGATGCGGTCGCGGAGGCGCGCGGCCTCTTCGAAATCCAGGGCCTTCGCGGCCATTTCCATGTCCCGTACCAACTCGTTGATCACTTCGCCGCTACGGCCGTCGAGAAACTTGACCGCATGGGCAACATCACGGGCGTAGGCGTCCGCTGAAATAAAACCCACACAGGGTGCCGTACAGCGCTTGATCTGATATTGCAGACAGGGTCGCGAACGGTTGCGGAAGAACGTGTCCTCGCACTGCCTTACCGGGAAAACCTTCTGTAGATGGCTCAGCGTATCGCGTACCGCAGTGGCACTGGGAAAAGGACCGAAGTACTTGCCCTGCTGCCGTCTGCTGCCACGGTGAAAGCCAAGTCGGGGAAACGCGTCATGATCCGACAGGTAGATGTAGGGATAACTCTTGTCATCGCGCAACAGCACGTTGTAGCGAGGGCCATGACGCTTGATGAGGTTGTTCTCGAGTATCAGCGCCTCGGCTTCGGTGTGCGTTACGGTGAATTCGATTCCACGGATCTGCCGAACCATGGATTCGATGCGGCTGCTCTTGCCGCTCTTGCTGAAATAGCTGGCCACCCGCTGCCGCAGCCGCCGCGCCTTGCCGACGTAAAGAATACCGCCGGCAGAATCCAGCATGCGATAAACGCCCGGGGTCTCCGGCAGCGTTCTCACATAGGTCCTGGGGTCGAACTCTGTTTCGTCCATCACCTCGTGCCGCAAATCTGCCGGGCCCGTGCGAACACGGCCTGAAACATGTCGGGCGTCAGCCGCCTCGTCTGGGTGTTGTAGCGGCTGCAGTGGTAGGAATCCAGCAGTACGTGACCGCCGACGGCATGTTCGGCCGCGTGGCCGAAGGCATGGGCACTGCGGCGCTCACCAAAGGCCAGCAGTACGGCATCGTGGGCAATACGGCCCAGAGCCAGTATGACCCCGCCTTCGGGCACGGCCTGCAATTCATGGATCAGGAAGGCATTGCAGGTACGTACTTCAGCACCCACCGGCTTGTTCTCCGGCGGCAGGCAACGAACGGCATTGGTCACGCGCGCGCCCAGCAACTGCAGACCATCATCCGCTGCATCGCCGTTGGGCTGATTGGCAAAGCCGTAACGGTGCAGGGTGTCGTACAACAACACCCCGGCGTAGTCGCCGGTGAACGGCCGGCCGGTGCGGTTGGCACCGTGCATGCCGGGAGCCAGACCCACCACCAGCAGTCGCGATCCGATCGGGCCAAAACCCGGGACCGGCGCGGCATGGTACCGCGGATACCCCTGGCGGACCGCATCCAGGTGGCTGGCCAGCCGCGGACACCGCCGGCAATGTTTGTCGAAAGGTTCTGCCTGCATGGGATTCATGTCTTGCATGGTGAATGGGGTCGGGCATCCCGCCCGTCGGGGCACGGATTACTGGATCTGATCAATCATGCCATGGCGGAGGGCCAGATGGGTGAGCTCCACATCCGTTTCTACTCCCAGCTTTTCATACAGGCGATAGCGATAGGTACTGACTGTCTTCGGGCTCAGACACAGGGTGTCCGAGATTTCCTGAAGCCGGTGGCCCTGCGTGATCATCATCATCACCTGCATTTCCCGCTGAGTGAGCTTTTCAAAGCAGCTTCCGCGCTGCGCGCCAAACCCGGCGCTGGTCATCTGCTGAGCGATCTCGGTACCAAGGTAGCGCGAGCCGCTGGATACACTGCGGATGGCGCGCACGATTTCATCGACATCGCAGCCCTTGGTGATGTATCCCATGGCACCGGCTTCGAGCAGGCGGCTGGGGTACGGCTCATCCATGTGGATGGTCAGGGCAATGATGCGCAGCCCCGCGTCGATACGCAGTAGCTTGCGCGTGGCCTCAAGCCCGCCGATACCGGGCATGTTGACGTCCATGAGCACCACGTCGGGGCGGTGCGCCCGAACGAGTTTCAATGCGTCCTCGCCACTACCGGCCTCGGCTACGACGCGAATCCCCTCGGTATCTTCGAGGATTCTGCGAATGCCGCTGCGGACGAGTTGATGGTCGTCGACAATCAGGACCGAAATCATTCGCCCCATCACTCTTACGGTTGACACAACCCCACGATGATACGCGATGCGGCACTCACGGAGCGACTGTTTCCGCTGCGCCATCCATCATGGCATCCGCCTCCGGCATGCACCAGGCCGCCAACGCCCCCAATAGTCCCAGCATCATCAGTAGCGCAATCAGCAAATCCGTCCCGAATAACTGCGCGATGACACCCAGCCCACCGGCAGCCACCGCCAGCAGACCGATGCCGGTGTTGCTGAACGCAATGTATAAAGGCCGCTCACTGGCAGGCGCAGCGTCCACCAGGTACGTTTTCCTGCCCAGACGCACGCCAGCCTCGGCAATGCCCAGGATCATGAACACGCTGGTGTATAGCCAGGTGCTCTGAACAGCCTCGGGGCCACTGGCGACAGCCAGCGCTACAGCGCCTGCGAGGGCGCCAAGCAGACCACTGCATGCCAGCACACCGCGGCTGGAATGATCAGAGAAATATCCCCAGAACGGGCTGCTGATGACGCTGGCAAGCCCCACGGTGACAATAAATACACCCAGCGCGGCCACCTGACCACCGAACACCTCGCGCCCATGCAGCGCATAGAACGGCATCGCCAGCTCGATCGGCAGCAAGATACCGCGGGCTATCATATAGCGCCGATAGCCCGGCACATCGCGGACCAGCCGAATGCCCAGACTGAGTTCGTGCCAGGGGCTGCGACCTCCCTCGGTGGCGCCCGGATTCTCGTCAACGCCGGCAAACAGCGCCGCGGCGATCAGCCACAGCCCGGCGGCGGCGGCGACCATGCCGGCGTAGACGGCGGCATCGGCATCTTCACCGAAGCTGTAGTGCAGGGCCAGACCGGCGAGCAGAGTCAGTATGCCGCCGAGCGCTGCCCGTACCGACAGCAGTCGGCCGCGCCGGCCCTTGGGAATGGTCTTGCCAGTGACATCCTGAAATGCGACCGAGCCCACTCCACTGAACACACTGAAGATGGTGAATAGAACGAGAATAACGATGCCGGCGGTCAATGGAGGTAGCAGCAGCGCCGCGGCGGCGATCAGCAACAGCATGGCAGCCTGAATACCGCCGGCCATGACCCAGGCCCACTTGCGCTGCCGCAGACGGCGGATCTGCCCGGAGACCAGCAGCTGGGGCGCCAGCGAGCCCGCCTGTTTCGCCGGCATCAGAAAGCCGATAATGGCCGCCGGCGCGCCAAGCCCGGCGAGCAGCCATGGCAGCACCAGGTTGGGGCCGGCTATCTGTTCCGCGAGTTTGGTAGCGGCGCCGTTGAAGACGTTGTAGACGTAGTTCTTCGGGACACTGGTACAGGCCGAATCAGGTATGGCCTCGCAGCTGCGTTCATCACTGTCGTCACCGCTCAGGACGCGATAGGCGAAGTCCAGCCGCTGGTCGGGTTGTTGCATGTGCCCCCCTCGTCCGGCCCCGGCACAAAAGGCCGGTGCTCTGTTAGTGTATGGGGCGATTATTGCATGGAGATACGGTCTTTGGTCTCTCCGCAGTCGCCATGAATTGCAGGAAGTCGCATGTCTGAGACAAATTTATCCGAGCCGGTCGCGCGCCTTGTCCCTCATGGCGGCACCGAGACGCGTCCACTGAAGGGTCTTTACCTGAACGCCGAGCTGCCTGATCAGGGTCGAGCCGGGCCTTGGGTGTACACCAATTTCGTGACCACGCTGGATGGCCGGATTTCGCTGGTGGACCCGCGTACGGGCCTGGAGGGCGTGCCGGAGACCATCGGTGATCCGCGCGACTGGCGGCTGTTTCAGGAGTTGGCTTGTCGCGCCGACGTTCTGATCGCCAGCGGACGTTATTTGCGCAACCTGCAGGCGGGAACGGCCCAGGATGTGTTGCCGTTGGGGGATTCGCCCGCGTTTGCGGATCTGCTGGCTTGGCGTCATGCGCGCAAGCTCCCTCCTCAACCCGATGTGGCGGTCGTCAGCGGCAGCCTGAATTTCAATATTCCTTCACTGTTCCTGGATCAGGGCCGACGGATCATCGTGCTGACCACAGACAATGCGCCGTCCGAGCGCGCATCGCGGCTGGAGGATGCGGGTGCCATCGTCATCAGGGTTAACGGCGGTGAACGTGTCTCCGGGCTTGGCGTTGTGCGTGCGCTGGGCGCCATGGATTACCAGCGGGTGTACGCCGTGGCCGGCCCGCAGGTTTTCCATACTCTGGTTGACGACGATGTGCTCGATACCCTGTTTCTGACCTGGCGGCACAGGATAGTCGGCGGAACCGGGTCGACCTTCATTGCCGGGCCAACCCTGAGACCGCCTACAGACCTGGCTATGCGCTGGCTCTATCAGGACCTGGCGTCCGCATCGGCCGGACAGTGTTTCGCCAGGTTTGACAGCAGGTAGGACATGTTCACGCATTGTCGCGTTACGTCCGGATTCCGCCCCTGGTCAATTCCGCGGGATCCAGTAACCGCTCCAGCTCAGACCTTGCGAGGTCCGTCTCCTCCTCGGCCACATCGATGACCGGGCGGCCTTGCGCGTAGGCCTTCTTGGCAATTGCCGCGCCCTTCTCATAGCCGATCACCGCATTCAGGGCAGTCACCAGAATCGGATTGCGGCCCAGCGCCTGCTCCAGACGATCCTGATTGACGGTGAACCCGTCGACGGCGCGATCCGCCAGCAACCGCGACCCATTCGCAAGCAACTCGACACTCTGAAGTACGTTGTAGGCGATCACCGGCAACATGACATTAAGCTGAAAATTTCCCGACTGACCCGCCACGGTAATCGTTGTGTCATTGCCGATTACCTGCGCCGACACCATTGCCACCGCCTCCGGGATTACCGGATTGACCTTGCCCGGCATGATGCTGGACCCGGGCTGCAGTGCAGGCAGCGCAATCTCCCCCAGCCCCGCCAGCGGGCCGCTGTTCATCCAGCGCAGATCATTGGCGATCTTCATCAGGCTGACCGCCACCACCTTCAACTGGCCGGACAGCTCCACCGCTGCATCCTGGCTGCTCAGGCCCTCGAACCGATTATCACCGGGCCGGAACGCCAGACCAGTCCGCCGCGCCAGAATCATCGCCACCCGCGCGCCGAACTCCGGGTGCGCGTTTATGCCCGTGCCCACGGCTGTGCCACCCAGCGCCAGTGCCAGCATCGCCTCTCGACCCGATTCCACTCGACGAATGCCGCTCGCCACCTGCGCCGCCCAGCCGCTCAGTTCCTGGCCCAGGGTGACGGGCATGGCATCCATCAGATGGGTACGCCCGGTCTTGGCGACGTCGGTCAATTCACTCGCCCGCCGCGACAGACATTCATGCAGATGCCCCAGCGCCGGTAGCAATGCTTCCTCACAGGCCAGCGCCGCACTGACGTGAATGGCGGTGGGAATCACATCGTTGCTGCTTTGCCCCATGTTGACGTGATCGTTGGGGTGCACGTCCAGGCCACTGCCCTGCGAGGCCAGCCGTGCAATCACCTCGTTGGCGTTCATGTTGCTGCTGGTCCCGGAGCCGGTCTGGAACACGTCCACGGGGAAGTGGGCGTCATGGTCTCCACGGGCTACCGCTTCGGCGGCAGTCATGATCGCTTCGGCCAGGCCCGGCTCAAGCAGGTGCAGATCCCGGTTCGCCTCCGCCGCTGCGGCCTTGATCAATCCCAGGGCCTGCAGGAAGGCCCGCGGCATCATCAGCCCGCTGACCGGAAAATTGTCCACCGCGCGCTGCGTCTGCGCGCCGTAGAGCGCATGATCGGGCACCCGCAACTCGCCCATGCTGTCCTTCTCTGTCCGGTAGTTGGCCATGCCGCACCTCATCGTTAACGATCGATCCGAACCAGTCAGAGACGTGGAGGCGGACGTACGGCGGATCAACTGGTAAAATTCCTGCCCGCATCCAAACCAGCCCAGCCTTCGGAGACCCAATGGAACTCACGCGACTGACAGCCATTTCGCCAGTGGACGGGCGCTACGGTACAAAAGCCGCCGCCCTGCAGCCCATATTCAGTGAATTCGGGCTTATTCGCCACCGCGTCATCGTCGAGATTCGCTGGTTCCAGGCGCTTGCCGCCGAACCCGGGATACCCGAGGTACCCGCCCTTTCCGATGACGGCCACCGTTTTCTGGACAATCTTGCCCGTGACTTTGCGCTCGCCGACGCCGAGGCGGTAAAAGCCATTGAGCGCACCACCAATCATGACGTCAAGGCCGTCGAGTACTTCATCAAACAGCGCATGGCGGAACATGCCGAACTCGCGCCGTTACGCGAGTTTGTCCATTTCGCCTGTACCTCGGAGGATATCAACAACCTCGCCTATGGGCTCATGCTGCAGGCGGCCAGACAGGACGTCCTGTTGCCCACGCTGGACCGGATCATTCAGGCCCTCCGTGATCTTGCTCACGGTGAGGCCGACACGCCCATGCTGTCGCGCACCCACGGTCAGACCGCATCACCGACAACGCTCGGCAAGGAAATGGCCAATGTCTGCTATCGCCTGCAGCGTCAGCGGGAACAGATCGCCGCAACGCCGGTTCTGGGGAAAATTAACGGTGCCGTCGGTAACTACAACGCCCACATGGTGACCTACCCGGAGCTGGACTGGCAGGCCTTCGCCCGTCAGTACGTTGAAGGCCTGGGTCTTTCCTGGAACCCTTACACGACCCAGATAGAGCCGCACGATTACATCGCCGAGCAGTTCGATGCGGTCTCCCGTTTCAATACCGTGCTTCTGGACTTCTGCCGGGACATCTGGGGGTATATCTCGCTCGGCTACTTCCGTCAGAATCTGGTCGAGGGGGAAGTCGGCTCGTCAACCATGCCGCACAAGGTCAACCCCATCGATTTCGAAAACGCCGAAGGCAACCTGGGCCTTGCCAACGCGGTGTTCGGCCATATGAGCGCCAAACTGCCGATTTCCCGCTGGCAGCGGGACCTCACGGATTCCACGGTTCTGCGCAACCTCGGCGTCGGCATGGCCCATTCCGTCATCGCCTACGAATCCGCGCTCAAGGGTATCGGCAAGCTGGCAACCGACGAACAGCGCCTGGCCGCCGACCTCGACGAAAACTGGGAGGTGCTAGGCGAAGCAATCCAGACCGTGATGCGCCGCTACGGCATCGACGAACCCTACGAAAAACTCAAGGCACTCACGCGCGGCAAACGCGTGGATGCCGAGCGCATGCGCGCCTTCATTGACAGTCTGGATTTGCCCGACGAGGTCCGTGCGCGGTTGCGCGAGCTGACGCCCGGCGGTTATACAGGCAACGCGGCCAGCCAGGCGCGGGACTGCTGAACTGCCAATGAATACGCTGTTGGGCGGCCTGGATACCGCGACATTTCTCAGCGAGTACTGGCAACGCAAGCCGCTGCTCATCCGTCAGGCGATGCCGGGCTTTCAGTCGCCGCTGTCAGCAGAGCAACTGGCCGGCTTGTCCCTGGAGCCGGAGATCGAGTCGCGCCTCATCCTGCAGACCGACACCGCCCCGGGCTGGGAACTCCGCGTGGGGCCGTTCACCGAGCAGGCATTCAGCACCCTTCCCGCGGACCGCTGGACCTTGCTCATTCAGGACGTTGAAAAGCATCTGCCGGAGCTGGTCGACGTTCTCGATCGTTTCCGCTTTCTGCCCGACTGGCGCATCGACGACCTCATGATCAGCCATGCCGCGCCCGGCGGCTCGGTCGGCCCGCATCGGGACAACTACGACGTCTTTCTACTCCAGGCTCAGGGAGAACGTCGCTGGCTGATCGATCAACGGACCGATGTGGTGCACGGCGAGCAGGCGGATACTCCGCTGAAGCTGGTGCGCGACTTCCGGCCCACCGATACCTGGATCCTGCGGCCCGGCGACATGCTTTACCTGCCTCCCGGCATACCTCACCACGGTATCGCCGAAAACGACTGCCAGACCTGGTCCATCGGCTTCCGTGCATCACGCATGCAGGAACTGCTCGGGGAGATGCTCGATCGGCTGCTTGAAGCCCAGGACCCGGACACGTTTCTGCGCGATGCCGGTCGAGCCGCCGTGGATCACCCCGCAGTCATCGACGAAACCACCCTGCGCGCGGTCCGGTCGCAGGTCCGGGCGGCCCTGGCCGTGAACGATGCGATGATCGACCGCTGGTTCGCCGGTCATGTCACCGAGCCCAAGGCAGCCTTCGCCGGAAAACGCCGACACGCGGAGATTGATCATGCGGGATTGCGCGCACGCCTGCTGGCTGGAACCGTCGTCATCCGCAATCCCGCCTCGCGCATCGCACTGCTGGACCAAGTCACGGCGGCATGGCTGTATGCGGACGGTAGCGAATGGCCATTGACGGGCCCCGCCCTGGCCTTGGCCCGCGTGCTCACGGATCAAAGGCAAATCCCGCTGTCCACGCTGGAGCCTCTGCTGCGGGAAGATGATGCTGTCGCCCTGCTGGTGAACCTGATTAACGCCGATCACTGGTTTTTCGCGGACGACTAGGAGGGCAACGATGAAGATCAGCATTGAATCCGGAGACTGGGACCGTCTGCGCGGTGAAGCGGCGGTGATCCGCTTCGGCGTGTTCGTGGTGGAACAGAATGTTCCCGAGGAGCTGGAGCTGGATCTGCTTGACGACAGTTCCCGGCACTGGCTTGCCCGCAATCAGAACGGCGAGGTGGTCGGTACGGCGCGCCTGACTCCGGATCACCACATCGGGCGCATGGCAGTGCTTGCGGACTACCGGGGCCGGGGCATCGGCCGCGGCCTGGTCCGGGCCATACAACAACATGCCCGGGACAACGGCATTCCGCAGCTCTCCCTGAACGCGCAGACGTACGCCATCCCCTTCTACGAAAAGCTGGGGTTCAGGGCCGAGGGAGCGGAGTTCCTTGATGCCGGCATTCTTCATCGCACCATGCACTGGCGCACCGCATGACGGCGCGCCCCGACAGGCGGTAAGCTGAACACATGACGACCAACGAGCAACCGCAACACCGCTACGGAGAACACTATCGGGTGGACTCCATGGAGGCCGCACGAGAGGCCGTTCAGTCCCTGCTCGATCAGGCACGCTACCAGGTCGACATCCTGTCCCCGCATCTGGATCCCCAACTCTACGATCAGGGCCCGGCGCTGGAAGCATTGCGCAGGGTCGTCGTGGACGGCCGGCATCGGGCGCGAATCCGCATCCTTGTGGCCGATCCTGAGCAGATCACCCAGCGCGGTCACCGCCTGGTCAATCTTGCGCGGCAGCTCAGCACCTACATGGACATTCGCAAACTGGGCGAAGACGACATTACCGATCCACCATGCTGGCTGATCGTGGACCGGCAAAGCCATGCCCGCTGGGAAGCCGGCACCGGATACGACGGTATCGTCGGCCCCGGTTGCCGGGCGGAGTCGGTCCGGCTGGAACGGGCCTTCTCGGATCGCTGGTCACGCTCGGTCGCCGACCCGTCGCTGCGCCGTCTGCATATCTGAGCCGCGCGACGGCCCGACCTTTGCAGCTTTCGAGTTCCCTGCGTATTCTCAACCGGTCGACCGAATAATCAGACGTTCCTGCTCCGGGAGGGTTGCACGCAATGAGCATAGCTATCCGCAAGTTCGGGATTACCGCGGCTGTTTGCCTGGCGACGGTGATCAATATCTCCGCCGCATCCGCGGAATCCATGCGCATCGGCGCATTGATGCCAATGACCGGCGATCTGCAGGTTTACGGTGAGAGTTCATATAATGGGCTGCTGCTGGCGATGCAGGAGATCAATGCGGCAGGCGGCGTATTGGGAGAAACCATTGTCGTACGCAGGGGCGATACCCAGACCAGCCCACAGGCCGGCGTTGATGCCGCCCAGCGCCTGGCGTCGGTGGACCGCGTTCACGCATTCGTCGGCGCCTTGTCCAGCGGTGTCACTATTCCGGTAGCGCAGACTGTAAGTCGGGCCCAGGGCATTCCACAGATCAGTGGCGCATCGACATCGCCCGTGATAACGGGCCTGAATGACGGCGATTTCCTGTTCCGCACCGTCCCCTCCGATGCCTTCCAGGGTGTGGCCCTGGCCGAAATCTCCCGAGATGCGGGTTACGGCACGGTCGGTGTCCTGTACATCAACAATGACTACGGCAAGGGCCTGGCCGAATCCTTCCAGACCGCGTTCGAGGAACAGGGTGGTGCGGTATCGGCATCCGTTGCCTATGAAGGTGGTCAGGCCGCCTATCGGGGCGAACTTCGCCGGGCTTCACGCGGCGGCGCCGAGGCGCTGGTGCTGGTCGGCTACCCGGAGAACGGCCAGACCATCCTCCGCCAAGCACTCGAAGGCGGCGTGTTCAGCAAATTCATCTTTACCGACGGCATGAAGGCGCCGGAAATCATCGCTGCGATCGGCGCACAGTATCTGAACGGCAGCATCGGTTCAGCGCCGGAGGCTCCGGAAGGCAACACGGGCGCCGCCCATTTCCGGACTGCCTATGAAGAAGCCTTTGGGGAAGTGCCGCCACAGCCGTTCATGGACTCGGCCTACGATGCCGTCTATCTGCTGGCACTGGCAACGCAAAAGGCGGGAAGCCTCGATCGCACCGCCATTCGCGACAATCTGCGCGATGTCGCCAACCCCCCGGGCGTGATGATCAACCCCGGCGAATGGGCTAAGGCCGTGGAATTACTGGCCAACGGTGAGGAAATCAATTATCAGGGTGCGTCCGGTTCGGTGGATCTGGACGACAACGGTGATGTACCCGGAACGTTCGCCCACTGGGCGATCGAGGACGGCGAGATCAGGACGGTACGTGTCTTTGAGCCATAGGGATACATTGATCCGGCAGGCCGACGCCGTCTGCGTCGGCCTGCCCTACCTCGGTCTACGGCCGCCACCGGGAGTCAGCGGCGGCGCTTTCTCCGGGAGAATGCCCTGCGGCCGCGTCAGCAGAATGACCTGGAGCAACACGCCGATCAGCAGTACCCGCAAGGCACCGGCCTGCGTTGCCAGCCCATCCGGCACAAAGGCGCTGGTGACAAAGTCCGTTCCCGACCAGATCAGCCAGACGACCAGCGCCCCCAGCAGCGCCCCCCGGTTATTTCCGCTGCCTCCGACGATGAGCATCACCCATACCAGAAAGGTACCGTACACCGGCATGAACGCCTCGGGGCTCAGGAAACCGTAATAATGCGCGTACAATGCCCCGCCCAGCCCCATGATGGCGGACCCCGCGACAAAGGCCTCGAGACGGAATCGGGCAACGTTCTTGCCAACCGCCGCGGCGGCTGTTTCGTTATCGCGGATGGCTCTCAATACACGGCCCCATGGTGAACACCGAGCGCGCTCGACCAGGAAAAACACCAGCACCACGGCAAGACAGACCAGCAGCAGAAATCCAGCCGCGGAATCCATTCCTATAATGGAAAATGGGCGACCAATGCCCGCCATGCCGCGCACGCCGTTGGTCAGCCAGTCTTCGTTGGTCACGATCAAGCGCAGAATCTCGGCAATCCCGATCGTGGCAATGGCAAGGTAATCGGTGCGCAAACGCGCAGTGATCAAGCCGATCAGCAGGCCAAGCAACCCCGCGATGATCACCGCTCCGGCGACACCCACCAGAAAATGCTGGCCAAATCCGCCAAGGTGATTCGGGCTGACCGCCGTGGTCAGGATGGCGCTGCTATAGGCGCCGACCGCGAAGAAGCCGGCCACGCCGATATTGAACTGACCGGTGAAGCCCCACTGCATGTTCAGCCCGAGCGCGAGAATGCCGTAGATGCCCACGAAAATCAGGAAGGACACGCCATACGAAACCAGCCCTGCGATCTCCATCAGTGCGCTCCCCTGACGATACCCTGCGGGCGAATAACCAACGCCAGCACCATGATCGCAAAGGCCACGGCGGGTTTGTAGGACGGCTCGATGACGAGTGTCGATAACTCCATGGCCAGGCCGATGAGCATGCCGCCGGCGATTGCACCGTAAGGCCGCCCGATGCCGCCGACGATGGCTGCTGCAAACAGCGGCAGCAGCACGTTCCAGCCCATCATCGGGTGCAGCCGTGTATCCATGCCCAGCATCACGCCGGCGGCCGCGGCCAGACAGCCGCCCATGACCCAGGTCCACATGATGACGCGCTCGGCGGGAATACCGCTCACCAGCGCCAGGTCCATATTGTCGGACATGGCCCGCAGTGCCTTGCCCATTCTGGTTCTGGTGAGAAACAGGTGCATGGCGATCACGAGCACCACCGACGCCAGTACGATCCAGACATGATCGGGGTTTATCACAATATCACCCAGCCGCCAGGGGAGCTGGATGCCGGTGCTGTAGTTCTGCACGCTGGGCCCCCAGAAGATCTGAATGGCACTGCGCAGTATCAGGGCGATACCGAAGGAGGAGATCAGCAGGATAACCGGCTGCGTGCGGCGAATGCGGCGATACACGGCCTGATCGAGGACGATGGCCACCGCGGCCGCGCCCATCATTCCGGCCGGCAGCGCAAACCAGACCGGCCAGCCAGACACGGTGAGAAAGCCAAGCCCGATGTATGCACCCAACGCCATCAGGTCGCCATGGGCAAAATGGGCGAAGCGCAATATCCCGAAAATCAGGGAGATGCCAATGGCACCCAGGGTGAGAATGCTGCCGAGTACGATACCGTAAATAGTCAGTTGAATGACGTCGATGAGCACGGTCACCCTCCCAGGAACATTTCCGCAATTTCCCGGTTCGCCAGCAACTTCGCGCCAGTGTCGTGAAAGCGCGTCATGCCGGTCGTCATGACGTAACCCCGGTCCGCCATGGTCAGCGCCTGCCTGGCATTCTGCTCGACCATCAGCACGCCGATGCCGAGGTCACGGATGCCCCTGATCCGGTCAAAAGTCTCACTAATGAGCAGCGGCGAAAGTCCCGCCGTCGGTTCATCCAGCATGAGCAGCAGCGGATCAATCATCAGCGCCCGGCCGATCGCCACCATCTGCCGCTCACCGCCTGACATCAGACCAGCCTGCTGCCTACGTCTATCCTTGAGTTTCGGGAAGATCTCGTAAATGCGCTCGAGGCGCTCATTCAAACTGCCGGACAGCTGGTAAGCGCCCATTTCCAGGTTCTCCTGGACCGTCAGCGTGGAGAATACGTTACGTTCCTGCGGAACATAGGCGATACCGCGCTGCACCATGTCCTCGGGCCTGACGCGGTTTATGTTTTCGTCATTGAAAATCACCTCGCCCCGGCGGATCGGCATCAGCCCGAATATGGCTTTCATCATGCTGGACTTGCCCGCCCCGTTGGGGCCGATGATGACGACGATCTCTTCCTTGTCCAGATGCAGACATGCGCCCTGGAGAATGTCGCCTCCGCCATAGCCGCCGAACAGATCCGTCGCCTGCAACAAATTCACGCCCCCTCCCCTGCACGCGCGCCTGCAGCGCCACCCAGATAAACCTCACGGACCTGTTCGTTGCGACGCAGTTCGCGCATCTGCCCGGTTGCGATGAGCTTTCCACCAGCCATCACGTGGACCGGGTCACAGAGCTCGGCGATCAGATCCATGTCATGCTCAATGATGCAGAATGTGTATCCACGCTCCTGATTAAGCTTCTGAATTGCATTGGACAGTTTTCCGAGCAGCGTGCGATTGACGCCGGCGCCGGGCTCATCGAGCAGCACAAGCCTGGCATCGGCCATCATGGTGCGTCCCAGATCCAGCAGTTTCTTCTGGCCTCCGGAGAGATTGCCGGCAAGCTCGTCGGCAACGTGCGTCAGTTCCAGAAAATCAAGCACCTCGTCGACCTTGTCGAGAATACGTCCGTCCTCCGCGCGCACCCGGTCCCACTGCAGCCAGGAGCGTAACAGGCTCTCTCCCGATTGCCCCGAGGGAACGATCATCAGGTTCTCGCGCACCGTCATGCGGGTAAATTCATGGGGAATCTGGAAGGTACGCACCAGCCCGTGGTGAAACAGCCGGTGGGGAGGAATCCCGGTGATGCTCTCGCCGTCAAGAAAGATGCCACCGGAATCGGGGGCAATCAGGCCGGCAATCATGTTGAACAGGGTCGACTTACCTGCCCCGTTGGGCCCGATCAACCCCGTGATGCTGCCGCTCGCAACGTCAAATGACACATCGCGTACGGCCCGGATACCGCCAAACGTCTTGGATAAATGCTCGACTCTGATCAACGGCGCCCTACCCTCCAGATTCCCGTATGGCGCGAATTTCACCCCGGGGAGACGCGCCCGGGAAACTTGAAACTTCGTCAATCCTGCCAGAGATCCAGAATCCGTTCCCGGTTCAGGGCCAGCCACTGCAGCGCTATTATGGGCATTGCGCTGTTGATGATGCCATTGCGCATCATCTCCTGAGCCTCGTCATAAGGCACCACATGGACGCGAATATCCTCCCCCTCGTGGGCCAGGCCGTGCACGCCCCCCAAGCCCTCGACATCCACTCGAGCACAGAACAGGCTGACGCGCTCCGATGAGCCGCCCGGGCTTACCAGATACTCGCAGATAGATATCAGATCCAGGAGTTCCGCGTCCGCCTCTTCGCGCGCCTCCATGTGGGCCACGGCCTCGGCAGTCTGCCCCGAGTCCTGCATGCCGGCGACCAGTTCAAACAGCCATGGTCCGGTGGCTGCCTCCAGCGCGCCAATACGGAACTGCTCCACCAGCACCACCGCGTCGGCGTTGGCATCGAACATCAGAACGGCGACCGAGTGCCCGCGCTCGAACAGTTCACGGGTAAGCGGAGGGCTCATGCCGCCCTCAAACAACCCATGCCGTAGATGATACCGCTCAATGCGGAAAAAACCCTTGAAACAAGTTTGTTTTTCAATAATTTCAAGTTTGTTTGTCATATAGCGCCTTACCCTCTTCAGCGCTCAAACATCGCGATGCTTTCGACATGAGCCGTATGTGGAAACATGTCCATCACACCAGCGCTCAGCAAGCGGTAGCCATGGTCGTGAACCAGCATGCCGGCATCCCTTGCCAGCGTAGCGGGATTGCACGACACATACACTATACGTCTCGCCCCCAGCGTGCTGAGACGCGGAATCACTTCGGCGGCGCCTGAGCGTGGTGGGTCCAGCAATACCTTGTCAAAAGGCTCCCGCAGCCACGGTAGGCCGGTGACGTCGCCCGCCAGATCGGCAACGTGAAACACGGCGTTGTCGGTGCCGTTAAGCTGCGCATTGCGCCGAGCGCGCTCCACCAGACTGGCCGCCCCCTCAACGCCTACCACCCTGCCCGCTCGGCGTGCGAGGGGCAAGGTGAAATTGCCCAGCCCGCAGAACAGATCAAGAATGCGATCCTCCGGTCCTGGATCAAGCAGGTTCAGAGTACGCTCCAGCATCAACGTGTTGAGATCCGCGTTGACCTGGGTGAAATCCGACGGCAGGAATTCGATGCGGATATCGCTATCGCCAGCCATGTAATGCAGCGCAGCGTCCTCGGGCCAGATTGGCGCGATGGTGCTTTCGTTGCCGGGCTGTTCGTAGATCTGCATGTCGTGCGCCTGGCCAAACGCAGTGAGCGCGTCACGGTCCGCGGCTGTCCAGGGTTCCAGGTTGCGGAATACAAGGGCCACGGCATTGTCGCCGATGGACACCTCGATCTGAGGAACCCTGTCGGGTCTCGACAGACCGCCGACCAGCTCGCTCAATTCGGCAAGTTTCATGCCCACGCGCGGATCCAGCACATGGCACTCGGTCATGTTCGCAACATAAGGACTGTACTTTTCCCGGAAGCCGACCAACACCCGGCCCTTGGCCGGTACGCTCTTGACCGCGAGCCGGGCCTTGCGCCGGTATCCCCAGGTTCCTGCCCGCAGTGGCGGCAGGACCTGTTCCGGGGCAACCTTGCCAAACTGCCTGAACTGCTCGAGCAGCACGCCCTGCTTGAAGGCAATCTGATCGTCTGGTGAAAGGTGCTGCAGACTGCAGCCGCCGCAGATGCCGAAATGGGGGCAACGCGGCTCCACCCGTTTCGGGGCCGGCGTGTGGACGATTTCCACGGCGGCTTCGTCAAAGCGTCGGTGGCGGCGTTTGTAGAAGAAGGTCACCTCTTCGTCCGGCAGGGCTCCATGCACGAACACCGTCTTGCCGTCCACTTGCGCCACGCCCCTGCCTTCATGGCTGAGGCCATGCACCTGGGCGCGGACGGGATCACGCGGAATACGGTTCCGTCGAGCCTTTCCCATGCTTCACTCTCCGTCCTGCACGGTCTGCTCAAGGTGGCCCGGCGGCCAGGCATCCAGAAAGGCCTGAAAATGCGGCTTGTCCTGCTCGGCGAGGGTTTCCCGTACGAGGGCGCATTCGCGCCGGTAGGCATCGGCATCCAGGTGGCCGCGCATGAACTGAAAACGCAGATAG
The DNA here is from genome assembly GCA_040877625.1 of Aquisalimonadaceae bacterium. Classification (GTDB taxonomy): domain Bacteria; phylum Pseudomonadota; class Gammaproteobacteria; order Nitrococcales; family Aquisalimonadaceae; genus Methylonatrum. The sequence continues at coordinate 260,847 of JBBDNK010000028.1, forward strand.
ACCAGGTAGGTATTCAGTACGTCGGTCTCGCAGTAATCGCGCACACGGTCGAACTCCCCGGCGCGAATTGCACTCCAGACCTTGTCTCCGGCCATACCCATCTTGCCGGGAAACCCGCACAGGGTGGCGAGTTCATCCAGAGCGCAGTTGGCACGGGCCTGGTAGCCGGCCAGCACGTCCATCAGATCCAGGTGGCGGTCATGGAAACGGTTGAGATAATTGTTCCAGCGAAACGTCTGCTCGCTGCTGCCGGTCTCCCAGTAGCGCGGAGCGGAGACGCCGTGCAGCATGGCGCGATAATGCAGCACCGGCAGATCGAAGCCGCTGCCGTTCCAGGACACAAGGTTCGGTGTGAACCGGTCAATGCCATCAAAGAACCGCTGCAGAATATCCGCCTCGGCACTGTCGCGCTCGCCGATCGACCAGACCTTGAATCGGTCCGCGCTACGCATGGCGATGGAAATCACCGCGACCCGATGCAAATGCAGGCGCTGAAAGTCGGAACCCCCGGTCTGCTGGCGGCGCAGCGTCAACATGGCTTCGGCAACGGCATCGTCGTCAAGGCCATCCATTCCCAGCAGTCGGCGCCCGCCTTCCACATCGGGGACGGTTTCTATATCGAATACAAACACATTCATGATCAGGTGATCAGTCCGGAAAGACGCCGCTGGACAGATACCGGTCTCCGCGATCGCAGACGATGCTGACGATGGTCGCGTTGTCCAGCTCGGCGGCAAGTTTCAGCGCGGCGACAAGGGCGCCGCCGGAGGATACGCCAGCCATGATCCCCTCCCGGGCGGCGAGCTGACGGGTCATCTCTTCAGCTTCCTGCTGGCTGACATCGATGATCCGGTCTACACGTGCAGGTTCATAGATCTTCGGTAAATAGGCCTCGGGCCAGCGCCGGATACCAGGTATCTGTGAACCTTCCCGAGGCTGCACACCGACAATGCAGACATCGGGGTTCTGCTCCTTGAGGTAGCGCGAAGCGCCCATGATGGTGCCCGTGGTACCCATTGACGAGACAAAATGCGTCACCGTGCCTCGCGTATCCTGCCAGATTTCCGGCCCCGTTCCTTCATAATGGGCTCGCCAGTTATCCGGATTGGCAAATTGATCCAGCACGCGTCCCTTGCCCTCATCCTGCATGCGCAGGGCGAGATCCCGGGCACCCTCCATGCCTTCCTCACGCGAGACCGGTACCAGTTCGGCGCCGTAGGCGCGCATTGAGGCACGGCGCTCGGAGGTCATGTTGTCCGGCATGATCAGCACCATCCGGTAACCCCGGATCGCCGCCGCCATCGCCAGGGCAATACCGGTATTGCCGCTGGTGGCCTCGATGAGGGTATCGCCCGGGCGGATATCGCCACGCTCCTCGGCCCGCCGGATCATACTGATGGCCGGTCGGTCCTTCACCGAGCCCGCCGGGTTGTCGCCCTCGAGCTTTAGCAGGATGGTACTGGTGGATTGTCCGCCAAGTCGCTGCAGGCGCACCAGGGGCGTTCGGCCGACACAATCTTCAATGGTTGGATAAGTCATGGCGAAAGTCTAAAGAAAACCTCTGGCGTTGTCGTGATCGCGGGTATTCCCCGATGAAATCGCCCAGTGCCGAAAACACAGGGCCTGGAACAGGGTCCGGAGCAGCATTCTAACGCATGGAGCGTGCCGTACGGGAGACGATCACCCTGAATTCGGTGTAGCATCAGGAGTCCGTTCATGGAAGCACACGCATGCGCTGGTCTCTGGGAACCCGCATTCTTTTACTCGCTGTATTTGCGCCCCTGTCAATCAGCCTGGGACTTTGCGCGTGGCTGCTCAGTGAGCGCCTGCTCGACATGCGAGGGGACCTGGAAAATCGCGGTGAAATTCTGGTCCGGCAGATGGCATCGGCGAGCAGGGCCACCCTGCGCCTCCAGGATCTTGATGCCTTGCGGCACATTACCGCGGCTGCCTTGCTGGACGACGCCGTCGAGAGCATCAGCATCGAGAATATAGACGGTGAACTGCTTATCCGCAGCCAGCAGCTACCGGACGACGCCTCCGAGTCCGAACTGCCGCCATGGATCGCGCGATTACTGCTCGGCGCGGATTCTCCTCCGGTATTCCGTGTCCCGATAATGCCGATCCAACCCCCTCTGACGCCGCTCCGAACCGCCGAGGTCGGCCAAAGACCGATCGGCTGGATCAATCTGGCGATGAACCCCCAGCCCATGCTGGACAGCCAGATCCGGGGCCTGGTCATGGTCGCCGTGGTTCTGCTCGTAACCCTGCTGATAAGTCTGCTCTGCGGATTGTGGGCCAGGTATGCGGTTTCAAGCCCAATCACCAAGCTCACGGCAGTCGTTAAAAGGTTGGGTGCCGGGGACATGCGGGCAAGGGTGCAGTTGCTGGCGTCCGGTGAGATAGGCGCGCTCGCGCGGTCCGTCAATCGCACGGCAATCAGCATGGAGCGCTCTCAGAAGGAACTCAGCCAGCAGATCGACCAGGCTACCCAGGAACTTCGGGAAACGCTGGAGGCAGTCGAGATCCAGAACGTCGAATTGGACATTGCCCGTAAACGGGCTCTCGTGGGCAGTCGAGTGAAATCTGAGTTTCTGGCAAATATGAGCCATGAAATACGCACCCCTATCAATGGGATATTGGGTTTTGCCGATCTGCTTTCTCACTCCCGCATGGACCAGGAGCAGCAGGATTACGTCTATACCATCAAGGAATCCTGCGGAAATCTGCTGTCCCTGGTGAACGACATCCTCGATTTCTCAAAAATGGAAGCCGGCAAGCTGATCATTGACAGCGTCGCCTTCGATCTGCGCGACTGCGTGGAAGAAGTGCTTTCACTGATGGCACCCGCCGCTTACGGCAAGAACCTCGAGCTGGTGCATCTCATCTACAGTGACGTGCCGCTAAAGCTTTACGGCGATCCAATCCGGATCCGCCAGGTGCTGACCAATCTTGTACATAACTCCATCAAGTTCACGCCTCGCGGCCGCATAGTCGTGCGCGTGATGCTGGAAGATGAAAGCCGCCAGCATGCTCAACTGCGAATCACCGTTTCCGATACCGGCATCGGAATGAGCACCAGCGAGCAACAGAATCTGTTCAAGGCCTTCAGTCAGGCCGACACGTCCATCACGCGGCGGTTCGGTGGCGCGGGTCTGGGCCTGATTATCTGTCAGAAACTGCTGGAACAGATGGGTGGCGAAATCGGGCTTGAGAGCCAGCCGGCTCAGGGCTCCACGTTCTGGTTTACGCTACGTTGCGTCCGCCAGCCAGGCAGCAATAATCCAGCGCTGCGCAAGCGGGACAATCCGCTGCGCGGGCGCCGTGTACTCCTCTATGATGAGAACACACTTTCCCGATTGGCGATCCGGCACGTCCTTGAAGCATGGAACATGGACGTGATTGAAGTGGATGACCGGCAGGGCTTCGCGACAGGACTTCTGGAACAGCCGAACTGGGACATGGCCCTGATCGGAATTACCAGAGCAGAACTCGGTAACCGCCATGTTCAGGAGATCCTCTCCAGAAGCCCGGAGCTGGCGGGTCCGCTGGTCGTCCTGGTCAGCACGGTGGACCGAAATGAACTCAGGGGCTTATATCAATCTGGCGCCCGTATCTGCCTGCCAAAGGCTGTGCGGCGCCAGACCCTGTTCCGGGAACTGTGCCGCGTCCTGTCCCCGGAGCAGGTGCGCCCCACGCTGGAAGATCCCGTGACGAACACCTTGCCGTTGACCGGTACGGTTCGCCAGAAGCAGTATGCCGGGGTGAGAGCCCTGGTCGTGGATGACAACGCCATCAATCGCAAGCTGGTCACCACGATCCTTGCCCGCCATGGTGTCGTCGTGGACGAGGCCGGAGACGGCCGTCAATCCCTGGACATGGCGTCGAAAGAATTTTACGACCTGATCTTCATGGATATACACATGCCGACCATGAGTGGCGAAACCGCCGCGATGCATATCCGCGAGCGGCAGTCCCAGCGAGGCGTCTCCAGTCGTATCGTTGCTCTGACCGCCAATGCGCTGCCCGGCGAACGGGAACGGTTGTTGCGACTCGGCTTGAACGAATGCCTGATAAAGCCGGTTTCCGAGCAGCAGGTTCTTGGACAGGTCCGGGCGGCGATAAAATCAGGTGAGATTTCGGCGAAGGCGGGTGTCCAGGCCCAGGGCGCGGAACAGACCCTCACTCAAGAATTGCAGCAGATGTTATTGGCGGAGCTGCCAAGCCACCGTGAGGCCATTCAGAATGCCTACCGGGGAGGCGATCTGGCTGATCTACGCAATCAGGTGCATCGCCTGCACGGCGCTGCCAGCGTGTGCAAGGTTCCGGCGCTGAAGGAATGCTGCAAGACGCTGGAAAATGCCTTATTGCGGGACATTCGCGTAGAGGTCCCAAACGGGGTCAACCATGTGCTGTCTGAAATCGATGAAATTCTGGTATCGCGTTCCACTTGAACGGCCTGACGCGCGGTTATTTTTCCAGAACCACGAACGCAAGTGCCTGGCCACTTTCATCCGTCAGCGAGACATGCACCCCGCGAATGCCGATTCGATCCGCCAGCGCCTTGGCTCCGCCTTCCAGCCGCGCCCGAGGCGCACCATGATCATCTGTGCTCATGACCAGGTCATGAAACGACACTTCGGCACCAATACCCGTGCCCAAGGCCTTCGCCAGCGCCTCCTTGGCAGCGTAGCGCTTGGCAAGCCAGGCCGGGCGGCCGCCGCGGGCACGCCACCTATCGTATTCCTGATCCACCAGCACCCTGCGTGCGAACCGCTCCGGGAACCGAATCAGAATGCGCTCAACGCGTTCGATCTCCACCAGATCGGTTCCGATGCCGGCAATGCTCACGCCCGCGCGCTCCGTATCAGGTCCTTCATGTCCCGTACGGCCTGCTGCAACCCCGTGAACAATGCGCGTGCGATCATGGCGTGACCAATGTTCAGTTCGTTGATACCAGGTATCGCCGCCACCGACTGAACGTTGTGATAGTTCAGACCGTGCCCGGCGTTAACGCCAAGCCCCAACGCCAGGCCATGGGCCACGCCGTCGCGAACCCGACGCAATTGCTCGGCGCACTGCCCCGGCGTCGTCGCATCGGCATAAGCGCCGGTGTGAATTTCCACGTACGGCACCCTCAGCTCCGCCGCGGCGTCGAGCTGGGCCGGTTCCGGATCGATAAACAGCGACACCTGAATCCCCGCCTCGGCAAGCCTCAGGCAGGCATCACCGACCCGCGCCTTCTGGCCGGCGACATCCAGCCCTCCCTCCGTGGTGAGCTCCTCTCGCCGCTCGGGGACCAGGCAGCAATATGCAGGGCGGACCGCCTCGGCCATGCCCAGCATCTCATCGGTAACCGCCATCTCCAGGTTCATGCGCGTCTGCAGCACGTCGGCCAGCAGCCGGACGTCGCGATCCTGAATGTGGCGCCGGTCTTCCCGCAAATGGACGGTAATGCCGTCAGCCCCGGCCTGCTCGGCCTCCAGGGCCGCCTGTACCGGATCCGGGTAGCGGGTTCCGCGCGCCTGACGCAAGCTGGCAACGTGATCGATGTTGACCCCCAATAACACGCCCCCATCGAGCCCATCAGTCATCACTGCTCTCCTCTGTCGGTAGGTTTACGGAACTACCCTGAAGCTGTCGATACAGCGCGCGGCTCTGGAGCGGCTTCGACCCCAGGTACGGAGCCAGTGCCAAGCGCATCAGCCGCCTCGCTTCGCCCTGCACGTCGACATCATCCAGATTCTCCGAATGGAGCGCCAACAACCCGCGGCCACTGAAAATTCGTTTACCGGGAGCGGTTGCCGGCAGCGGCCCATGCTCGGCCTCGAATCGGTACAGAGCCTGTGGCTGCAATGGCAAACCGGTGTCCGCGGTGCGATCCAGCAGCAATCCGTAACCCAGCCCCTGCAGCAACCGTTTCTCGAACAGACGAAGACAAACGGACTCGTTGGCATCACCGGCCAGGCGCTCCAGAACCTCACCGTAGGCGGCAAACACTTCGGGCACCGGGTCATCACGCCGCACCATGCGCAGCATCAGTTCATTAACATAGAATGCGCTCGCCAACCGTGCCCCCGGCAGGCGCAGTGGTCGGCCAACAGATTCCAGCCCGGTCACGGTGACCAGCTCGCCGCGCCCCTGCCACGAAACCAGTACCGGCTGAAACGGCTCTACCAGGGCGCGCCACCGGGAGCGCGGTCCGCGGGCGCCTCGCGCCACCGCCCCGATCCTGCCGCGAGACAGTGTAAACAACTCCAGAATGAGACTGGTGTCGCGGTAGGCGTGGCGATGCAGAACAAAGGCGGGAACCGGTGCCGACGTACGCGTCTGATCCATAAGGCGCTCCCCTGGCGTTCTAAACAATACCCCGTCACGTTGCCGCACGGGCGGGTATCGTCAGAGACACCCCGGCCGTTCAGTTCTCGTCATAGCCCAGGCTATGCATCGCACGTTCGTCATCCGCCCAGCCTGCGCGTACCTTGACCCACGTCTCCAGATAGACCGGCGTACCCAGCAACTGTTGCATCTCCATGCGAGCACGTTGCCCGATCTGTTTGAGTTGATGTCCATCTTTGCCGATTACGATGGCCTTCTGCCCGGGCCGCTCGACCCAGATGACCGCGCTGATGCGAGTCACTCCGTCGTCTTCCTTGAACGCCTCGATCTCCACGGCCGTCGAATAGGGCACTTCCTGGCCGAGGACTTCCAGCAATTGCTCGCGAATGAGCTCAGCCACCAGGAAACGCTCACTGCGATCGGTAACCTGGTCGATCGGAAAATAGAAGTCGTCAGCCTCCGGCAATCGCTTCTCGATCTCACCGCGCAGCGTCTCCAGGTTCTGTCCACGCTGCGCGGAGACAGGAATAATTTCCGCGAATTGAAACTTCCGCGCAATTGTCTGCAGATACGGCAGCAGCTGCTCCTTGTGCGGCACCTTGTCGATCTTGTTGACCGCGGCGATGCAGGGCAGTCCGGCGGCGATGACCTTCTCCAGAACCAGGTCGTCATCCTCGGTCCATTTCAGGGCCTCCAGGACGAACACCGTGATATCGACGTCTCTGAGCGCCGAGGACGCCGTCCGATTGAGCGATCGATTCAGTGCCCGATGCTGTTTTCGGTGCAGCCCCGGGGTATCCACATAAATCGTCTGAACGTGCTCGGCGGTGACGACACCGAGGATTCGGTTGCGCGTGGTCTGAGGCTTGCGGGAGACGATGCTGACCTTCATGCCCAACAGGCGATTCAGCAATGTCGACTTTCCAACGTTCGGTCGCCCAGCCAGGGCGACGAAACCACAACGTTTGGCCTCGGTATCCGCGTTCTTGCTCATAGGGTGGTCACTACCATCAGGATTCTTTACGACGGCGGGAAGGTTGCAGAGCGTCCAGCATGGCGCTGGCCGCCGCCTGCTCGGCCCGGCGCCGGTTGGCTGCCTTGCCGTTGGTTACGGTATCGAGACCTTCAACACTGCATTCGACGCTGAAAGTCTGCTCATGGGCCTTGCCGGAAACGTCTGTAACCTGATACGTCGGCAACGGCCGGCGAATCGACTGCAAATGTTCCTGCAGCCGTGTCTTCGGGTCCTTGAGGTCATGGGCGCACGGCAGCGACTCCAGCCGATCCTCGAAAAGTCGCAGAATCAGTGCACGGCAGTCGTCATAGCCACCGTCCTGATAGACCGCGCCCAGCAGACTTTCCAGAGCATCCGCGAGAATGGAATCCCGCCGCCGTCCGCCGCTCTTGAGCTCCCCGGAACCGAGCTGCAGATACTTTCCAAGCTCCAGGTTCCGGGCGATATCCGCCAGCGTCCCCCGATTGACCAGGCTGGCTCTCAACCGGCTGAGCGCGCCTTCGGAGTCCTCCGGCCCGCGTGCGTACAATTCGGAAGCAATGACAAAATTGAGGATGCTATCGCCGAGAAACTCCAGGCGCTCGTTGTTTCGCTCACAAACACTACGATGTGTCAGCGCCTCATCAAGCAGATTTGTATCCCGGAAACGGTACTGCAGCCGCTCCAGCAGGAATTCCCGGCCTTCCGTCACTGTCGAATCAACGCCTCTTTGCGGAAATGCGCCACCAGGTCCAGATTGGCAATCAGGGGAATCCGGACCTCATAGGCGATCACAATTTCCGTTCCGCCCTGGCTGGCAGCGAAGGTGACCTGGTCACGTCGTACACGGGTAATATTGTTCACCTGGAAACGCCGTTCGATTGCCTGTCGCAAATCGCTTCGGCTTGCATTGCGGCCCGACATTTCACCCTCAAGAGCGCTAAGGATAGAGCTTACCTCGAAGGATTCCACATAGACCGGCCAAAGCCTCACCCCCACAAGAGCAATACTTCCAAGCAGCGTCAGGATCAACAGCAACCCCGGCGCGCCGATCCCACGCTGAAAGGACGCCTGACTATTGAATGCGATCACCAATGCGACTCCAGTTCACGTTTTTATTTTGCATGTCCCAGCTCATCCAGATCAGAAACGCACGGCCAACCAGGTATTTCTCCGCGACCGGCCCCCATCGTCGGCTGTCGCTGCTGCGATCCCTGTTATCGCCGATCATGAAATAGTGCCCTTCCGGCACCCGATAATCACCGTCAGGATGCCTGAAGCTGCGCTGATGAACGACATTGTACTCCAGATCGCCCATTCGCTCCGTAAACAGGTCCGCGCCGCGCCCATCCGCGTCATCGTACTCGCCAACCGTCTCCAGCGGCAAAGGCTCACCATTCACCAGCACACGACGATTGTGGAAGGTAATTCGGTCGCCCGGGAGACCGATAACGCGCTTGATGTAATCCTGGGCGGGATTCTCCGGATACTGGAACACCACCAGATCACCCCGCGCCGGCGCTCCATCACCCAATACGCGCTGGTTGGTCATGGGAAGCCGTATACCGTAGGCGAATTTGCTCACCAGAATGAAATCTCCCGGCAACAGGGTCGGTATCATCGAGCCCGACGGGATACGGAAAGGTTCCACCAGGAAAGACCGAATGATCAACACAACCAGAATGACCGGAAACAGCGACCGGCAGAGCTCCACCCACCAGTTCTCCTTCGCGGCCGGGCTGGAGCGCCCGCTGGCGGAGCGTCTGCGCGCGTAGTTCCATGCGACGGTTACGCCGGTCACCAGCGTCACGAGAATAAGCAGGGCTTCAAAATCCAGAAACATGTCCAGGAACCTCCAGTAGTCCGTCTCAGCTGTTTTTGCTGTCTACTTGCAGCACGGAGAGAAAGGCCTCCTGGGGGATTTCCACCCGGCCTACCTGTTTCATGCGCTTCTTGCCGGCTTTCTGCTTCTCCAGCAGCTTGCGTTTGCGGCTGATATCCCCGCCATAGCATTTTGCGGTCACATTCTTGCGCAGGGCCTTGACCGTCGAGCGAGCCACGATCTGATTTCCTATCGCCGCCTGGATGGCAACCTCGAACATCTGTCTGGGAATGATCTCCTTCAATCTGTCGGTAAGATCGCGCCCCCGCCGGTGGCAATGTTCTCTATGGATAATCACCGCCAGCGCATCGACCTTGTCACCATTGATCAGTACGTCCAGTCGCACCAGGCTGGCCACCTGGAATCGGCGAAATTCATAATCGAAAGACGCAAAACCTCGGCTGGCGGATTTCAATCGGTCGAAGAAGTCCAGAACGACTTCGGAAAGCGGCAATTCGTAGGTCAGGGAAATCTGACTGCCCACGAACTGCATGTCCTTCTGCACACCGCGCTTTTCTTCACACAGTGCGATGACGTTGCCGATGTAGTCCTGGGGCACAAGAATATTCGCCTGGATGATCGGCTCGCGAATCTCTTCGATCTCGTTTGCCGGAGGCAGGGATGAAGGATTGCTCAGGCTGAGAATTTCCCCACCGGTGGTAAGCACTTCATAGATCACGGTGGGTGCGGTGGTAATCAGGTCAAGGTTGTACTCCCGCTCCAGCCGCTCCTGCACGATCTCCATGTGCAACATGCCGAGAAATCCGCAGCGAAAACCGAAACCAAGCGCCTGGGAGTTCTCGGGCTCATACTGGAGCGAGGCATCATTGAGCCGCAGTTTCTGAAGTGCATCCCGAAACGACTCGTAATCATCCGAACTTACCGGGAACATGCCCGCAAACACCCTTGGCTGCACGACCTTGAAGCCCGGCACGCGCTCGGCGGTAGGGGCATGAACGTGCGTCAGCGTGTCACCAACGGGCGCGCCGTCGATATCCTTGATCCCGGCCACCACAAAACCGACCTGGCCGGTTTTCAGCGCATCCATGGGCGTGCGCTTGGGGGTGAACATACCCAGTTGATCGACGGTGAACTGCCGCCCCGTGGACATGACCTTGATCTTGTCACCCTTGCGCAAGACACCGTCATAGACACGCACCAGGCAGACCACGCCCAGGTAGTTATCGAACCACGAATCCATAATCAACGATTTCAGTGGATCTTCCGGCTCCCCCACGGGCGGCGGAACTCTGGCCACCAGCGATTCCAGCAGATCCTCAACACCTTCACCGGTCTTGGCGCTGATCATCAGCATGCCCTCGGTATCGAGTCCGATGATTTCCTCGATCTGCTGTCTGACGCGATCCGGCTCCGCCGAAGGCAGGTCTATCTTGTTAAGCACCGGAATCACTTCCAGGCCCTGCTCCACCGCCGTATAGCAGTTGGCCACGCTCTGGGCCTCCACGCCCTGCGACGCATCAACCACCAGCAATGCGCCCTCACAGGCAGCCAGCGAGCGTGATACCTCGTAGGAAAAATCAACGTGGCCGGGGGTATCAATCATGTTGAGCTGGTAGGTTTCCCCGTCCCGCGCCTTGTAGTTCAACGCCACGCTCTGGGCCTTGATGGTAATGCCTCGCTCACGCTCCAGATCCATGGAATCCAGAACCTGCTCGGCCATCTCGCGCTGGGTCAGCGCCCCGCATTTCTCAATAAGGCGGTCAGCCAGTGTCGACTTGCCGTGATCGATATGAGCGATGATGGAGAAATTGCGAATGCGCTTCATGGTCCCTCGTTATTCGGATACCGCCGGTCCGGCATTCTCCGTCGATGGAAAGAATCTGCCGGCCCTACAAAAAACGTGCCCCGAAGGGCACGTCGAAAATCGACGCCGGGCGAACTCGGTCCGGCCCGGCGGTATTCTACCCTGTTAGGGAGACACTGATCTATTTCCATGGGGCTCTGGCTTTGCAGCGTGCCCGGGGGCAAGGCGCGGCTCGCAGGCAA
>JBBDNK010000029.1:0-15992 GCA_040877625.1 Aquisalimonadaceae bacterium
ATGCCGTCGACGTTCCGTTGAGTATAACGACGTCCGCTTTGCGATTCCCTGAGCGGAATTCGTTTAACGTCTGTGCAGTATTCAGTGTGTGCCTGCCCAAGAGGAGTTTTGTTATCAGGGCGTTCTTGTAAACGTACTCCCCCCGGTAGTTGCTGTGAAGGGCGTAGTAAATGCTATCGAAGATGCCGCCGAGTGTTGTGTCGCCTGGAACATATCGCGGGAGGTCGGCATAAGCCAGAACTTCAGAGAGGAGACGTGAACGGCCGGTTTGGGCAAGATCACGGAATACTGACGGGCTAAAGGCTAAAGAGAGCGCTCTATAGGCACCGTCGTGAATCTTGATCTTCCGGGCAAGGCTACGGGCGTTCATAGGCATTCGTGTATCTTGTGTGCGCGATAGCGTGGATGCAAGCGGCTTAGCAGGTAGTTTCTACTCAGGGCACACACAAGCGCCCCTGTCCACGTCGGCTGCGCGCCTCTCGCTGGCTGGTGCGAGAGCCACCTTCGACCAGACTTACAGAACAGTCAGTGGCTTGATAGCTCCTTCAACTTTGCGTGCTAGCGGCTAGCAATCGCCTCTCGCGTCTACTTAATGTCTACATAATAAAAAACGGCTTACGCAAAATACACGTAAGCCGTTGATTTATCTGGTGCCGGTGAGAGGAGTCGAACCCCCGACCTACTGATTACGAATCAGTTGCTCTACCAACTGAGCTACACCGGCTGATCTCGTGTGAGAGCGCGGGAGTATATCCGAACTGGCGCTCCCGCGACAACGATCCACGCTCTTACCACCCCTCCTACCGTTTATCGGCCATGAGTGCCATTTATCGCAAAATGGGCTCCCTCGGTCGCGGGACCCGCTGCGGACGTGCCTCGCGGAGATATAGTCGCGCAAAGTCCAACGTACAGGGCAGGATGCCCCGAGAGGTCTGGAACGATGCAGCGCAGCAATCAATACCATCGGCAGGCGGCGTTCACCTTGATCGAGCTCATGATCGTGATGGCGATCATCGCCGTTGTCGCGCTCATCGCCCTGCCCTCCTATGAGCGGTACGTGGATCGCGCCAACCGCGTTTCGGCACAGCAGTTCATGCTCGAGTCCGCCAGCCGGGCCGAGGAATTCAGGCTGGACCGCAGAGAATACCCCGCCGATCTGGCCGCCATGAACAGAACGGTGCCGGCCGATATCGCCACGCATTTCACGATCACGCTGGCTGGTGATAACACGGCCCCCCCGAGCTTCACGGTAACGGCGACGCCGACAGGGCCGGCCGCTTCGCGACAGCCAACGATGACCCTCCTAAGCGATGGCACCCGTACGCCGGCGGATAAATGGTGACTTATATGGAACGTCGCATGCCAGCCAGCCGGGGTTTCACGCTCATTGAATTGGTCGTCGCGCTTGTCGTCGCGGGGATTCTGGCCGTGGTTGCGATTCCGAGTTTCGACTCCTTCGTCGCCAATCAGCGCGTCAAGACGGCGGGGCAGGAATTGATGCTCTCGCTGACCTACGCGCGCAGCGAGGCGGTCAAGCGCAACGCCGATGTACACGTGCAGCCGCTGGGGGCTGACTGGTCCACCGGATGGGAAGTGATTACCGACGACGACGACGTCCTGCGGGTCACGCAGGCCGAGGCGATTGCCGGAGTCGAAATCGACGGCGGCGCCGTATCCGTGGTGACCTTTCAGCGCAGCGGCAGAGTGAATGCGTCAGCCACATTCAGTGCCTGTGACAGTGGCAACAAGGCCAGTGAGCGGGTGGTTACCGTCAACGCCAGCGGCCGCGCCCAGGTGACAGTTGATGAGAGGTGCACATGAACGGCCCGTCCCGCGGCTTCAGTCTGGTCGAGATACTGGTCACGCTGCTTATTATCGGTATCGGCATGCTGGGTATTGCCGGGCTGCAGATGCGGGCACAGCAGGCCGAACTGGAGGCCTATCAGCGTTCTCAGGCGCTGATTCTGGTTGAGGACATGGTCAACCGTATATCCGCCAATCGCAGTATCGCCGAGTGCTACATCACCACCGGATTCGTCGGCAGCGGCGTGAATCCAGACCCTTGCCTCTCATTTGCCGCTTCCGCCCGGCGTGACCGGGTGGATGCCGATCTTGAGGAATGGGTGGCCGCGCTCGATGGAACAGCCGAGCAGGTCGGCGCCGACGCCGTCGGCTCGATTACCGGCGCCCGCGGCTGCGTAACGGCCGGTGCGCAGCCGGATGTGTATGTCGTCAGTGTCGCCTGGCAGGGAATAAACCCTACGGTGGCGCCGGCAAATCAGTGCGCCGTGGATGAATATGGCCCGGATGATCTGCGTCGCGTGGTGAGCACGACCATCCGCATCGCCGACCTCGCGGGCAACTGAAGAGGCTGCAATGAACTACCAACGCACAGACTTCAGGCCGCCTGATCACCGGATGACCGGCTTTTCCCTGGTGGAGGTCATGGTGGCGCTCGCCATCGGCCTGGTGCTGACGCTCGGCGTCGTCACGCTGACGCTGAACACCAACAGAACACACGCGGAACTCAGCCAGGCCAGCATGCAGATCGATAACGGACGCACGGCCATGCAGATACTCTCCTCGGAGATCCAGCTTGCCGGGTTCTACGGCGAATTCTACGATTCGATCACCCCACCCGGCACCCTGCTGGACCCGTGCCACACCCACCTGCACCAGTTGCGGGATTCCATGGGGTTGCCGCTGCAGGGCTATGACGGCGCAACGGACACGATCCCACCCTGTGTCGTCAACGCCGGCCATATAGCCGGAACGGACGTGCTGGTCGTGCGGCGGACGATGACCGTCGAGACGGATCCGGCGAGTCTGGTCAGCGGCGGGATTTATCTGCAGGGAGCCCCTCTGGAATGGGTGCTCGATGGCGGCACCGCGAGCAACTTTGCACTGGTAGACCGCGATGGAAATCTCATCCCGATCCGCCGTTATCGGGCGGACATGTACTTTATCGGCACCAATGACCAGGGCGACCCGGCATTGAGGCGGCTCGAAGTGAATGAATTCAGCTCCTCCCCGACCGCGGTCACCCTGGTCGACGGCATCGAGAACATGCAGATCGACTACGGCATCGATCGCAACGCCGACGGCGCCCCGGATTCATCCTCGGACACCGCCAACGATGCCTATGTCGGCCGGCCGGCGGACGTCGACGCGTGGTTGAACGTGGTCAGCCTGCGGGTGCATCTGCTCACCCGAAACCTGGAGCCCACACCCGGCCATAGCGACGACAAGACCTACCGGCTGGGCCTTACCGCCGCCAACGCCACACAGACTGTCGGCCCGGAGAATGATGCCTTCAAGCGGCACGTTTACCAGAGCACGGTGCGGCTGGCGAATATCAGCGGCAGGAGGGAATGAAGATGGCCATGCCCGAAAAACAGCGGGGCGCCGTGCTGATCATCAGCCTGGTACTGCTGGTCGCCATGACGCTGCTCGGCGTCGCATCGATCAACTCAAGCACCGTCAACCTGAGGATCGTCGGCAACCTGCAATCGCAGAAAGACGCCGAATCTGCCGCGCAGGAAGGCGTCGAACTGGTGCTCAACAGCGCAAACCTGTTCATGAACCCGCCTAACAGTGCGTTCAGCGAATCGGTCAGCAACAACCGCACGGTCGTCATCGAGGAAGTGACGTGCCGAAGCAGCGTCCCCGCGCAAGGCTACTCGGCAACGATGACGCTGGTCCCTGAAGACAACACCTGGCGGGTCACGGCCAGCCATGAAGACCCGGACGGCGCGAGCGTCCGGGTTCAACAGGGTGTACGGCTACGGCAGCTTAACGGCTCCTGCCCATGATTTGTTGGAGAACGGCAATGAACAAGAAATCAGGACTCTTTCAAGGGTTTTCCGGCATCTTGCTGCTGGCGTTCGCAGCCATGGCGCAGGCCGAGGACATCGAGCTGTTCATGATGGACCCGAGCATCACCGGCGATCGGCCGAACGTGCTCCTCATCATCGACAATCAAAGCAACTGGTCCGCCAGTAACGAGTGGCCTGGCCAGGCCACGAAACAGGAGCGGATCGAAGAAGCCGTAAGAGAGGTACTGCTGAACCGGGATGATCTGATTGACCAGATCAACCTCGGCATTCTCAACATCGGCAGCGGCTCACGACAGGCGCGGGTTATCGAGCGCGTGCAACTGTTCGACGACAGCCGCCGCGTCGCTGGTGCCAGCCTGCGCCAGCGTATCGACGAGATGGACGGCGACGGCGATTACTGGAAGGCCAGTAACAGCGATTACGGCATGCTCATGAACGAGGCCTATCTGTACTTTTCCGGTGACAGGGCTTCATCGAACTCCGGGTCACGGGATGACGCCGCGATCGACAGCTCCGGCAATTACATCAGCCCCTCTGCGTCCGCCTGCGCCAAGAACTACGTCATCTTCATCGGCACCGGCTTTCCGCAGAACGACCATAAGACCAACGCCAGGAACGCGCTCGCGGGCCATGGCGGCGATACCAGCATGATCTCGCTAAACCCCAACCGGTACGAGGAAAGCTGGGCCGATGAGTTCGCCCGCTTCATGTCCTCGTCGAACGCGGAGCCGAGCATCAATTCGTTTGTCATCGACGTCTTCAACCCGGCCCGTTCCAACGCCGGCATGCGGGCGTTCTGGCAGAGTATTGCCCATCAGGGCAAAGGCGATTACTACAGCGCCGAGACTGTTGATGACCTCGTCGAGGCGCTGACCATGTCCTTCGACAGCATCCTTGCCGTCAACAGCGTGTTTGCGGCGAGCTCCCTGCCGGTCAGCGTGAACGTGCGCGGCACCAACCTCAACCAGGTTTACATGGGCGTATTCCGGCCCGATGCCGAAGGCAAACCGCGCTGGATGGGCAACCTCAAGCTCTACCAGCTCAGCATGGATGACACCACCGGCCAGGTGTATCTGGCCGGCGTGGACGAGGAACGCGCCGACAGCCCCATTACCGGCTTTATCCGCGAACAGGCGAACAGTTTCTGGACCTACGACGACGGCGTCGCGTTCTGGGATGGATTCGACATGGAGGTGTATCGGCACGCCCATGATCTGCCGGACGGCGATATCGTGGAGAAGGGCGGCGTTGCCCAGCAGCTACGCAATAACTGGGGATCCCGTCGCCTCCTGACCTGTGACATTGCCTCCTGCACCGGCGCACCGGACGATTTCACCGCCGCCACTACCGGGCTCGACTCCAGCCGTATCGAATGGCTCAGGGGCGAGGACAACTGGGAGAATGAAAACCCCAACGACAAGCTGAGCAACGTCCGGCCGTCGATCCATGGCGACGTGCTGCACTCCCGGCCGGCCGTGCTCAATTATGCGGGCGATACCGATATCGTCGTCTTCTACGGCTCCAATGACGGCGTATTCCGCGCCATCCGCGGCGGCCCGGGGAGCGGTGGTGGGGAGGAGTTGTGGGGTTTCGTGCCGCCTGAATTCCATGACAAGCTCGAAATCCTGTACGACAACGACGAGACCGTACTCGCGTCCTCGACCGGCAAGCCGTACTTCATGGACGGCGGTATCGGCACCTACTTCGAGAACGACGCCAGCGGCGATATCACCGAAGCCTGGATCTTCCCCTCCATGCGCCGCGGCGGCCGCGCCATCTATGCCTTCGACGTCTCCGACTACGATAATCCGCAGATTCTCTGGCGGCGTAGTCATGAAGATACCGGGTTTGAAGAGCTCGGCCAGACCTGGTCCGAGCCGCGCGTCGCCAAGACGCTGGCCAATGGCGGCAACCCGGTGCTGATTTTCGGCGCCGGCTACGACGCCGCCTACGAGGACCAGGCCGACCGCACCGGTTCCGCCACCATGGGCCGGGGCATCTTCGTCGTGGATGCCGAAAACGGCAATATCATCTGGGAAGCCGGTCCCGACGAAGGCATGGTCCACAGCATTCCGTCGGACGTCACCCTGATCAGCCGTGGCGCGTCGAACCGCCAGAACGGCATTACCGACCGTTTGTACGTGGGTGATACCGGCGGCAATGTCTGGCGTATCGACCTCGATAGCAGCAATACGTCGGAATGGTCCGTACACAAGCTTGCGGCCCTGAACGACGCCGATGAAGACATCAAGTTCCTGTACCCGCCGGATGTTGTCTACGAAAACGGCTACGAGGCCGTCATCATCGGCTCGGGAGACCGCGAGAAACCGCACGACCTTGATGTCCAGAACGCATTCTTCATGCTCAAGGACACGGGTGGTACGGACACCATTACGCTCGCCGATCTGTATGACGCGACCGAGAACCTCATCCAGGATGGAACCGACCAGCAGGCGGAACTCGATGCGCTTGAGGCCAGCGACGGCTGGGTGATGTACTTCGCCGAAGGCGAAAAGAACGTCGGCAGCGCCGTAACGCTGAACAACACCACGTTCTTCAGTACGCACCAGCCACAGGCCGCTGTTCCCGGCAGCTGTGTCAGCAACCTCGGCATCGCCCGTAACTACGCCATGAGCTACAAGGACGCTACCGCCACCCGCGAGCAGGACGGCCAGGAGGGTCTGTCCAGGGGCGACCGCGCCGCGGTCGTCGCCGGCGGCGGCTTCATCCCGTCACCGGTACCGGTGATCGTGGATGTCAATGGCCAGCTGCGCGAGCTGGTACTGCGTGGCACTCAGGTGGGCGATGGCGGCGATGAGCCCCTCAACCGCCGGTGGCGCACCTACTGGTACACGGAAATCGACTGACAACAGGGAGCGGCCCGACAGCGCACTGCGCTGCCGGGCCGCCGGCGTCACATTCAGCAGAGACAGGGAACATGCGCCAACAGGGATTCTCATTCATTGAAATCATGGTTGTGGTCATCATCATCGGCATCATCGCGGCGGTGGCCTTCCCCAGCTATGGACGCTACGTCGAACAGAGCCGACGTTCCGAGGCAACGTCGGCGCTCACCAATGTCGCGCAGCAAATGGAACGCTGCTACACGGCAACCGCCAGCTATCAGAACTGCATTGCCGACAGCGCGTTCAATGCCGAAGACCGCCTGCCCACGGAAAGCCGGTTCTACGAAATCGCCGTCGACGCGCCGACCACCAACACCTACACCCTGACCGCGGTCAGGGTTCAGGCCGACAACCGCAACACCTGCGGCAATCTCACGCTCAATCACCAGGGCCGGCGGGGTGTCACCAATACCGACAGCACCGTTGATGCATGCTGGTAGAGCCCGCCTTCCGCCGCCTCACCCGCATCTCCGTGCGGGCCGATACCATTTGCACCGTTTATCGGTAGAATAGTACCGCTGGTCAAAAACCGCTCAGCTTTCGGAACCAGTCGATATTCAATAACGCCAAATTGACTTCCGGCAACCAGAACGCCGGTTTTACACCAATCTCTCCACGGATAGAGAGCCCGCATGCTCAGGGAAGACAGCCGTCGTGCGTCGTCACGACATCAGCCAGAACAACGCGTAACCGGTAGAAACAGCCACCGCGACGCCCAGCAAGGCTTCAGCCTGCTCGAGGTTCTGGTCGCGATCCTGATACTGTCCATCGGCCTGCTTGGGCTCGCAGGGCTGCAGGCAGCCAGTCTGCGCGCCAACCAGAATGCCTATTTCACCTCCCAGTCCAACCTGCTCGCCTATGACATCGTCGATCGCATGCGCGCCAATCGGCAGGCGGCGCAAAACGGCGGCTACAACATCGCCATCGGCGATCCACTGCCCACCGGGGACGATCAGGCCGCCGCCGACCTCAAGGCCTGGCATGGGCTGATCCTGAACCTCCTGCCCCAGGGCACCGATGAACACGGCAACGCCATCGGCGGCGGCGCCGTCGACGTCGCTGATGACGGCGTTGCAACCATCACCATCGAATGGTTCGACGCACGCATCTCCGAGGATGAAGGCGGCCCGGTGCGCCGCGCAACTCTGGTGACTCAGATATGAGCGCCTCCGTTGAACACCGCCAGCACGGCCTGTCCCTGGTGGAGCTGCTGGTTGCCATGGGCGTCAGCCTGATACTGCTTGCCGGCGTGCTGCAGATCTTCGTCGGCAATCGCCAGACCGCCAACACGCAGGATGCCCTCTCCCAGATTCAGGAAAGCATCCGCTTTGCCAGCCACTTCCTGAGCCGGGATGTGCGCGAAGCCGGTTACCGGGGGTGTTCCGTCCACGGCCCCCTGGACAGCACCCTCAAGCACCAGGACAGCATCACCTGGGATCTGCGTACCGGCCTCGAAGGTTACGACAATGTCGGCGCCACGCTGCCGCCCAGGCTTGCGAATGCCGGTATAGCTCCCCTGCCCGGCAGCGACGTGATCGTCGTCCGTGCGGCGGACGGCGGCGCGGTCCCGGTCGCCGGCAACAACAACGGGAGCCAATTGTTCGCTGTCAATACGGGAGTATCCGCGGGCGGTTGCGCGCCCGGCAAGGCCCGCGTGTCGGGGCTGTGCGAGGGCGACGTCGTGATGGTCTCCAACTGCCGGCAGGCAAGGGTCTTCCAGATCACCAGCCTGGCCGGCAACCAGAACGGCGGCGACATCAACATCGTGCACTCCAATGATCAGACGTTAACACCTGGAAACGCCTTTTCGAGCTGGGGCGGCGCCGCAAACCCCAACCCGGCCTTCGGGGCGGATTCCGAGATCGTTCCGATCAGTACCCGTATCTACTATCTGGCAACCGGTGCCGATGGCGAGCCGGCATTGTTCCGGCGGGCGGGCAATGCCGCGGCGGAAGAACTGGTCTCCGGCATTGAAGACATGCAGATCCTCTACGGTGTCGACAGCAGCGGCAACGCGCACGTTGATGATTACACCACCGCCGACGGCGTTTCCGGCGCGGCCGTCGGCAGCAACCAGTGGCACCAGGATTGGCAACGGGTACTAACCGCGCGGTTCTCCCTGCTGCTGCGCGCACCGCGCGACGGCGTGGTCGAGTCACCGCAGCTCTACGCCTACAACGGCGCCACCGGCCTGACCGCTCCCGACCACCGCTTGCGGCAGGTCTCCGAATTCACCGTCACGCTCCGCAACAGGGCGAGGTAACGCCATGCCGCACCCGCATACACGCACCGCCCGACACCCCGCTCCCTCCGGCCAGCGCGGGGTGGCGCTGGTGCTCAGCCTGGTCATCCTGCTGGTATTGACTCTGATCAGTGTCACCGCCATGCGCGGCAGCATCCTTGAAGAACGCATGGCCGGTGGCCTGCAGGACCACAACCGCGCCTTTCAGGCGGCGGAAGCGGCACTGCGGGATGCCGAACGCTATCTGCAATCAGCCACGCTGGATCCGTTCGACAACAACAACGGCCTGTACGCACTGAATGCGGCCAACCGGCCCGCCTGGGCCACTCCGGTGAGTGCGGCGGCCACTGACGGCGGCGTGATCACCTATGCGAACAGCCGCCCGGGAGCCGGTTCACAGGCGCCGGCCATCCCCGGCGTCGCCGCACAGCCGCAGTACCTGATCGAGGTATTCCCGCCCGTGCCCTCGCCCGGCGGCAGCCTTGAGGCCGGCGTGCCCCTCGACGACCTCGAGCAGTACCGCGTTACCGCCCGCGGCTTCGGCGGCAACGCGAGTTCAGTGGTGATCCTCCAGTCCACCTATCGGCGCTAGGAAATCAGATGCTCCTTAATGGCATTGTCCGGTCCGCGTTCGCGGCCCCCGCGGTCATTCTTGCGCTTGCCCCCGGCCTGGCGGCGCTGATGAGCCACTCCCCCGCACAGGCGCAGGCGATAGCGCAGCAGCCGCTGTTCCTGAGCGCGTCGGAACCGCCGCAGACCATGCTGGTCCTGTCCCGGGACCATGAACTGTACAAGGAAGCCTACCCGGATTACTCGGATCTCGACGGCGACGGCCGCATCAACAAGACCTATACCGATGCCTTCTCGTACTACGGCTACTTCGACAGCAACACCTGCTATTCCCACGCCGGCGGGGCGGATGACAGGTTCATACCGCACAGCCGGGCCGGTGGCGCCAACGGCCACTATTGTTCGGGCAACCAATGGAGCGGCAATTTCCTCAATTGGGCGTCGATGACCCGCATGGACATCGTTCGGCGGGTGCTTTTCGGTGGCACTCGCTCCACCGACACGGACCATCTCACCGTGCTGGAGCGGATACTCATCCCCAACGACGCGCATGCTTTCGTCAAGGTCTACAGCGGCGCGGATCTGGGTGAGCTGACACCGTACGGTGGAGAAACGGCCATTTCCATGTGCAACGTCACCTATCTCGCCAGCGGCCGCTCCGATCAGGTCGACACCGCCGGCAACCCGCCGACTCTGCGCGTCGCCGGCGGTGAATGGCCGGTATGGGCGGCATCGGAAGTTCGCCAGTGTGCCTGGCGCGAGGAACAGGGCAACAACACCGCAAAAGCCTGGCACCCTTCCGATCAGGACGACCAACTGGTCACGCTATCGGTGCGTGTCGAGGCCTGCAGGGCCGGGCTCGAGGAACAGAACTGCCGCACCTACCCCAAGGGCAACAGCAAGCCCATCGGGCTGCTGCAACAATACGGCGAAGACGATCTGATCCGCTTCGGGCTTTTATCCGGCAGCTACCGGGGCAACCGCTCCGGCGGCGTGCTGCGCAAGAACATCGGCCGCATCGTCAACAACACCGCCGGCCTTGAACAGGAAGACGAAATCGACCCCGCAACCGGCGTTTTCATCAACCAGGCCGCCGATCACCCCGGCATCATCAACACCATCAACCGTTTCCGGCTGACGCACTGGAACTACGGCAGCAGGCGCTACGAGGACAACTGCTCCTCGCCGGGGATCACCGCCTTCTCCGATGGCAACTGCAGCAACTGGGGTAATCCGGTCGGGGAGATGTTCCTTGAAGCGTTGCGGTATTTCTCGGCGGCGGGCAACGCCACGGGGCTGTTCGATGTGGATGACTCGTCCTTGCGCCTTTCCGGCCTTCCGCGTGCCGACAGCTGGCGGGATCCGTTCGCCGCGGGTGAGTACTGCGGCGGCGCCAATATCGTCCTGCTGTCCACCGGCAGCAACTCCTTTGACCGTGATGACCATGCCAGTGCCGCCGACATACCGGGGCTGAACGGGACGGCCTCGGTACGATCCGCCACCAACACCGTCGGCCAGGGCGAAGGCATCAATGGTTCCTACATCAGCGGCGGCGCGGACGGCGCATGCACCGCGAAGACGCTGACCGGGCTTGCCGATGCCGCCGGCATCTGCCCGGAATCACCGAGCCTGGACGGCGGCTTCTCGGTGGCCGGATTGGCCTATCACGGCTGGACGCAAAATCTGCGACCTAACGCCGGCGGCCTCGGGCTCAATGTCAAAACCTTCGCCGTCAACCTGGCCGAACCGTTGCCCAGGCTTGAATTCGGCGATATCACCATCGTGCCGGCATGCCAGGCACACAGCGACGGCAACGCCACGGCACTAAGCGCGGGATGGCGCGCCTGCAGCCTGATCCAGATGGATGTGGAAAACGCTGACTATGACAGCAACGGTAAGCTCGTCGCCGGCGCATTCCTTGCCTACTGGGAAGACTCCACCTTCGGCAGCGACTACGACATGGACGGCGTTTCCCGGCTCACCATCTGCAAGGGTGTGGCCTGCGGCGGCGGCGTGTCCGGCAACGATGTCCGCGTGACGGTTGATGCCGTTCAGGGCTTCGCCGGCCACGCCCTTCGCTTCGGCTATACCGTTACCGGATCGACCGACAATGGTATTCGCTACCCGGTGCTCCGGCCTGGTGGCCGCAATTTCAGCGTCCTGCTCACGCCCGCCGTCAATCCGGGCAATCAGCCCCCGGGGAACAGCCGCGTGTTCAAACCCGGCAGTTCCACCGCCGGGCTGCTGCGGGACCCGCTCTGGTACGCCGCCAAGTGGGGCGGCTTCGACAAGGAAGCAGGCACCACCCCCGCGCAGGCGGATCAGTGGGACACCAGCGGCAACGGTCATCCGGACAATTACTACCTGGCACGCAACCCCGGGCAGCTTGAAGCGGATCTGTCGGCGGTTTTCGGCAATATTCTTCGCACAACCGCCAGCGCCTCCTCCATCGCCACCAACTCAACCCGGCTTGATACCGATACGGTACTCTTCCAGGCCCGCTTCAACACGGAAAAATGGAGTGGAGATCTGCTCGCATTCCGCATCGAAGCGGACGGTTCGGCCACACCCGACCCACTCTGGAGCGCGGCCGCAAAAATGGATAACCGTGCCCCCGACAGCCGGCTGGTGCTGACCGTCCGCAACCCCGCGACCCAGGGCGGCGCGGAGATTGCCACCGAGGCCGCCAGCTTCACCTGGGACGAACTGGATCAGCACCAGCGAGCATGGCTGCAACAAACCTCGGGCACCAACGTCATCTCCGTGCCGCTCGCACAGCAGCGGATTGCCTTCCTGCGCGGCGACCGCTCCCTCGAGCGCACCGCCCAGAATCTGGCCGCGCCGTTCCGGGCGCGGGACAGCGTGCTTGGCGATATCGTCAATTCAGACCCTCAGGTCGTGGGCAACGAAGACTTTGGTTACGCATTGCTTGGCGGCGTGAGTGACAATTTCGACGCCGTCGTCGGCCAAGGCTATCAGGCCCACCGCCAGGCCGGCAAGACCCGTACGCCGCTGATCGTGGTCGGTGCCAACGACGGCATGCTGCACGGCTTCAATGCCGAGACCGGCGACGAACTGTTCGCCTACGTGCCCTACGGCGTCTATCAGAACCTGTTCCGGCTGACCGAGCCCGGTTACACCCACCGCTACTACGTTGACGGCTCGCCGCGCGTCGCGGACGCCTGGCTCGGCGACCGCTGGGCCAAGGTCGTCGCCGGCACCACCGGCGCCGGCGGCAGAAGCGTATTTCTGCTCGACGTCACCGATCCGGACAACATGAGCGCCGCCAGCGTGCTGTGGGAATTCCGCCACCCCGAGCTCGGCGCCACCATCGGCCAGCCGTCGGTGGTGCCACTACCGAACGGCAGATTCGGCGTGGTGGTCGGCAGCGGTTACGGCAATGACTCAGGAACTGGCCGGGTATTCGTGCTGGATGCAGCGGATGGCAGTGTCATCAGGCAATTCCTCACCACCCCGCCGACCGGACACACGCCGAACGACATGGCAAGCCCGCTAACGGTGGATAGCAGCGGTGACCGCATTGCCAACCGCATCTACGCGGGAGACACCCAGGGCTACCTGTGGCGTTTCGACATGACCGGCAATAACCTCAATCAGGCAGGCGATCCGGCCCACTGGGGCGCACCCGCCGGCATGAGCGCCGGCCTGTTCCGGGCGCTGCGCGACGGCAAGCCGCAGGCCATCACATCGCAGCCCGAGGCCGGGCGCAGCCCCGACGGCAAGATGATGGTGTTCTTCGGCACCGGCACCTATTACCGCAACGGCGACAACGTCGTCAGCAACCCGGTCGTGGACAGCTTCTACGGCCTGATCGACTCCGACAACAGCATCAACGGCCGCGGTGCCCTGCTACGTCAGGAGATTCTGCGGGAGACCGCGGATCACGGCGCCGATCTCAGGGTCGTATCCGACCACGCCCTGGACGCAGCCGACCAGGGCTGGTATCTCGATCTGCTCTGGCACCCACAGCGCGGCGGCCCCGGCGCCAGGGGCGAGCGGGTGGTCAGCCGCGCCCTACTGCGCTCCGGCCGAATCATCTTCGCCACCCTGATTCCCTCCGCCGACCCTTGCGGGCACGGCGGCGAAAGCTGGCTCATGGAGATCGATGCCTACAGTGGTGGGCGGCTGCGCTACAGCGTGCTGGACCTGAATGCCGACGGCCTGTTCGATGACGGCGACCAGGTCACCGTCATCATCGAGAACGCGCCCGTGCGCGTGCCGGTCAGCGGCAGGTATTCCGGCGTCGGCATCATCAAGACGCCGGCCATCATCTCCGCCGGCGAGCGGGAGTACAAATACACCTCCGGGTCCACGGGACGTATCGAGGTCATTACGGAACGGGGCGCGGACGGCCATGGCCGTCAGTCCTGGCGGCAGATCAGGTAGGTGAAAGAGATGAACGACACCATGCGGCAACGCGGATTCACCTTGATGGAAGTCATGATCGTCGTCGTTATCATCGGCGTCCTCGCGGCCATCGCCTACCCCGGTTATCAGCGCCAGGTGGAGCAGAGCCGAAGAACCGACGCACACACCGTGCTGACCCGCGCCGCCCAGCGCCTTGAGCGCTGCTACACGGCCACCACCAGCTACCAGAACTGCATCACCGGCAACAAGGTGGCCAGCGACAACGGCCTTTACGCGGTGAATGTCGATACACCGACCCCTAACGCGTTCGCGCTGACGGCGGTCAGAATCGCCGCCAGCGCGCATGACACCTGCAACAACCTCACGCTCAATCACCTGGGCGTACGCGGCGCGCGCGGCGGCACGGAGCCCGTCGATGTCAAGGCCTGCTGGTAGCTGGCCCGCATGCCAGTTCATGGTCGCGGATGGATGAACCGCCCCGCGCCGATCAAGGAGAACCGCCATGGACAGAAACACCGCCAACGGGTTCACGCTCATTGAGCTTGTTGTCGTAATCGCCCTGGTTGCGGGCCTGGCCACGACGGCCGTCGCGGGCATGCGCGGCCTGTTCCAGAATCAGGCCGCCTATAGCGCGAACCGGCTGCTGATTGCCAGCCTGAACCTGGCCCGCACCCATGCCGTGGCGAACCGCCAGGTTGTCGCCGTGTGCCGCAGCGGCACCGGGCATTCCTGTGACACCGAGGCGTCCTGGGACGGCGGCTGGCTGGTGTTCGAAACCCCCGCCAACGACACCCGCTGCAGCGATCCCAATGGCACCGGCTTCTGTGCGGAGCACGGCGGCCGCATTCTGCAGGTGGAGCGGCACGCAGCGGCCGGACAGCTGTGGATCACCCACAACCACAATGTCCGCCATCGCGTTCGCTTCAACGCGCTGGGATTAAGCCCCGGCTACACCGGACGCTTCACCGTGTGCGCGGCGGACGGCAGCAGCCTGCGCGGCATTGTCATTCCGCAGACAGGGCGCATTCGCGCCGCCCGTCCATCGGAATTTCTCGATTGCGAAACCTGACCCGCCCCGCCGGGCACGGCATGACCGCTTGGGCAGGATGCGTCGGCCTGCTAGCATTGCCGCTTTCGCGGCACAGAACAGGAATAACGAATGGATCTCATTGCGATCATCGTACTTGCCGTCGTTCAGGGACTGACCGAATTTCTGCCCATCTCCAGCGCCGGGCACCTGATCCTCGTTCCACTTTTCACGGGCTGGGACGACCAGGGGCTGACTTTCGACCTCGCCGTCCACATCGGCAGTCTGCTGGCCGTGGTGCTTTATTTCCGGCGGGAACTACAGCTGATCGCCAGCGACTGGCTTACTTCGCTGGCCACCCGCCGGCCGACCGAAAACGCCAAGCTCGGCTGGGCCGTGCTGCTTGGCACCATACCGGTGGGCCTGGCCGGCCTTGCGGTGAAGGACCTGGTGGAAACCACCCTGCGCACGCCGGAGGTTGGTGCCATCGTGATCGCCTGTTCGCTGATCGGCTTCGGCCTGCTGCTCGGCCTTGCCGACTGGCGCTTTCGCGGCAGCCGCAGCGAATACCAGATGACCTGGAAGGATGTGCTGGTGATCGGCCTCGCCCAGGCCCTGGCCCTGATCCCCGGCACATCGCGTTCCGGCATCACCATGACCGCCGCACTGTTCATGGGCATGAACCGCGAGGGTGCGGCGCGCTTCTCCTTTCTGCTGTCCATTCCGGTCATCGTCCTGGCCAGCGCTCTGCAGATACTGGACGTACTTGGCGGCGCCGAGACCCTGGCCTGGGGCACGCTGATGCTGGGCGTGGCACTGTCGGCAATCAGCGCATACCTTTGCATCCACTATTTCCTGGTATTCATCAGGAAAATCGGCATGCAGCCGTTCGTCGCCTACCGCGTCATTCTCGGCGTCATTCTGCTGATGGTGTTCCTGTAGGGAGCCTCTGATCTATTCCCATGGTGCTCTGGCTTTGCAGCATGCCCGTGGGCAAGGCGCGGCTCGCCGGCAATGGCGAG
>JBBDNK010000030.1:0-15559 GCA_040877625.1 Aquisalimonadaceae bacterium
CCGATGGTGCCCACGTTCACGTGCGGCTTCGTACGCTCGAATTTACCCTTGGACACGACTCAATCCCCTCAGATGCTCAACCGCCGGCATAAGGCACGGCGGCTTGTGGATATTCAGAAACCCTGGAGTAGACGGAAAAAGACGCCTTAGGACGCCTTCTTCTGTACTTGCTCGGCAACACTCGCAGGCGCCTCGGCGTAATGGCTGAACTCCATCACGTAGCTGGCGCGCCCCTGGGTCGAGGACCGCAGGTCAGTGGAGTAGCCGAACATTTCCTTCAGCGGCACATCGGCTCGAATAATACGGCCGGTTGCGGACTCTTCCATACCCTTCACGATGCCGCGACGACGATTGAGATCGCCCATGACGTCGCCCATGTAATCCTCGGGCGTCACCACCTCGACCTTCATGATCGGTTCAAGCAGAACCGGGGAGGCCTTCATGAAGCCTTCCTTGAAAGCCATGGAGCCGGCAATCTTAAACGCCATTTCAGAAGAGTCAACATCATGGTACGAACCATCGTACAGCGTGACCTTGAAATCCACTGCCGGGAAGCCGGCAAGCACGCCGTTCTCGGACTGCTCGCGGATCCCCTTGTCCACTGACGGGATGTATTCCTTGGGAATGACGCCACCGACAATGGCATTTTCGAATTCGTAGCCTACACCCGGCTCCTGAGGTGACAGGCGAATCCAGACATGCCCGAACTGACCACGACCGCCGGACTGACGCACGAACTTGCCTTCCTGCTCGACAATTTTGCGGATGGTCTCGCGGTAGGCCACCTGCGGCGCACCAACATTGGCTTCAACGCTGAACTCACGCTTCATGCGATCAACGATGATTTCAAGGTGCAGCTCACCCATGCCGGAGATGATGGTCTGCCCGGATTCCTCGTCGGTGCGCACACGGAAGGACGGATCCTCCTGGGCAAGCTTCGACAGGGCCATGCCCATCTTTTCCTGATCGCTCTTGGTCTTGGGCTCCACGGCGACGGAGATAACCGGCTCCGGGAACTCCATGCGCTCCAGCGTGATTTTCTCTTTCGGATCACACAGGGTGTCACCGGTGGTGACATCCTTCAGCCCGATCGCGGCCGCGATATCGCCGGCGCGCACTTCATCAAGTTCCCTGCGCTCCTTGGAGTGCATCTGCACGATACGGCCGAATCGCTCCTTCTTGCTCTTCACCGGGTTCCAGACCGAGTCGCCGGACTTGACCACACCGGAATAACAACGGAAGAAGGTCAGCGTTCCAACGAACGGATCAGTGGCGATCTTGAACGCCAGCGCGGAAAACGGCTCGTCATCGGTAGGATGGCGCTCAGCCGGCGTACCGTCATCCAGCTCACCCCTGATTGCCGGAACATCAGCCGGGCTGGGAAGGAACTCTATCACGGCGTCGAGCAGCGCCTGGACACCCTTGTTCTTGAACGCGGTACCACACAGCACGGGCACGATATTGTTGCTCAAGGTCTGGGCGCGCAGACCCTGTTTGATCTCGTCGTTGTCCAGCGTACCGGTCTCGAGATACTTCTCCATCAGCTCTTCGCTGCCGTCGGCCGCGGCTTCGGTCATCTTCTCGCGGTATTCCTCGGCCCGGGCCTGCAACTCGGCGGGGATTTCCCGCTGGTCGTAGGTCATGCCCATGTCGTCCATGTTCCAGTGGATGGCCTTCATACGAACCAGGTCGATCAGGCCGTCGAAGTCGTCCTCGGCGCCTATCGGAATCTGGATCGGCACGGCGTTCGCAGCCAGGCGCTCGCGCAACATCTGAACGCAGCGGTAAAAATCAGCGCCCATCTTGTCCATCTTGTTGATGAACACCATACGCGGCACACCATACTTGTTGGCCTGACGCCATACGGTTTCCGTCTGCGGCTCCACGCCGGCATTTGCGTCAAGCAGACACACCGCGCCATCAAGCACGCGCAGGGAACGCTCCACCTCGATCGTGAAATCAACGTGCCCCGGCGTATCAATGATGTTGATGCGCGTTTCGGGATACTGCTGATCCATTCCGCGCCAGAACGTGGTGGTTGCAGCGGAGGTGATGGTAATTCCACGCTCCTGCTCCTGCTCCATCCAGTCCATCACGGCTGCGCCATCATGAACTTCACCGATCTTGTGCGACACACCCGTATAGAACAGGACGCGCTCGGTGGTGGTGGTCTTACCGGCATCGATATGAGCCATGATGCCGATGTTGCGATAGCGCTCGATTGGAGTCTTACGTGCCACGATCAATACCTACTTGCTGTTACCAGCGATAATGAGAGAACGCCTTGTTGGCTTCGGCCATGCGATGCGTGTCTTCACGCTTCTTCACGGCGGTACCACGATTCTCCGCTGCTTCCCGGACTTCGCCGGCCAGTCGCAGAGCCATCGTCTTCTCGCTGCGCTTGCGAGACGCATCAATCAGCCAGCGCATGGCCAGCGTGGAGCGACGCTCGGGACGAACTTCGACGGGCACCTGGTAGGTGGCACCACCGACACGCCGGGACTTGACCTCGACGGCGGGACGAATGTTCTCCAGAGCCTTCTCCATGACGGTGACGGGATTGTCCTCGTCGGCAACCTTGCCCTTAACATCGGCAAGCGCGTCATAGATGATTTTCTCGGCAACCGATTTCTTGCCGTCCTTCATGAGCATGTTGACGAACTTCGCCAGCATCTCGCTCCCGAATTTCGGATCCGGAAGTATCTTGCGTTTGGGGACTTCTCGTCTTCTCGGCATGGTTCTACCCGAACGTGATCATTAACGTGGGGCTGAATAATCAGCCTTTGGGGCGCTTGGCGCCGTATTTGGACCGACCCTGTCTGCGCCCGTCAACACCGGCGGTATCAAGCGCACCGCGCACCGTGTGGTAACGCACACCCGGCAGATCCTTTACGCGACCGCCGCGAATGAGCACGACCGAGTGTTCCTGCAGGTTATGACCCTCGCCACCAATGTAGGAGGACACCTCGAAACCGTTGGTCAGACGCACGCGGGCCACTTTACGCAGAGCCGAATTGGGCTTTTTCGGCGTGGTGGTGTATACACGAGTACACACGCCACGCTTCTGCGGGCTGGCCTCAAGGGCCGGCACATTCGACTTGGCCATCTTGCGGGTACGCCCCTTGCGGACCAACTGATTGACTGTAGCCATCGAAACGCTCACTCCAAGCTGAAAACAAACGACAGGCGGGCTACGCCGGCCTGTCGAAGGTGCGCAATTCTAGACACACTGGGAGGTGAAGTCAACCGAACCCCGCGCCACGTGCGGGATTGACGACCATACCGCCCTGCGTCCAATTACGATGAATGGGCCGACGCCACGGGATTGGCGCCGGCCCTGGTCCTGAAAGGCTTTATTCTTCGCCCAGGGACTGGCTTCCGGACAGCTCGGACGCCAGTTCGGCCTCCGCTTCCGCCAGCGACGTCGGCATGTCAGCGGGCCGACGCTGCCGCCGCCGTTCCTCATGGTAAGCAAAGCCGGTGCCGGCCGGGATGAGCCGGCCGACAATCACATTCTCCTTCAGGCCGCGCAGATCATCCCTGGCACCACGCACTGACGCCTCGGTCAACACGCGCGTCGTCTCCTGGAAGGACGCCGCGGAGATGAAGGACTCGGTGGACAACGATGCCTTGGTGATCCCCAACAGTATGGGACTGTAGTACACAGGCTGCTTGTCGCCAGCGTAAAGAACATCGTTCTCTTCGAGCACCTTGGCGCGATCCATCTGCTCACCGCGCAGGAGTTTGCTGTCGCCGATATCGCTCACTTCAATCTTGCGCAGCATCTGCCGGATAATGACCTCGATGTGCTTGTCGTTGATCTTCACACCCTGCAGGCGGTAAACGTCCTGAATCTCCTTGACGACATAGGATGCCAGCGCGGGCACTCCCAGCAGGCGCAGGATGTCATGTGGGCTCGGCTCGCCATCGGCGACCACTTCGCCCTTCTCGACGTGTTCGCCCTCAAACACATTCACCGTACGCCATTTGGGGATCAGCTCTTCGTAGGGCTCTCCCTCTTGCGGAGTAATAATAAGACGCTGCTTGCCCTTGGTGTCCTTGCCGAACGATACGGTGCCGGAGATCTCCGCCAGAATGGCCGGCTCCTTCGGCTTGCGCGCCTCGAACAGATCGGCCACACGCGGCAGACCACCGGTGATGTCACGGGTCTTGGACGACTCCTGCGGGATACGCGCAAGCACGTCGCCAACATCCACCTGGGCGTTGTCTTCGACGCTGACGATGGCTCCCGCCGGCAGATAGTACTGCGCCGGGATGTCCGTGCCAGGGATCATGATGTCGTTTCCATCCTCATCCTCCAGCTTGACCATTGGACGCATGTCCTTGGCCGCCACCTTGTCGTCACCGCTCTTGCCACCGGCACCCGGCAGCTGACTCGGATACTCCTGGTTGCCACGGGTCTTCGGATCGGTGATCTCCAGACTGGACAGACCGGTAATCTCATCCACCTGGCGCACGACCGTCACGCCGTCGATGAAGTCGAAGAAGCGCAGACGTCCCTTCACCTCAGTGATAATGGGATGGGTATGCGGATCCCAGTTCGCCACGACCTGTCCCGACTTGACGGACTCACCGTCTGCCGCTGAAATCACGGCGCCGTAAGGCACCTTGTAACGTTCCTTCTCACGTCCCGCCTCGTCCATGACCGTGATCTCACCGGAGCGTGAGACCGCTACGAGGTTACCGGAATGATGCTTGATCACCTTCAGGTTGTGCAGGCGCACCTTACCGTCGGATTTGATCTCGACATTGTTTACGGCGGCCGCCCTCGATGCCGCGCCACCGATGTGGAAGGTCCGCATGGTCAGCTGCGTGCCAGGCTCGCCGATGGACTGTGCGGCAATAACACCGACCGCCTCGCCGATATTGACCTGATGGCCACGCGCCAGGTCTCTGCCGTAGCACTTGGCGCAGACGCCGTAGCGGGTTTCACAGGTGATGGGCGAACGCACCTTGACCTCGTCGATACCCATGATCTCCAGCCGATCAACCCACCTCTCGTCCAGAAGGGTGCCGGCTGGCACTCCGATATCTTCGGAGCCCGGGATGAGGGTGTCGTAGCAGGTGACTCGCCCGAGTACGCGTTCCCGCAGCGCCTCAACCACGTCACCGCCTTCAATGATGGGCGACATGTAGACACCTTCGATCGTACCGCAGTCGACCTCCGTGACCACGAGGTCCTGGGCAACGTCCACGAGACGGCGGGTCAGGTATCCGGAGTTGGCCGTCTTGAGCGCAGTATCAGCAAGACCCTTACGAGCGCCGTGCGTGGAAATGAAGTACTGCAACACATTGAGCCCTTCACGGAAATTGGCCGTGATGGGGGTTTCGATGATGGAGCCATCCGGCTTGGCCATCAGGCCGCGCATTCCGGAAAGCTGGCGGATCTGAGCCGCGGAACCACGGGCGCCGGAGTCCGCCATCATGAAGATGGAGTTGAAGGAGGTCTGCCGGACCTCCTTGCCCTCGGCGTCAATTACCGCTTCGGTACCGAGCTTTTCCATCATGGCCTTGGCGACCTGATCATTGGTACGCGACCAGATGTCCACCACCTTGTTATAGCGCTCGCCATTGGTGACCAGACCGGAGGCGTACTGTCCCTCTATGTCCTTCACCTCTTCTTCGGCACGCGCCAGAATATCCCCTTTCTGCTCCGGTATCGTCATGTCGTTGACACCGATTGACACGGCGGCCCGGGTCGAGAAGGTGAAACCGGTGTACATGAGCTGGTCGGCGAAGATGACGGTCGCCTTCAGCCCGACCTCGCGGTAACAGACGTTGATGGTCGCGGAAATGGCCTTTTTGGTCATGTTCCGATTGACCAGCTCGAATGGCAGCCCTTCAGGGACAATGCGATAGATCAGCGCGCGGCCGACCGTCGTCTTGTAGCGTGTCACGGTCTCGGTAGCGACGCCCTCGGCGTTCGGCATCACTTCGCGGATACGCACCTCGATGCGTGCCTGCAGATCGGCCTGGCCGCTGTCATAGGCACGATGCACCTCATTGAGGTCGCTGAACTTCATGCCTTCGCCGCGGGCGTTCACCCGTTCACGCGACATATAATACAGACCAAGCACGACGTCCTGCGACGGCACGATGATGGGCTCACCACTCGCCGGCGACAGGATGTTGTTGGTGGACATCATCAGGGCGCGGGATTCAAGCTGTGCCTCCAGCGACAGGGGCACGTGCACGGCCATCTGATCGCCGTCAAAGTCGGCGTTGAAGGCGGTACAGACCAGCGGATGCAATTGAATCGCCTTGCCTTCGATCAGCACCGGCTCGAATGCCTGGATACCGAGACGATGCAGGGTGGGCGCCCGGTTCAACATCACCGGGTGTTCGCGGATGACGTCTTCCAGGATATCCCACACCTCGGGGGATTCCCGCTCCACCATCTTCTTGGCGGCCTTGATGGTGGTCGCCAGGCCCAGCCGCTGCAGCTTGGAGAAGATGAACGGTTTGAAGAGCTCCAGAGCCATGCGCTTGGGCAGACCACACTGGTGCAGACGCAGGGTCGGACCCACCACGATGACCGAACGGCCAGAGTAGTCCACGCGCTTGCCCAGCAGGTTCTGCCGGAAACGACCCTGCTTGCCCTTGATCATGTCGGCCAGGGACTTCAGCGGGCGCTTGTTGGTACCGGTAATGGCACGACCACGGCGACCGTTGTCCAGCAACGCGTCCACGGACTCCTGCAACATGCGCTTTTCATTGCGCACGATGATGTCCGGGGCGTTGAGCTCCAGCAGCCGACGCAGACGGTTGTTACGGTTGATCACTCGCCGGTACAGATCATTGAGATCGGAGGTAGCGAAACGCCCGCCGTCCAGCGGCACCAGCGGCCGCAGATCCGGCGGCAGCACCGGCAGCACGGTCATGATCATCCATTCCGGCTTGTTGCCGGAATCCAGAAATGCCTCGACGATCTTGAGCCGCTTGGACAGGCGCTTGATCTTGGTATCGGAGTTGGTGGCGGACAGCTCCTCGCGCAGCTTCTGCTGTTCTTCCGACAGCTCCACGCTCTTGAGCAGCTCCATGACAGCTTCGGCACCCATGCGGGCGTCGAACTCGTCACCGTACTGTTCCACCGCGTCCAGATAGCCTTCGTCGGTGAGCAACTGGCCGCGATCCATCGGCGTCATGCCCGGATCGATGACCACAAAGGCTTCGAAATAGAGGATCCGCTCGATATCGCGCAGGGTCATATCCAGCAGCAGGCCGATGCGCGACGGCAACGACTTGAGATACCAGATGTGGGCCACCGGGCTGGCAAGGTCAATATGCCCCATGCGCTCGCGGCGCACCTTGGCCAACGTGACCTCGACGCCGCACTTTTCGCAGACCACGCCGCGATGCTTGAGGCGCTTGTACTTGCCGCACAGGCACTCATAGTCCTTTACCGGCCCGAAGATCTTGGCGCAGAACAGGCCGTCGCGCTCGGGCTTGAAAGTCCGGTAGTTGATGGTCTCGGGTTTCTTCACCTCACCGAACGACCAGGAGCGAATCATCTCCGGTGACGCCAGCGCGATTCGAATGGCGTCGAAGTCATCCAGCTGAGCGCCGGGCTGCTTGAAGAGGTTCAGTAGATCTTTCATAACCGTCTGTCCGCCAGGTAATGCGTGTATGGGTGTCCGTCGCCGTTAACGGCTCAGATCAATCCTGTTCCAGCTCGATGTTGATGCCGAGAGAGCGAATCTCCTTCACCAGCACGTTGAAGGACTCCGGCATGCCGGCTTTCATCTGATGATTTCCATCCACGATGTTCTTGTACATCTGGGTTCGACCGTTCACATCGTCGGACTTCACTGTGAGCATCTCCTGCAGGGTATAGGCGGCGCCGTATGCCTCCAGCGCCCAGACTTCCATTTCGCCGAAACGCTGACCGCCGAACTGCGCCTTGCCGCCCAGCGGCTGCTGGGTAACCAGGGAGTACGGGCCCGTCGAACGGGCATGAACCTTGTCGTCGACAAGATGGTTCAGCTTCAGCATGTACATGTAGCCGATGGTCACCGGCCGCTCGAAGGCGTTGCCGGTACGTCCGTCGTACAGGGTGGTCTGACCGGACTGAGGAAGGCCGGCGAGTTCCAGCATGTACTTGATCTCTTCTTCATTGGCGCCGTCGAATACCGGCGTGGCGATGGGCACACCGTTGCGCAGATTGCTGGCGAGGGTAACGATCTCGGCATCCGAGAAGGCGTCCAGCTCAACCACCTGGCCACTTCGGTTATAGATGGCATCCAGCTGCTTGCGCAAATCAGACATCTGAGCATGCGTATCGAGCATCTGCCCGAGCTTGCGGCCCAGCTCCTTGGCGGCCCAGCCAAGATGCGTCTCCAGCACCTGCCCCACGTTCATGCGCGATGGCACACCGAGGGGATTCAGGACCACGTCCACCGGCCGACCGTCAGCATCGAACGGCATATCTTCCTGCGGCACGATCATGGAGATCACGCCCTTGTTGCCATGGCGGCCAGCCATCTTGTCACCGGCCTGGATCCGACGCTTCACCGCCAGGTAGACCTTGACCATCTTCAGCACACCCGGGGCGAGATCATCGCCCTGGGTGATCTTGACGCGCTTCTCCTCGAAGTGGGCGTCGAAGGCTTCCTTCTGTTCCTTCAGCTGACGCTGGGTCCGTTCCAGCAGTTCGTTGGCTTCTTCGTCGCGCATCCGGATCTCGAACCACTTGTCGCGGTCGAGGGTTTCCAGGTACTTCTCACTCACGGTATTGCCGGACTTCAGCCCATTGGGGCCGCCTTCCGCAATCTGCCCGACCAGGGCGCTCTGCACACGTCCGAAGGCGTCGTCCTGGAAGATCCGGAACTGATCGTTGAGATCCTTGCGGATCTTTTTCAGCGCATCCTTCTCGATGGACAGGGCGCGGGTGTCTTTCTCCACGCCGTCCCGCGTGAAGACCTGTACGTCGATCACCGTACCGTCCATGCCGGAAGGCACGCGCAGCGAGGTATCCTTCACATCCGACGCCTTCTCGCCGAAGATGGCGCGCAGGAGTTTCTCCTCCGGAGTCAGCTGACTCTCACCCTTGGGCGTGACCTTACCCACCAGAATATCGCCGGCATTCACCTCGGCACCGATATAGACGATACCGGCCTCGTCCAGCTTGGACAGCGCGGACTCACCCACGTTGGGGATGTCGGCGGTGATTTCCTCCGGTCCCAGTTTGGTGTCGCGGGCCACCGCGGTGAGTTCCTCAATGTGAATGGTGGTGTAACGGTCTTCCTGCACCACGCGCTCGGAGATGAGGATGGAGTCCTCGAAGTTATAGCCGTTCCAGGGCATGAAGGCGACGAGCATGTTCTGGCCCAGGGCCAGTTCGCCCATATCGGTGCTCGGACCGTCAGCCAGCACATCGCCACGCGCAACCTGATCACCGACGTTCACCAGCGACTTCTGGTTGATACAGGTGTTCTGGTTGGAACGGGTGTACTTGGTCAGATTATAGATATCCACGCCGGGCTCGCCGGGGGCGGTTTCATCGTCATTGACCCGAATAACCGCCCGGGCGGCATCGACCGACTCGACCACGCCGCCACGACGGGCAACCACGGTCACGCCGGAATCCGTGGCGACGGAACGCTCCATGCCGGTACCCACCAGGGGTTTCTCCGCACGCAGTGTCGGTACCGCCTGACGCTGCATGTTCGAGCCCATGAGGGCGCGGTTGGCGTCATCGTGCTCCAGGAACGGAACCAGCGCCGCGGCCACGGAGACGGTCTGCTTGGGCGAAACGTCCATGTACTGGATCTTGTCCGGCGTGGACATGCCGAATTCGTTCTGGTGCCTGATGGAGATCAGGTCGTCCACCAGACGACCCTTGTCGTCCAGCCGGGCGTTCGCCTGGGCGATGATGTAGCGGGATTCTTCAATGGCGGACAGATAATCCACATCACTGGTCACCTTGCCGTCCACGACCTTGCGGTACGGCGTCTCCAGGAAACCGTAGCGGTTGGTTCGGGCATAGCAGGCCAGGGAATTGATCAGCCCGATATTCGGCCCTTCAGGCGTCTCGATCGGGCAGACGCGACCGTAGTGAGTCGGATGCACATCCCGGACTTCGAAGCCGGCACGCTCGCGCGTAAGACCACCCGGGCCGAGCGCGGAAACACGGCGCTTGTGAGTCACCTCGGACAGCGGGTTGTTCTGATCCATGAACTGCGAGAGCTGCGACGAGCCGAAGAACTCCTTGATCGCTGCGGCCACCGGCTTGGCATTGATCAGTTCCTGCGGCATCAGCCCTTCGCTTTCCGCCAGACTGAGACGTTCGCGCACGGCCCGCTCGACGCGGACCAGCCCAACGCGGAATACGTTCTCCGCCATTTCACCGACCGAGCGGATACGACGGTTGCCAAGGTGATCGATGTCGTCGACCGAGCCCTTGCCGTTACGAATGTCGATGAGCGTCCTCAGCACATCGATGATGTCGTCCTTGCTGAGAATGCCGGACCCGGTAACTTCGTCGCGGCCGACGCGCAGATTGAACTTCATACGGCCAACCGACGACAGGTCGTAGCGGTCCTCACTGAAGAACAGATTCTGGAACAGGTTCTCGGCAGCCTCCTTGGTCGGCGGCTCGCCCGGGCGCATCATCCGGTAAATCTCGACCAACGATTCCAGCTGACTGCGGGTGGGGTCGACGCGCAGCGTGGTGGCAACGTATGGACCCTGATCAAGGTCGTTTACGTACAGGGTGTCGATTTTCTTGATACCCGCGTCGCGCAGCTTCTGAATCAACTCCGGGGTCAGTTCGGTGTTGGCCTCGGCCAGAATCTCGCCGGTGGACTCGTCAACCACGTCATGAGCGACAATCTTGCTCTCGAGATACTCTTCGGGCACCTCCAACTGCTTCAGGCCGACCTTCTCCATCTCGCGGATGTGCCGCGCGGTGATGCGACGACCCGGCTCCACCAGGGCGTTTCCGTCAACCTGAATCTCGAAGGTGGCGGTTTCACCGCGCAGGCGCTCCGGCACCAGGTCCAGCACGATCTTGCCGCGCTTGAAGTAGAAGGTGTTCTTCTCGAAGAACAGATCAAGAATCTCTTCCGTGCCGTAGCCAAGTGCGCGCAGCAGGATGGTGG
Source organism: Aquisalimonadaceae bacterium (assembly GCA_040877625.1). Lineage (GTDB taxonomy): Bacteria > Pseudomonadota > Gammaproteobacteria > Nitrococcales > Aquisalimonadaceae > Methylonatrum. The sequence goes on from JBBDNK010000030.1 coordinate 11,121, forward strand.
CCGGCAGCTTGCGACGCCGGTCGATGCGCACGAAGATGTTGTCCTTGGGGTCGAACTCGAAATCCAGCCACGAGCCGCGGTAGGGGATGACCCGCGCCGAGAACAGCAGCTTGCCGGACGAATGCGTCTTGCCCTTGTCGTGATCGAAGAACACGCCGGGCGACCGATGCAGCTGGGAGACAATGACACGCTCGGTTCCATTGACGACGAACGTACCGTTGTCCGTCATGAGCGGCAATTCGCCCATGTAGACTTCCTGCTCGCGCACGTCCTTGACAGTCTTGCCGTCCTTTTCCTGGATGACCAGCCGCACAAGGGCGCGAAGAGGCGCCGCATAGGTCATTCCGCGCAGCTGACACTCCTTGACGTCGAATACCGGAGTTCCGATACGATAGCTCACGTACTCCAGCTTCGCGGTGCCGGAATAGCTGCTGATCGGAAACACCGACTGGAACGACGCGTGCAGGCCAGTAACTTCCCGCGCACCGGCTCGCAGGTCCGCCTGCAGAAACTGCCGGTAGGAATCCAACTGGATGGCAAGAAGATAAGGTACTTCCAGGATGTTCGGAATCTTGCCGAAGTCCTTACGAATGCGCTTTTTTTCGGTGAACGAATAGGCCATCGAGGTTCCTCACCAGGTTCAGTCCACGGATCGGGGGCGGATGCTCAAAGCTCCGTGCTCAGTCATCGGGCGGAGCACGCAGCTTTGAACGTCCGATCATTTCTTTCATGAGAAAACGGGAAAAGGCCGGTGGCACTGGGGCCACCAGCCGGTTCCCGAATTCCGCTGGAGCGGTCGCGTAACGCCAAGTCTTACTTGATCTCGACGGTAGCGCCAGCCTCTTCCAGCTTCGCCTTGAGGTCGGCTGCCTCATCCTTGGAGGCGCCTTCCTTGATCGGGGACGGCGCGCCCTCGACCAGTTCTTTCGCTTCCTTCAGGCCCAGACCCGTGATCCCGCGCACAGCCTTGATCACGGAAACCTTGTTGGCACCGAAACTCGTCATAACGACGTCGAACTCGGTCTGCTCTTCGGCAACGGCACCGGCATCACCGGCAGCGGCGGCCGGAGCAGCCGCCACGGCGGCAGCGGCGGTAACGCCGAACTTCTCTTCCATCGCCGAGATCAGGTCAACGACCTCAAGGACCGTCATGCTACCGATCGTCTCGAGGATATCCTCTTTGGAAACGGCCATCGTCAAACTCCTCAAAAAAACCGTTGGTTCAGCGACCCCGAAGGGTCTCCTGCAGTCAGAAAATCAAACGACCCGTAAAAGCCGGATCACCCCGCCTCTTTTGCATCGCGCACCGCAGCGACGGTTCGGACCAGTTTGCTCGGCACCTCGTTAAGGGTGGTGACGAACTTCTGGACCGGCGCACGCATGGTGGCCATGAGGATGCTGAGGGCTTCGTCCCGTGTCGGCAGGCTGGCCACGCGATCCAGTGCGGATGCGGGGTACAGCGTGCCGCCAAGAGCGACCAGTTTCGGCACGAGACGATCATTTTCCTTGGCGAATTTCTTCACCACACGCGCTGCGGAACCCGGATCCTCGGTGGAGAACGCGAGCAGCAACGGGCCGGAAAAACTGTCCGTCATGCACTCAAAACTGGTGCCAGCAACAGCCCGACGTGCAATGGAGTTCTTGACTACCCGAAGGTAGACACCCTCCTTGCGCGCCTGAGAGCGGAGGCTATCCATTGCGGTCGCCTTGATACCGCGATACTCCGCGGCAACGGCGGCAAGCGCCGTCTGGGCAACCGCATTGACTTCCGCGGTCATCGCCTTCTTCTGTTCCAGACTAAGTGCCATCGATAAACCTCCTGGAACCAGCCATGACCCCGGCGAGGCACATACGCCGAGGCATTTCGAACCGGGCGGCGACAGACACAGCATGCTGGCCTGAGCTTTCCGGTACGCCCTCCCCTCACGGGGATGACGGTCGCCTTACCGCAGGAAACTCCTGTCCGGGGGCTGCACCGTCTACGCTGGCCAACCGGCGGGCCGGTTGATTAAGCGACTTTCGCCGCGCCGAGCGGTCTTTGACGGCTGCCGTTGTTCGACAGCCTCAAGACACCGAGGAGGCGCCGCTTTCACGACACCACCAGCGGATTCTATCGTTCAACTACGCAAGCGACGCCAGGTCCACGGGAACACCAGGGCCCATGGTCGATGCCACGGTCACCCTCTTCACGTAGACACCCTTGGCTGCCGCCGGCTTCATCTTGTTCAGATCCGCAAGCAGCGCCTGCAGATTCTGCTTCAACTGCTCGGGAGCAAAACCCACCTTGCCGATCGCGCAGTGAATGATGCCTCCCTTGTCGGTCCGGTACCGAACCTGACCGGCCTTCGCGTTCTTGACTGCCTCGGCCACGTTCGGCGTAACCGTCCCAACCTTCGGATTCGGCATGAGACCACGGGGACCGAGAATCGTTCCAAGACGCCCCACCACGCCCATGGCGTCCGGGCTGGCAATAACGACGTCAAAATTCAGCTCGCCACCCTTTATCTGCTCGGCGAGATCGTCCATACCGATGATATCGGCTCCGGCCTCTTTCGCGGCATCGGCATTTGCCCCCTGGGCGAATACCGCCACCCGCACCGACTTGCCGGTGCCGTTGGGCAGCACGGTGGAACCGCGCACAACCTGGTCGGACTTCCTGGGATCGACACCCAGATTCACGGACACCTCGATGGATTCCGGAAACTTCGCCTGCGGCAGCGACTGCAACAGGCTGAATGCCTCATCCACCGGATACAGACGGCCGTGCGTAAGCTTTTCGGCGATCACCTTCTGGCGCTTGGTCAGCTTTGCCATGTCAGAGCCCCTCCACATCAAGACCCATGCTGCGCGCACTGCCAGCAATGGTACGCACGGCGGCAGCCAGATCACTCGCATTGAGATCCGGCTCCTTCAGCTTCGCGATTTCTTCAAGCTGCTCGCGGGTTACCTTGCCCACCTTCTCGGTGTTCGGTCGACCGCTGCCGGATTTCAGACCGGCTGCCTTCTTCAGAAGTATGGCGGCGGGCGGGGTCTTGGTGATGAACGTAAAGCTGCGGTCGCTGTACACGGTAATGACTACCGGGGTCGGCAGGCCGGGTTCCATGTTCTGGGTCTGGGCGTTGAACGCCTTGCAGAACTCCATGATATTCACGCCATGCTGGCCCAGCGCGGGGCCTACGGGCGGCGAGGGGTTGGCCTGACCGGCCTTCACCTGCAACTTGATATACGCCGTGACTTTCTTGGCCATGATTGACTCCTGTTCGGGTGCAAGCGCCTGTCAGGCTCCCCGGAAACACAGACAGGGTCAGCGCAACGATGCGACTGCCCCGCGTCCCGACACTGCCCGAGCGATCCTGCCGCCGGGCGGGCACGCTTTCGCGAGCCCCGTCAGACCTTTTCGACTTGATCGAACGCCAGTTCCACTGGTGTGGAACGACCGAAGATCGATACCGCCACACGCAGGCGGCTCTTGTCGTAATTGACTTCTTCCACGGCACCGTTGAAATCGGTGAACGGGCCATCGGTCACGCGCACCATCTCGCCGGCCTCGAACAGCACCTTGGGCCGCGGCTTTTCAACGCCCTCGCGAACACGGTTGAGAATCTGATCCGCCTCACGATCGGAAATGGGCGCCGGCCGGTCACTGGACCCGCCAATGAAACCCATGACCCTGGGGACATTCTTCACCAGGTGCCAGGTTTCGTCGTCCATCTCCATGCGCACCAGCACGTAGCCGGGGAAAAACTTTCGCTCGCTGCGGCGCTTCTGGCCGCCGCGAATCTCCACAACCTCTTCGGTGGGAACAAGAATTTCGCCAAAGCGATCTTCCATCCCTTCCCGCTGAATGCGGTCTTCCAATGACTGCTTGACCTTGTTCTCGAAGCCCGAATAGGCGTGTACAACATACCAACGCTTGGTCATGGTTATCGGCCTCCGGGGCGTACGATTGCATCAACCGCCCAGAACAGGAACATGTCCAGAAGCCAGAGGAAGATGGCCACAAGTGTCACGACCACGAGCACGATCATCGTGGTCTGAATGGTTTCCTGCCTGGTCGGCCAGACGACCTTCCGGACTTCGGTGCGGGCGTCCTGCAGAAACTCCCACAGCGTACGCCCAGGCGTGGTCGTCACCGCCATCGCGATGGCAATAGCCGCCACGCCCAGCATCCCCAGCACGCGATAAAGCTGAGACTGGTCCTCGTAGACATAGAAGCCGACGATGCCGGCCATAAGAATGCCAACGGCTAAAACCAGCTTGATTGTGTCGGCCGGCGATTTTTCGGTGATCGTCTTGGATTTCATGAAGGTCCGCGGTAATCCCTGGGACATCTGGCGTAAGCTGGCGCGGACAGTTCATCGGATGCTGGCAGGCCAGGAGGGACTCGAACCCCCAACCTGCGGTTTTGGAGACCGCTGCTCTGCCAATTGAGCTACTGG
>JBBDNK010000031.1:0-8714 GCA_040877625.1 Aquisalimonadaceae bacterium
CAAGGCGCGGCTCGCAGGCAATGGCGAGCCCTTGCCAAGAGGCGCAACGCCGCCACCGAGCACGCTGCAAAGCCCCGCAGGGCGGGCCATCCGAGCGCGCTGGACTGCGTTGGCGTTCTTGCCAAGGGCGACGGCCATTGCCTGCGAACGCCGCCTTGCCAGCGCGCTCGGATGGCTCCGCAGAGCACCATGGGAATAAATCAGTGTCTCCTTAAGATAGACTTGGTCCCGACAAACGGAAGAACCCTGAATCAGATGAATTACAGCCAGATATTCAATTGCCTGTTCGGCATTATTCGTCTCCGGTCCGGACCGCAGGACCTGCCTGCGATGAGCAGCCTGCTGATCGTTTCCATGGTCGTCAGCGGCATGATCTCCATGGTCGGCCTGTCCCGGCTGGGCGCCCCCGGCAATATTGCCATGCAACTGCTTGGGGCGGCCCTGTTCAGCCTGCTGTTCGTCCGCGTGGCGCTGCAGTTCCGAGGCGGCGTCGACCGCTTCCTGCAGACCGCCACGGCGCTGTTCGCCACGGATGCAGCACTCACCGTCATCGCCCTGCCTGCAACCGCCGGAATAGACCCCGCCACCCAGGAGGCATCGGTCATGGCTGCCGGCTGGCTACTTATCGTGTTGCTGTGGACAGTGGCGGTCATCGGCCATATCTTCCGCAATGCACTGGACCTGCCGCTGGCCGGCGGCATTCTGGTGGCGCTTGTGTACCTGTTCCTGTCCATCAACATCACCTCCGTGCTGGCCTGATTCCATGCGCACCACACACCGGCAACCGCGTGGTACCATCGGCGGCACCCTTGCTGCAGGGAATCCGGCTCCGGGCATGCATATCCATATACTCGGCATCTGCGGTACCTTCATGGGCAGCCTTGCGCTGCTCGCCCGCGAAGCCGGTCATCACGTCACCGGCTGTGACATCAACGTCTACCCGCCCATGAGCGATCTGCTCGCGGCCCAGGGTGTCGGCATCATTCAGGGCTACGATCCCGCCCAGCTTGACCCCGAACCCGACTGCGTGATCATCGGCAATGCCATGTCCCGGGGCAACCCGCTGGTGGAAGCCGTACTGGACCGCGGCCTGACCTACAGCTCCGGTCCGCAGTGGCTGGCCGACCACATTCTGCGACAACGCTGGGTGCTGGCGGTAAGCGGCACTCACGGCAAAACCACCACCGCGGGCATGCTGGCATGGCTGTTGGAGTCGGCGGGCCTGCAGCCCGGCTTTCTGATCGGCGGCGTGCCCGGCAACTTCCCGGTCTCGGCCCGGCTGGGCGGCTCGCCCTTTTTCGTGATCGAGGCCGACGAGTACGACAGCGCCTTTTTCGACAAGCGCTCGAAGTTCGTGCACTTCCGCCCCAGAACCTTGATCATCAATAACATGGAGCATGATCACGCGGACATCTTCCCTGATCTCGCCGCCATTCAGCGTCAGTTCCACCACCTGATCCGCACGGTGCCCGGTTCCGGGCTTATCATCGCCAATGGCGATCAGAAAAGCGTGGCCGACACTCTGGCAATGGGCTGCTGGAGCGAACTCTGCAGGATCGGCACCGGTACCGATAACCATTACCAGTTGATCGAAAATCCCGCAGGTTTCAGTGTCCGCGGCGCGGACCTGCCCGCCAGCGAGCTCAACGTGCCGATGCCCGGCGCGCATAATGCCAGCAACGCCCTGTCCGCATTGCTGGCGGCCCGGCACGTCGGCGTGCGGCTGCAGGACGGGTTGCAAGCCCTCGCCGGTTTCAAGGGCATGCGCCGCCGGCAGGAATTACGCGGCGAAGCCGGTGGCGTTCGCATCTACGACGATTTCGCCCACCATCCCACGGCCATCGAGGCGACCATCCAGGCCATGCGGCCGGTCGCCGGCGGAGGGCGCTTGATCGCCGTACTGGAACTGCGATCAAACACCATGCGTCTCGGCATCCACCGGGCCCGCCTGCCGGCAAGCCTGCGCGGAGCCGATCAGGTCTGGCTTTATCAGGATTCCAGCCTGGACTGGGCGGTATCCGAAATCTGCGACGCGCTGCAGGGCAAGGCTGACTGGCGCGACGACCTGGACACGCTGGTGCGGGCCATCGCAGCCGCTACCCGACCGGGCGACTGCGTGCTGGTCATGAGCAATGGCGGCTTCGGCGGCATTCACCAGCGGCTGCTTGATACCCTTGCGCAGGGCAGGCAGGCGGGGGAGCAGGTGCAGCAATGAATGACGACCGCAACAACACCGTCACACTGGCCTTTACCGGTGCTTCCGGCGCCCAGTACGGCCTGCGCCTGCTGGAGTGCCTGCTGGCCGCTGAACAACGTGTCTACCTGCTGATCTCCGATGCGGGGCGTGTGGTGCTGGGGCTGGAGACGGATCTGCAACTGCCGGGCCGCAACCGCGATGCGGAGCGTTTCCTCGCCGAGACGTACGGGGCCAAGGCCGGGCAGTTACGGTTATTCGGCAATAGCGAATGGACCTCCGCCGCAGCCTCCGGTTCCGGCGCGCCGAAACGCATGGTGATCTGCCCGTGCACCACGGGCACCCTGGGCAGCCTGGCGGCCGGCACCAGCAACAGCCTGATCGAACGGGCAGCCGACGTCATACTCAAGGAGCGCGGCCGCCTCATACTGGTGCCCCGGGAGATGCCGTATTCAACGCTGCACCTGGAGAACATGCTACGGCTGAGTCGGGCGGGCGCCGTGATCATGCCGCCCAGCCCCGGTTTCTATAACCGCCCAACCCGTATCGAGGAACTGGTGGATTTCGTGGTGGCACGCATTCTCGATCACCTCGACATCCCCCAGCACATGGTGCCCCGCTGGGGCGAGGCCCGAGGTGTTCAGATCTGACCGCAACGCAACCGGGCAGTACCACGGAGGCTGAACCGTGACGACTCCCCTTGCCCTATTTCCACTGCGCACCGTCCTGTTTCCCGGCGGCCCGCTGCAGCTCAGAATATTCGAGGCCCGCTACCTGGATATGGTCAGCCAGTGCCTGCGGGACAGCACCGGCTTCGGCGTCTGCCTGATCGAGGAAGGCAGCGAGGTTGGGCAACCCGCCAGGCCCTGCAAGATCGGCACCCTTGCCCGTATCGTCGATTGGGACAAGCGCCGGGACGGTCTGCTCGGCATCACCGCCGTCGGCGAGCAGCGATTCCGCATCCGCAAGACCTGGGCAACCCGCGATCGTCTGTTAATGGCCGAGGTGGACGAACTGCCCCTGGTCGGGCCGGACACCCTCTCGCCGCAACCCGAATTGATCCACAGCCTGATCGAGCGTGTACTGGAACTTAAAGGGCTGGGATACGAGCATGTCGCAGTACAGTGGGAAAGCGCGCATTGGCTGAGTTGCCGGCTGGCCGAGGTACTGCCGCTGGACCTGGAATTCAAGCAGCACCTGCTGGAAATGGACTCCCCCCGGGACCGCCTGCGTGCGCTTGTTCCGCTCCTTCCGGCACTGGTCTGTGACCCGCCGCCCTAATCCAGCTTGGCTTGCGGAAGGCGCCGGTCGGGCCGGAGGCGGCGAATACCGGAAAAACAGCCTCATATCACCAGCCGTAGCCGTAGGGCGGAAAAGCGCAGCGCCTTCCGCCGTATGACATGACTCGCCGTCCCATTCTCAAGTCGTCGATATCGTCACTCCATCTTTCGCCCAGGCCCGTCGATTGAGGTCTCCGCTACTTGGCGAAGACGCATCGGGAACATCCAACGCCTCCATGCGGCGGAAGGCGCTACGCTTTTCCGCCCTACGGCCAGCTAGTGTCCCTTGAGGAGCACCTGGCTAAAAGCCTCCAGCGTCACATCGATTATCGCGTCGTCATGCGCAATCGACGTGAACCCCGCCTCGAATGCAGACGGCGCCATGTACACGCCCTGCGCCAGCAAGCCGTGGAACACCTTGCGAAAACGCTCGACATCGCAGTCCACCACCTGCTGATAGCGGGTCACAGGACCCTGATCGGTAAAGAAAATCCCGAACATGCTGCCGACCTGATTAACCTGCATGGGCACCCCTGCACGCTCGCCCTCGGCGAGCATCCCCTGGCTCAGGCGTGCCGTGCCGCGCTCGAGCGTCTCGAACACACCAGGTCGGGAGAGTATCTCCAGCGTCTTAAGACCCGCGGTCATCGCCAACGGATTACCGGACAGCGTACCGGCCTGATACACCCCGCCGAGCGGCGAAAGATGCTCCATGATGTCACGCCGACCGCCGAAGGCGCCCACCGGCATGCCGCCGCCGATGATCTTGCCCAGACAGGTCAGGTCCGGGGTAATGCGATACAAGGCCTGCGCCCCGCCCAGGCTGACCCGAAAGCCGCACATCACCTCGTCGAAAATCAACACCGCGCCATATTCTGAACAGGCGTCACGCAGGGCCTGCAGGAACTCGCGCTGACCAGGGACACAGTTCATGTTGCCGGCCACCGGCTCGACAATGACCGCCGCAACCTCATCACCCAGCCGCAGGAAAGCCTCGCGCACGGCCGCGGCATCGTTATACGGCAGCGTCAGCGTCTGCTCCACCACCGCCTTCGGCACCCCCGGCGACGTCGGCGTGCCCAATGTCAGCGCTCCGGAGCCGGCCTTGACCAGCAGCGCATCCACATGGCCGTGGTAATTGCCCTCGAACTTGATGATCTTGTCCCGCCCGGTAAAGCCCCGGGCCAGACGCAGCGCGCTCATGGTGGCCTCGGTACCGGAGCTGACCATGCGCAACAGCTCCATGGACGGCACCATGGACTTGACCTGCTTCGCCATCCGCGTTTCCAGTTCCGTGGGCGCGCCGAAGCTCAGGCCGTCTGCGGCCGCGCGGGTCACCGCCTCGACGACTTCCGGGTGCGCATGGCCCACCACGGCGGGCCCCCACGAGCAAACGTAATCGATATAGCGATTATCGTCCACGTCATACAGGTAGGGACCCTGGGCGCGGCGAATGAACACCGGCGTACCGCCGACGCCGCCGAAAGCACGGACGGGCGAATTGACGCCACCGGGAATATGCAATCGCGCTTCCTCGAACAGCGCTTCGGAGTGTTTCATGCTGGACGTTCCTTTAACGCTTGCGTGGTCGCCATGGCCGAATTGTATCAGTGAAGACCGGGGTGCTGCCTCGCGGTGGATCAGCCAGCAAACAGCGCGGCGATATGCCGCGCCGCCAACGCCGGATCCGAGGCACCGAAAACGCCCTGTATCACCGCCACCGCATCGACACCGGTGGCCACCACGTCCCGGGCGTTGGCAGCGGTAATGCCGCCGATTGCAACCAGCGGCAAGGCAAACCGCGCCCGCGCCTGTCGCAGCAGCGCCAATTCGGCACGCACCGTGTGCGGCTTGGTAACCGATGGATAGACGGCGCCGAAGGCCAGGTAATCCGCGCCCGCCTCCTGCATCTGCCCGGCACGCTCGAGAGATGCATAGCAGGAGACGCCGATCATCGCCTCGTTACCCAGCCGCCGCCGCGCTTCGGCAATGGAGACGTCATCCCTGCCCAGATGGACGCCGCCCGCGCCGCATGCCGCCGCAAGGTCGATATCGTCGTTGACGATGAACAGCGCTCCATAGTCGCGGCACGCGGCCGCCAGCGCCTGCGCTTCCCGGAGGCGCCGAAGCGCATTCGAGGATTTATCACGATACTGAAGAACGCGTGCCCCGGCCGCCAGCACGGGCGTCACCCGCGCCACCAGCGCTTCCGGTCCGGAAGCACCAGCATCGGTAATGGCATATAGACCGCGCACCGGCATGGGAGGCTCCAAAGTCATTCAGTCGACGCGTACTCTGGCAGTGGCGGAAGGCACTCGCAAGGCTTTTCGGTGCCGCGCCGGCACGGTAGAGTAGCGGCCCCTCAGCGAGGACATTGGCAACACCATGGCGATGGAATACAAATCCTGGATGTGCGTAATCTGCGGCTGGATCTATGAGGAGGAAGAAGGGCTGCCGGAAGAGGGCATTGCACCCGGCACCCGCTGGGAGGATATCCCCGCCAGCTTCACCTGCCCGGAATGCGGAGCCAGCAAGGACGACTTCGAGATGATCGAAATCTGACCGATAGGGCCAGCCCGCTCAGGGCGTCAGGCCCAGAAACCACGCGCCCGCCCCGGCCAGTACCACCACCGCGGCGGCAACCATCGCGACCTTGCCGATACTCGCCTGGCGTGCCGAGGTGGCAGAAACGTAGTCCGGGCGGGGAGCGGCAGGTTGCGGCTGCGACGGGCGAGGACGGGACGGCACTGCCGGCGCGTGTTTGCGCATGAGTTCATGCTCCCGCACCGCCTGCTTCTGATCAAGGCGCTGCGAACTCTCCCGCATTTCCGCCTCTTCAACCTGCTCCCGCAGGCGTGCCACCTTGCTGCGGTCGAGCGACTCGTCAGTGGCGATCAGCATGAACTCGTCGGCGAAGTCGAAATCCATGGAATTCAGGGCCGGATCGGCCGCCATGGCGGCTTCTTCCTCGACAGACTTCGCCTCCCCGGCATCGGAGGCCGCCTGCAATACGGCATTGGCCTTGGAGAGATCCACCTCGCTGGGATTATCGACACCGCGGTATGCGCCGCCGGCAAATTTCTTCGCCGGGCGGTCGGGCGTTTTGGCGGCCGAGCCATCCGCGGTCTTGCCCTGCCGGGCGAGTTCTTCCAGCCGGGCCTGGGCTTTCATCAGCCTCTCGCCAAGCTGCACCGCCCGACGATGGGACTGGACTCGCGCCCGCTCGGAGAGATTGAGCGCCTGCTTCAGGGCCGCGGTTTCCTCCATCAATTCAGACTGGCGAAACTCGCTGTCACGTTCCATGCCTTGCAGTCCGCGGAGCGAATTTTCGACTTCCCGGCCGCGGGCACGCTCGGCTTCCAGTTCACTACGCGCCTCGGAGATCTCCCGCTCCATGCGCTCGACCTCTTCCTCGGCGCTGCGCCACGCTTCCTGTGCGGCCGCCTTGTAGCGTTTGATCTGGCCCTCGACGGAATCGCGGCTGGTCGCCTCCTGGCGAAGATACTGTTCGGAGAGCTCGTCATAGCGCCGCTGCAGCCGCTCCCCGTGCTGCTGCGCATCGTGCATGCGTGCCCGCACGGCGGCCAGATCATCTTCGAGCTGGCGGCGGCGGGCGACTTCCGAAGCCTGCTGGCGCACATGCTCCGCCTCCATGCGCTTGCGCGTGCTCTCCACCTGTCCGCGGTAATAATTGACCTCGTCCTCCAGCCGCTGCCTGGAGGACGCCAACTCTCGCCGCAGGCGCTCGACTTCGCTTCCTGGTCGTCCGGGCTGCTCGCTCATCCGCTTCGCTTCCCACGCTTGCATAATTGGCTCCAGGACCCCCTCCAGGAGTCAATTCTCACTTATTTATCAGTATCCTATGTATCTTTCAGATACTGATTCAATATCCGGCAAGGCGCAGATCAACACTGCCGGGAATCGTCTCCAGTCGCCGGACCCTGGTATCGATGCGGCCATCGGCGTACAGATTCAGAGTCCGGTAACCCGGCGCCTCGGCATCGACCGTGAACTCCCGCTGACCTGGCGCGAACTGAAGACAGGTAGATGGACAGGCCAGCAGTTGCATAGCGCCATGCGAGGCCTGAAATTCCTGGTGCACATGGCCCCAGAGCACCGCGCGTACGCCGGAATGGCGATCCAGCACGGCAAACAGTGCCTCACCGTTATCGACGCCGATCTGGTCTATCCATTGAGAGCCCATCGGCAGCGGGTGATGATGCAGGCAGATCAGCGCATGGTGGCGCGGACGCCTGGTCAGCAGATCGTCCAGACGCTGCAGCTCCGCCGGCGCCAGATGACCGCCCGGCTTGCCCTCGATGGTTGAATCCAGCATGATCACCAACCAGTCGCCTAGCTCAAGGTGGCCTTGCCAACGCACCCTGCCCTCGGCAAATATCTCGCGCATGAGGCCGGCATTGTCGTGATTGCCTGGAATGACCAACCCTGGAACGCCCAACGCGTCCGCCCGCTCTCGCAGGCGCCGATACGCCTCGACACTGCCATCGTGCACAAGATCACCGGTCAGCAGCAGCAAATCGGCGGGCAGCGCGTCTCGCGCGACCAGATCGAACACCTGACGGCAACCGTGATCAGAGTTCACGCCGCCCAACTCGCGCTGTCTGTCTCCGAACAGATGCGTATCCGTAATCTGAAGCACGCGCAGCGCCGCGGGGGCACGAGAAGGATCGCCGTTGCTGGCGGTCATGGAATATCCCCTGTTTCTCATACCCGCGTTTACCACGTACCCGGGTCAGATGATCCCGACGGCCGGGATTGATATGCTCCCGATATTAACTATGAAACATGGCCGCTTCTGCTGCTGACGTCACAAATCAGCCGATAAATCGACCGGTTGGACAGAAGGGGATCTGAAACGGATATCAACGCCCGAACGCGGCGGCGGGACGAACATACCCACCGCTACCTGCTGGACAACCAGTTCGCTCTGGAAATGGAAGGAGTACCGGATGATCTCAGTAACCCGCGCACTGCGGGCAGCCGGCCTGACGCTGGCCCTGGGGCTGCTGGCCGGGTGTGCCGCGCAGCCGAAAGACTTCGCTTCGGAACGCTTCGAGGAAGGCAAAACCGCCTATCTTGCCGGGGACTATTCCAATGCGTTCGAACTGCTTCTGGGTGAAGCGGAACAAGGCAATCCGGAGGCTCAGTATACGATCGGCTACATGTACTACCTGGGCCAGGGGGTCCGGGAGGACGAAGCCGCCGGGGGGGGGGGGGGG
>JBBDNK010000031.1:8724-71332 GCA_040877625.1 Aquisalimonadaceae bacterium
CGCGCTGCGCTGGATCCAGCGCAGCGCGGCGGCCGGCAACCAACGCGCGGTGGAGGCCCTTGGTCACCTGGCGGGCATGGGCGGCGCCCGACAACGCGCACGCCAACAGCACGACACATCGGAACCGCCTGACCAGCGGGATTGACATCCTCGGCGGCAAGATCCCTCGGATCGTATCGGTTCGCCGATCCCTGTCGGTGACCGCGATCACCCGCGGGGGGTCGGCTGCCTGCCTATAGCACCGCCGGCAGAACGGCAGATGTCTTCAGCTCCTTGATGAACACCCTGGAATTGCGCTTCAGGTTGTAAAGCGCCCGGCGTTCCATGGGCAACGCGTCCAGACTGGCGGGCTCGAACCCGCGTTCCTGAAACCAGTGTGCCGTGCGCGTCGTGAGCACGAACAGATAGTTCACACCCTGCCGCAGCGCGTCCCGCTCCACGTGGCGCAACAGCGCATCGCCCCGCTGACTGCCGCGATAGTCCTCATGGATCGCAAAACAGGCAAGCTCGGCCATCTGCTCGCCGACGTGAGGACACAGTGCGGCGCAGGCGATGATCATGCCGTCCCGCTCCACCACGATGTACTCGCCGATACCGGTCTCGAGCTGCTCCCTGGACCGCCACACCAGAATGCCCTCACGCTCCAGAGGCTCGATGAGCTCAAGGATACCGCCCACGTCGTCCACGGTCGCCCGCCGGATGGACTCGAAATTATCCCCGGCCACCAGCGTGCCCACGCCATCCCGTGTAAACAGTTCCTGCAGCAGACAGCCGTCCACATGGCGATTCAGCAGATGTACCCGCCGCACACCCGCCTGACAGGCCCGAATCGCCCCAGCCAGTAACCGATAGGCCTCCCCCGTGTCCGGCAATCGGGACGACAGGCGCGATGCTTCATGCAGATCCATTTCCCGGATCATCTCGCCGCCGTCATGCTGAAACAGATCACCTTCCGTCAGATAAAGCAACTTGTCCGCACGCAGGGCGCGGGCAATCTCCAGAGCCACGTCCTCCGCAGCCAGGTTGAATACTTCACCAGTCGGGGAGTAGCCCAGGGGCAGGGCCAGCACGACACACCCCGCACCAAGGCGTTCGCGGATCGCTCCTGCGTCCACGCGGCGCACCTCGCCGGTGTGGGCATAGTCAACACCGTCACGTACGCCAAGGGGTCGGGCGGTTACGAAATTGCCCGATGCCACCTGAACCCGAAAACCCGCCATGGGTGAATTGGCCACCCCCATGGACAGCAGCGCCTCGATCTCCACCCGCACCGCACCCGCAGCCTCCTTGACGCAGGCCAGGGCGGCATCATCGGTAATACGCAGGCCACCGTGATAGCGCATGTCCGCGCCCCGGGCGCGCAGGCGCTCTTCGATCTGCGGCCGGGCGCCGGTGACCAGCACGACGCGCACACCCAGGCTGTTGAGCAGAGCAACGTCATGCACAAGTCCGGCGACAGTGGGGTCCGCCAGGGCCTCGCCACCTACGCTAATGACGAAGGTGCGCCCACGGTGGGCATTGATATAGGGAGCGCTCTGCCTGAACCACTGCACAAAGGCGCCGACGTCGCGGTTCATTGGCGCGGCTCCTCTTCGGTCAGGCAGAACTGCTGAATCAACTTGCGCAACAGATCCACGGTCGGCTGCAATCGGTCCGTGGCCAGGTATTCGTCAAGCTGATGGGCCTGTGCGATATCGCCCGGGCCGAGGATGACCACATCCATGCCGAGGTCGCGAAGATAGGGTCCCTCGGTACCGAAGGCCACTGCCTCTGCCTGGGTCCCGGTCAGCGCCTCGGTAGCGCGCACAATGCGCGCCGTCTCCGGCGTTTCCATGGCCGGCAAACCGGGAAACAGAGACACCAGCTCCAGCGACAGACGCTCATCGCCGAGCACTCTCGGCAGACGCTGACGCAGCATATGCCGCAACTCTTCGAGGTTCATGCCGGGCATCGGCCGGATATCGATATGCAGCTCGCAGTAGCCACAAATGCGGTTGGGATTGTCTCCGCCGTGGATGTGGCCAAGGTTCAGGGTCGGGACCGGAACCTCGAAACGGGGGTCCACATTCTTGGATTGCAACTGCTGGCGCCAGGCCACGATATCGTTCATCACCCGCAACATGCCTTCCAGGGCGTTGGCGCCGAGAGACGGGTCGCTGGAATGGCCCGAGCGCCCCTGGATACGGATCGCCTCCATCATCACGCCCTTGTGCATGCGTATCGGCCGCAGACCGGTAGGCTCGCCGATAACCGCATGACGGCCGATCCGACGCTGGCCATCAACCAGGGCCTTGGCTCCGGTCATGCCGCTCTCTTCATCCGCGGTAGCCAGCACGACCAGCGGCTGTTTCACATCCGCCGCGCGGATGTCGCGCACCGCTTCGATAATCAGCCCCAGAAAGGACTTCATGTCCGACGTGCCCAGCCCATAAAGGCGGCCGTCCCGCTCGCTCAACCGGAACGGATCCGATGACCAGCCCGATTCATCGTATGGAACGGTGTCGGTATGGCCGGCCAGCACCAGCCCGCCGTCACCTCGCCCCAGGGTGGCAATCAGGTTGGCCTTGTCGGGTGCATTCGGAATGGGCTGCAGCTCGCAGGCAAATCCCAGGCCCTCCAGCCATTCCGCCAGACATTCCACGACCGCGCGGTTGCCTTGGTCGAGGGCGGGAGTGACGCTGCTCACCGACGGAATGGCAATGAGTTGCCTGAGCATATCGATCAGGGGTGGCGGGTTGGCAGGCATCATTCTCTCCGCGAAATGCGTATGACCCGAGCGCAATACCGCCGCGGGGAACCGTCATTCTGGGGAATGCGGGCCCGCCGGGCAACCGGCGGGCCTTACCGAACGGGCGGCAGCGCCGTCAAAGGCTGCTGGAGCCCCAACTGGAGCGCTGTCGTCGCCAGCGGATGCGGGGGATGATCAGGCCGAACAGAATACCGGCGCCCAGCACCAGGGAGCCGACCATGAACCACTGCTGGTCATTGCGCGCGCGAAGGCGTTCGGACTCATGGCTGAGATCCTGGATCTCGCGCTGCAGGTCGATCACCTGCTTGCGCAGTTCCTGGTTTTCGTCATACAGCTCGAGCCCCTGGGAGGCCTGTTCCAGATCGCTATCCAGGCGGTCGCGTTCGGTCGTGGCCTCGGACAGGTTGCTTTCCAGGCTGTCCACTCTTGCCCGCGCCTGCTCCAGAGCGGTGGTCAGTTCTTCGTTGCGGGCTCGGGTCTGCGTGAGATCGCGCTCCATCTGCTCCAGACGCGAGCGGGCACTCGGCTCATTGGTCAGCAGCCTGGACAGCACCCAGCCCTCCATGCCGGTGGTCATGCGCACGCGGGTCCAGCCGCTTTGTTCCTCCAGCACCTCCACACGGGTACCGGCAGGTACCATCTGCTGGATTCTGTACTGGTTGCCTGGGCCGCTACGCAGGTCCAGGGCGAGCTCATCACTGATATACCGGCTCTGCTGCGCCAACGCCGCGCCGGACGCCAGGCAAATCAGGAACAGGACGGCTATAAGCGTCCTCATTGTCACGGGCGGATCCCCTATCAGGAAAAATAAAGCAATTCCGAGTGTCGGCAGATTGTAACGGAGCAGCATACCCCTGCAAGCTGACGTTGTGCAGCGACAGTTATAGGTCGTTCTCTATATTGTTGGCAATCAGCAAATCCTTCAACGTTTCCCCATGGGCAGGCATCTCGCACACGATGCCATGGCGGAGATTCCGCCGCACCGTGATCACGCCGCCCTGCCGGATTGCCAGCGGCCATCTCCGCGCCACGCGAGCGTATCCGCATACCAACCATATAGCCAGGGAGAAGCCATAATGGAGATACCAAACAACAAGTTCACCAAGTTCGCCGCGAAGGAATTCGGAGGAACGAGCGTCAACGAACTCAATCACAAGATCAAAAAGGAGATAAAGAGCATCAAGCTAAACAAACTGCTTGGCGATCTTCCTGCTGTGCAGTCAGCGAAGAAGAGGCTCCAGAACGAACTGCAGGCGCACGGCGATGTGATGCTGAACAAACCCCTCAAATTCGCCAAAGACGAACTAAAGAATGAGCTCGACTCCAAGGCCGGGACCCTGCTGGAACTCGGGATCGAAAAGCTCGACAAGCTATTCAAGAAAGACAAGCCATCGAAGTAAGGGTAGTCACGCGCTGGGGCGCCTGGCTGCCCAGGGCACGCGCCACCATCGCCCATGACTGGTAGAATTCCGCCTCCAGTCAACGGCGAGGGCACCCCATGCAGGACATCATTTCGGATCTCTGGCTGCGCCGCGGCGAAGAACGCCGCCTGCGCGCCGGCCACCTGTGGGTTTTCAGCAATGAGGTGGATACCGAACGCTCGCCCCTGAAAGACTACGCCCCGGGCCAGCGGGTCACGCTGCGCGAACACGGCGGGCGCCCCCTGGGCACGGGTTACGTCAACCCGCATTCGCTGATCTGCGCCAGACTCATCAGCAGGGATCCGGAGCGACCCCTGGATGAGTCGCTGCTGGTGCACCGGTTGAACATTGCCCTGGACCTTCGCCAGCGGCTTTTCGACAAACCTTACTACCGTCTCGTGCACGGCGATGGCGACGGCCTTTCCGGGCTGGTCGTGGACCGCTTTGGCGACACCTGCGTGGTGCAGATCAACACCGCCGGCATGGAACAGGTACGGGACCAAATCGTCACCGCCCTGCAACGCGTTGTTAAACCCCGCTACATCCTGCTGCGCGCGGACAGCGGCCTGCGCGCGCTGGAAGGCCTGGAAAGCTATGTGGACTGGGTGGGCGGCAACGCGCCGGACACCCTGGAGGTGGAGGAGAACGGCTGCCGCTTCCGGGTGCCGGCCAGCAGCGGACAGAAGACCGGCTGGTACTACGACCATCGCGCCAATCGGGCCCGACTGCCGAACTATGTCCGTGGTCGTAAGGTGCTCGACGTATTCAGCTACGCGGGTGCATGGGGGTTACAGGCGCTGGCCGCGGGCGCCACCTCCGCCACCTGCGTGGACAGCTCCTCTCAGGCCCTCGACCAGGCGGCCGTCAGTGCCGAACTGAACAACGTGGCCGACGCTCTGACTACCGTCGAAGGCGATGCGTTCACTGTCCTCCAGGCGCTGCGGGACGACCGCCAGCGCTTCGACGTGGTCATCGTCGATCCGCCGGCATTCGTGAAGCGCAAAAAGGACCTCAAGAATGGCCTTGCCGGTTACCGGCGCCTGAACCAGCTCGCCATGCAGGTACTGGAGAAGGACGGTATGCTGATCACCGCCTCGTGCTCATCCCATGTCTCCGGAGACGAACTGCTGCGCGAGGTGCTGGGCGCCGGGCGCCACCTGGAACGCAGCCTGCAGGTCGTTGAAACCGGCCACCAGGCCGCGGATCATCCGGTGCATCCGGCCATTGCGGAAACCCGCTACCTGAAAGCGTTCTTCTGCCGCGTGCTGCCGGCATGGAGCATGCCGTAACATGCTGGCCATATCCTGAGTCCGGAGCCGCCCCATGCTGATGTACCCCGATATCGACCCCGTCGCCATCCAGCTCGGCCCGTTGGCCGTTCACTGGTACGGGCTGATGTACGGCGTCGGTTTTCTTTCCGCCTGGCTGCTGGGCCGGTATCGGGCGAAACAGCCCTGGACGCCGATCAAACCGGCACAGATGGACGATCTGCTCATCTATGTCGCCCTGGGCGTGATCCTGGGCGGGCGCATCGGTTACGCATTGTTTTACGATACCGGCAATCTGCTGGCCGATCCGCTGCGGCTATTGCGCATTTGGGAAGGAGGGATGGCCTTTCACGGCGGTCTGCTCGGGGTGATCCTGGCCTGCTGGATTTATGCCGTGCGCAACAACATCCCGTTCACCGTACTGATGGACTTCGTGGCACCGCTGGTACCCATCGGACTCGGTGCCGGGCGCATCGGCAACTTCATCAACGGCGAGCTCTGGGGCCGCGTCACGGACTTGCCCTGGGGCATGGTTTACCCACCGATGGGCATGGAGCCCCGGCATCCATCCCAGCTTTATCAGTTCCTGCTCGAAGGCGTGGTGCTGTTCACGGCGATCTGGCTGTTCTCCAGTCGCCCGCGTCCGGCCATGTCGGTGTCCGGACTGTTCCTGGTGCTTTACGGCCTCTTCCGGTTTCTGGTGGAATTCATTCGCATACCGGACGCACATATCGGCTATCTGGCCTTCGGCTGGCTGACCATGGGGCAATTACTGTCGCTGCCGATGATACTGCTCGGCGCCGGGCTGCTGATTGTCGCTTACCGGGTACCGGGCCGTGCCTCTGGCCACTAATATGGGATTGATCTGACAATCCGGGAGACACCATGCAGCAATATCTCGACCTGATGCGCCGTGTCCGCACCACCGGAGTCCGCAAGGAGGATCGCACCGGCACCGGCACGCTGTCAGTATTCGGCCATCAGATGCGCTTCGATCTCGGCCAGGGCTTCCCGCTGGTGACGACCAAGAAGGTGCACCTGAAGTCCATCATCCACGAACTGCTGTGGTTTCTGCGCGGCGACAGCAACATCGCCTACCTGAAGGAACACGGCGTCAGCATCTGGGACGAGTGGGCGGACGAAAACGGCGATCTCGGGCCGGTGTACGGGGTTCAGTGGCGGTCGTGGCCCGCCCCCGACGGTGAGCGCATCGACCAGATAGCCCGGCTGGTGGAGCAGATCCGCCGCAACCCGGATTCCCGCCGCCTGATCGTCAGCGCCTGGAACCCGGCCGAGGTGAACAACATGGCCCTGCCGCCCTGCCACACGCTGTTCCAGTTCTATGTCGCCGAGGGCAGGCTTTCCTGTCAGCTCTACCAGCGCAGCGCCGACACCTTCCTCGGGGTTCCCTTCAACATCGCCTCGTACGCGCTGCTTACACTGATGATGGCCCAGGTCTGCGATCTGCAGCCGGGCGAGTTCATACATACCTTCGGCGACGCCCATCTGTATGTGAACCACCGGGAGCAGGCGGATCTGCAGCTATCGCGAACACCGTACCCCTTGCCGGTGATGCATCTGAACCCCTCGGTGCGCGACATATTCGGCTTCACCTACGACGACTTCCGCCTGGAGGGCTATGCGTGCCATCCGTCGATCAAGGCGCCGATAGCGGTATGAAGATCTCGCTCATTGCCGCCCTCACCAGGGATCGCGTCATCGGCCGGGACAACGACCTGCCCTGGCGTATCCGTGCGGACATGCGTTTTTTTCGCGAGACCACCATGGGCAAACCCATCATCATGGGACGGCGCAACTTCGAGTCCATTGGCAGGCCGCTGCCAAAGCGCACCAACATCATCCTCACCCGCGACCGGAACTATACGGCGGAGGGCTGTCTGATCGCCCACGATGTCGATCAGGCCATGAAACTGGCCGAAGGTGCGATGGAGATCATGGTCATCGGCGGCGCCGAAATCTACCGCCTGTTTCTGCCCCGTGCCGACCGCCTGTACCTGACCTGGGTCGACGCCGAGATCGACGGCGACACCCATTTCCCGGAGTTTCAGGCGGAGGATTGGGATGTGGTGGAGCGACACCAACAGCCGGCGGGAGAAGACTCGCCTTACGACCTGCTCTACGAAACACTGGACCGCCGCCGATAACGCTGAATGCGGTGTCTCATGCCGTCAAGCGGCGGAAGTCGCTGCGCTTTTCTGCCCTGCGCGATTCAGGGAGGCCAGCAGGACGCCTCCATCAGCCGGTCGAATCCAGGCTCAATAGCGAGGCGATCGATGAAACCGCAAATTGTCTGGTTCCGGCGCGATCTGCGCCTGGCCGATAATCCGGCACTAGTCCATGCCACGCGATCCGGCCCGGTCATCCCCGTGTACCTCTTCGCGCCTGGAGAAGACGGCGTCTGGGCGCCCGGTGGCGCGAGCCGCTGGTGGCTGCACCATTCCCTGCTCGCCCTGAAACACACGCTGGAGGAGCGCGGTCTTCGCCTGATCATCCGCGAGGGTACGGACAGCCTGTCCATGCTGCGTGAACTGGTCTCCGAAACCGACGCCGCCGGCGTGGCCTGGAACCGCCTCTATGACCCGCTTGCCACTGCCCGCGACCGCATCATCAAGCGAACGCTGCGCGCAGACGGTATGACGGCCGACAGCTTCAATGCCGCTCTGCTGCAGGAGCCCTGGGCGGTTACAAAAAAGGATGGCGGCCCTTATCGCGCCTTCACGCCGTTCTGGCGCGTTCTGCGTGCTTCCGGCATTGACGAACCGCCTCAACCTCCACCCGGGCGGCTCAACGGCCCCGAACATTGGCCTGCCGGTCTCGAACCGGATGCCCTTGGTCTGCTCCCATCCATTCCCTGGGACCGCGGGTTCCATGCGCACTGGACGCCGGGAGAGCCAGGCGCGACGGCTCGGCTCGAGCACTTTCTGGAACACGCCCTGACGGATTACGGACGCCGACGTGACCTGCCCGCCGAAGCCGGCACCTCCGGGCTGTCTCCGCACCTGCACCTGGGAGAAATCAGCCCCCGCCAGATCGTCGCGGCGGTCAATACGCACAGACAGCAGTACCGGATACCGGAGCAGGACGTTGAAGACTTTCTCGCCGAACTGGGCTGGCGGGAGTTTGCCCACCATCTGCTGTATCACCAGCCGGACATGCCCGAGCGTCCCCTGGATGCGCGATTCGAACATTTCCCCTGGTCCGACAACAGCGAACCGTTGCTGCGGGCATGGCAACAGGGCCGGACCGGCATCCCGCTGGTGGACGCCGGCATGCGTGAACTCTGGAGCACCGGCTGGATGCATAACCGGGTGCGCATGGTGGTGGGCTCGCTGCTGACCAAGAATCTGCGCATTCCGTGGCAGACTGGAGAGGCCTGGTTCTGGGACACCCTGGTGGATGCCGATCTGGCCAGCAACAGCATGGGATGGCAATGGATTCAGGGTTGCGGCGCCGATGCGGCGCCTTACTTTCGTATTTTCAATCCGGTGCGGCAGGGAGAGCGCTTCGATCCGGACGGCAGCTACGTGCGCCGCTGGGTGCCCGAACTGGCGAAATTGCCGGCAAAGCATATCCATACTCCCTGGAGCGCCCCGCAAGCCGTGCTCGATGCGGCCGGCGTCCGCCTCGGTGATGCCTACCCCGCCCCCATCGTCGATCTGGCCTCGTCCCGTAACGATGCGTTGGAGGCTTACAGAGTAATTCGCAACGGCTGACCCGGTGCAATGGATCAGAGTTCCCCTGTGCCCGTATAATCACCGCGCGCCCCGGCCATCCGGGCAATCGACAGTCAATCGCGAGCATGACCATGAACCAAGCGCCCAGCGCCCTGTTTGAATCCAGCCTCAAGAGTGTTCCGCTGATCCAGCGGGGCAAGGTGCGGGACATCTACGCGGTGGGCGACGACCACTTGCTGATCGTGACCACCGATCGGCTGTCCGCCTTCGATGTCATCCTGTCGGACCCGATACCCGGCAAGGGCGCCGTACTCACGGCGGTGTCGACCTTCTGGTTCGGGCGCCTGAAACACATCATTGCCAATCATCTTGCCGACATACCGCTGGAAGAGGCCGTGCCGGACAGCGTCGACCGCGATCAGATCCAGGGCCGGGCGGTGGTCGTGCGCAAGCTGCGCCCGCTGCCGGTGGAAGCCATCGCCCGCGGCTACCTGATCGGCTCCGGCTGGAAGGACTACCAGCGTACCGGCGCCGTCTGCGGAATCAACCTGCCCGCCGGCCTGCGGCAGGCGCAGCAGTTGCCCGAGTCCATCTATACACCTTCGACCAAGGCCGCGATGGGCGATCATGACGAAAATGTCAGCTTTGAACGCACGGTGGAATTGCTTGGCGGCGATCTGGCGGCGCAGGTTCGCGACGTCACCCTGGCGCTATACCGCGAGGCCTCGGCCTATGCCCTGGACCGGGGCATCATCATCGCCGACACGAAATTCGAGTTCGGGCTTGACGATCAGGGCCGCCTGACGCTGATCGATGAAGCCCTGACGCCGGACTCATCGCGCTTCTGGCCGGCGGACGAATACCGTGTGGGGATATCTCCGCCCAGTTTCGACAAGCAGTTTGTCCGCGATCACCTGGAAACACTGGACTGGAACAAGACGCCGCCCGCTCCACGCCTGCCGGAAGACATCCTTCGGCGCACGGCAGAGAAATATCGGGAGGCCCAGCGGCGACTGACGGGAGAGTAACCTCACCCTACGGGAATCGGTCGTAAAAAAGGCGCCCTGAGGCGCCTTTTTTACGACCGGTGCGGGCCAAACATCACCGCTTCATGGACTCGAAGAACTCCGCGTTCACCTTGGTGTCCTTGAGCTTGTCCAGCACGAACTCGATGGCCGCCAGCTCATCCATGGAATGCAGCACCTTGCGCAGGATCCAGATCTTCTGCAATTCATCCGCCTTGATCAGGAGCTCTTCACGGCGGGTACCGGAGCGGTTGATATTGATGGCCGGGAAGATGCGCTTCTCGGCGATGCGGCGATCCAGATGGATTTCCATATTGCCGGTGCCCTTGAACTCCTCGTAGATCACGTCGTCCATTCGTGAGCCGGTTTCCACCAGGGCGGTGGCAATGATGGTCAGGCTACCGCCTTCCTCGAGGTTTCGCGCCGCACCGAAGAACCGCTTGGGACGGTGCAGGGCGTTGGCGTCGACACCGCCGGTCAGCACCTTGCCCGAAGACGGCACCACGGTGTTGTATGCGCGGGCCAGACGGGTAATGGAATCCAGCAGGATGACCACGTCCTTCTTGTGCTCGACAAGGCGCTTGGCCTTTTCGATGACCATCTCGGCCACCTGCACGTGCCGACTGGCGGGCTCATCAAAGGTGGAAGAGACCACCTCGCCGCGCACCGAGCGAGCCATCTCGGTCACTTCCTCTGGCCGCTCGTCGATCAGCAGCACGATAAGGTAGGACTCCGGATTGTTGGCGGCGATGCTCTGGGCGATGTTCTGCAGCATCATGGTCTTGCCCGCCTTGGGCGGAGAGACCAGCAGGCCGCGCTGGCCCTTGCCAATGGGGGCGCACATGTCAATCACGCGGGCAGTGAGATCCTCGGTGCTGCCGTTACCCCGCTCCAGTACGAAGCGCTCTCTGGCAAACAGCGGCGTGAGGTTCTCGAACAACACCTTGTTCTTGGCTGCCTCCGGCGCTTCGAAATTGATCTCGCTGACTTTCAGCAGGGCGAAATAGCGCTCGCCCTCCTTGGGCGGCCGGATCTTGCCGGAGATGGTGTCTCCGGTACGCAGGCTGAAGCGCCGTATCTGGCTGGGGGAGACGTAGATGTCATCCGGCCCGGCCAGGTAGGAGCTGTCCGCGGACCGCAGAAAGCCGAAGCCGTCCTGAAGAATCTCCAGCACGCCATCGCCATAGATATCCTCACCCTTCTTGGCCTGCGCCTTGAGAACGGCGAAGATCATGTCCTGTTTTCGGGATCTGGCAACGCCGTCGATACCGAAGGACTGGGAGAGTTCGGCGAGCTCGGCCGCCGGCATTTGCTTAAGTTCGGTCAGATTCATGTCGGTTACTTCGGTTGCATGAACGGATGGCGACACCGGCCTGACCAGGATGGCCTGTCCGGCAATATGACGCACGGTGGAGATTCCAATGGAACGACGACTTGCGTCGCCTGCCCCTGCCGACCACCCTGGCCGGCGATATATTGCCACCTGCCGGTTCGCCCCGAGCCTCGACGTTCAGTTGACCGGAGGCGGCGAACCCGCAGAGAGAAACCGTATCGAAAAACGCGTGGCCGGGAACCAAGGGAGGGCACCGGCCGGACTCGAATCGTCTACAGGTTGCTATCAATGAAAGCCGCGAGTTGCGACTTCGACAGCGCGCCCACCTTGGTCGCCTCGACCCCGCCGTTCTTGAACAGCATCAACGTCGGGATACCTCGAATGCCGAACTTCGGCGGGGTTTCCGGATTCTCGTCGATGTTGAGCTTGGCTACCGTGAGCTTGCCACCGTATTCGCGCGAGACCTCGTCCAGAATCGGCGCAATCATCTTGCAGGGACCACACCATTCGGCCCAGTAGTCGACCAGTACGGGTTTATCGGACTTCAGCACCGCGTCTTCAAACGTGTCGTCGGTAACGTGAATAATCTCTCCGCTCACGGGTTACGTGCCTCCAGAATGCTCTCAGGATATCGGCGTAAGGGCTGCCAAACGGTTGAATCTTTATTCAGTGGAAACGGCTTAATGATGCGGGGACCTTGCGGACGCACGTATGTGCCATCTGATTCTGTGCGAACCATAGCGGGCTCCCGAATGCTTGTCAATCATCCGACCTCATCAAGAACTCCGGGGCAGACAAATCGGTTTCGCCCACAGGGATCATTGCGCCGCCACCAGCCACCGCCTTAAGCTCTGTCATAGTATCAACAGCATAATAGTATGAGATACTTTCCGTCTCCGGGGACAGGATGGCCCGTGAGTCCGTCATTGCCAACAACTTTCAGTGAACACGCGTGTGATCAGACTCATCGGAATGAGGTCGTCCGCTGCAAGCATCCGCCATGCCCCACTGGTGGTAAATGCCGTGCTCGCCGGTCTGATCGGCTATACGGCTGCCAGCCTGTTCTGGCACGCGGTGCCCGCGGACAACCCGCCTCCACCCCCTGTCCGCATGGACATCCGGCAAAGCGGAACTGCCTCTGCGTCCGGCATCGGCGAACAGCTCGCCGCCCTTCGCCTGCTGGGGCGCGCGGCGCCGCTGAATGCCACCGCGCAACCGCGCATACCGGTCGACGCACCGGAAACCCGGCTCAACCTGTCCTTGCGTGGGCTGTATTACAGCACCAGGCAACAGGCGGCACTGGCCATCATCGGTGAAGGCAACCGTGAGGAAACCTTCTATCGGGTTGGCGACAGCCTGCCCGGCGGCGTTACCATCAATGCCATTCATGCCGACCGGGTCATCCTGCTGCGCAACGGCCGCCATGAGGCCCTCAAATTGCCGGAAGAACGGCTGGACCTCCGTGCCGCGGCCCCGGACGCCGCGCCCGTCGATCTCCCCGACGGCAGTGCCAGTACCGACGACGAGGCCAGTACTGACGGCGATGCCAGTCCTGACGGCGCCGATGCCGGAGGCAACCTTGCGGAAACCCGGCGAGAGCTGCTGCGCGATCCAGCGAATTTTTCCCGCCACGTGCAGATCGAACCACATTCCGCGGATGGCGCGTTCATCGGTATCCGGCTCCAGCCGGGCCGCGACTCGACCCTGATGGAACAGATCGGACTTGAGCCCGGGGATATTGTGGTAAGTATAGACGGTACCCGGATGAGCACACCCCAGGCAGGCATTCAGGCGATGCGGCAGATCGCCGGTAGCGAATCCGCGGAACTGGAAGTGATTCGCAACGGCAATCCGCAGACCATCCACATCGACATGACCAACTGAGCCGGATATCCCATGGAAAGCAGCCACGAAAAATCAGACGGACGCCGGCACCTGTTCAGAGCGCTGGTCCTGGCTGTGAGCATGGCGCTGACGCTGTCCGTCACGGCTCAGGAGAATGCCGACGAGGGCATCACCCTGAACCTCAAGGACGCCGACATCACCGCGCTGATCAGCACGGTTGCGGAGGTGACCGGCAAACGGTTCATTATCGATCCGCGTGTGCGTGGCCGGGTCACGCTGGTGTCGCGTCGCGCGATGGACCCAGACGAACTCTACAGGGTCTTTCTCTCGGTGCTTCAGGTACATGGCTTCGCCGTTGTGCCCACCGGCGAGGTCATCAAGATCATTCCCGACGTCAACGCCAAGCAATTGGGCACCTCGCAAGCCGCGGGCCAGGCTGTGGACGACGACATCATCACCACCGTCATCGCCGTGGACAACATCCCGGTGGCTCAGCTGGTGCCCATACTGCGGCCGCTGATTCCGCAAAACGGCCACCTTGCGGCGTACCCGCCCACCAATGTGCTCATCATCTCCGACCGCACCGGCAACATCAGCCGTATCACGGACATCGTGCAGCAGGTCGACCGCGCCGGCGATGACGATGTGGATGTTGTCCGGCTGGAGAATGCCTCCGTCGCCGAGATTGCGCGCATACTCACCAGCCTGCAGCAAACCGACGCGGAGACCGTCCCCGCGAACCAGGTGCGAATCGCCATGGACGAACGCACCAACAGCATTCTGCTGTCCGGCGATCGCCGCCAGCGCGTTCGTTTACGCGCACTGATATCCCAGCTCGACGACCCGCTCACCCACGATGGCGACACCCAGGTCATCTACCTGCGCTATGCGCGCGCAACCGAACTGGTGGACGTGCTCACGGGGGTCAGTGAAAACATGCAGGACAGCCAGAGCACGGAAAACGGCGACGACCTGGTCATGAGCATCCATGCCGACGAAGCCACCAATGCCCTGGTCATTACCGCACCGCCCGCGATTCTGCAGTCTCTGCGCTCGGTCATCAGTCAGTTGGACATCCGCCGCGCCCAGGTTCTGGTGGAGGCAGCCATCGCCGAGATCTCCACGCAGCGCGGACAGGAACGTGGCGTACAGTGGTTCGCCGACGGCGGCGATGGCGAAGGGATCGCCGCGCTCACCAACTTTTCCGGCGTCGGCACCGGCATCGGTACCCTGCTTTCCCTCAACACCTCCCAGCCGCAGATCGACGACGGCGCCAGCGTGGTCGTGGGCGATCTGGACAGCCGGGTACGCTTCGGCGCCTTCATCCGGGCGCTGGCATCGGACAACAATACCAATATCCTGTCCACGCCGTCGCTGGTCACCCTGGATAACGAAGAGGCGGAGATCCGCGTGGCCGAGAATCGGCCTTTCGTCACCGGCCAGTTCACCAACCAGGGCCAGAACGTCACCAACCCGTTTCAGACCATTGATCGCGAGGATGTCGGCATCATTCTGAAGATCAAGCCCCAGATCAACGAGGGCGACGCCATCCTCATGGAAATCGAGCAGGAGGCCTCCAGTGTCGCCTCCGAGACATCCCAGGCCGGCCTCGTTACCAATACGCGCTCCATTCGCACCAGCGTGCTGGTGGATGACGGCCAGATCATCGCCCTCGGCGGCCTCATGGACGACGATCTGCAGGAAACCGAACAGCGCGTTCCCGGCCTGGGCTCGATTCCCCTGCTCGGAGAACTGTTCCGCTACCGTTCCAGCAGCATCGCCAAACGTAACCTGATGGTGTTCATGCAACCCACCATCGTCCGCGACCGCGCTATCGCGGACGACATCACCAGCCGCAAGTACAGTTACATTCGCGCGCGACAGCTTGACCGTCAGCAACGCGGCCTGTCCGGCCTCGGCGATGCGACGCCGCCGGCGCTGCCCGCGCTTGAGCGCGCGAATCTGCCACACCCCTTTGCGGAAATGGACGTGGGACAACGGTAATGGCAGCGTCCGACCTCAATCCGCCGCTGGGGCGTGGACAAGCCGCGCAGCAACAGACACCGGCCTATGGCCAGCCGGAGCCCATGCTCGATGGCAACTTCCGTCGGCCCTCATTCACCTTTGCACGCAGGCATGGGCTGGTGGTCACCGGCATCCACGACGGCGTGGCCAAGGTCGCTTACCGAAGCGGCACCGGCCAACGCAGTTTCTCGGAACTCCGGCGCATGCTGGGCTGCCCGCTCAGCCTTGAACGGCTGGAGCGCGAGGCCTTCGACCGCCTGCTGCAACAGACCTATGAGCGCAAGCGCGGCGAAGCGGCGCAGATGGCGGAAGACATCAGCGAGGACATGGACCTGTCGAGTATCGCCGACAGCCTGCCAGAAACCGCTGATCTGCTGGAAAGTGAGGACGACGCTCCCATCATCCGGCTCATCAACGCCCTGCTTACCGAGGCCGTCAAGGAGAGCGCGTCGGATATTCACGTCGAGCCCTTCGAAAGCCGCCTGGTGGTGCGCTTCCGGGTGGACGGCGTATTGCGCGAAGTGCTGGAGCCGCCCCGCCTCATGGCGCCAATGCTGATTTCCCGCATCAAGGTCATGGCGCGGCTGGATATTGCCGAAAAGCGTCTGCCCCAGGACGGCCGCATCGGCCTGCGGGTCGCAGGTCGGGCAGTGGATGTGCGCGTCTCCACCCTGCCTTCAGGGTACGGAGAGCGTGTGGTGCTGCGGCTGCTCGACAAGCAGGCGGGGCGCCTGGATCTGCAGCACCTGGGTATGCCGGAGCGTCTCACGGCCGCCCTGAACCGTATCATCCACAAACCGCACGGCATCCTGCTGGTCACCGGGCCGACCGGCTCTGGCAAGACCACCACACTCTATTCGGCGTTGACCCGGCTCAATGACGCCAGCCGCAACATTCTGACCGTGGAAGACCCCATCGAATACTACCTGGAGGGCATCGGCCAGACCCAGGTGAACAGCAAGGTGGACATGACCTTCGCGCGCGGTTTGCGCGCCATTTTGCGCCAGGACCCGGACGTCGTCATGGTGGGCGAAATCCGCGACCTGGAAACCGCTGAAATCGCCGTACAGGCGTCCCTGACCGGCCACCTGGTGCTGTCCACGCTGCATACCAATACCGCCGTGGGCGCCATCAGCCGACTGCGTGACATGGGCGTGGAGCAGTTTCTGATGGCCTCCAGCCTGGTGGGCATGATGTCGCAGCGGCTAGTGCGCACGCTCTGCACGCTCTGCCGCGAGCCCTATACCGCCAATGCGCTGGATTGCGAACAGCTCGGCGTGGAGCCGTCCGACCCACCCACGCTCTATCGTGCGGTGGGTTGCGAGCACTGCAACAACATTGGTTACCGCGGACGCGGTGGCATTTTCGAGCTGGTCATCGTGGACGACCACATGCGGACCATGATTCACGACGGCAAGTCGGAGCAGAAGATCGAACGCTACGCCCGCACCCATACACCCAGCCTGCGCCAGGACGGTGTGCGCCGGGTGCTCAAGGGCGAGACGACCCTGGAAGAGGTACTGCGGGTCACCATCGAGGATACGGTTCCTCTCGACCTTTAGGATGAACATGACACGCGGCGCACCGCCGCAGCGGTAAGGACGGAATTGCATGGGTGCATTTGAATACGCCGCGCTGAACCCCGAAGGCAAGGAACTGAAGGGCGTACTGGAGGGCGATACCGCACGCCAGGTACGCCAGCAGTTGCGGGAGAAGGGCTGGGTACCGCTGGACGTGGCCGAAGTGGCCGCCCGCGGCGGCTCGGGCACGGCGTCCCGTCTGACTCGGTCCAGACGCAGTGCCAGTGCGGGCGATCTGGCCCTGCTCACGCGCCAGCTATCGACCCTGGTCGGCTCCGGACTGCCTCTGGAAGAGGCCCTGCGGGCTACGGCCCAGCAGTCCGAGAAGCCAAAAATCCAGTCCATGCTCACGGCGGTGCGAGCCCGCGTCATGGAGGGATACCCGCTGGCGGACGGCATGGCCCTGTTTCCCCGGGCCTTTCCTGAGTTGTACCGGGCCACGGTAGCGGCGGGCGAACAGACCGGGCGCCTCGACCTGGTACTTGACCGCCTGGCCGATTACACGGACAGCCGGCAACAAATGCAGCAGAAAGTCCAGATCGCCCTGTTCTACCCCGCCGGTCTGATCATCGTGGCGACTCTGGTCGTGGTTCTGCTGCTCGCCTACGTGGTGCCCCAGGTGACGGAAGTCTTTGCCAATGTCGGCCAGGAACTGCCGGCCCTCACCGTTGGTCTCATTGCGGTAAGCGATTTTCTGCGCGCCTACGGCATCTGGTTGCTGCTGGCCATCTGCGTCGCCATGGTGGCGTTCGCTTACGGCATGCGGCGAGACGCGTTCCGCTACCGGGTGCACCAGCTGCAACTGAAATTGCCGCTGGTCGCGAAACTGACGCGCGGCATGAATGCGGCCCGATTCGCACGCACCTTCAGCATCCTCGTCAGCAGCGGCGTACCCGTGCTGGAGGCCATGCGGATATCCGCGGAGGTCATAAGCAATCTGCCCATGCGCCACGCGGTCGAGCACGCCGCCGGTCGGGTCAGGGAGGGCACCGGCATCAGCAAGGCGCTTGAGCGCAGCGCGCAGTTCCCGCCGATGCTGCTGCATCTGGTGGCCAGCGGCGAGAACAGCGGCAAGCTGGAACAGATGCTGGAACGGGCGGCATTGAATCAGGAACGAGAAGCTCAGGGCATCATCGCCGCGATGCTGGCGCTATTCGAGCCGGTGCTGATTCTCGTCATGGGCATGGTCGTGCTGATCATCGTGCTGGCCATCCTGCTGCCTATCTTTGAACTCAACCAGCTTGTGGGCTGAATCACCACTTCCCACTGACGATCAGGATATGCTCCACAGTCTTCCATGCGGCCGTAAACGCGTAACACGGCGGCACTATTCTCACGAAACACATCGAAACACGAGCAGAGCAATGAATATGCAGGAACGTTATCAGCAATTGCGACTGGCGCGGCACGGCGCGCGCGGCTTCACCCTGATCGAGATCATGGTGGTGGTGGTCATACTGGGCATACTCATTGCCTTCGCCGTACCGAACATCATGGACAACCCGGAACGGGCGCGGCTGACCAAGGCGCATCACGACATCCGCACCATCGAGAACGCGCTGGAAATGTACAGAATGGATAACTTCCGCTACCCGACCACCGACCAGGGCCTGCAGGCGCTGACCCAGCAGCCCACCGCACCGCCCGAGCCACGCAACTGGAAGGCCGGCGGTTATGTGCGCAGTTTGCCGCGGGACCCATGGGGTAACGAATACCAGTACACGGCGCCCGAGGAAGCCGGTGCCCGCGTGCGCATCTTCACCTACGGCGCCGACGGCAGACCCGGCGGCGACGGCGAAGATGCGGAAATCAGCAACCACGACATCGACTGAACGCCGGCACTGACGCTGTCATGCGCGCGCGCGGATTCACGCTGATCGAACTGTTGATGGTGCTGCTGTTGATCGCCATTATCGCAAGTCTCGCCATGATGAACCTGGGCATCGGCGACGCCGACCCACGGCTGGAAAAGGAAGCCCGGCGGCTGACGGCCGTGCTGGAGCTGGCAACGGAATCCGCCGTCATTCAGAGCCGGGAACTGGGCCTGGTTATTGATGCCGACGGCTATTACTTCGCCATGCTGGAAAGCGGAGAATGGCTGCCGCTGGAGGCCGCCGACGACCGCGTGCTTCGCGCCCATGGCCTGCCCGAGGACATCCGGCTGGAATGGGTTGCCGACGGCCTGCCCGGCGAACGCGAGCCCGGCGACGACGAGGACGGTGGTCACCGTCCGGCCCTGCTGCTGCTGTCTTCGGGAGAGATCACACCGTTTCGCATGGTGCTGACCTGGCGCGACGGTGACGACCGCGACGGCTGGCTGCTGGAGGGCGACCTGATCGGCTCGCTAACGCTCCGCCGGCAGGAGGATCCGCGCCCATGATCAAGCGCCGTCAGTCCGGTTTCACACTGATGGAAGTCCTGGTGGCGGTCGCGGTACTGGGTATCGCGCTGGCGGCCATCATCAAGGCCAGCTCTGAAATGACAGCCAATGCCGTGGAGCTGCGCGATCGCACCCTGGCCAACTGGGTGGCCGGCAACGTGCTGACCGAATTGCACATTACCCGGGCCTGGGAGGCGGAAACCCGGGAAGGCACCGCGCAGATGGGTGATCGGGACTGGGCCTGGGAGGCGGAAATCAGCACCACGGCCAACCCGGCGCTGCGTCGGGTGGATATACGCGTGTTTTCGGAGCAGCCAGGCGATCACCCGTTAACCGTGCTCAGCGGCCTGCTGGCCGATCCCGCGCAGGCCGCGGAGCCCTCTCCGCCGCCGCTGCAAAACGGCGAGGAAGGATAGGGATGCGCGCGCGGGGATTCACGCTCATCGAACTGCTGGTCGCGATGTCCATCTTCGCCGTGGTATCGGTGATGGCCTACGGCGGCCTGCGACTGCTGGTGGACAATCGCGATCAGGTCACCGCGAGCGCTGACCGCCTCGGCGAGATACAGCGGGCGTTCAGCATTATCGAGCGGGACATGCAGCAGGCGCTGGCCCGCGGCGTGCGCGACCCGTTCGGCGATCCACGCCAGGCCATGCTGAGCGACGATCTGGCCGCACTCGAGTTCACCCGTGCCGGACGCGCCAACCCCCTGGGCCGCACGCGCAGCGAACTGCAACGTGTGGGCTACCGCCTGGAGGAAGGCACCCTGCTGCGCATGGGCTGGGAGGTGCTCGACCAGGTGCCGGAACCGGCACTATCGGAGCAGCCCCTGCTGGAGGGGGTGGAGGAGATCACCGTGCGCTTTTTCCCGCCCGAGGGCGAGTGGGTGGAAGTCTGGCCGCCGGCCAGTGCGGGGCCGGGCAGCCCACTGCTGCCGCTGGCCGTGGAAATCACCCTGACGCTTGAAGACATGGGTGCACTGCCACGCCTGTTCCGCCTGCCCGACCCGCCGATGGAGCAGCAACAGTGAAACGGCAGCGCGGCGTTGCGCTGATCACGGCCATGCTGGTGGTGGCCATCGCCACCATCATGGCCGTTCAGTTGATGGGCCGACAGCTTTACGATATCCGCCGGACGCAGAACATCCTGGAACGGGATCAGAGCTACAGCTACGCGCTCGCGGCGGAAGCATGGGCACGGGAGATCCTCATCGCCACCCGCCGGGACGAAGACGATGCCGTGGATCACCTCAACGAGCCATGGGCTCAGCCCATCACGCCGCCGGCCTTCGAAGGCGTGGAACTGGCAATCCAATTGGAGGATCTACAGGGCCGACTGAACATCAACAATCTGATCACCCTGGAAGGGCAGGACAACGAAGCCGAAATGGCACGGTTTCAGCGCCTCCTGGAGCATCTGCAGATGGACGGCTCGCTGCTGCCCGCGGTGATGGACTGGCTTGACCTGGATGTCGAAGAGCGCTTTCCTGGCGGTGCCGAAGACGATTTCTACACCCGCCTGGAAACGCCGTACCGGCCAGCCAATCAGCCCATGGCGAGTATCTCCGAGCTGCGGCTGATCAGGGACGTGGACGACCAGGCCTACCGACAGCTGGCGCCCGTACTCACCGCGCTGCCGGCGTTCACGCCGATCAACGTCAACACCGCGTCCGCGCGGGCGCTGCGTACCATCGCCGATGGGCTCTCCGAAGCGGAAGTCCAGGCGCTGATCGAGGCGGTTCCCGATGAAGGCTACGCCTCGGTGGAGGAGTTCCTGCAGGCCGGCGTGCTGGCGGGCCGGGAAGTACCCGAACAGGGCCTCAGCGTCGGCAGCAACTGGTTCCTGCTGCGGGTGGAAGTTCGCCTGGGCCGCACCGCGCTGCGCACGGAAAGCGTCATCTACCGTGGAGATGCCGGCAACAGCCGGACCATACTGCGCCGGCAGGGCTTCCTGGACCATCAGCCCATCGGCAGAGCGTCCAACGATTGATCCCACGGCCCACAGGCCGGACAATCGACGCTTAACCTTAAAGAGACACCGCATGCCATCACGCCTCATCCTACGGCTGAACACGGATCCCGAGGGCTTGCCGGACTGGCTGCACGCGGATGGCGGCGGCCATGTCCTCGGCCAGGGAACCGAAGGCGAGCTCGCCGAGCTGGCGGCTCGGGCCCAGGGCGCGCGAGTCATTGCCCTCGCCCCGGGCACCTCCGTGTTGCTGGCGCGTGCCAGCGTGCCCACCCAGAACCGCCAGAAACTGATCAAGGCACTGCCTTTCGTACTGGAAGACCAGCTGGCCGACGACGTGGACCGCCTGCACTTCGTGTCGGGCCGGCGCAACCCGGATGGCAGTTGGCCGGTGGCGGTGGTGGAGAAGGCCTGGCTGGACAACTGGCTAACGCGCCTCGCCGAACACGATCTGACGCCGGAGCGCGTGGTACCGGAAACCCTGTGCCTGCCCTGGACGCCCTCGCAATGGACGGTGCTGGCGGACCAGCATACCGCCCTGGTACGTACCGATGAGCAGAACGGATTCGCCGGCGACACCCGGAACCTGGACGCACTGCTGAGCGCGGCGCTCGATGAGCCCGATATCGCACTGCCGGAAGGGCTGTTACTGCTGGAGACCGCCGAGGCGGCGGCACCACTGCCGCCGGAGCTGGAAAACACCGCGGTCACCCGCCAGAACGTCGATGACGTGCTGTCCGTCCTCGCACAGCGTGCCGATGACGAAGCGGCGATCACCTTGTTGAGCGGCGCCTACACGCCCACCGGCGGCCGACGCCAACTGTGGCGGCCGTGGGCCGCTGCCGGCATCCTGTTTGCGGTCTGGCTGGTGCTCTCTACCGGCCAGACCCTGCTCGACCAGCGTGCCCTGCGCGCCGAGCTTGAAACCGTCAACGCACAGATCACCAGCCTGCTCCAGGAAGTCTACCCACAGGCGCGGGATCACGGTCAGGCCCGCTCGCGCCTGGAAAGCAGGCTGTCCCAGCTACGCGGAGGCGGCCGCCAGGGCGACGACTTGCTGGACACGCTATTGCTGGCGGGGCCGGTGCTGCGCAACAGTGGCGAGGTGCGGCTCAACGGCCTGAGCTGGCGCACCGGCAGCCTCGAGCTGGAGATCAGGACAGCCAGCCTGCAGGACCTGGATCAGCTCAAGCAGGAACTGGATGGGACCGATGGCCTCAGCGCCGACGTCCGCTCCGCGCGAACCGAGGACGACGTGGTCGAAGGCCGTCTGATGGTCAGGAGAATCAACCCATGACAGCCTGGTGGAATGGACTGAACGCCAGTGAACGACGCACCCTGAGCATTGGCGGCATCGCGCTGGTGGTGATTTTGGGCTACTTTCTGGTCTGGCAACCCGTCCACCAGGAATCCGCCCGCCTGCAGGAGGAATTGCGAACCCAGCGTGCCCTGCTCGCCTGGGCGCAACCGACCGTGGCCGAGATACGCGCCATGGGCGGCGTCTTCGACGCGGCGACCGAAGGCGAAGACGGCGAAGACAACGGCGGACAGGCACTGTTCGCCCTGGCCGACCAGCATGCGCGCCAGGCCGGGCTGGGGCAGGTACTGCGGCGCGTTGAACCCAGTGGACCGACAGGCGCCAGGGTGGTCTTCGAGCAGATCGGCTTCGATGAACTGATGCGCTGGCTGGCCTCGCTGCGCGATCAGCACGGCATCCAGGCAAACCAGGTCACTCTACGGCGGGTTGAACTTGAAGGCCGGGTTGACGCCCAGATTCTGCTGGAGGTACCCGGCGCATGAAACAGGCAAACACCGCGGCGGGGAATCGCCGCAGCCGCGTCATCGTACTGATTCTGATCGGCGTTGCCATGTTCCTGGTCGCCCTGGTCATCCGCCTGCCCGCGGTTCACGGCTGGAGCCTGATCGGCGAGGGTCTCGACACCCAGGCCTACGGCATGACTGGTACCGCCTGGAATGGCGAGGCCGCCACCGTCGTCAACGGCCCGCATCGAGTGACTGCGCTGCGCTGGAAACTGCGGCCCGCCGGGCTGCTCAAGGCCCGGCTCGACTATGACCTGCGGGGCAGTATCGCTGACGGGCGAGTCGAAGGCATCGTCGGCACAAGGCTCGTCGGCGGCGGCACACGCTTGCGGAACATCCGTTTCAATCTGGATGTCAACGCGCTGGCGCGGCGCTTCGGCAATCAGCCTCTGCCCATCACCCTGGGCGGGCGCGTGGACGGCTTTCTGGAGGAGGTGGTGATCGGCGCCAACGGCAGACTGCAACGGATCAGCGGCCTGGTGAACTGGATCGACGGCAGTATCGGCTTTGGTGAAACCATCAACCTCGGCACCTATGCGCTGCGCCTCGACAACGCGGATGAACAGATAACCGGGCAGGTGGTGGACACCGAGGCGGTGGTTCGTCTCGAGGGCGACCTGCGCCTGGACCCCGCCACCGGTGAACTGGTGGGTGACGTGTTGCTGCAGGCACTGGAGGGCGCATCCAACTCCCTGACACAAGGGCTGCAGCTCATCGGAATCCGCAATCCCGACGCCGAAAATCGCATCAACTTCCGTGGCGACATCAACAACCCCCTGAGTTTCAGGGGCAGTATTCAGTAATCCCGCCTTTGACGCTACGCCTCCCCCGAGGCAGGAGGCGGGCAGACGGCCTCGAAGGCCTCCACCAGGGGGAACCCCTTCGGCGCAAGCGGCGGCCGGGTGGTATCCGGCCGGGCAATGCCGTACACCGCGCCCAGACCATAGTCCCTGGCGGCGGACAGCACCGCCACACTGTCATCCAGCAGCACCGTACGGGCGGGGTCGAAGCCCTCCAGTGCCTGCAGAGATTCCCAGAACACCGCTGCCTCCTTCGGGGCTCCAAGGTCGTGGGAAGAAATCACGCGGTCCAGATAGCCCGCCAGCGGCACCCTTTCAAGCTTCAGCGACAAACTGTCCCGATGCGCATTGGTTACCAG
Source organism: Aquisalimonadaceae bacterium (assembly GCA_040877625.1). GTDB lineage: Bacteria > Pseudomonadota > Gammaproteobacteria > Nitrococcales > Aquisalimonadaceae > Methylonatrum. The sequence continues at coordinate 32,994 of JBBDNK010000031.1, forward strand.
CACGGCGCGCTTGCCGGCGGCACGCAGCGCGCCGAGAAAGGCTTCCGCGCCCGGCCGGAAGCGGATCAGGTGCGCATGTTCGCGTTTCAATGCCACCACGTCGATATCAAGCCGCGCCTGCCAGTAATCCAGGCAATACCAGTCCAGCGTACCCTGAACCGCCGCCATCAGCGGAACCACCTGCTCCCGTGCCGATTCCACACTGATTCCGCGGTCCGACGCGAAACGCTGCGGAATGACCTCCAGCCAGAAGCAGTTGTCGAAGTGCAGATCCAGCAGGGTGCCGTCCATATCCAGCAGAACGGTGTCGGTTCGGGACCAGGAGATCATCTGTGTGCCTCGGAGTGGAGATTTTTGGCCTCAATAGGTTAGCGCGTGTCGCGCTCGGTGTTCCATGGCGAACTGCACAACATGCCGCCGACGACGGACTGTGTAGAATGGACGGGTTTCGCGTCACGAGACTGGTTATGCAAAAGAAACCCGATATCCTGAACACCCGTGAAGTGGCCCGGTCGCGCCTGTTCCGGATCGAAGCGGTCAACCTGCGCTTCTCCAATGGCGTCGAGGTCGAATACGAGCGGCTGCGAGGCTCCGGCGCGGTCGGCGCGGTCATTATCGTGCCCATGCTGGACGCCGAAACGGTCTTGCTGATCCGGGAATACGGCGTCGGCCTGGAACGCTACGAACTCGGCCTGCCCAAGGGCCGGGTGGAGCACGGCGAAGATCCCCTGGAGGCCGCCGACCGGGAGCTCATGGAAGAAGTCGGCTACGGCGCACGAACGCTGACACCGTTGCGCGCCCTGAGCCTTGCGCCGGGCTACCTCGGCCACCGCACGCAGGTGATCCTGGCGGAGAACCTGTACCCGAAAACCATGGAAGGCGATGAACCCGAGCCGATCGAAGTGGTGCCCTGGCGGATGGCGGATTTCGAGCAGCTGGTCATGGATCACGAAGATTTCAGTGAAGGGCGCTCCATCGCCGCCCTCTACCTGGCACGCTCCCACCTTGCCGCCAGGAGCGCCAACGGCGGCGAGGCATCGTGAACGCCGCCGCGCTTCGGCAACTCCTGCCGGAGACCGTGCGCATAGCACGGCAAGCGGGCGAGGCCATACTGCGCATCTACTCCACCGGCTTCACCGTGACCCGCAAGGCGGACGACTCGCCCGTCACCGCCGCCGACGAGGCAGCCCAGGCGGTGATCGAAGACGCCCTTTCGCGGCTGACGCCGAACATCCCCATTCTCTCCGAGGAAGGCACGCTGCGACCGTGGCCGCAGCGCCGGCAATGGCAGACCTACTGGCTGGTGGACCCGCTCGACGGCACCCGCGAATTCATACGCCGCAACGGCCAGTTTGCCGTCAACATCGCCCTGATAGACGCCGGCCGCCCTGTACTGGGCGTCGTCCACGCACCGGTGGCGGGCACCGCCTGGTACGGCGGCCCCGCCCTGGGCGCATTCCGGGAACAGCAAGGCGGCAGCGCGGAGCGGATTCAGACCGCGCGACGGCCCGAGCCTCCCCTGCGCGTGGCACTGGGGCGGGCCACGCCGGGCTCGCGCACGCGCCTGCTGCTGGACCGGCTGCCCGAGCACCGCATCGTGCCCTGCGGCGCCTCGATCAAGCTGTGCATGATCGCCGACGGACAGGCAGACCTCTACCCGCGCTTCGGCCCCATCTCGGAGTGGGATATCGGCGCACCGCAGGCCATTCTGGAAGCGGCCGGCGGCACCATCGCCCATATGCGCGATCTGTCTCCGGTGCGTTATAACAAACGCCCGTCTCTGACCACATCGGATATCGTTGCCTTCGGCGATCCGTCGGTGGACTGGAAGCAGTTCATTCCCTGACCGGCCCTATCGAGGGCGGCCTCCCGGGCGCTTCCATACGTTGTTCTCATACGGCTCAAAGCCAGGGAGATACGACGTTACCGGTTTGCTCGATATATCCGCACATCCCAATCGCGAAACTTTGCATAGGAATCAACCTTGAGCCCCACCTTTTCCGCTACCCGGGCAGATACGACATGGCGGATGGCGACAATCGCAATTATGGAATCGAGTTGACCGCGCGAAAAGCCATACTCCAGCGTTGCAGCGGCCGCCTCTGAAGCCAACCCCTTACCCCACGCGCTGCGTGCAAGGCGATAAGCAAGTTCCACCTCCCGCACCTTGTCCAGCTCCACGTAACTCAAGCCACAAAAGCCCAGCACCGCCCCAGAATCGCGGTCGACAACCGCCCATTGCCCGAACCCATGCTCACGGTACGATTCCATGCACCAGTCAACGAATTTGCGGGTATCGTCTTCAGTACAGGGCCCATTGACGGAGAACTCCATTACCTCTGGATCGCGCAGGATCTCCGCAAGCGCACTGACATCACTCGACGTAAATTCCCGGAGCAATAACCGTGCTGTTTCAATGACAACCATATCTCAATCCTTTAAGGAGCCTCTGATCTATTCCCATGGGGCTCCTTAAGGAGCCTCTGATCTATTCCCATGGCCGCGCTCCGTGTATTGAGCCTATTTTACCGTCATGACCTACTTTGGATGGGTGTTGTCGCTAGCCGTGTTCGCCCATAATCGCTGGGCGCGCGCCTTCCTAACCCTGGGAAGGCCACACGGCTTCAACCTCAACGGTGAAACAGACAGATGGCACTGAAAGCAACAGTCCACAAAGTTCAGCTTCAGATCGCCGATATGGGCCGGCACTACTATGCGGAACACGCGCTTACCGTTGCCCGCCATCCTTCGGAGACGGACGAGCGCATGATGGTGCGGCTGCTGGCCTTCGCGCTGCACGGCCATGAACTGCTCGCCTTCGGCCGCGGCGTGAGCACCGACGACGAGCCGGATCTCTGGCAGAAAGATCTCACCGGCGCCATCGAGCTCTGGGTGCAACTGGGGCAGCCGGACGAAAAGGACATCCGCAAGGCGTGTGGTCGGGCAAGGAACGTCTGCATTTACAATTACAGCGGTCATGGCGCCGCGATCTGGTGGAATCAGATGGCGGCCAAACTCGCCCCCATCGGCAATCTGACGGTTATCGACGTTGCCGCCCCATCGGTTCAGGCGCTGGCGACGCTGGCAGCCCGAAACCTGGAATTGAGCTGCACCATCCAGGATGGCCAGGTCTGGATGGCAACGCCGGAACAGTCGGTGGATGTGCAGTTGACGACGCGCAAGGCGGCCAGGTAAGCATTTTTCGAGCCCGTCCGAGCGGGAAACAGCGCCCTGTGTCCTTCACACAGCGCTAACGATGGTCTTCTCCATGGTCTCCCGGACGATCTCGCCTTCCTCGTCCGTGGGCACCACCATCACCGGCAGGCTACCGTCGGCGCCGATGTCCAGGGCATTACCGTCATTGCGCCCCTGGTTCAGGCGAATACCCAGCCATTGCAGCTGTTCGCAGATCAGCCGGCGCACCTCGGCCGCGTTCTCTCCGACTCCCGCGGTGAAGACCAGGCCGTCCAGCCCCTGCAGCGCAGCGGCCATGGAACCGATCTCCCGCGCCGTGCGGTAGCAATAGACTTCCAGTGCCTCTCGTGCCGCCGGGCGATCACTGGCCAGCAACACGCGCACGTCGTGACTGATGCCGGAGAGGCCAAGCAGCCCCGACTGGTTGTACAGCAGATCCTGCACCTCCGCGGCGCTCATGCGGTAATGATCCAGCAGGTACAGCACCACGCCGGGGTCCAGGCTGCCACTGCGCCGCCCCATGGGCAGGCCGTCCAGCGTGGTGAAACCCATGCTGGTGGCGATGCTGCGGCCGCCTTGCAGGCCACAAAGGCTGGCACCATTGCCGAGGTGGGCAACCACGACGCGGCCGGCATACAGCCGCGGCCGGTGCGTGGCCAGCCAACGGGCGATGTACTGATAGGACAGGCCATGGAAGCCATAGCGGATGACGCCGTCGGCCAGGTACTTGCGCGGCAGCGCGAACAGCTGCGCCACTCTGGGCAAGGTGCGATGGAAGGCGGTATCGAAACAGGCCACCTGGGGCATATCTGGCCGCAGCGCGGCAAGCCGCCGTATCGGCGCCATGCTCTGGGGCTGGTGCAAGGGCGCCAGCGGCGTAAACCCCTGCAGCGCCTCGATAACCGCGTCATCCAGCAGCACCGGTTCGCTGTATTGCGGACCGCCATGCACAACCCTGTGCCCCACGGCGCGCAGGGCGAGCCCCTGCAGGCCACGCTCCAGCCAAAGCATCAGCGCATCGATGGCCGCGGCATGGTCGTTGCGCGGCAATTGGTCGCTGAACACCACGTGGCCGTCGCGATCGCGGACCTCCACGGCTGCACCGTCGGCGCCCAGCCCCTCGGCGAGCCCCCGGTAGCGCAGCACCTGACCGGCGGCCTCCAGCGCGTAGACAGCGAACTTGATACTTGAAGAACCCGCATTGACCACCAGAATCCCTTCCGACATCAGTTCCCCACCTCCGTGTGCGTGACGTCCCTGTGCGCCGCCTTGTGATGTCTGTCCAGCAGCAACGCGATTGCACTGGACGCAACCCGTGAAAAGAGATCATCCGCCCTGCTGGTAAGCACCACCGGCACACGCGCTCCGAGTACGATTCCCGCCGCTTCCGCATCGGCCAGATAATGCAGCTGCTTGCCGAGCATGTTGGCGGATTCCAGATCCGGGGCCAGCAGAACGTCCGGCTTGCCGGCGACGGGGGAGTTGATCCCCTTGGTCTTCGCCGCCGCCTCCGAGATGGCGTTATCAAACCCCAGCGGCCCGTCAAGATCACCGCCGCGAATCTGCCCGCGCTCGGCCATCTTGCACAGCGCGGCGGCGTCGAGGGTGGACTGGATCTGCGGGTTCACTTCCTCGGTGGCGGACAGTATGGCCACTCGCGGGCGTTGCACATCCAGGGCATGGGCCAGATCAATGGCATTGCGGACGATATCCGCCTTGGTCAGCAGATCGGGGCGGATATTCAGGGCGGAATCGGTGATGATCAGCGGTCGTGGATAGGTCGGCACATCCATCACCCAGGCATGGCTCATGCGCCGCCCGGTGCGCAGGCCGCTGTCGCGGCCGACCACCGCCGACATGAACTCATCGGTGTGCAGCGCGCCCTTCATCAAGGCGCCGACACGGCCTTCCCGGGCCAGCGCAACGGCGGTTGCGGCTGCCGCATGGCTGTGTTCGGTGGGCACCAGTTCAATGCGGTCGAGGTCGATTTCCTCGGCCTCGGCGACGTCCCTGATGCGTCTCTCCGGCCCCACCAGCACCGGGATGATCAAGCCGTGCCCGGCCGCCGCGATCGCACCGCCCAGAGAGAGCGCATCCACCGGGTGAACGACGGCCGTCCGCAGGGCCGGAATACCCCGCGCCTGATTAAGCAGCCGCCGCAACTGTCGCCGGCGACCACTGGCCTCCAGGGCCGCGACCACATCCTCGGGCGCGCTGACGTCATGCTCCGGACACTCCACCAGCGCCTTGCCCGTCACCACCGGCGCACCGTCTGGGCCCAGGCAACAGCAGCTCAGCAGAACCCGGCGGCCGTCCTGCTTCTCCAGCACTTCAAGCTCCACCGACACCATATCGCCAAGCCCGACGTCGCCCACGTAATCGAGCTCATGGTGGAGTAGGCGGCTGCCGGGCCCGGGCAGCCGGGTTGCCACCGCCATGGTAATCAGGGCCGTGCCCCACATGCCGTGGGCGATCAGGCTTTGATAGAGCTCGCTGGTCGCGTTCTCCGGGGCCAGGGCAGCAGCATCGTCACCGGTAAAAAAGCGTAGGTCCAGCAGCGTGAGCCGGCGCGTCATGCGCGCGGTATCGCCTTTCCGGATATGGCCGTAGAGTATGCCGTGAACTCCGTCCCCCACCATATCCCTCCTCACGGTGATTGATTGCGTAACCCTCTCTACTTAGCCTACGACATGGTAGCCCGCATCGATATACGTAATGTTGCCCGTCAGCGTACGTGCCCGGTCACTGATCAGGAAGGCGGCAGTGGCGCCAACATCGTCCAGATCCGCTAGCTGATGCTGGGGCGCCCGCGTGCGGGTGCGCTCAAGCATCTCGTCAAAACGGCTGATGCCGGATGCCGCACGGGTCCGCAATGGCCCGGGAGAGAGCGCATGTACGCGGATCCGCTTGCGGCCCAGTTCCGCCGCCATATACTTCACGGAGGCCTCCAGCGCCGCTTTCACCGGCCCCATCAGATTGTAATCCTCCACCGCCTTCTCGGCGCCATAGAAACTCACCGTCATCGCCGTACCTCCCTCCGTCATCAGTGGTTCGGCCAGGCGAACCATGCGGATGAAGGAATGGCAGGACACGTCCATGGCGGCAAGAAACCCTTCACGGCTCGAATCGGTGACCCGCCCGTGCAGATCTTCCCGCGGCGCGAATGCTATCGAGTGCAGCAGAAAATCCAGCCGTCCCCAGCGGCTGCGCAAGGCGTCGAATACCGCCTCCAGTTGGCCGGGCTCGCGCACATCACAGGGCAGGAAAGGATCGGCTGCAACCTGATTCGCCAGCGGCTCCACCCAGGGGCGGGCCTTTTCATTGAGGTAGGTCAGCGCCAGCTCCGCGCCCAGCGCATGAAACTGGCGGGCACAGGACCAGGCGATGCTGCTGTCGTTGGCGACTCCCACGACCAGCCCCTTCTTGCCGGCAAGGGAAAGAAATTCGGACATGCAAGATCTCCATGGCGGTCGGGATCGCGATTTGATGCAAGCTTAACACCTCACGCCAATCGCCCAGGGTTGGCGCGAATCGGTATCCGTCCACGTGCGTCACGCAAGCACTCTTCATTGCAGCCCCATGGGAACAAATCAGGGGCTCCCTCAGGCGCCCGCCGGGCGGGCCGGAGGCGAACGAACTGGAAATTTCTTGTGGATCGTTGATAAGCGGTTAGGCTTGGATTAGGTTTAGTGGGCAAGGATTTACTTTTTGAATTTCTTCCCGCGATCGAAAAGACGTACGAGCATCTGCATGCCAAACCGACTTTCGTAATCAATTTTGCACGGACGCTAATGTGGTATGGACGCTACAATTCTCGCCTGCATGTTCAGGCACGCCGAAGAAACGCCCGGCAAGGTCATATACACCAGCCTTGAGCGCGGCGAATCCCTCCGGGACACCTGCACCTACGCGCAGTTGCGCGACCGTGTTTGCGCGATCGCCAACGCACTGTCCGACCTGGAGTATGAGGGCGAGCGGGCGCTTGTTCTCTATGCCAATCCGGTCGAGTTCGTACAACTCTTCCTGGGTTGTCTGGCAGCCGGCGTCATCGCGGTACCGGTGGCCGTGCCGTCACGGGGAACCGCGAGCGGGGTCGCCGCAATCGCCCGCAACGCGGGAATACGCTGCGTGCTGGCCGGTCGACGCGAACAGCAGCTGTTGCAGGAATCGATTGACGACGCATGCGGTCCGCTTGCCTGGTTCGACCTCGAGGCGCTGAGCACGGGCTCCGCGTCAGTCGCCAGCCGGCGCGTCGATGAGATCGCCCACTCGGTCGCCGACCGGATCGCCTTCCTTCAGTTCACGTCGGGCTCGACCGGCGCGCCCAAGGGGGTGATGGTCAGCCATCACAATCTGATGGCAAACGAGGCAATCATCGGCCAGGCAATGCGCATGCACTGCGACTCGGTCGTAGTCGGCTGGTTGCCGCACTACCACGACATGGGCCTGATCGGAAACCTGCTGCAACCCCTCTATCAGGGTGCCCAGTGCGTGCTCATGCAGCCGGTCGACTTCATTCAGAAGCCGCTGCGCTGGTTGCGTGCGATTTCGGTCCATGGTGGCACCACTAGCGGTGGACCCAACTTCGCATACGACCTTTGCGTGACCAGGAGCACCAGGTCGGAACGCGAAGGCCTCGATTTGAGTCGCTGGGATGTTGCCTTCACCGGTGCCGAGCCGGTCAATCACACCACCATCGAGCGCTTCATCGACGCCTTTGCGCCGCACGGGCTGCGCCGCTCGGTCATCTACCCGTGCTATGGCATGGCCGAAAGTACGCTTTTCATCACGGGCGCGCAGCAAGGCGCGGCGGCGCCGGTGATCACGCTGCGCACGGACGCCCTGACCATTGGCAACGCGATCGAGCGGGCAACGCCGGGGGCAACGCAAGCCGCGCCCTATGTCGGCTGTGGTTTCACGTACCACGACACTGCGATGAAGATCGTACACCCCGAGACACGCTGCCCCCTGCTGGCCGGCCATGTCGGTGAAATCTGGGTTCGCGGCGCCAGCGTAGCCCACGGCTACTACAACGATCCCGAGGCCACGCGACACGCCTTCGGCGCAACCATCGAAGGCGCTCCGTCCACCCCGTACCTGCGCACCGGTGATCTGGGTGTCATGGTGGACGGCCACCTCATTATTGTCGGCCGACTCAAGGACGTACTGGTTGTGCGCGGCCGCAACTACTACCCGCAGGATCTCGAAAACACCGCGCAGCAGGCGCATTCGGCACTGGCGCCGGGCGGCGGCGGCACATTTCAGCGCGCGGCCCTGCACGACGAACGGGTTGTACTCGTGCACGAGCTTACCCGTCAGGGCCTGCGCCACGCCGATCTTCAGGAGGTTGCAAGATCGATCAGGGCCGCCGTTATCGAGCACCACGGCATCACCGTCAACAACATCGTGTTCGTAAAGCCGGGGCAACTACCGCGTACCACCAGTGGCAAGATCCGTCGCAACCACTGTCGTGCGCTTTTCGAGCGTGGCGACTTCGAAGCCATCGGCATCGTCGAGCAGGCCGAGGTGTAAGCCATGCGTTTTCCCGCGCCAGGCGACGACAACATACCCACCAATACGGTGCCTCAGTCCCTGCCATCGAGCGGCGGACAGCTTGCGCACCGGCTACACGCCATCCTGATCGTCGCCTTGCCCCTGCTCGCCCTGCCGTACGCCGTGTGGGCCGTGTGGGCCGGGCACGTACGGCCCTGGCATCTGATCATGTCCGGGGCGACCTGCTTCATCACCATCCTTGCCATTACGGTGGGATTTCACCGCCTGCTGACACACCGGTCCTTTCAGACCGGCGTCGTGGTGAAGACCGTACTGACCGTTATCGGCTGCATGGCCGCACAAGGCCCGCCAATCTACTGGGTCAGCAATCACCGCCGCCACCACCGTCACGTCGACAGCGCCGGCGATCCGCACTCGCCGGGCAACGACAACGGCCGGCCGCTCGGCGCCTGGAAGGGCTTCTGGCACGCGCACGTCGGCTGGACCCTGCGCCACGACCTCTCGAACTCACTGCACTATTGCCCGGACGTCCTGCGCGACCACGTCATTCGCTGGATCGGCCGCCATTACTTCAAGTGGGTCGTGCTGGGAATTGTGCTGCCGGGCCTGATCGGCCTGGCGGTGGAAAAGGCGTGGAGCGGCTTCCTCGAAGGCATGCTCTGGGGGGGCTTCCTGCGGCTGTTCGTGACCTATCACCTCACAAACGCCATCAACTCGGCCGCGCACATGTGGGGCTACCAGCGCTACAACACACGCGACCGCAGCCGCAACAACTGGTTTCTTGGCGTTTTCACTCTCGGCGAGGGCTGGCACAACAACCACCACGCCGATGGCGCGGCCGCCCTGTTTTCACGCGCCTGGTACGAGATCGATATCGGCGGCGCCTTCATCCTGTTACTCGAACGCCTGCGGCTTGCCCATAACGTGCGATACCCGCGGGCCGGGGGCGGTGAAGGAGCGTGGCCAACACCAGGACCGTAGTCGCCTGCCATTGAAGCTGGCGCATGATTTTTACAAGGACGTGAAAAATGAATGACTGTGAGACTCCGATACCCGCCACGGTGCCCGATTCCGTCATCGCCCTGGACGCAACCGTCGGGGCTGATCGCCCCAGGATGCGGCGTACCGTCGGCAACTCCCGGTTCAGGCGCCTGCAACATATCCACACCGCTGTCATAACCGCGGCAGGGTCCGCCGGCGTTATTGCCGCCGTGTTCCTGCACGCGTTCGTTCAGCCGGTATCCGGCGCCGCACTCGGCCTCTTTCTGCTGTTTTTCTTCTTCGTCGGAATGGGGCTCACCATCGGTTTTCACCGCCACTTCACGCATCGCAGCTACAAGGCCCCGGCCGCGCTTCGCGCGGTACTTGCCATCCTGGGATCAATGGCCGGGCAGGGGCCGGTCGTATTCTGGGTCGCCCTGCACCGGATGCACCACGAACTGGCCGACAGGGAAGGTGACCCGCACTCACCCAATCTGCATGGCGAAGGCTGGTGCAACAAACTGCGCGGCATCGTCCATGCCTACATCGGCTGGACGGTCCGGCATGAGGTGCCGAACGCCAATTTCTACGCCAGGGATCTGCTCGGCAACCCATTGATCATGTGGGTAAACAGATATTACTACGCGTGGATCATGCTTGGCCTCGCGTTACCGACCGCGTTGGGCTGGGCGATCACCGGCACCGGCTACGGGGCGCTCGAAGGTTTTCTGTGGGGCGGACTGATCCGTCTTTTCGCCCTGCATAACGTGATCTGGTGGATCACGTCATTCGCCCACGTTCTCGGTAGCCGCGATTTCAGTTCACGCGATCTAAGCACCAACAACGTCTGGCTTGCCGTGCCGACGCTCGGCGAGTCCTGGCACAACAATCACCATGCCTTCCCGCGGGCGGCAATACTGTCGTTGCGCTGGTGGCAGATCGACATCAGCGGCGCCGTTGTGGCCCTGCTGGAGAAGCTTGGCGTTATTTCGGACGTGTGCCGGGTCACGCCCGAAGAGCGCCAGCGGCGCCGGAATCCCCGCCCCCTTGTCCAGCACACGCCTGAATCAGGAATCAAATGAGCAACTGACCCCCGGTATTTTCCCTGGCCGACACCTGAATGAAAGGATGACAAGCCCATGAGCAATACAAGCGTTCTGGAGCATGACACCGCGCCTGGTGAAGAGGAGCGCATTGTCCAGTGGTTGCGCGAATACATTGGCAAGGTGCTGGAAGTACCGATCGACAGAATCGACGCCGATGCCAGCTTTCAGCATCTCGGTCTCGATTCTTCCGCCGCGGTCGGCATGACGGGTGACCTCGGTGACTGGCTTGGCCGCGAGATCGACGCCGCTGCCGCTTACGATTACCCGACAATCCAGGCACTCGCCCGTGCGCTGTCGGCTTCATAAAGAGGATGACCAGCATGTCGCTGACCAGTACCACGCACCCCGGCGCCTCGGCCGAAGCGATCCAGCACCACTACGACGCCGGCCGCCAGTTCTATGCGCTCTGGCTCGATCCCGGCATGACGTATTCCAGCGCCCTCTGGTATGAGGCCGAGGAGGATCTCGAGACCGCGCAACGGAACAAACACGACTGGCATCTTGACCGGGCGGGTATCGGCGGTGTCACCCGACTGCTCGACGTCGGCTGCGGCTGGGGTCGGCTTATGCAGCGGGCGCTCGAACGCAAGCCGGATTGCCACTGTACCGGCCTGACGCTTAGCCGGGACCAGGCGGATTTTGTCGCGACACTTGGCGATCCGCGTATCGACGCGCGTCTCGAGAGTTGGGCCGATCACATGCCCGACCAACCGTACAACGGTATTGTATCGATCGGTGCCTTCGAACACTTCGCCCGGCTCGAGCAGACCGTCGACGACAAGATCGCGGGCTACCGTCGGTTCTTCGGCTTCTGCCACCGCAACCTCTCGGCGGATGGCCGGATGTCGTTGCAGACCATCACCTACGAGAACGCGGACCGTTGCAACTTCAGCCAGTTCTTCGCCGAGCATATCTTCCCCGAATCGGATCTGCCTCATCTCGCCGAGATTGCGCAGGCGGTCAAGGGCCTGTTCGAGATCGTCGAACTCAGAAACGATCGACACCACTATGCGGCCACGCTACGGCACTGGCAAAGGCAGCTTAAGCAGCGCAAGGACGAGGCGATCGCGCTGATCGGCGAAGCACGGTACCGCGAATACGAGAAGTATCTCGCGCTGATGATCGTCGCCTTCCACACGGGCACGATGAACCTGAGCCGGCTCGCCCTGCGGCGCCTGCCTGGCTCCACACCACTGTCGGTCGAGCGCTGACGATGCCGCAAGATCCGATTGCGATCATCGGAATCGCCTGTCGCTTCCCGCGTTCGGATGGGCTCGATGCCTTCTGGCAAACGCTTGTACAAGGACGCGACTGCACGGGTGTGGTACCGAGCGAACGCTGGGATGCCGGTCGATTCACCGGCCACGCACCGGGCGAACCCGGCCGCACCTACTGCGCGGCGGTCGGCATGGATCCCGACGGCGACTGCTACGATGCGGCATTCTTCGGCCTCACCCCGGACGAGGCGCAGCGGATGGATCCGCAACAGGGCACGGTCCTTGAGCTCGCCTGGCATGCCTGCGAAGACGCCGGCATTGCGCCCCGGTCCCTGGTGGACCGGGATGTGGGCGTGTTTCTCGGCGTAAGCACCCGCGACTTCGACCGCCGCATGGCCAACCTCTGGCAGCACGTCAACGAGCGCACGAGCACTGGCGCGAGCGGCGCCGTCATTGCCAACCGGCTATCCTATCTGTTCGGTCTCACCGGTCCGAGCGTGGCGATCGATGCGGCCTGTGCCTCGTCGCTCGCGTCGGTCCATCTTGCCTGCCGTGCAATCAACGATGCGGAATGCACGCTTGCATTTGCCGGCGGCGTGCAACACATCCTGTCGCCGGCAAATATACTGGCATACGCCCAGGGCGGGCTCCTCGCCCGCGACGGTCGATGCAAGCCCTTCTCGGCGCAAGCCGACGGCTATATCTGCGGTGAAGGCGCCGGGCTCCTGCTGCTGAAGCCGCTGGAACGCGCCCTGCGCGACGGCGATCCGATCCGCGCCGTTATCCGCGGCAGCGCGATCAACCATAACGGCCGCAGCAACGGCCTTTCGGCACCCTACCGCTCGGGCCAGCAGCGGGTGATCAGCAAGGCGCTTGAACGGGCCGGTGTCGCCGCCGCCTCGGTCGACTACGTCGAGGCGCACGCTCCGGGCACATTGATTGGCGACGCCATTGAAATGCAGACGATCCGAGACGTCTACGGCGCCGATCGGCCAGCGGACAGACCCTGCTTCGTGGGCTCGGTCAAATCGAATATCGGCCACCTCGAAGGTGCGGCGGGCATCGCCGCGTTGGTCAAGGCAGCGCTCGCGGTCGAACGCGGTTTGCTGCCGGCCAGCCTGCACTGCACACCGCCGAGTGAGCTGCTGAGGCTGGATCAAAGCCCCATTCGGCTCTGCGACGTTACGCGGGAGTGGCGGTCGACCGAGGAACCGCGCCGGGCCGGCGTCAGCGCGTTCAGCTTTGCCGGCGGCAACGCACACCTTGTGGTGGAACAACCGCCCACCCACCACGACGCCGACCACACGGAGGCGGTCGGCCCCTGGATGCTCGCCGTCAGTGCCCGTAGCGAGGCGGCGTTTGTTCGCCTGTGTGCGGCCTATGCCGACAGCCTCGCCGAGGCCCGGCATGCGGGCGCTCCACTTGCCGCGCTGCGCGATTTCTGTCGCGCCACACTTGTCCACCGTCAGCACCATGCAATGCGCCGCGCCCTGACCGTCGCCGACTGGGGTGATGCTATCGATGCGCTGCGGGCGGCCGGCCCGGCAACCTCCGCCAATCGCCCATGCCGCGTCGGGCTGATCGCGTTAAAGCACACGACCACGGACGGGCACACCGCCGAACTCGTCGGCGGTTGGCGCACCCTCACCGCCGATATTGCCGCGGCGCCGGCCGGGCAACGCGTCACCTGCCTGCTTGCGGTGATGCTGGCACGGCTCGGCATCACGCGAATTCACCTCGATATGCCAGCGACCGTATCGCCACCTTTGGCCGCGCTCGGGGAATTTGCCAGTCACCTGGGCCTGGCCGTGACCGCTTGCGATGCCGACGCGCCTGGAAGCGCGAATAGCGTGGTTATCGTTGACGCCAGTGAAGGCGACGCTCCCTGCGACCTGTGGTGGAATCCGCAAGACGATCTGCCGGGGCAGTGCACACGACTCGCCGCCGGGTTGTTCAACAGAGGCTTTACGTTGCACTGGCAGGGCTTTGCAACGCTAACCGGCGGCGCCCCCGCGCGCTTGCCACTCTACCCGTTTGAGCGCCGCCGCAACCATGTAATCCCCGATGGTCTCGCGCCGGACCCGGCCGACGGCGGCGCGGTTTCCGATCAACCCCACACAATATTGTCGAGAGTAAGCTCATGACCGAAGCCGTTCAGCACCCCCGTCAGGAATCCATGGAAGACTGGTTGATCAGCCGCTTTGCACAGCTTGCAGGGGTCTCGCCCGACGAAATCGACATAGACCGCCCGTTCGCCGACTACCAGCTGGATTCCGCCGTTGCCGTGACCATGACCAAGGAGTTCAGCGCCTGGCTCGGCCGCGAACTATCCATCACGTTGTTCTGGGAGTACCCAACGATCCGCAGCCTGGCGGCCGCGATCGACGTCTAGGGGACCGGGCCATCCACAGGGAAAGGGAGATCGAGATGACTTTCATGGAAGAAGCCGCCGACCAGTCGGCAAGACCGGCGATGGTGAGCCCGCCTGCCGAGCTGTTCTTCAACCCGCGACACCCGGCGTTCAATCGCGATCCTTACCCGCACTACCAGCGCCTGCGGGATCAGGACCCGGTTCACCGCAGCCCGCTGGGCTGCTGGTTCCTGGGCAAGTACGCCGATGTTCGAGGCGTGCTCAAGGATCGCCGCTTCAGCGTACCGGATGTGCCGGGGCAACTTCGACGCAAGAACGAACTGCTGAAGACCCGCCGTATCTCGGCCAATCAGCCCGACAATCTCGAGTCGCTGATCGCCAACGCGGAGAACTGGTTCGTCTTCCTCGAAGCGCCCGATCACACACGCCTGCGAAAGCTCGTCTCCGCCGCTTTCCAGAAGCGCCAGATCGAGCGGATGCGCGCCCGCATCCGCCAGTGCGCCGATGAACTTCTCGACCGCGTCCACGGCCAGGACGGCATGGACGTGATGACCGACTACGCCTTCCTGCTGCCACAGAACGTGATTGCCAGCGTGATCGGCCTGCCGGCTCAGGACTTCTCGCGCTGTGTGGATTGGTCCACCGTGATAAGCCGCATCTTCGACCCGCTGGTGTCGCTCGAAGAGTATGCGGCGATGAACCAGTGCTCGATTGAATTCATGGCCTACCTGCGCGGCCTGATCGCCGAGCGCCGCGCCAACCCCCGGGACGATCTGATCAGCGCCCTGATTGAGGCGCGCGATGAAGACGACCGGCTGAGCGAAGCCGAACTGGTGTCGATCATCATCCTCAATTTCGGTGCCGGCGAGGAGACGGTGGTCAGCCTGATCGGCAATGGCTGCCTGGCGTTGATGCAGCATCCCGAACAGCGGCGGCATCTTATCGCTCACCCGGAGCTGATGCCGAACGCCGTCGAGGAAATTCTGCGCTACGACGCCCCTCTGCAGATGACTTCGCGTAAAGCCCTCGAAGATGTCGAGATCGGCGGCAAATTGATCCGTCAGGGCGAGCAGGCCTACGTCGTACTTGGCTCGGCCAACCGCGACCCCGAGCAATTCGCCGATCCGGACGTGTTCGACATCGAGCGCGACCGCCCACATCACATGTCATTCGCTGACGGTCACCACTACTGCGTCGGTGCGCAGCTTGCCCGAATCGAGGCGCAGGAGGCGTTCGCCGCCATGCTCGAGCGCTATCCCAACCTGACGATGCTCGACCAGGAACTGACCTATCGAGATCACACCGTACTGCGCTGCATGAACAATTTGCACGCGGCGTTCCAGAAATGACGTCGACACCCTGGCTCGTCGGCCTCACTGAAAACCCCGGCGCGACGGTTAACCTGATCTGCTTCGGTTCCGCGGGTAGCGGCGGCAGCCAGTTCCGCCGCTGGAACCAGCTTGCGCCACCGTGGCTGCGTATCATCGGCGTGCAGTTGCCGGGCCGGGAGGAACGTTACCGTGAAGTGACCTTGCGCGATGGTGCCGCGATAACGCGCGGCGTCGTCACGGCGCTGGAAGACGTGCCGCCGGGCACCTTCGCATTCCTCGGTCACAGTTTCGGCGCACTGCTCGCATTCGAGGTCGCCCGCCGGCTGCGGGCACAGCGCTTGCCGGGGCCAGTCTGGCTCTGTGCTGTCAGTCGGGCCGCGCCGCATCTACCGCTCGCCCACCGCAAAATCTATCACCTGCCCGACGCCGAGTTCATTGACGTTCTGCGCCGCTACGGAGGTATCGATGACCGCATCCTCGTCGAGCCTGAGCTGCTGCGCTTTTTTCTGCCAGGTATACGCGCCGACCTGGAGATCAATACCGAGTACCTGTATCAGGCCGAGGCACCACTGGCCGTGCCGATTACCGCCGTGCGCGGCATCGATGATCCCCTGTGCAGCGCCGAAGAGCTCCGGGCATGGCGCGCGCAGACCGACGGCGGCTTCGCCATGCACGAATGCAACGGCGCCCATTTCTTTTACCGCGACAGCCAGCATCATCTGATCGCCACCGCCGGACATGCACTTGCGCCGTACGCCGCGACAGCGAACGACGAACATCCTGCTCTACCAGCGAGGCCTCGATTGTGAACGAATCCCAGCACCCGATAGCCGTTGTCGGCATGGCCTGCCGCCTGCCTGGCGCGCCATCGCTCAATGCTTACTGGCACCTGCTCTGCAATGGTGTTGACGCGATCAGCGAGGTGCCCGCCGAACGCTGGTCGCTCGCCGAGTTCTACGACCCGGACCCTGCCACGCCGTGCAAGACGCCCGTGCGCTGGGGCAGTTTTCTTGACGATATCGACCGGTTCGATGCCGCCTTCTTCGGTATCTCGCCTCGCGAAGCAGCCTCCATGTCGCCGCTGCAGCGGCTCTTGCTCGAGGTGACGTGGCAGGCGGTCGAGAACGCCGGCATCCGGATGTCCGATCTTTCGGCACGACAGGCGGCGGAGGAGCGGCGCACCGGTGTTTTCATGGGTGTGGCAAGCTTCGATTACTACGACCGGATCGCCCAGGACCCGACCAGGGTGGACGGCTACGCACTGACCGGCAACGCCTTCAGCGTCGCGGCAAACCGGCTCTCCTACGTGTTCGACCTCCACGGGCCAAGCGTTGCGATCGACACCGCATGCTCCTCATCGCTGGTGAGCATACATCTGGCCTGCCAGAGTCTCGCGGCCGGTGAGTGCTCGGTCGCACTGGCGGGAGGTTCACAGATCAAGCTGTCACCGTGGGTAACGGTGGCCGCATCCAAGGGCGGGTTCCTGTCACCGGATGGCCGCTGCAAGACCTTCGACCAGCGCGCCAACGGTTATGCCCGCGGCGAGGGTATCGGCGTGGTCGTACTCAAGCGGCTCGACGATGCGCTGCGCGACAACGATCCGATATGGGCGGTCATACGCGGCAGTGCGGTCAACCAGGATGGCCACAGCAATGGCCTGACCGCACCCAACCCCGTAGCCCAGGTTGACGTGATCGGTACCGCCCTGCGGCGAGCCCGCATACCGCCGGACCAGATCGGCTATTTCGAGGCGCATGGCACCGGCACCCGCCTCGGCGATCTGATGGAGCTGAATGCGATCGGATCGGTACTGGAAGGCCGCAAGACGAACTGCCTGGTCGGCTCGGTCAAGACCAACCTCGGCCACCTGGAAGCCGCGGCCGGGGTAGCCGGCTTCATCAAGGCAGCACTGTGTATCCACCACCGCGAGATCGTGCCGCATCTGCACCTTCAGCAACCCAGTTCGCTGATCGACTTTGACCGCCTGTCGCTGACCGTGCCGACCCGGCACCAGCCCTGGCCGTCAGAGCTGCCACGAATCGCGGGGATAAACTCCTTCGGCTTCGGCGGCACCAATGCGCACGTCGTCATCGAGGCCGCACCCGAGCCCCGCGCCCCGGCTGACCCCGCGCCCGGTCCGGCACTGCTCTGCCTGAGTGCGCGCAGCCGGCAGGCACTGGCGGCGCTTGCCGACGACTACGCGGACTGGCTGCACGATCACCCGGACGCATCGTTGAACGCGGTTGCCGCGACGCTCGCCAATGGTCGCGACATCTTCAATGAGCGGCGTGCGCTGGTCTGCGACTCGACGTCGGACGCAGTCGCGCGACTGAACGGCATCGCAGCCGACTTGCGCGCTGGCGGCGAGCCCGGGCCCGGCGGAGCCACGCCACGTGTGGCCCTGCTGTTTACCGGCCAGGGCGCGCAGTATCCCGGCATGGGCGGCGGCCTGCTCGAGCGCTTTGCGGTTTACCGCGATACCTGGCGCCAGGCCGATGCGGCATTGGCCGACACCCTGGGCGGCCCCTTGAGCCAGTTCGTCCATGGCAGCAAGGCGACCGAAGCGGTGCTGGCCCAGACCCGCCACACGCAGCTGGCGCTCTACGTCCTGCAGATCGGGCTTGGCCGCATGCTGCTCGAATGCGGTGTGCAGCCCGCATTCGTCCTGGGTCACAGCGTCGGGGAATTCGCAGCCGCGACCTTTGCCGGCGTGCTAACCTTCGAAGACGGCTTGCGGCTCGTCGCACAGAGGGCGTCGAGCATGCAGGCCTGTCGCGCCGATGGCGCGATGACCGCGGTTCAGACCGACCGCCGCTCGGCGTCGGCAGTGCTTGAGCGGCTCGGCTCCGGAGCGGTGATCGCCGCGGTCAACAGCCCGCGCAATGTCGTGCTGTCGGGGCCGGTGTCCGACATCGAGGCGGCCGAGCAGGTACTCAACGCGCAGGATGTGCCGCATCGGCGCCTCGAGGTCTCGCATGCCTTTCATTCCCGGGCCATGGCGCCGGCCGCCCACACGTTGCGGGACTTCGCAACACAGGTGCCGCATGGTCCGGCTACCCTGCCGATGGTTTCGTCAACCACGGGCGCGGTGCTGACCGACGATGTCGTCTGGCCCGACTACTGGGCCGATCAGCTGCTCAAGCCGGTGGAGTTTGACCTGGCAGTCACGCGGTTGGCGCAAGAAAAACCGGATCTCGTGCTGGAGGTCGGGCCGCGGCCCGTGCTGTCCAGACTCGTCCACGGCCGCTTCGGCGCCGCCACGCGCGTGTACAACACTCTCAACCCCGTGAGCGACGACTTGACCGTCGTACTCAGGGCGCTGGGCGCCTGCTTCGAGGCCGGGGTCGACCTCCGCGCCGCCGCCATCCACCCCGCCGACGGCACGCCGCGCTTGCGGCTTCCGGGCTATGCATTCGAACCCCAGCGGCACCGGCTCTACGCGCCGGTCAGGATGCCGCGAGCCGAAGGTTCGGCAGCCGCCGCCGGTTTGCAGCACGCGTTTCTGGCCGATGCCACCGTTAAATCCACAGACCAGAATGGATTCTCGGTGTCGGTGCCTATAGGCACCCGTCGCTTCGCCTACCTCGGTGACCACACCGTGTTCGGCGCGGACGTACTGCCTGCCACCGGTCATATCGGGCTGGCGCAGGCAGCGGCCTACCAGATCACCGGCAACCGCCACTGGCGGCTTCAGGATCTCGAGTTCCGCCGACCGCTGGTCCTGGAGGCGGACGACCGGCGCGTTCGCGTCGACGTCATTGCCGATAGCGATGCGCAATTTCGCTTTCTGGTCATCGACGATGACGGTCAGCCAACACCTTCGGTCTCGTCACGGTCAGTTTATTCGTGCGGCGTGCTTACGGCGTGCCCGCCCATGGAGGAGGAATCAGCTTGAAACACATGGACTGTCATGCCGACGCAGTGCCGGGCACCGAACGCTACCAGTGGGATCATGAACTGAGCAGCGACGGCGTGCGCCTGGGAATTCGCGACGCCGATAACGGCCGCGCCGAATACGTCATAACCATCGACGGCGCGGAAGGCGGCAGCATACTGCTCCGCCTCGGCGAAGCGGCGGGCGACGGGTTTTCGCCAGCGCTGCGACAACGTGCCTACGCACGGCTCGCGGACATCGATTCGAACGCGGGGCGCCGCGGCTACTGGGCCGCCCGCGCACGTTGCCCACGGGCGATCCCGACCGACGCCTTTTACGATCAGCTCAGTGAGCAGAACATCGTATTCGGTCCCGCCTTCCGGGCCGTGCGTGAGATCTGGCGCGGCGAGCAGGAGGCCATCGGCCGGGTGCAGATGTCCGACCCAATGACTGCCGAGGTGGCGTCTTATATCCAGCATCCGGCATTCCTCGACGGCTGCCTGCAACTGTTCGCCGCGACACTGTTCGGCGAGGCGAGCCGCAATACATTTCTGCCGGTGGGGATGGAGTCGTTCCGTTTTGAGCCCGGCCCGGTGTCGATGGCATGGAGCCATGTGCGGCTGCGCAAACCGGTGATGCCGGAAGACAAGGCCGCGTTGGCGGATCTTGTCTTTTACGACCGGAACTTCCAGCCGATCGGCGAGATCGCCGGTTTTTCGCTGCGCCTGAGCGACGGTGCACAACTGCTGGAACACGGTGCCACGGCGGCCGGCCTGGACTGCTATCGCATCGCCTGGGAGTCGCTGGAGCGTGGATCAGGCCCGACCCCGATCGATGGCCAGCCCACGGTACTCGGCGATGGACCGTACGCCGCGATGATTCGCAACCGGCTAGGTGAGATGTCCGTCACCGTCGATGCACCGGCAACCGCGACCGACGGTGCCGTAATCGTGCTTGACGACGTTAGCGCGGTGCTCGATCCCACGGCCCTGCTTGAGGATGTGCGCTGGCTGCTTGATGCAGTAAAGAGGCTCGACCTGGACAATCCGGATTCACGACTGACCCGGCTCTGGTTCGTGACCCGCTCGACCCAGCAGGTGACGGGCCACGATGAGATCCGGCCAGGTCAGGCGTTCGTCTGGGGTTTTGCGCGCAGCCTCGAGCGTGAGTACCCGTGGCTCACCATCTGCTGCATCGACGAAGGTGAAGACCACCTCGGCGCCGCGGCGGCGGCCGAAATCGCCGCCGGCTCGGCCGAAACCATGGTCGCCTACCGCGGAGATGCCCGCTACGTTGCCCGTGTCCTCCCCCTCGCCACGACACGTGTCGAAGCCATTCCGACCAGCGAGCCGTTCACCCTCCGGACGACCGCATTCGGCTCGCTCGACAATCTTTACCTGGCACCCTCGGAACCGGCCGCGCCGGCGGCCAATGAGGTCGAAATCCGGGTCCACGCCACCGGCCTCAATTTCAAGGACGTGCTGTATGCCCTCGGCATGCTTGCCGTCGAAGGCCAGCAATCAGGTGTCGATCAGGCCGACAACATGCTGTTTGGCGGCGACTGCGCCGGGATCATTACCCGCGTCGGTGCCGAGGTGACATCGGTGCGGCCGGGCGACCGGGTCGTGGCGATCATGGCGTTTGGTTGTTTCGCAAGCCACGTCACCGTCGGTGAGCACTTTGTGGCGCCGCTGCCCAATGGCATGTCCTTCCAGCAGGGCGCAGCGGTTCCGACCGCCTATCTGACGGTTTACCACGCATTCTTCGGCAGTGGCGGGCTCAAGCCCGGCGATCATGTGCTGATCCATGCCGCGGCGGGCGGTGTCGGGCTCGCCGCCGTTCAGCTTGCACTGCACTTTGGCGCCACCGTCTACGCGACCGCCAGCCGAAGCAAACACGCCTTCCTGCGCGCACTTGGCGTCGCCCATGTCTACGACTCGCGCAGCCTCGAATTCGCCGAGCGGCTGGTGACGGACCTGCCACAAAAACTCGACCTGATCGTGAACTCACTGAACGGCGATTTCATCGACCGCAGCTTCTCGATACTCCGGCCGGGTGGACGCTTTGTCGAACTCGGCAAGATCGGCGTCTGGTCGCCCACTGAGGCCGCGCGGCGGCGGCCGGATGCACGTTACCTGTTGTTCGACCTGATGGATGTCGCAAGCGAGCGGCCGGATCTCCTCGCGGACGAGTTCCGGGCCGTGCTTCAACTCATGACTGACGCGGGTCTGCGACCCACGCGAGTACAGACATTCCCCATGACACGCGTCAACGAGGCCTTTCGCTGCATGGCCGAGGCGCGCCATATCGGCAAGATCGTGGTGACGCAGCCGGACGTGGAAGGCGAAACGGCGGCCACGATCCGGCCCAACCGCTGCCATGTGGTTGTCGGCGGGCTTGGGGCGCTCGGCCAGGCGCTCGTCGATTGGCTTGCGACCCGCGGCGCCAGGCACATCACGGTCATCGGCCGCCGCACGGCGGACACGCTAATACACCAGAAATCCGACGCCCTGCGCGCACGAGGTGTGGCGCTGAACTACATCCGCGCGGACGTTGCCGATCGCCGGCAGACCGACGAGGCATTCGAGCGGATCGCCGCCGCCGGTGTGCCCATCGGCGACATCTATCACCTGGCCGGAGAACTGGTTGACGCCCTGCTACGTAACCAGACGTTATCAACCTTTGCCGCCGCATTCCGGGCCAAGGTCGACGTGGCGATCAATCTGCACCTTGCTTCGCTACGGCTGCCGCACACGCGTTTCATCTGCTTCTCGTCGATCGCGAGCGTATTCGGCTCCCCCGGCCAGACCAACTACGCGGCGGCCAACGCGGTGCTGGATGCGCTCGCGCATCACCGGCGCGCACTCGGTCTGCACGCACTCACCGTTAACTGGGGGCCGTGGGCCGATGCAGGCATGGCGGACGCGATGGCCGCGGCCGACAAGGCCCGGCTGGCCGACGCCGGCGTTACGCCCCTCACCCCGGCTGCCGGCTTTACGCTGCTCGAGCAGTTGCTCGTGGACGACCGGACGCGGGCGGTTGCCGCCGATGTCGATTGGCGCCGGGCGCTGGCGACCTATCCGGCCGGCCGGATACCACCCTGCATGGCGGCACTTGGCGACAGCTCGGCCACCGAGGCTGACGGCCCGGTCGAACCGTTGTCGACCCTTCCGGCAAACGAGCGCCTGCCGGCGATGATCGCGGCCACCACACGCTGCATAGGGCAGGTACTGCGCCTGTCGGTTACCGACCTCGCGCCGCATAACACGCTCGGTGAGTTGGGCCTGGATTCGCTGATGGGCATGGAGCTTCGATACAAACTCGAACGCCTGATCGGCACGACGGTGCCGGTATCAACGCTGCTCAGGGGACCAAGCGTGGCCGAGCTGGCGGCCGAGTTGTTGCAGCTGGCGGGGCTTACGGCATCGGACAGCGCCTTGTTCGACGCCCAGGCGGTGTCGACCGCACGCTGGTTGATGCGGGTCGGCGGGCCGCAAAACGCGACGGTGCGCCTCGTCTGCTTCCATCACTTAGGAGGCAGCGCCGAATTCTTCCGCCGTTGGACCGAGCCACTGACCGACATCGCCGAGGTATTAGCAGTGCAATTGCCGGGGCGAGGCGACCGGGCCGACGAGCCGGCAATCGTCGATATGGATGTCGTGTTCGAGGCGCTGCTACCGCTGCTGCAGTCTTTGCTTGATCGCCCCATGGTGCTCTACGGGCACAGCATGGGCAGTCATCTGGCCTTCGAGTGCGCGCGCCGATTGCGCGCGCTTGGCTACCGACCGGATCACCTGTTTGCCAGCGGGCTGTGGTCGCCACTTGATCACCACATCGAAAAGCAGTCGCCGGAATTTGTCGACATCGATCTCGCCAACCTGGAGATCCCATCAGCGCTGCGCGACGACAATGCCTACATGCACGCGCTGAACAAGCTGGTGCACGCCGATACCGAACTCTTGCGCAACTACCGGGGGGCAAACGCCGAGCCACCGCTTGATATCCCGATTACCGCTTTTTCGGGCGAAAACGACCCGTTTGCACCGCCGCCCAAGGTCGCGCGATGGGCTGGCTGCACGAGCAGCGCCTTCGTTCACCTGAGCGTGCCCGGCAAGCACATGTTTGTGGCCGATCAGCCAACGATCGTGGACGACCGTCTTCGCTCGGCATTGGCTTCGTTTACCGGCAGTGAAGCCGAAGTTTGTTCCTGACGTTCACTCCCTGTAGCCGACCAGCGCCTGGATGACATGACGCATCGCATTGCAGTAGATGCCGATTCGGTGGCCGGTCCGCTGCCATGGCCGGAAAGTGGCGCCGTCACGGTCTGGCGGTTCGCCATCGACGTGTTGTCGCCACAGGCGCAACGGTGTCTTCACTGGCTGAGCGAAGCCGAGACCGACCGTCTGCTGGGGTACATTAAATCCGGCGCCCGAACGACGTTTCTGGTGTCACGTTGTGCATTGCGCTGGACACTCTCCAGGTATCTGCAGGTATCCCCCGACAAGATCGCACTGACCGAAGGCGCGCACGGAAAGCCGAAGTGCGCTTGTAACCATCTACGATTCAATCTATCCCATTCCGGCACGTGTCTTTTGATTGCAGTTTCCGGCGGCGAAGTCGGTGTCGATGTTGAAATGCGGCGCACGCACCTGAACACGGAGGCCTTGTGCGGCTATCTGGCGCCCGAAGAAGCCGAGGTGATTCTGGCAACACCCGCAGGTGAACGGCGCGATGTTCTGCTGCGTCGCTGCTGGTCACGCAAGGAGGCATTGGCAAAGGCAATTGGACTGGGCCTGTCGTTACCGCTGTCGCGCTATTCCGTGCCCCTCGACAGCCTGCGCGACGCAGCCATCGTCAATGTCACCGGGCATGGACGCTGGTGGCTCCATGCACTGCCGGTTCAGGATGGCGGCGAAGCCGCGCTGGCTTCCGATAATCCCCTCACCGACATCAGGCTGATCGCTGGGCACTTTGCGGCACCCGGCATGGGGAGGGACTCATCGACCCCCATACGCGCACAGGGCAGCTCGGATTCCGCATAGGCCGGGGGCCTATCCGGCGTCCCGGCCGGTGGCAGGGGTATCCCCCGGCGACTGGCGAACCTGCAGCGGATCGCTATGCTTGCCGGCGTAGATGCTGAGGTGCGGAAAGGGAATCTCCACACCCTCATCATCAAAGGCCTTCTTGATCTCCAGCGGCAAGGAATTGCGCAGATCCAGAAAATTCTGCCGCTGCGCCCACACCGACAACTGCAGATCCACTGACGAATCACCGAAACCCTGAAAAATGATCAGCGGCCGCGGCTCCTCCAGACACAAGGGGTTGCGGTCCGCCACCGACTCGATGATCCGCTTCACGCGGTCCAGATCCTCGGCGTAAGCCACACCCAGCTGCAGATCGTAACGGCGAACCGGAAACCGCGAAAAATTGGTTACAAAACTCTTGACCAGCGTCTCATTGGGGATCCGCACATACAGGTTATCGAACGTGCGCAGCTTCACGGACAACAGATCAACACCGAGCACTTCGCCCGTGACATCGTTCACCCGGATGATATCGCCGATCTGGAACGGCCGCTCAGCCAACAGAAACAGCCCACTGATCAGATTCGATGCCGACGTCTGCGACGCAAAGCCGATCGCCACGGTAAGCACGCCGGCGGCACCCAGCAACACCCCCAGCTTGAACCCCATCTGATGCAGGGCCGACGTCACCACCAGGGCCGTCAGCGCGTAAAACACAATGCGCCGCAACAGCGTGCTCTGGTGGAGATCCAGGCGCCCGGCCGCCAGACGGCCCGCGCCGCGGGCGACCAGACGCGCCAGCAACAAACCGAAAACCAGGATCATCAGCGCCTGCAACAGGCCAATCCAGTTTATCGCCAGGATGTCGGCCCATAAGGTATTGGCAAGCTCGGACACGCGCGAACCCTCACATTCCGGTCAAAACAGCGCACTAAAGGCGCGGAACACGGCATTGCGCTGCGGCGCCTCCCTGGGCCCGGCAACCAGCACGGCCTTGCCGGCCTCTTCGGGCGGCCCGCTACCCAGCCGCAAGGCAGCCATGTCGCCATCCTCCTCGCGCACCAGCGTCACCGACTGCGTCCATAGCAGGCCACCTTCCTCCGAGCGGTACAGACTCAGGGTGGCCACCGGCAACTGCAGCTTCTCCAGCCGTAACGGATCGCGGCTCTGATTGCGGATAAACAACGGCGTGACCGCCCGGTTCGGCACATTACTATGATCCGACAGCCGCAGGCGGCAGCGCGTGCGGACAGCGTAACAGAGCACACCTTCCTGGGTATTCGGTCCGAACCAGGTATCGGACAGACGATGGCTGGCAAACTCTGTCAGCTTACGGCCCGGCTTACCCACCGCGACGCTGACCCAGAGCGGATAGCTCAGATAGAAACAGACCGACTCACCAGCGGGGATACTCACCGGGCTCACCGGGCGGGAGACAATGGGGCGATCCGGCAGCAATACCCCCAGGTTCAGGCACGGGCTGTCGGTGCGCATCAGAAAGCGCTGCATCCTGCTGTCCGTCACCTCCGCCGGCTGCGTCTCCTCCCGGCGCACCAGCTCGACCGTGGTGTCGTAGGGATCCGCCGTGGCTTCGGTCGCCAGACGCCACTCCATCTCGCCACGATGGACCCAGAACACCATCGGCCCCACATGCCAGTGCAAGGTGGTATTGACCGGTACGTCGAAGTCCCCGAACCACTGTTCAGGCCTAACCCGCTCGTCCACAACGCCCCCCGCCATCACGCCCTGAAAGGCACCATCATAACCGCGTCGCCGGTAACCACTGCCTTTTCCCTGACCAGGCACTGTATATCCAGCGTCACAAAACCGCGTTCGGCGCTCATCTCCCTGACCTCGGCACGCACGGTCATGGTGTCGCCTATCTTCACGGGCGCACGAAAGCGCAGGGACTGGCTGACATAGATACTGCCCGGCCCCGGCAGATACATGCCGACGATTCTGGAGATATAGGCCGCGCTCAACATGCCGTGGGCGATACGGCCCTTGAACCGAGTCTTGCCGGCGAAGTCCTCATCCACATGCATCGGGTTGAAATCCCCGCTGACGCCGGCGAAATTGACGATATCGGCCTCGGTCACCGTTTTGCTGAAACTCGCAGTCTGGCCGATCGTCAGGTCTTCGTAAAAATAACCGTGGTTCAAGCGTGTTCTCCTGTATTGCACATGAATGGGCGAAATGTCCTGTGCGGAACTGTACCCGTTTGCGCGTTGTTGCGGGCGGTCTGCACCATGGATTAACTATATAGGCACGCCAGAATCGGCCCACGGCCGGTGTGCGCGGCGTTAAAGCGGGAAATCCAATACCGGTTGCAGCCCCAAGTGCTGTACAAAAGGGCGGAAATCACGGTCACTGTAGAGAAGGGGGATTTGGTGCTCTATGCAGTAGGTGGCAATGATGCAGTCTACGGTTTTACGCACCGTGATGCCCTGCTTGCGTAGCGTCCGAAAGTGGTCTGCCGCTTTCTGCGCAAGATCCACACCACCCAGTACGTGCAGGTCCAGATCAAGTAGCAGGCTCCTGGCGGTGAGATAGTCTGTATCGCTTCGGAAGCCTTGGAGAACTTCTGCCAATATCAGGTCTCCCACGCCCACGATGGTGGATGAGAGCAGATCGTCCAGCGTGGCTGGGGCAGGGTTGTCAGTGCCGTTGAAGTAGTCAATCCATACGCTGCTGTCCACCAGGACCATCAGGCGTCTCGCATCTGATCAAGATCGCCATCCCAGGCCAGTTTGCCTTTGTAGCGCTTGATACGCTCCTGGCGCTTGAGCTGTACCAGCGTGCGCAGGCCGATCTCCACCGCCTCTTTCTTGGTCTTGGCGCCGGTGAGCTTGAGGGCCTCGTTCATCAGGCTGTCGTCGATCACAATGTTGGTACGCATGGCACACTCCCGTTGGTAGTGTGTATATGATCGAGGTATCGTGTGTATATTTCAAGTGAGCGGGCCGCGTGCTGCTTCCGGTGAGCGCAGCCAACTTTACGGCTTTACGGGGCAGCCATCTCCTGAAAGCAAGCAGGTGAAGCGAGGACAGTTCCGCCTTCACGCGAAGGGGCGGTCCGGCGTCAGCCAGGGCTGCATTGTCATCGACAACCCGAGGGGCTTCCAGTTTTTGAGCGCTATCCTCCGTAACAGCCAACAGGCGGTGGTGGAGGGGATCGGGTGCAAGCCCTGGGGTAAGGTCTCGGTCAAATGAAGAAGATCGCCGGCATAAGCGCGCTCTGCATTTGGATTGTAGGGGCAACCGCCCTACTCGCGGCTTGGTGGTTGCGAAACCCGGATCTGCTAGCTTTCATCAATCTCCCGGAATCCGCGTGGCCGTATCTCATCAGGCTTTTCAATGCGTCGTGCTGCGAGCGTGTCGCGGATGTTGAGCTGCTCGTGGCGCTCGTCTTCGGGTTTCTCGCAACCTCTGTCGCCACGCTAATGGGCTATATTCTTTGGCAGCGCAGGAAACGGCTAACATGTGCATGGAGCGTACGGTGCTAAACTCGCGGCGGCCCACGCATGGCGCTGAGCTTTACGGACATGTTGCGACGCAGCAGTGCAAGTGCTTGAGCGAGGCTGAAAAACACTTTGACTGCGGGCTGTCAAAGACGCTCCAGAGTATGAATAATCAAGGGCTTGCAGAATTGTGTGTAAAACTGAGCGCACGGCGTTAGCGAAACGGAATATTGAGAGGAAAATGGATTTTGAGTGGAAAGCAAACTTCAATATATTCTTCATTTCATGCACCGAACGTGTCCCTGAAGATGGTGTCGAAGTGATTCGCATGAATTCATCAAGGTGTGCCAACAGGAAGGAGCGCGAATTATATTAAAAAGGAACGTTCACTCATAGAGTAGCCGTATGAAGGATAAAAATATCTAAACATAAGGAGCGTGTTAACAATGATAAACCAGGAGTTCTTCCTTGTTCCCGAAGAAGTGTTCCGCTTGGGTAACAGTTTCGGCCCAAGATTGTCGAATGTTCGCCCACGAGACATAAATACGATTAAGCTAAACGGGATCAACGTAGTGATTGCCAATGGGAAGGGCGTCAGTGTCTTTGACAAGGAGGGCATAATGCGCGCTCCGATGGCAGGCTGGGTTTGGCGATTTCCACCAAACACCTCCTTGCCGTTCGGCCTTAAACTCGTCAAGGACAAACCTCACCACTTCTGCATCGCACCTGTTCAAAACATGCCTGTCGATAAATACAAGGGCTTGCTGGAAGAATTCGCGTTGAAGGCATCCCGAGTGTTCAAGAAGGAAGGAAAGCTAGCATGAAGCGCATTGAAATGGCCTTGGTAGAGTCTGAGGCGCGACTCATCCTTGAAGCCCTGACCGAGTTGGAAGCTAAGTGGGCAACGATCTGTGAGACATCAGACGACGAGGATGAAGTCGCTGACTACGGTAATGACCTCATCGAGTTGCGGCTGCTACTTGATAAAGTCAAGGAGAGTGCTGTTCCAGCGTTCGGGGCCGGCGTAACGAATTTCAGTCGCGACGCCCTGTAACGGCGCGTAAAGCCGAACCAGGCCAACGAGCGGAGGGTGGACATCCTCCGCTCCAATATATACTCCGGGTTCTCGATGACGTTTATCTGCAGTAACGACGAGAGTGAACTCCTGGAGAGTCTTCAATCGGCACTGTCGGAAGTTAGGCCCTCCCAAAAGCGTCCCGTGCAGCCGTCCTCCGCATTGGCCTTGAGGGCGATGTACTCGTTCAGGCAGCGCAGATCGGCGAGCCGGGTGCGCAGCTCGGCGAGCGTGGCGCGGGCCTGCTCAAGCTCGGCTTCACAGGCGCCCTCCCCGTCCCGATAGCGGCGTACCAATACCGGTAGCCCGTAGAGCCGGCTCCAGCGCGCCATGACCTCGGCCTCGGAGAGGGCGTCAGCGGAAGCCCGGTCGATCCGCAGCACCACATGGTAGTGGTTGCTCATCACCGCGTAGGCGCAGACCTCGATGGTGAACACGTCGGTGAGCAGCGCAAGGCGCTCCACCACCCACGCCTTGCGGTGTTCGTAATCCTCGCCTGTGGCGAAGTCCCGCCCGCACAGGAAGGCCCGGCGCACGCAGCGGCCGATGCAGTGGTAGTAGGGGGTATCGGTGAGGCTCACCAAGGTCCGTCTGGGCTGAGTCATGCAGCGCTCCGTGCTGTGCAAATGTACAGCACTAGTTTACGGAAGCAAGACGATCAAGCTGCGAGTTCCTAGTGTTGGTAGTTGCCAGTGAATTCCCGTTGATGAATCCAAACCGCCAGCATGGCACCTGGATGCCGAAGAAGGGTGCGGGAGGAGCGCATCCCATCACCGCAGGGGAACACGCCGAAACTTGGGCTCCGGTGATGTCCGTCGTACACTTCCTCTTGGTCGGCTCCGTTTACCTGAATCGGGGGGCCGCTTAGCTCTGACGTTAACCTCAGATTTCAGTAAAACAACACGAAGGAACGAGTGATGAAAAAATGGACTTTCAAGCTCAACGACGAGCCGATGAGCGCGTTCGTCGGAGGCGCATCGGCTTTTCCGGCCTTCTCGGGGCTTGGTGATCATGTGAACCGCCGCCTCGCTGCGTGTTTACCCAGCAAGGGGCCGATACCTCCCGGCACCTACTACATCTTCGATCGCGAGTCTGGTGGCCGCCTGAGCTGGTGGCGAGATCTGTTCAGTGGGCGGAGCAACTGGTTCGCGCTTTACGCCGATGATGGAAAGGTCGATGACAATACGTGGTGTGAGCAGGTGAAGCGGGGACAGTTCCGCCTTCACCCGAAGGGGCGGTCCGGCATCAGCCAGGGCTGCATTGTCATCGACAACCCGAGGGACTACCAGTTTTTGGGCGCTATCCTCCGTAACAGCCAACAGGCGGTAGTGGAGGGGATCGGGTTGAAGGCCTGGGGCAAGGTTTCGGTCAAATGAAGAAGATTGCCGGCGTAAGCGCGCTCTGCGTCTGGATGGTAGGGGCAACCACCCTACTCGCGGCTTGGTGGTTGCGAAACCCGGATCAGCTAGCCTTCATCAATCTCCCGGAATCGGCGTGGCTGTATCTCATCAGGCTTTTCAATGCGTCGTGCTGCGAGCGTGTCGCGGATGTTGAGCTGCTCGTGGCGCTCGTCTTCGGGTTTCTCGCAACCTCTGTCGCCACGCTAATGGGCTTTCTTCTTTGGCAGCGCGGTAAGCGGCTAACCTGTGCGTGGAGTCGACGGCACTAAACTGCGCGCTCATTTTCCGGTGTGCGCGGCGTTAAAGCGGGAAATCCAATACCGGTTGCAGCCCCAAGTGCTGTACAAAAGGGCGGAAATCACGGTCACTGTAGAGAAGGGGGATTTGGTGCTCTATGCAGTAGGTGGCAATGATGCAGTCTACGGTTTTACGCACCGTGATGCCCTGCTTGCGTAGCGTCCGAAAGTGGTCTGCCGCTTTCTGCGCAAGATCCACACCACCCAGTACGTGCAGGTCCAGATCAAGTAGCAGGCTCCTGGCGGTGAGATAGTCTGTATCGCTTCGGAAGCCTTGGAGAACTTCTGCCAATATCAGGTCTCCCACGCCCACGATGGTGGATGAGAGCAGATCGTCCAGCGTGGCTGGGGCAGGGTTGTCAGTGCCGTTGAAGTAGTCAATCCATACGCTGCTGTCCACCAGGACCATCAGGCGTCTCGCATCTGATCAAGATCGCCATCCCAGGCCAGTTTGCCTTTGTAGCGCTTGATACGCTCCTGGCGCTTGAGCTGTACCAGCGTGCGCAGGCCGATCTCCACCGCCTCTTTCTTGGTCTTGGCGCCGGTGAGCTTGAGGGCCTCGTTCATCAGGCTGTCGTCGATCACAATGTTGGTACGCATGGCACACTCCCGTTGGTAGTGTGTATATGATCGAGGTATCGTGTGTATATTTCAAGTGAGCGGGCCGCGTGCTGCAACTTTAAAACGTTACCGGACAGCCATCTCCTGAAAGCAAGCAGGTGTAGCGAGGACAGTTCCACCTTCACCCGAAGGGGCGGTCCGGCATCAGCCAAGGCTGCATTGTCATCGACAGCCCTGGGGACTTCCAGTTTTTGAGCACTATCCTCCGTAGCAGCCAACAGGCGGTGGTGGAGGGGATCGGGTGCAAGGCCTGGGGCAAGGTCTCGGTCAAATGAAGAAGATCGCCGGCAGAAGCGCGCTCTGCATTTGGATTGTAGGGGCAACCGCCCTACTCGCGGCTTGGTGGTTGCGAAACCCGGATCTGCTAGCTTTCATCAATCTCCCGGAATCGGCATGGTAATGGTTGCTCATCACCGCGTAGGCGCAGTCCTCGATGGTGAACACTTCGGTGAGCAGCGCAAGGCGATATAATGGGGGGGATAAGTGTCCCGGGGATTGCGGGGATTGTCCCGGGGATTCGTCATTGCAAAACGCACGTTTGGTGAAGTTGGAGGATACTGGGCACGAACTGCCACGTGCCGCATGGTCAGTTACCGTGAGTGAAATAGTGCGCCACACGTCGCATGAGCACACTGACGGCGCGATTGATTTCGAGCGTTAGACCTATCATTGAAAGGGAGGTCGCTAGTGCCAACCGTGTTGCGTATCGGCAGCTATCGGTTCTTCTTCTATGCGAATGAGAATAGCGAGCCATGCCACATTCATGTACAGCGGGAGGGCATGCTGGCGAAGTTTTGGGTACAGCCCGTAGCATTGGCCAGCAGCACGGGTTTCGCAGCGCATGAGCTCAAACGGCTGATGCGTCTGGTCGAGGATCATCAACAGCAATTTGTGGAGGCTTGGAATGGGTTCTTTAGCGCTTAGTTCTGTGCCGCATGCAGTCTCGGTGCGCTGCACGGACGATGAACTTATTGTCTCGCTCAACGATGGGCGCGTGCTTTCGGTGCCGTTGGTGTGGTTTCCGCGCTTAGCCCACGCCACGCCTGAGCAGTTGGCTGAATATGAACTTCTTGGCAGAGGGGAAGGCATCCATTGGCCATCCGTCGATGAAGACATCTCCATCGTTGGCCTGCTTGAAGGGCGAGCATCTGTTGAATATCAAGAAACTAACGGCCCAACCAGGCGTTGAAGGCGGACCCGCCGAAACGTGGGCTCCGTGATGTCAGTCGTAAACTTCCACGCGTGGTGTGAGCGGGTGAAGCAGCGACAGTTCCGCCTACACCCGAGGAGGCGGTTCGGCATAAGTGCACACTGGGCCTGCATAATAGGGGCAACCACCCTACTCGCGGCTTGGTGGTTGCGAAACCCGGATCAGCTAGCCTTCATCAATCTCCCGGAATCAACGTAGCTGTATCTCATCAGACTTTTCAATGCGTCGTGCTGCGAGCGTGTCGCGGATGTTGAGCTGCTCGTGGCACTTGTCTTTGGGTTTCTCGCAACCTCTGTCGCCACGCTGGTAGGCTTACTTCTTTGGCAGCGCGGTAAGCGGCTAACCTGTGCGTGGAGCCGACGGCACTAAACTGCGCGCTCATTTTCCGGTGAGCGCGGCGTTAGCCGGCAAGGAGACAGCGCCGTGGCACCCTGGGCAAATCTGACACTCCTTGGTCTCGGCGTATTCGTTGTCGGCCTCGCTCTCGCCCTATGGATTGGATCCCGCGCGCAGCAACGCGCCGTGTCGGAGCTCGTCGAGTCCCTTGTCCGCGTCTCCGACTCTCGGAGCGCCAATGAAGTGAATCTGAAGGACCTCAGTGATCTGCCTGCGCCGGTTGCAAGGTACTTCACGCGAGTCCTGCAGCAAAGGCCGCCCATCATCCGGCTGGCGCACCTCACGCAGGTGGGCACGCTCCGAACCGACGTAGAAGGTGACCGCTGGTTGAAATTCGAGGCTAGCCAGATAGTGGCTCCACCTTCGATTGGCTTCTTGTGGAATGCCCGTGTCTCCATGGCTCCGCTACTGCATGTTCGCGTGCGCGATGCGTTGATTTCGGGGCACGGCTCGGGGCAGGTAAGCTTTCTTTCCGCGTTTACCGTCGCCGCCGCCGGGGACAATCCGGAAATGAACTCGGGTGCGTTGCATCGTTATCTGGCCGAGGCCGTGTGGTATCCGACGGCGCTGCTTCCGAGCGCCAACCTGCAATGGAGCGCCATCGACGACAACACCGCCCTCGCTACGTTGACGGACAACGGCGTCACCGTTTCGCTCGTATTTCGATTCAATGGCGCCGACGAGGTCACCGGCATCTACACGTCGGCGCGATGGGGTACGTTCGATGGCGGGTATAGGCAGGTTCCGTGGGAAGGTCACTTCCGGAAGTATGTGAACCGAGGCGGCATGCTTGTGCCCACGGAGGGCGAGGTAGGCTGGTATATGGCGGGCGAGTGGCGCTCTGTCTGGAAAGGAACGGTTACGGACTTGGACTATGAGTTCGCCCGTTGAATTGTGGCAGCGCGGAAAGCGGCTGATACGTGCGTGGAGAGGAATCGACATTGTGAGCAAAACCACCCACAACAATCATGGGCATCGAGCCGAGCCGCGCGCTGGCGGTGAGGTGCGTGGCGGGCACCGGAACGCAGCGGAAGACCATGTAGGCCACGACCAGCACGCAGGTCACAGCCCGACGATGTTCCGGGACAAGTTCTGGCTGTCGCTGATCCTCACCATTCCGGTCGTTTTCTGGGCAGCACACATCCAGATGATCTTTCGTTACACGGCGCCCGAATTCCCCGGGTCGGCGTGGATCTCCCCTGTCCTCGGAACGGCCGTCTTTCTCTACGGTGGCCTGGTCTTTCTGCAGGGCGCATGGCGGGAGCTGAAAGCGCGACTGCCGGGGATGATGACGTTGATTTCCCTCGCCATCTCGGTGGCGTTCATCTTCTCGTGGGTGGTCCAGCTCGGTCTCATTGAGGCGGACGCGATCTGGTGGGAGCTGGCCACGCTCGTCACGATCATGCTGCTGGGCCACTGGATCGAGATGCGCTCGATCTCACAGGCGCAGGGGGCGCTCAAGGAACTCGCCAAGCTGCTCCCGGATACCGCGACTCGGGTGACTGCAGAGGGCGAAGAGCAGGTGCCTATCAGCGCGCTCCGCGAGGGCGACATTGTGCTGGTCCGTCCCGGCGAGAGTGTGCCGGCGGACGGCCTGATCCAGAAGGGCACGAGCGATCTCAACGAGGCCATGATTACCGGCGAGTCCAGACCGGTAAAAAAGAAGGAAGGCGATGAGGTCATAGCCGCGACCATCAATGGCGAGGGCTCCCTGCGCGTTGAGGTCACCGGCACAGGAGAGAAGACCAAGCTCTCCGGAATCATGCGGCTCGTGTCCGACGCGCAAACATCGAAATCCAGGGCGCAGCACCTTGCCGACCGTGCGGCCCGGCTACTGACCGGTGTGGCCATCGCCGCCGGCGTGCTCACGCTGGTGGTCTGGCAGTTCCTTGGAGCATCCATCGACTTCTCCATTATTCGTGTGGTGACGGTTCTGGTTATCGCCTGTCCACACGCCCTCGGCCTGGCCGTGCCGCTGGTCGTTGCGATTTCCACTACCCTGGGCGCACAGAATGGTCTCCTCGTGCGGGATCGGCGCGGGCTGGAAGAAGCCAGGAACGTGGATACAGTGATCTTCGACAAGACCGGAACCCTCACATTGGGGGAGTTCCGCGTGGTAGAAATGTCGATGGCCGAGGGGGAGTCAGAGACGAGCATGCTGCAGATCGCGGCCGGCGTGGAATCGGAATCCGAGCACCCGATCGCGCGTGGCATCGTGCAGACGGCGGTGGAGCGGAAGCTCGAAGTGCCGCCAGCGGATGGATTCCGGGCCGTGACCGGGAAGGGTGTTGCTGCAACGGTCGACGGCGTCGAGTATCACATGGGTGGTCCGGCGCTCCTCAAGGCAGAGAACGCGCAGGTATCGGACTCGCTTCGTAAGGCCGCTGATGCGGCCGCCGGTCGCGGGCAGGCCGCCATTTATCTGCTCAGGGACAGCAGAGCCCTGGCGGTCTTCGCCGTGGCCGACGCCATCCGCGAGGAGAGTCGCGAGGCAATCCGCGCGTTGCACGACCGGGGAATCGAAGTGGCCATGCTCACCGGTGATGCACAGGCAGTCGCGGATGCCGTCGCTGCTGAACTGGGGATCGACACCGTGTTCGCGCAGGTGTTACCCGAAGACAAGGCCACCAAGGTGCGGGAGCTGCAAGGCCAGGGGAAAAAAGTCGCGATGGTGGGCGACGGCGTGAACGATGCCCCGGCCCTGGCCACCGCCGATATAGGGATCGCGATCGGCGCGGGTACTGATGTCGCAGTGGAGGCCGGGCACATCGTGCTGGTACGGTCCGACCCCCGCGACATTCCGAAGATCGTCGAGTTGTCCCGCGCGACCTACCGGAAGATGCTCCAGAACCTCTGGTGGGCGGCGGGTTACAACATCTTTGCCATTCCACTGGCGGCGGGCATGCTTGCCGCGTGGGGCATCCTCCTCACCCCGGCCGTGGGCGCAGTATTCATGTCGGCGAGCACCGTGGTCGTAGCGATCAACGCCCAACTTCTCAAGCGAGTGCGATTGTGATGATATCTGCAAGCCGCCCAACAACTGGTTGCAGCGGACGGTGGACTTCCCCCGGTGCAGTAGACACCTACGGGGCTGGGACAGCCAATGGCGGGCGTTAGCGGCTAGAAGAGCTGCAAAGTTTCATCAACGTTTGTGCTGATCCACATCCTCGGCTAGCCATGCCTTGATCAGCGATTGGTAGGGCACATCCCGCTTGTTGGCCTCAATCTTGATGCGCTCAAGCAGTGCAATCGGCAGGCGTAGCGAGATCGTCTTGGTCGATGGCTTGAGATTCGGAAAGCGTCCTGGCTTGGCTCGGTTCCAGTCCACGTAGTCGCTGGAGTCATGGCTCTCCCAAAAGGCCCGCTCCTCCGCCTCCGTCTTGAATTCAGGTACTGTCTTTCGTGGATTGCTCATAGAAGTTCCTCTCCTTGCGGTGCATGTCGCGAGCAGAGATCACACGGATCAAAGCACCGCCGGCGCGCAGCGTGAAGGTAACGTGCAGCAGCCGGCACTCATCTGTCTGACCCAAAGCATGAAAGCGTGGCTCCCGTTGACTATGCGAAAGGTCAGAAACCAGCAACAGTGGCTCATTAAAGAAGGTTTGCTCTGCCTCAGCTTGACTCACACAGTGCTTGTCCGCGCTCTTACGGCCGTTGCCTTCGTCCCAGTTGAATCCGACTATTCGCGTCCAATCGATCATGAAGTGTATATTGCCATCATATACATCGCTCGCCAAGATGGTAAGCGTCCGGCCAACCTTGCAGTTATCCATAAGTACTCTTGGAACGCACTCGCCGATTCGTAGTGCCGCTGGGCATCCATAAACTTCAGCTGGTTATCCGTATAGCCAGGGGTCAATATAGGGAATGGGTGTCCAGTTCGCGTCCAGTTCGCGGGATGGCGGCGGACAGTTGCGCCTCGCCTTCCGGCAGCGGCGCGCTGGGCTGGCAGTGCAGCGCCTCGTTCTCGGCTGTGCAATCCACCTCGAACGGCTCACCGGCCAGTTCGAATCGAACGCGCTCGGGGTCCACTTCCCGGCTCGGAACGAGCACGAGGGCGGGAGTGGCCGTATTGATGAACGCGCCGGCGTCCGGCGCCTCCCAGGCAAGCCGGATCGGCATAGGCGCTCTGCATCTGGATGGCAGGGGCAACCGCCCTCCTCGCCGCTTGGTGGTTGTGAAACCCGGATCAACTAGCCTCCATCAATCTCCCGGAATCGGCGTGGCTGCATCTGGGCATTGCCTATCTATGGATAGGCATATGGAACTTGATTGCACATCAACAAATTGACAGAAAAACCACGTTTGAATATCATTTGATATACAAATAGGGCTTTTATGCTCATGAGGTGATAGGCAATGAACGTCAAGGACACAGCCAGAAAGCAATATGTGAGGATCGCTGATCGTGCTGCGCAGCAGCTCGAATCCCTCCAGAAACCATCCGAGGGGTGGCTTGCCACGCTACGGAAAGCACTTGGCATGTCCGGCGCGGAAGTTGCCGCCCGCATGAATGTGAGCCGCAACGCAGTCTATCAGGCCGAGCGCAACGAGCGTGACGGCGCCATCACGATCAACCAGATGCAAAAGCTTGCCGAGGCCATGGGCGGCCAGTTCGTTTACGCCATCGTTCCCGACGGCAGCGTCGATGACGTGATCCACGCCCAAGCGCAACGCAAAGCCGAAGCCCGTATCCGCCGCGCCAGCGCCCACATGGCGCTTGAAAAGCAGTCCCTGCCGAGTGCGCAAACAAAACAGCGGATCGAGGAGCTTGCCGACGAGTTGGCGCGCGACATGCCGCCGGATTTCTGGGAGGTTAGATGAAATTCGAGGAACCCGAAGGCGCAACGCCGCTCGATCCGGACGAGAAGCAGGGTCTTAAATTCAGCCACATCACCACGCGTGGTGAGCTTGACGAACTGGAGCAGGGTCTCGCTTGGGTGTCTCGGCGGCGCGGCGGCGACATTTTCGACGATGCTTT
Source organism: Aquisalimonadaceae bacterium (assembly GCA_040877625.1). GTDB lineage: Bacteria > Pseudomonadota > Gammaproteobacteria > Nitrococcales > Aquisalimonadaceae > Methylonatrum. Next base: position 71,046 of record JBBDNK010000031.1, read on the forward strand.
CATCCGGACGCTCCACAAGCGGCTCTTCGGCGATGTCTGGAGCTGGGCGGGCGAGTACCGTCTCACCGAGAAAAATAAAAGCACCCGAGGTCCGCCAGCAGCGCGCGTTCTTGCCTTCAAAAGCCCTGTTGAGTAATATCCCCACGGACGCGCGCCAGGGAGGCGGACCGCAGGCACGCCAATCGCCTCCCCACCCGCCTGCCGGTAATGGCAGCGCCAGCTCCGTAAAAGGCAACGGCAAGCCGACCAGCATCAACTGAAGCCAGACGTCCAGGGACAGGACCCCA
>JBBDNK010000032.1:0-15332 GCA_040877625.1 Aquisalimonadaceae bacterium
ATTGCCGGCGAGCCGCGCCTTGCCCACGGGCATGCTGCAAAGCCAGAGCTCCATGAGAATAGATCAGAGGCTCCCTAGCCCTCCGGTACATGGCACGAAACCTGCTATCTTTTCTTATTGATTGAAGTCAACGCTTGTCTAGCTCTCAGGGAGGAGCCTTCATGTTGTATGTCACCCGCAAACTGTCTATCGCGCTGTCGGCGCTAATCGTTGCCGGCACGCTGCTTCTCGTCGGATGCGAAGAGACCGGCGATCCGGCCCAGCCACAACCACCCCAGAACGATCCCCAGCAGTTCGAAGACCAACCACGCCAACAGCAACAGTCACCTGCGGACGAGCAACCGCAGAACAGCACCGAGGATTTCTGAGAAACGCGGCAGCGCGACGGCAAGGGCTGGCAACGGCCGCCCTTGCCGAGTTCCGCACAATCTGCAAGCACACCGCTCAATCGTCAACGGCTGGTTGATAACCTGCTACTATCCGGCGGGCAATCCAGACGGCTCAAACACGCCTGCGGAACCTTGTCCGCGTCTGCATGTCGTAGCACTGCGCGTAATCGGACGTCGGTCGACAAGGCCGGACCGGCTGGATCCCTCCCGTTCGGGGAAGGTCCAAATCAGAGGCTCGTCAAGCGTTGAACAAGGCTCACCTTAGACTTCTTGCGCTAGCGCTGCTGGTGATCGGCGCCGGTGCAACCTGGTACAAGATCACCGTTCTCGGCCTGCCCCTGCAACCCGACGCGCAGACAGCAATCTGGACCGTCGAGGCAAGAGTAACCTACCAGGCCGAAGGCGGCCCAAACCAGGTCAACTTCCACATACCCAGCAACCCGCCTGGGTTCAACGTCCTTGGCGAGGACTTTGTGTCCAATCAGTTCGGCCTGGCACGGGAAAGCGACGGACGCAATCGACAGGCCCTTTGGACTGCCCGGCGCGCCAGCGGACAGCAGTCCCTGTATTACCGCATTCAGTTGGCCGACGACCCCGACGGCAACAGCACCATCAACGGCCCGGCGCCGGCCTTTCCAACCACGCCCGAGTACCCGGAACCTTATGGCTCCGCCGCGAGGGGGCTGCTCGAGGACGTACGCCGGGAATCCGCCGATATCGCTTCGTTCACCCGACGACTGCTGTTGCGCTACAACAACAGCCCCGACGAAGGCGTTCAGGTATTGCGCGGCGACGCCAACTCCGAGGTGGAGCATGTCAGCAACATCATCCATATCCTGGCCGGCGCCCGGATACCCGCCCGCCCGGTGAAAGTACTGCAGCTGCGTGACCGCATGCGGCGCGGCTTGCTGGATACCTACGTGGAAGTTCACAACGGCACCGAATGGATTGCCTTCGATCCACGCACCGGCCAGCGCGGCTATGGACAGGACATGCTGGTCTGGCAATGGGGCGATGCGGCGGACCTCCTCAGCCTGCAGGGCGGCAGTCAGGGGCAGGTCGAATTCTCGGCGGCGCGAACCGTGCGTGAGGTTATTTCCGTGGCCGAACAGCGCGCCGAGCAGCACGGCTCACTGCTAATGGAGTTTTCGCTGTTCGGCCTGCCGGTGCAGGCCCAGAACACCTATCGCATTCTGATCCTGGTACCCATCGGGGCGCTGGTCATGGTGCTGATGCGCAATGTCATCGGCGTAAGCACCTTCGGCACTTTCATGCCCATCCTGATCGCGCTCGCCTTCCGGGAAACGGAACTGCTCTGGGGTATCTTTCTGTTCACCGGTCTGGTGGCCGCCGGGCTTGCCATTCGCTTCTATCTGGAGAACCTGAAGCTGCTCCTTGTGCCCAGGCTGGCGGCAGTGCTGATCGTGGTCGTCATCCTCATGTCGGCCATGAGCATACTCAGTCACAAGCTGGGACTGGACCGGGGCCTGTCCATCGCACTGTTCCCGATGGTCATCCTGGCCATGACGATCGAGCGCATGTCTCTGGTCTGGGAGGAGCACGGCCCCTCGCAGGCCATAAGCCAGGGGCTCGGCAGTCTGCTGGTGGCGGTGCTGGCCTACCTGGTGATGTTCCACCCCCTGGTCGGGCATCTGCTGTTCGTGTTTCCGGAGCTGTTGCTGGTGATCCTCGCAATCACGCTATTGATGGGCCGTTACACCGGTTACCGGCTTACCGAGCTATGGCGCTTCCGGCACCTGATACGCAACCAGAGGGAAACATGACCAGCTGGTTCCGGCGACTCCGGGAAGCGGGCGTGCTCGGCATGAACGAGCGCAACGCGGACTTCATCATGCGCTACAATCCGCGCCGCAATTACCCACTGGTGGACGACAAGCTCACCACCAAACGTCGCGCCAGTGAGGCCGGCATCCGCGTACCCAGGCTCTACGGCGTCATTCAGATAGACCACCAGATCCGACACCTGGCGAAGATCATCGACGGCCGCGCGAGTTTTGTCGTCAAACCCGCTCATGGCAGTGGTGGCAACGGCATTGTGGTCATCGACAGCAGGTCGAACGGAGGCTACCGCCGCGCGAACGGCCAGATCATCACCGAGGACGAGCTCGGGCACCACATCTCCAACATTCTCAGCGGTATGCACAGCCTGAGCGGGCAGCCGGATTCGGCGGTCATCGAGCAGCGCGTGCAATTCGATCCCCTGTTCAACGAGGTAAGCTACCGCGGCGTACCCGATATCCGCACCGTCGTATTCAAGGGCGTGCCGGTGATGGCCATGGTACGCCTGCCCACCCGCATGTCCGACGGCAAGGCCAACCTGCATCAAGGCGCCGTCGGCGCCGGACTGGACATGGCTACGGGTTGCACCACGACCGCCGTATGGAAGGACCGTTTCACCGATATTCACCCCGACACCGGCGCCCCGATCGCGGGTCTGCGGATTCCCCACTGGCACGATCTGCTCGAACTTTCCGCCCGCTGCCACCAACTGGCGGATCTGGGTTATCTCGGCGTGGACGTGGTGCTGGACAGACACGAAGGCCCCATGGTCCTGGAACTGAATGCCCGCCCGGGCCTCAGCATACAGCTGGCCAATCGCGCCAGCCTCCTGAAGCGGCTGCGCCGTGTGGAAGCTGTGGACAACATTCCAGCGGATTCACGGCAGCGCGCCGATCTCGCCCGGGAACTCTTCGCCGCGCGCAACCCGGCGGCCGCCGCAACCCTGCAAGTGGATCGAACCACAGACGATCAAGCCGTCCGCAATACCGGGTAGCGTTATAGTCTCTCCTTGAGCCGCCTTTCGATGACGATTGTGATCCAAGTCGCGATTCAACAACAAACCACCCCCGGCGTCTTCACTGATACCGCTAGTGTGACGCAGTGCTAATAACCCGTACTCGCAACGGAACACACTTGCAGTGGCAAAAAGCTGCAGTAACGACTAAATAGTAGAAAACAATAAGACCAATCGCGCCGTCGCCTCTACTTACATGCTACGCAGGGATGAAGCGGCAGGTGCAGAGGGAGGAAGGAAAATGAGTACCCGCATCTACGCGATCAGCCAATTCAATGACTACGACAGCAAGGTACTGACCTCCACCATCACATTGCTTCAGGCGAGAACCCGCGATCAGTGGATGCGCGGAGAGCTCAACGAGGCCGAGGTGGAGTTCATCAACGTCGACACCCCTGAGGGCGCCGCGATCTGGGACAAAGGCGGTTCCGGCATCCGCGTCTGCTGCTCCAGCGCGGAGCGTAATGACCGCTATTATCTCGCCCGGCCCATCCGTCTGAAAAACCTGTCTTCGCTATTTGAGCGGCTGGAAGCGGAAAACCCTCCCGCAGTCGCAACGGCTCGCAGAGCCGGGCCGGCCGCGGCGGGACCAGACGCACCAACCGCCAGCACGGCGGCGGCCAGCCAGGCGGTCAATGCAAACGAACCTTTCGCGCCCAATCAGGGCATGCTCGGTTATTTATTCAAGATTCGGGACGACAACCGTCATGCCGTCTTCCATGTTCGGGAATATGCACCGCTTTTCCCGCCGCCCAATCTGCACGTGGACGGAGCCGAACAGGTGTTCGCCTGGGCGGATGACGAGCAACAGCTGCTGGATCTCTGCGCCATGCCGGGCGAGGGACTGGCCGCCCGCTTCGTGAAACCCGAGGACTACGCGGAGCAGACGGGCAGCGCTCAGGAACGTCCGCTGGACGTGCTGATCTGGTTGTCGGCGGTGCATGGCAGCAGTGGCAGACCCTGGCGCGGCCTGGATCTGGATGCAGCCATTACCCTGAACCAGCCGCCGAACGGTGCCGTGTTGCCATTACGGCCCGTCGACCTGGCACTGGCCGAGAATCTGATCCAGGCGCCGCGTTCCGCCCGTGAACTGGCCAAGATCACCGGCCAGCCCCTGGCGGTGGTGGCGGCATTTCTGAACGGGTGTATCGCCTTGAAGCTGATGCCGAACCCGGAAACCAGCGGCGCGGGAGCCTGAACCTTCCGCGCACCGGATGCGCTCGGGCGAGCGATTCGTCCGGGTTAGGTCGCCAGCCGCCGCCGCAACAGGGCGGCGGCAAGTTCGAATCGTAGCCTGGCTTAGTGTCAGGAATCTTTACAAATGTTTCGGGACTCCCCGCCGTTGAGCGCTGCCGCGCCCAACTACACTCTAGTGGAATGTTATTTGCACGGAATTTTGGTGGACTATTTCCACCAGGAGATCAAGCCAATGAATCCGTCAACACCCCTCGCATTACTGACCTATCTATTTCTTTTCAGCACCACGGCGCACGCTGCACTCATCACAGATAAAAGCGTCTATGAGGATGCGATTTCTGATGCAATTGTGGATGACTACTCTGACAGCGGGTACAGTTCCCATCAGTCTGACGCCGAGATGAGCGCGGTCATTGGCGAAACCTCGTACACGGCCACTGGCTTTTTAAATAACAACCTTGTCCTCCCGAATCCCAACCTTCAAGGAAATCCTTACTACTGCGCGGGTTGCAACGGCAGTTTTATTTTGGATTTTACGAGCACATCAATTGGCACTTCTTCAGGCGTGTTCGGCGCTGGATTTAATTTCTATAATCAGGGAACTGACCTGCTTTACACTGCGTTTGTCACCTTTGGCGACGGCAGTACGATGAATTATGGTCTACCTAGTGAGCCATTTTTCACGACGAGTGCGTTTTTTGGAATAACCTCTGATATAGGTGTGTCGAGTATCGCTCTCGGTCTTCCTGATGGACAGACTACGCATGATGGCAGCTTCGGTTTGGATAATTTGACAATTGGCTGCGATCCCACGAGCGCTGGGTGCCTGCCGGAAGAGGTGTCAGCCGTCCCGGCACCCGCTCCCCTGGCTCTGCTTGGACTCGGCCTTCTCGGACTTTGGACCACTCGACCACGCTCCAGCTAACTTGATGAAGCGCGAGCCCGCCTCGGTGCGGGCTTTTCTTACCTGCAGTTCGAGGCTGTCCCTGCGGATTTTCGGCCACGGCTCTGTTCGGAGACAGGTTGCAGTCCCTGGGTCACCACCACAGAATAACGCGCATTCACTCCGTTACTGGAGCGTTCTCTTGACGCGCGTGCCCGGCCGAGCTTTTACCGCCACGGTTACACTGTTGCTGATGCTGCTGACGATGGCGGGCTGCGCGATTCCGCGGACCGACCTCGAAGACCCGACGTTTCGCCTGGCCGCCGTGGAGCCACTGGCCATGGGCCTGTTCGAGCAGCGTTTCCGGCTCACCATCCGCGTCGACAACCCCAACGACCTGTCGTTACCGGTACGCTCCATGCGCTATCAACTGATGCTCGCCGACGTCGATTTTGCAAGCGGCCTGACCTCCAGAAGTTTTACGCTCCCGGCTCGTGACTCCACCACGTTTGAAGTGGACGTGACCACCAATCTGGCGGATTCACTGCCACGGCTGATGCGGCTGATGGACAGGCAGCGCAGCTCGCTGGATTACTCGCTGACCGGAGACGTCGAATACGGGCGGTTCATAAGAGGCCAGCGGCCATTTGAACAGAAGGGCCGCCTGCAGCTGTCGCTTTGACGCGTTAGCGCGCGCTCGCCCATTCGACGGCCCGTTCCCTGCTTTCCGTTATCTGCTCGCGGTCCAGCTGCTGTTCCAGCCGGCCTCGAAGCTCAGTTGCGGTCTCGTCGCCCTGGGCGGCAGCCAATGTAGCCCAGGTATTTGCCTCGACCAGATCCGGTTCCACCAGACGCCCCTCGGCAAGGATCTGCGCGAGCAGAATCTGCATCGCTACATCCCCTGTATCGGCACCCAGACGCACCGCGTTCAGGCCACGCTCCACATCCCGTTCCACGCCCGTACCGTCCAGGTACATCCGGCTGAGAAACCGCGTCGCATACATCTGACCGTCTTCCAGGGCTTTCAATAACAGCCTCTCGGCCTCACGCCCGGTCTCCTCATCGCCATGACCGCCCAGCAGGTCCGCGTACAGCACCGATCCATAGGCAAGCCTGGCTTCGCTCATATCCCGTGCAATCCCATAGCGAAACCAGCGATCCGCCTCCGCGCGATTCTGTTCAACCAGTTCGCCCTGCATGTGAATCCAGGCAAGGTGCAGGCTGTAGCGAACCTCACCCGCCTCCACGGCCCGGCGATACCAGCGCACCGCTCGCTCGCCGTCACGGGCCACCCCCCGTCCCTCCTCATAGAACCAGCCCATATACGCCAGAGCCGTACGCGAACCGCCCTCCGCGGCGGAACGATACCAGCGCACGGCCTCGGCATAGTTCGGCTCGCCGGCCAGATGCTGACGGCCGATCCGCTCGCGTTCATCGATGGAGTAACGACCCTCGGCACCGTCAGACCAGCGCGGCGGCACGCTCTCGGCACCAGCCCCCGAAAGGGTCAGCGCGAAAATGATCAGGGCGGGTAAAAGACGCGACATGGTTGACCGCTCCGGGCGTAGAAAATCCGCGACGACTATAACGCGACCACCCCTGTCGTTTTATGACGGAGAGATGACAATGCTGTACTGATCGCGTGACGCTGGCTACTTCGACGCCTTCATGCGGCGGAAGGCGCTGCGCTTTTCCGCCCTACTCGAGTTAAGGAGACATTGGCCTAATCCTCGGGCTCGTCACCAGCGGCTGCAGAGCTGGTTTCGCCTTTATCCTCCCTAAGTGCTTCCATCAGGTAGTCCGTCTTCTCCTTGGCCAGCACCCCGGCGAGTAGAATCAGCGCAATCAGGTTGGGCGCCGCCATAAGGCCGTTAAGCGTATCGGCCACATCCCAGACTACCTCCAGGCCGCCAATCGCGCCGATGAACAGGAACAGCAAAAACAGTACGCGGTAGGGCAGAATCACCTTTGGACCGAACAGATACTCCCAGCTCTTCTCGCCGTAGAAATTCCACGTCAGCATGGTCGTATACGAGAACAGCACGATCGAAATGATCACCACATAACCGCCCAACCCGGGAAGCCCCGTGTTGAACGCACTGCCGGTCAGCGTGCCGCCGGTTTCACCCGTGGCGTAGACGCCGGTCACCAGAATGGCCAGCGCCGTCATCGTGCAGACCACGATGGTATCAATGAACACCTCCCACATGCCCCACAGCCCCTGCGCCATGGGCTTGTTCCGCGCCTGCGCATGAACGATCGAAGCCGAACCAAGCCCGGCCTCGTTGGAAAAGATGCCGCGGGCGATGCCGTAGCGAATGGCCTGCGCCATGGAAGCACCGGCAAATCCGCCTACCGCCCCCATCGGCGTGAAAGCATGCTCGAATATCAGGCCGAACGCCGCCGGAATCTGGTCATAGAAAGACACCAGCACACCCAGCGCGCCAACGACGTAAACGACGGCCATGAAGGGGACCACCTTCTCCGCGGTCACGGCAATACGGCGGATGCCGCCCAGCGTCACCGCGCCCACCAGCAACACGGCAACCACGCCGGTGAGCCAGGTTGGGATGCTGAATCCTTCACTCATGGCACCGCCCATGGTATTGGCCTGCACCATGTTACCGATGCCGAAGGCCGCCAGACCGGCAAAAAACGCATACAGCATGCCCAGCCATTTCCAGTTCGGCCCGAGCCCCTTTTCGATGTACCAGAAGACACCGCCGGAGATAGTGCCGTCATCGTTCACCTGACGGTACTTGACCCCTAACGTGGCTTCGCCCAGCTTCGTTGCCATACCAACCAGGGCAACCATCCACATCCAGAACACGGCTCCCGGTCCGCCAAGCGCAATGGCCGTTGCAACACCGGCGATATTGCCGACCCCGATCGTCGCCGCCATGGCCGAACTCACCGCCTGAAAAGGCGAAATCGCACCCGGCCCGGCAATCTTTCGCCTGCTCAGCAGAGCACCGAAAGTCCGCCGCCAGGTGAAACGCAAATGGGTGAACTGAAAGAATCCCAGACGAATGGTCAGGTACACCCCCGTACCCACAAGCAGAATCATGAATGGAGGGCCCCAGACGATACCGTTGACCCAGCTATTGAAAGCAAGTGCTGTTTCCACGCCGGCAGTCTCCTGTTCTCGTTATTCATTGAGCGGAATAATTCAACTCCTATGCAGTATAAGCACGGAATACGAGGAGAGGCGTCACGACGGAGCCTCTGACTTATTCACACGATCTCAATGCTTGATCGACAACAGGTATCGATATTGTCTCATGTGTCAATTCTGCACACGGAATACACACACGGAGAACATACAAGTAATTGTTTATTAGAGATTTTTATTGTTGGCACAATGGGTGCACCGTGATGGATGACGTCAGAAAGACGTCGTTTCAACAGTAACTAGGGAGTTGTGATATGACACTTATCGCCAGAATGCGTTTCGCCTTGCTCGCCATGCTGATGGCAATGGCCTTCGGCTTCGGCAGCGTTGCCCAGGCGGAATCCGGCGTCGGCAATCCCGCAGACGCGGATGCGCCGGAAACGTCCATGCAGTGGGGCGACGATGATGAAGATGACGAGGAGGACGACGACAAAGACTGGTAATTAAGTTTCATTTCGCTGACAAAGCCACCGGTACAGCCGGTGGCTCTTTATTTGGCGTCCACAATCTCGAGCACCAGACCTACGCGTCTCCAGCACCGACTACTTCACGTTTAACTTCGCGGCCGAACGACAGCATACGGTCGAGGGAAACCAGTGCACGCCTGGCCAGGGCCGGATCGACGTGGATCTCATTGCCGCCGTTCTCAAGCACCTCGGCCAGATTGCGCAGACCGTTCATGGCCATCCACGGACAATGCGCACAACTGTTGCATGTGGCGCTGCGCCCTGCGGTGGGCGCCTCCAGCAATAGCTTCCCCGGTGCTCCCTCGCGCATCTTGTGGAAGATACCGTTGTCGGTGGCGACGATGAACGTGCTTGCGTCCATGGTCTTCACCGCCTTGATCAACTGTGAGGTTGAGCCCACGACGTCGGCCTGAGCGACCACCGCGGCGGGAGACTCGGGGTGGGCCAGCACCAGGGCTTCGGGGTGCTCGGCCCGCAACTTCTCAAGCTCAATGCCCTTGAACTCCTCGTGCACGATGCAGGCACCGTCCCAGAGCAGCATGTCGGCACCGGTTTCCCGGCGGATATAGTCCCCCAGGTGCTTGTCGGGCGCCCACAGGACCTTCTCACCGCGTGCTTGCAGATGACGCACAACGTCCACCGCAATGCTGGATGTCACCACCCAGTCCGCCCTCGCCTTCACGGCTGCACTGGTATTGGCATAGACCACAACGGTACGGTCCGGGTGGGCATCGCAGAACGCGCTGAACGCGTCCGCGGGACACCCCAGATCCAGTGAACAGGTGGCCTCCAGTGTCGGCATCAGCACGCGCTTCTCGGGGCTTAGAATCTTCGCGGTTTCACCCATGAAGCGCACACCTGCGACCACAACGGTGCGGGCCGGATGCTCATAGCCGAAGCGGGCCATTTCCAGGGAATCGGAGACAATACCGCCGGTCTCGTCAGCCAGTAGCTGCAGATCCGCGTCGGTATAATAATGTGCGACCAGCACGGCGTCCTGCTCCGCGAGCAACCGCCGAATCCGGTCCTTCAGCTGCCGACGCTCATCAACCGGTGGCACGTCCGCGGCCTGAAAGGCTTGCTCACGGAAGTTCCGCTCCGGCTGCTCCATGCGGATGATCGGTGCCTCGTTCATTAAACATTACCTCCGGCCAAAGGGCCGCTGATCACTTGATAATCTCCACTCTGCCCGGCGTATTTACCCGGTACAGCTTGGCCGGCCGGTGTTTTCCGGCCCGAAAGCATTCACCCGTGTCCTCTATACAAGGCAATGCCAGCACGCGTTTGCGGAAATTCCGCTTGTCCAGGCTTTCGCCAAGAATGATTTCATAGACCGACTGCAACTCGCTCAGGGTGAATTTCTCGGGCATGAACTGCAGCGCAATGGTCGAATAGGCCAGTTTCGCGGCGAGCCGCTGGTGCGCCATGCTTACGACCGCGAAGTGATCGAATGCCAGTTCAGGCAGGTTGTCCACCGGTACCCACTCGCGCTCGGCGTCTTCCGCCATGGCTTCCAACTGCACCCGATTTGGCGGCACCAGCGCATAATAGGCCACGGACACAACCCTGCCGCGCGGGTCCCGTTGCGGTGCGCCGAAACTGTAAAGCTGCTCCAGATAGACGCCGCGCACTCCCGCTTTTTCGCCGAGCATGCGGCGGGCGCACTCATCCAGGCCCTCGTCTTCCGGCACAAGCCCACCCGGCAACGCCCAGCTTCCCGCATAGGGGCGGCGGCGACGCCGTACCAGCAGTACCAGCAGGCGGTCATCCTGGATGGTGAACACCACCACGTCGGTGGACAGGGCGGTAAACACGGTATTGGTGATGGATTGCCCCAATGGCGGTTCCGTTGGCTGATGTCAGACCAATGACGTTAGTGTTTTATCTACACTATGTCAATTATCCATCCTGGGACACGGCTCGGTGCGATTGAGCACCTGATCTGCAGGACTAACACCAGGAAATCGGGGGCCAGGTCAGCGTTCCAGGGCCCCGGTAAACAAATAGCCGAGATTCCGGAAAGTCCAGATGGGAAGTGGCAGGCCGGCTTGCTGCTCCACCTTGCTGCGCAGCCGGCTGATCAGCGTGTCCAGCCGACGGGAGTTGGGCGGTGTGCCACTTGGTGCCAGATATTTGCTGAGCAGATCCCGGGACAGCGGGACGCCCGGTTTATGATCGAACAGATGCTTTAAAAGCAGGACTTCGGTACCGGTCAATTGAACGGAAACCCCGCCTGGGCACCGCAGTTGCATGGTCAGTTCGTCAATGGACCATGCCGTGTTGCTCTTGACGGCTCCGGCGTCGCGAATCCGGGCCACCAACTGATCGATAACCGCTTTGAGCTCGCGCAAATTGACGGGTTTGACCAGATAGGCATCGGCGGATGCCCCGGCCAGCCCGGCGATGCGGTCCTCGATCTGGCCTCGTGCGGTCACCATGATGATTCCCACCTTGAACCCGTGCTCCTGGCGCACCTGCCGCGCCGCCACCAATCCGTCTCCGTCCGGCAGCCCCAAGTCCAGCACCAGCACATCCCACTGTTTTTCCAACAGCTGGTTTTGCATTCCGGCTATGCTGTTTTCGCCGTAGGCGTCAAAGTCGAAGTAACGCAGGTAGTCTACTAGCTCATCCAATAAATCCGGCACATCTTCAACTACAAGAACGCGGGGCGAGTTCATGGGGTTGCGTATCCTGTTCTGGTTGCTTCTGGCCACCGTGTTGGTGCCGCCGGCCTCGGCTGCAACGGTGGTCTCGGGCCCAGGTCCATTGCTGATCCTTGAATCTGCGGAGATATTACGTGATTCAGCTGGCAATCTTGACATTCGCACGGTGTCCGATCCAGCCCACGCGGCATTCGATGCCTTCGAGCCGCTCTCCGGCGGGGTTGCCATGGGGTTCACCGATGCGGTGTTCTGGTTCCGGGTGCGACTGGCCCGTACCCCCGATTCGCCATCGGTCTGGTGGTTGGCTATTAGACAAGCCTTCCTGGATGACGTTCGGTGGTATGCACCGGACGCCGATGGAACGTACTCGGAGCTCCGGGCCGGCGATCATGTGCCACTTGCCGAGCGGCCACTCGCGCTGCGGAAGACGGTTTTTCCAGTGACGCTCCATGTCGCGCCGCGGACGTTTTATTTGCGGGTCGAGACCAGCAGTGCGATGACGGTTCAAGGCGAGCTATGGGAGCCCAATGCTTTCACGGCGCGGCATGCCGCGGACAGCACCCTGCAAGGCGCAATCCTGGCCCTGTATGCGGCGTTGGCGCTGTTTGCACTCGTGTGCGCGCTCTGGATGCGGAAAGCCTTCTTTTTCGTCGTCACCGGCTATTTGCTGGCCCATGGCCTTTTGCACTTTCAGTTTTATGGTTATGACCAGCTGCTGCTCTATCCGCAGACCCCCTGGATCGCCGACAACCTGATCGGCGCGACGGGGGCGGTTGCGCTCATCATGCTGATTCTTCTGGCCCTGACGTATCTGCAGCCCTGGACTCATCTGCCTCGCCTCACTCGCCTGTTGCAAGGGCTGACAGGGCTTGCGTGTTTGGTCGTGCTCATGGCGGCGGCAGGTCACTACACATTGGTTGCATCCTATTTACTTTTCCTGGTTGTCATATCTCTGTTCTGCCTGGTTGTGCTTATTTTTGGCAGTTGGCGCTTCCATCCTCAGCGTGCAACCTTGATGGGTCTGATGTTTCTTCCAGGGATGACGGCAGTCTCGTTGCTAGTGATTTTCAATTTGGGAATTTTCCCCCGAGGCACTTGGAGCATGTATCTCTGGGAGCTATCGGTGTTGTTCAAAATGCCGCTTACGGCCGTGGTCTTGTGGATGTGTATCAATGAAGAACAGCAGCAGCGCCGGGCGCATAAACAGCAGGATGATGCACAGCGCAAGCTGATCAACATGGTTGCCCATGAGTTGCGAACGCCTCTGGCCGTGGTACGCACGGCGATCGCCAATATTGAAGCCCGCACTCAGCAAAGCAACCCGGAGCTTGCCCCGCGTTTTCAACGCATCGATACGGCGTTGGCACGTATCAATGTGTTGGTCGACACGGCCTTGGCGGAACCTCGCCGGGAAACCAGCCGCATGGGTACTGAGGGCCGGTTACTGCGGCCCTCGGAGTTAGTTGAGCAGATCAAGAGTGTGCTGGTGCTCGATGAGCAACACCCCCTGCGGGTGACCTTGCCGGAGGACGACAGCCCCATGGCCATGGATCCCGAATGGCTGTGTCTGGTGGTCCTGAGCCTGATCGATAATGCCGTGAAGTATTCCCCCCGCGGCGGCGAGATCACCCTCGATGTGGAACGCGTTGGAGGACTCACGCTTCGTGTGTGCGATGAAGGTATCGGCGTTCCGGAAAAGGCGCGAATAGACGTATTCCAACCTTTGTTCCGGGCCGAGAATGCCCTGGACCTCGGCGTGTCCGGACTCGGTCTGGGGCTATACATGGTACAGCAAGTGGCTCAAAGCCATGGGGGTAAAGCGTATTTTGACGCGTCGGAAGGCCCAGGGGCCTGTTTTGTGATTCATTTGCCCAACCCTGCCGACAGGGTGCCTTTTTAGATCGACAAATCCACCGAAATCCTGAGTACGCGTGAATCAGAAAATACCTCGATGCACCAGGATCCGATTTAACAACGAAATATCAATTTGCGTATTTTGAAGAAATTCCGTGTCCAGACGCCATAACTCGCTAGAAGAGGTACGAAGATCTGAACCACAGTTGAGGGTCACGCTGCTTCTCCACGGTGACCGCATCCCGTCCGTCCGTTCTCCAGGCAGCGGCCAGATCAAGGCGGAGTCGCGCGCTGCTGTGTCGCAGCCCGAAGCCGGCTCCAGCCAGGCTCCTGCGATCATTTAGGGCGTCCTGCTCCACCTGGCCCGCGTCGTAGAACAGATAAGGGTCTACGTGGCGAAAGCGAAACCGCAGTTCCATTTGCGCTAACACGCCTTTGTCGCCGGCCGCCTCGCCCTGAGGATAGGCCCGTACATCCGCGGCGCCGCCCAGGGTGAAACTCTCGGACGAATCAAGCTCGCTATCAGTCCACTGGCCGGACAGCCGGGCAAACAGGGAGATGCCATGGCTTAGGTTCTGCAGGCGGACCAGTTGCAGGTTGGCCTTGGTATAACCGCCCTGGACGGCGGCGGCATTGTCTGACTTCAGGTGGCCGGGAGTGACCGAGAACGCGCCGTAGGTCACGCCTCCGCCCCCGAGCCCATCCCGCCGGTCGAACTGGAGGTTGATGGGCCAGCTGTCGCTGTTTTTCGCTTCAAAACTGGTGCCCTGAAGCTCGTTTTCCAGATCCTTGTAATGAAAGGCGGCACCGGCGATCAGATTTGCGGCGCTGGTCCGCACCAGAGGGTAACTCAGGCCTGCGGTGGTAATAGTCGCGGTGCCGCTGAAATCGTCAAAGGGCCGGGCCAGTTCATAAATGGTCCGGGCATAGCTCAGGTTTGCCCGCAGACCCCGGCCACCCAGGGGCACGTCATATCCGGCCTGACCAGACGTGAGGCCTTCGCTGGTATAGCTGGCCCGCAGGGATATCTGATCACCGAACCGGGCAAGGCTGTTGATGCGCAAGCCCACATGCCCCCGGTATTCACCCGAGAACTCGCCACCGTGGTTATCCACGCCCAGGTTGGATTCAAAACGGCGCGCGCGCCGCACGCTGATATCGAGATCACCCGTGCCCGCCTCCGTACCGGGACGCATCACCGGTGAAACAGTTATACCGGGCTGATCCCCCAGCAGCAGCATGCTGCGTTCCAGGGGCTCGGACCTGATCACCGTCCCAGGCTTCAAGGGGGACAGAAAATGCTGTGCCCCGGCGGTAAACCGCTTGTCGCCGGTGGCGCGCACCGCGCCGTAGCGCCCCTCCACCACCGAGATCACGAGCACACCTTCGGCCAGATCCTGGGGCGGCAGCACGGCGCGGGCAAAAATGTAGCCGTTGTCTCTATAAAAGGTGCTTATCTCATTGGCGATGTCACGCAAGCCCGCCAGGTCGAAGGACCGACCACGCACCTCGCCGATTGCCTCCAGCAGTTCGTCGGCCGTATACACGGTATTCCCGCTGATCCGGACCTGTGTTACCTCAATCCGGGGGCCTCCTTCAGGAGTTCCGATCAGGGGTTGCCCCTGTGGCCGAAAATCCACGGAGGGCTGCAACGGCTGCAGATCCCTTTCCAGAGTCTCCCGCAGGATCTGCCCGGAATCCGGCGGAACCTGTGCCCAGACGTGCTGATGACTGAACGCCAGCAAGGCGATCAGGATAGCCGTGCGCACCGAGCCGGATCGGCCGATCCCTTTCAGGAGACACTGATTTATTCCCATGGAGCTCTGGCTTTGCAGCGTGCCCGGGGGCAAGGCGCGGCTCGCCGGCAATGGCGAGCCCTTGCCAAGAGGCGC
>JBBDNK010000033.1:0-260367 GCA_040877625.1 Aquisalimonadaceae bacterium
CTCGACCGCGGCATCCCTGCCGCCGACGGTCCGGGAAGGGGGGCCGGCATCCCACCCTCGCTCCCGACCGATGACGCCCACGACACACGGTCCCCGACAGCCGCCTAAACGCGACCCGCCCGGGACCGCGAATTCGGCTCCGTGCCCGACTCATCCTCAAGCAAATGCCGAACCCTGTCCCGGATTGCGTCGCGGACGGCGCGAAACTGCGCGGTGATTTCGTCTTCCGTACCGGTCGCCTTCGCCGGATCCGGCAGCGGCCAATGCACCCGACGTACACCCGGCGGCAGCAGCGGACAATGCTCGTCGGCGTGACCGCAGACGGTCACCACCAGGTCGGCTTCCGCCAGCATGGCATCCGTCACCCGGGTGGATTCCTGCGCCGAGATGTCGATACCGACTTCTTCCATGGCGCGGATGGCGCGTGGGTTCTTGCCGTGGGCCTCGATACCCGCGGACAGCGCCCTTACACGCTCGCCTCCGATCGCACGGGCAAAGCCCTCGGCCATCTGCGAACGGCACGAATTGCCGGTACAAAGAAACAGGACGGTCAGCGCGTTTTCAGACATCGTTTCGCATACGCTCAGTTGCAGGTGAGTGAAGGGCGATCAGCCATCTCTGCAAGGCGCCGCCGCACGTCGTCCAGAGCCTGCGCATTGGAGGCTGCGTCCAGCACTGCCCTCGCCCAGGCAGGCAGATCGGGGTTGAGCCTGTAGTGAACCCACTGCCGGTGGCGCCCGTCCTGGACGATACCCAGATCTCGAAGCTGCCCGAGATGGCGTGAGATCAACGGCTGACTGAGATCGAGGGCATGCACGAACTCGCAGACACAGAGCTGCTCCTGTTCGAGCAACAACAACAGACAACGCAGTCGGGTACTGTCCGACAGGGCTCGGAATAGCTGTTCAGGTGCAATCATATAGGCATATCCGTATGTCCATTTATGGAGAATAGCCCCGAAGCGCCTATCGGTAAAGATTACCCACTACCGCCCGGCGCGGCACGCTTATCCGCTTTCGTGCTCAGTCACCAGACGCAGCACGGTTCGCTCCGCCGCATCGGCGAACGGCAGCAACACAAGATCCGGGTGCGCCTGCGCAAGGCGGTCGGCGGTTGCCTGGTCATGCGCGGTCACCGCGATACGTCCGGAATAGCCGCTGCTCCGCAGCGCGTCAATCATCATCAGGTTGGTATCGAGAATGGGCATGGTAGCCACCACCCAGCGCGCCGCGCCCAGCGGCAGCGTGGAGAAAAACTCCGGATCCTCGGCATCGCCGTAGCAGGCCGGAATACCCCGGCGCTGCAGATCGGCGATCGCCGCGGGATCGAAATCCACACCCAGCACCGGCACGCCCCGAGCATGCAGTTCAGTGGCTATGCGGGTGCCGAACCGGCCCAGGCCGAAGATCACGATCTCCGGCAAACGCACGGCATCGGCACCGTCCGTGTCTTGCTCCCGGTGCGGTATACGCCGCTCGAACATGCCGAGGAACGGTGCCAGGCGCTGATAGAGGCCGTGAGAGTAGAGAATCATGTAGGTAGACAGGCCGATGGTGATCAACCCAACCAGTGTCACCAGCCCCACGGTATCCTGATCGATATGCCCGACTGCAAGCCCCATGGCGACCAGTATCAGCGAAAACTCACTGATCTGCGCCACTGTCAGGCCGGCCAGAAAACCGGTACGGCGGCGATAACCCATGATCCCCATGATAGCCATCACGATGAGGGGGTTGCCGATCAGAACGAAGGCGGAAAAGATCAGCGCAGGGCCAACCTGCGCGCCTAGCGTACCCAGATTCAGCTGGGCGCCCAGCGAGATGAAGAAAAACAGCAACAGGAAATCCCGCAGTGCCGTCAGCCTGGAACCGATGGCCTCCCGGTACGGCGTGGAGGCCAGCGCAATACCGGCCAGAAAAGCGCCCACTTCCTTGCTGAAGCCCATCACGTCGCCCAGCGAGGCCAGCGCGACGGCAAGCGCAATGGAAAACAGCACCAGCAATTCCTGGGACCGTGCCATTCCGCCAAGCAGCCAGGGCAATACATAGCGCATCAGCAGGCCGACACCGACCAGCAGCAACACCCCCTTCACGAGCACGCTGATCAGTGCCAGGTGCAAACTCGACTCGCCCTCCCCGGCGGCGAGTGCGGCGAGCAGAATCAACACCAGCACCACGACGATGTCCTGCACGATCAGGAAACCCACGGCGATGCGCCCGTGCAGGGAATCGATTTCACGTTTGTCGGAGAGCAGCTTGACGATGATGATGGTGCTGGAGAACGTTAACGCAACGGCGATATACAGCGCGGTGAGCGGCGCAAAGCCGAGCCAGACGGCGATCCCGTAACCCACCACCGAGGTAAAGATGACCTGCCCCATGCCGGTGGCGAGCGCCACCGGACCCATGGTGCGGATCAGGTGCAGATCCAGCTTCAGGCCCACCACGAACAACAGCAGCGTGATACCGACTTCAGAGAGCAGATGCACCGCTTCCCGGTCATGCATCCAGTCCAGAGCCGACGGGCCGAGCAGAATGCCCACGGCAATGAACGAAACAATCAGCGGCTGCTTCAGCCGCGTACCGATATAGCCGATCAGTGCCGCCAGCAGCAACAGCGCGGCAAACTCCTGAAACACGGAATCCAGCACGATATCGGGCACGTTTCGCTCTCCCGGATCTGGTGAACAGTGGGCGATTGTGCCACGTAACAGGCAATCAGACCGACAGAGACCAGATCCGGCCGCTATTCGGAACCGCCGCTATTGCCCGTAACCGGTCAGCTCCACGTACCCCCTGCCGGCAACCGGCGTTTCGCCGTCTCCACCGCTGACCTCCACCGCGCCTTCCCAGTAACGGAACCCGCTGCGCATCTCCTGATCGTCCTGCACCGGCTCGATGCGCAGATCCAGCCTCTCGCCCGGAATGGCCAGACTCCAGGCGACCGGATAACGCGCCCCGGACACGGGACTCCGCCAGTGCCGCGTGGCGCGTAGCACCACCTCGTCCACCGCCAGCGGACGATAGGCGCCGTCCTCCTGCACCAACAGCCCCCTGGAGTGCTTATCCGTACCGCCGCCGTCCTCGCGCAACCGGTAGAACATGATCTCCCGCCCATCGGCAAGCTGCAGCGAGAACCAGTCCCAACCCGCCTGATCCTCGCTCAGCGCGCTGGTGCCCCACTCCCGGTCCATCCAGCTCTCGCCGCTGACCTGGTAAGCCTCACCGTCGAGCAATAACGCACCCTCGGTGACAAGCCGAGTATAGGAATAATAATGGGAGGCGTTACCCGCGCCCGCTCCTTTACGGCTATATCCGCGATCCCCCTGCAGCACCAGCGGCTTGATCGCCTCCAGGCGCAGATCCAGAGCAAACGCCTCCTCTTCGGCGACAAATCGCATCGGCATGACGTCGTCACCTTCCCCTCCGCTCAGCGACCAATCCTCCAGCCAGACCCGGAACGGCCGTACCGTCGCCCCCGCCAGCCCGGCGGCGCCGCGGGCAAAACGCTCGGCATGCAGAAACCGCCCGGTCTCCGGATCGGTGAGCGCTAGATGCGCCATCCACACCTGATTGGTCGCAAGGGCCGAGCGCCGCTCCGCCATCTCCGGCGCCACGTTGAAACGGAAGAACGTGACCTGATAGCCGAAGCGCCGCCCGGTCTCCGACGCCAGATTGCCGGTCACATACCACCATTCATGGCGGTAGTCCGGATGCGCGCCGTGGTCATCGGGAAAGCTGAATTCGCGCGGCCCGGTAACCCGCGCGTAACCCGCGATATCCTCCTCACCAGCCAGCGCACCGGTGATGGACAGCGGCTCCCCTCCCGCAGGCTCCGGCGAATCCACCGACCCACAGCCACCCAGCAGTAGAACAAGGAGCAGCAACAACCAGCGTGCCCCTCCACATCCGAGGTCGGCCGGGGTGGCGGGCAGGCGCGACTCGTGAAGCCCCGCCCCGAAGGCCGCCCGGCCCGCAGGGTGGCCGCATGGAAGCGGCCACCGGGCGACAGCACAGGGATGTGCTGTTGGCCGGCCAGGCCTTCGGGGCGGATCAGGCGGAACGTGGAGCGCCTGCCCGCCACCCCGGCCGACCGGATCGAAGCCACCCCACGCGCAAACAGCTGACCGAAACACCAACCCTAATCCTCCCGCAAGGCCAACGCCGGCGGCGTACGCGCCATGCGCCAGGCCGGATACAAGCCGGCAATCACCGCCGCCAGCACCGCCAGCGCCACGGCCTGCACCAGCGTCTCCGGCGGCACGAACACCTGCATCGACCAACCGAACGAACGCTGATTGATCACCAGAATCAACGTCGCCGCCAGAGCCAGCCCCAGCGGAATCGCCAGCAACCCCGCCACCAGACCGACAAGCCCGTTCTGCACCGTCACCAGCGCCCAGAGCTGCATCGGCGTCAGCCCCATCGCCCGCAACACCGCAAACTCCCGTGCCCGCTCCAGCGCCAAAGCCAGCAACGCACTCAACACCCCCACCACCGCCACCAGCATGGCCAGCAAGCGCAACACCTGGGTAATCGTGAAAGTCTGATCAAAAATCTGCAGCGAAAGACGACGGATATCCTGATTCGACTGAAAACGCACCGCCTGAACACCCGCCAACACCGCACCGGCGCGCGCAATCAACGCCTCCGCGGCCACGCCATCAACCGCGTGAAGACTCACGCTATTGACCACCGGATCATCCCAATAACGCTCATAAAGCGCGCGACTCATGACCACCGCACCCTCGCTGCTGCCGTAGTCATAAATCACTCCAGCCACATCAAAACGCCGCTCGCCGCGCACCGTCTGCAGCGTCAGAATGTCCCCCGGCGCCAGATCACGGCGGTGCGCAAACGGCTCGGTAACAAACACCGCATCATCATCAGCGAACGCCTCCCAGGCACGCCCGCCACCTCCCTGCGCAAAGCGAAACGTCCCCTCCGGCCTCCCCCCGAGATCAAACACCCGCAACCGATAACGCTGATCGCCGGCCGCCACCCGGGTAAACCGGGCCGTACCACTGGCACGCACACCGTCCAGCTCCCGCAGCATATCGACCACCTCCGGCTTCAGACTGCCGTCATTGGGCACCGACACATACACGTCCGCCTGCAGCGTTGCATCCAGCCACAGCGAAAACGTACTGCGAAAACTGTCCACCATGACACCGACACCGATCACCGCCGACACCGCCACCATCAACGCCGCGGTCGCCACACTGGTACGCGACAGGCCCGCCTCCACACCTCGCGCCGCCATGCGGCCGGGAAGCCCCGCAAGACGCCCCATTACCGGCCCCAGCCCCCGCATGAACAAAACCATCAGCCCCGGAACCAGCAGGGCACTGCCGATAATCAGCAGAAACATCCCGCCAAAAGCCATCAATAGCCCGCCACTCGACAGCAGCAACAGCATCCCCACCCCGATCACCGCCGCGCCGGCCAGCGCCAGCCAGGGAAGGCGACGGCGCATGGCTGCTTCCAGGCTGGCTCTCGACAACGCCGACCTCGGCGGCGTTGTGGTTGCTTCACGCGCCGGAGCCAGGGCGGATATCACCGTCATCCCCATGCCCAACGTCGCTGCGATGAGAAGGGAGCGGGGAGCAATGACCAGTTCCCGCACGCTGAGCACGAAGTAGAGGTCGTTGATCGTGCGACTCACGAGTTCCAGCAGGACATGACTGATGGCGATGCCCAGCCCCAGGCCGGCCGCGGTTCCGGCGGCGCCGATGACCAGCGCCTCCGCGAGCACCAGGGCGAACACCTCGCGGCGGGTCACGCCCACCGCCCGCAGCATGCCGATCAGGGAACGCCGCTGAACCACCGAAAAGGTCATGGTGTTGTAGATGAGGAAGGCCCCCACCACCAGCGCCAGCAGGCTGAACGCAGTGAGGTTAAGCTGAAAGGCCCGCGTCATCTCGCCCAGGGACGCCTGGCGCTGGTCGGCGGTGACCAACTGCCCATCCGCGGGCAACAGCTCCCGGACCTTCCGCTCCTGGGCGGGATCGCCGAGGATCAGATCCACCCGTTCAAGCCGCCCCGTCCGGCCCAGCAGTTCCTGGGCAGCGGCAATATCCATGACCAGCACATCCCGCAGCCCCTGTGCCTCCAGCGGCCGTTCCGGGTTGAGCGCTCCAAGTACGTGCAGATCACGCTGCGCGCCGCCAATCCGCACCGGTAACGCATCCCCCGGCTCGCGACCCAGACGCTGCAGATCGGCGCCGAGCATAACCACTCCGCCCTGCGCGCCCATGAAGCCGGCCATGCTCACCTGCCCCACCAGCCCACCGAGGCCGGGCCTGATCGCGCTCTCGGCAAACAGGTCCACACCCAGCACGCGCAAGACCCGGCCCGGTTCGTCCACGGATTCCACATAGCCTTCAACCACCGGCGCCGCACGGCGGAGGCCGTGGTCGCGACGCAGGGCGACATACCAGCCTTCATCCAGCCCGCCGGGCCCGCCCAGCACCTGATGGCTGGTACGGCCGGTCAGCGCCTCGCTGGATAGCGCGAATGCACGGCCGGCACTCTGATTGGCCAGATCCACCGCCACCACCACCGCCACACCCAGCGCCACACCGAGCAGAGAAAGGCCCAATTGCCACGGATGGCGCAGCAGATAGCGCAGACTGGCGCGCAACAGCATCGGGATCAGGCCACTGTGCGGGGGGTGAGGCTGAGAATACGGTCCATGCGCCGCGCCACGTCCATGCTGTGCGTGACCATGACCACCGTCATGGCTCCGCCGCCCGTCAGGCTGTCGAGCAACCCCAGCACCTGTTCGCCGGTATCCACATCCAGGGTGCCGGTCGGCTCGTCGGCGAGCAGCACCTCAGGTTGGTGGACCAGGGCACGGGCAATGGCGACGCGTTGCTGTTCACCACCGGAGAGCTGCTCCGGGAAACTCCCGGCGCGGTCGGCGAGGCCGACACGATCAAGCAGTTCCAGGGCGTAACGCAGATGCCCGGCGTCGTTCAGCCCGTTCAGCCGCAGCGGCATGAGCAGGTTTTCCGACACGGTCAGGGTGGGGATAAGATTGAAGAACTGAAACACGAAACCCAGGTACCTGCGCCGATACAGCGTGCGTGCGCGCTCGCTCATGGCAGTGATATCGGTGCCGTTGATGCGCACGCGGCCCTTATCCGGCACATCCATGCCGCTGATCAGATTCAGCAGCGTGGATTTGCCGGAACCGCTGCGCCCCACCAGTGCCAACCGCTCGCCGCCGGCAATATCGGCCGAGAATCCGTCCAGCACCACGCGGTCCTGTCCACCCTCTCGGTAACGCTTGTGCAGGTTCCGAAGTTCGATCATGGCAAGCCCCGGGGCGGCAACGGTGAGGGAACAGGGATCAGCGCGTCTCGGTACGGACTGCCCCGCAACGCTCACAGCGGTATACCGTCACCAGCTTGCCCTGCTTGACGTCGAACCGCGTCTCCGGCTGCAAGGACCAGCGGTGACGGCCGTTTCGGCACAGCGTATTACCCTCCGCCTGCCGGCGGCGGCGATCAGAGCGGCGAAAGGGGACGACATCACCCATGGCTGCATCTCCGGCTCAGCGGACCGTGGCGGCCCGTACCAGATTTCTCGGCAGCGAGAACACCACGGCTTCCTCACGGCCCGCCACTTCATTCGGCGTCTCACAGCCCCATTCACGCAGACGGGCGATGACCTCGTTCACCAGAATTTCCGGGGCCGAAGCGCCGGCCGTTACGCCGATGGTCGCAGTGCCTTCAATCCATTCCGGTTTCAGATCGCCTGCATCGTCGATCTGATAGGAACAGACTCCCATGCGCTCCGCCAGTTCCCGCAGCCGGGTAGAGTTGGAGCTGTTGCGGGCCCCCACGACGAGCATGAGGTCGACCCGCGCGGCCAAATCCTTCACGGCGTCCTGCCGGTTCTGGGTGGCATAGCAGATATCGTCCTTGCGTGGCCCGCGGATCGACGGGAAACGGGTCCGCAGCGCCTCGATGACCAGCGCCGTATCATCCATCGACAAGGTCGTCTGGCTCACATGGGCGAGGTTGTCGGGATCCCGTACCACGAGGGCATTGACGTCCTCCGGTGTCTCCACCAGGTAAATGGCTCCGCGATCGGCCCCGCGACCCACGTACTGGCCGATGGTACCTTCCACCTCGGGGTGGCCGTCATGGCCGATCAGCACCACTTCCCTGCCCTCCCTGGCGTGCTTCTCTACCTCCAGGTGAACCTTGGTCACCAGCGGACAGGTGGCGTCGAAAACGCGCAGCCCACGACCGGCGGCTTCGGTCCGGACGGCCTGGGAGACGCCGTGGGCGCTGAAAATCACGGTGGCGTCGTCGGGCACTTCGTCCAGCTCATCCACGAACACCGCGCCCTTGTCGCGAAGCTCATCCACGACATGACGGTTATGCACCACTTCGTGGCGCACGTAGATGGGCGCGCCGAACAGTTCGAGGGCCCGTTCCACGATGGTGATGGCACGGTCGACGCCAGCGCAGAAACCACGGGGGTTGGCAAGCAGAATTCGGGGCATGGGTGCAATGTCCGGGTTGTTGCGGGTATTTTCAAATTGTACAGGCTGCGCGGCCGAAGGGTAAAAGACACGCGCCGAGCCAGCGTCACGCCGCATCGGCGCAGGGTGGATATCACGGCGTTCAATCCGCCCTGCGATCTCGGCTTTTGCCATCGAGGAAAAGCGCATGAATCAGGATCATGCCCGCGCCCAGGGTAATGGCGCAGTCGGCGATATTGAAGATCGGGTAGCTCCAGCGCTCATAATAGACGTGGATGAAATCGATCACATGGCCGTATAGCAGCCGGTCGATCAGATTCCCGACCGCACCGCCCAGCAGCAGCGACAGGCCCCAGGTCATCCAGCGGTCCCAGGGCGGCAGGCGCCGCAGCCAGATCACCAGAACGACGCTCACCACCGCCGCGAACCCGCTGAACAGCCATCGCTGCCAGCCGGAGGCCTCGCCCAGAAAACTGAATGCCGCACCCGGATTGTAGCTGAGGGTGAGATTGAGCATGGGGATCAGCGCTACGGGCTGGTGATAGGCCAGATACTGCTCAGCCACCAGCTTGGTCAGCTGATCCAGCACCAGTACGGTGACGGCGATGGCGGGCCACGGCACATTGGTCAGGCGTCGCAGCATGGTGCCTCCGTGGCCGGCCGTTGCATCGGGCGACGCCTCAGGCGACCTGTCGATGCTCACCGCCCGCCTCCACGTTCTCCACGCAACGGCCGCAGATTTCGGGGTGCTTCGGGTTGGCGCCCACATCCTCGCGCCGGTGCCAGCAACGTTCGCACTTCGGGTGCTCCGACCGGGTCACCACGATACCGAGTTCCGCGCCACCGTCCAGGCTGACACGGGCGGCGTCCCTGGGCATGTCCGTCATCGGGTGCGGGCGGGCGGCCGACGTGATCAGCAGGAACCGCAGCTCATCGCCAAGCCGGTTCAGTTCGCCCAGCAGCTCATCCGGACAGTAAAGATCAATTTCCGCCTCCAGGGACGCACCGAGCTGGTCCGTTGCACGCAGCTTCTCCACCTCGCGTGATACCGCCTCGCGCACGCCCACCACCTTGGCCCAGAACGCGCGGCTGAAGCCGGACGTCTCGTCCAGGGCAAACAGGCCCTGATACCACTCGGCGGTGAATACCGTGGCATCCCGCTCGCCCGGCATGTGCTGCCAGATTTCGTCGGCGGTGAAGCTCAGAACCGGCGTGATCCAGCGCACCAGGGCTTCGACGATGTGGTACATGGCGGTCTGGCATGAGCGGCGGGCAAGGCTGTCCGCCGGCGTGGTGTATTGCCGATCCTTGATAACG
Source organism: Aquisalimonadaceae bacterium (assembly GCA_040877625.1). Taxonomy (GTDB): domain Bacteria; phylum Pseudomonadota; class Gammaproteobacteria; order Nitrococcales; family Aquisalimonadaceae; genus Methylonatrum. The sequence goes on from JBBDNK010000033.1 coordinate 9,814, forward strand.
TCCAGGTACAGACTGCCCATATCCACGGTGCAGAAGTTGTGGATGCGGTGATAAATGCGGTGGAACTCGTAATTGTCATAGTAGCCGACCACCGCCTCCTGCACCTGCAGGGCGCGGTCCACCGCCCAGCGGTCGAAGGGCAGCATGTCTTCCGCCCGCACCATGTCGCGGGCGGGGTCGAAGCCGTGGAGGTTGGCGAGCAGGAAGCGCGCCGTATTGCGCATGCGGCGGTAGGCGTCGGCGGTGCGCTTGAGGATGTCATCGGACACCGCAAGCTCGCCGCTATAATCGGTAGCCGCCACCCACAGGCGCAGCACGTCACCACCCAGCTGGTTCATTACCGACTGCGGCGCCACCACGTTGCCCACCGACTTGGACATCTTGCGGCCCTTGGCATCGACGGTGAAGCCGTGGGTCAGCACACCGAGGTACGGCGCCTCGCCGCGCATGGCGACAGCGGTCAGCAGCGACGACTGGAACCAGCCGCGATGCTGATCGGAGCCTTCCAGGTACAGATCCGCCGGCACCTGCAGCTGCGGATGCGTCTCCAGCACCGAGGCATGGGTCACGCCGGAGTCGAACCAGACGTCGAGGATATCGGTGACCTTCTCGTAGCGATCGGCATCGTCGCCGAGCAGGTCCCGCGGATCCAGGTCGTGCCACGCCTCGATGCCGGCGGATTCCATACGCTCCGCGACGGCTTCCATCAGCCGCTCGCTGTCGGGGTGCGGCTCACCGCTGCGCTTGTCCACGAACAGGGCAATGGGAACACCCCAGTGGCGCTGGCGTGAAATGCACCAGTCCGGCCGGTTGCGGATCATGCCGTCGATGCGGGCCTGCCCCCAGTCCGGCATCCAGCGCACACCCTCGATGGCCTTCAGGGCCTGCTCACGCAGGCCTTGCTGTTCCAGATTGATGAACCACTGCGGCGTCGCGCGGAAGATGATCGGGGTCTTGTGCCGCCAGCAATGCGGATAGCTGTGCTGATAGGGCGCGTGGTGCAGCAGCATGCCCCGCTCCTCGAGCAGCGCCGCCAGTGTCTTGTTTGCCTTGAGGACAAACTCTCCTTCCACGAACGGGGTGCCCGGCAGGAAGTGACCGTCATTACCCACCGGGTTTTCGACTTCCAGGCCATATTCCAGGCCCACGAGGTAGTCGTCCTGGCCGTGTCCGGGCGCGGTATGCACGGCACCGGTGCCGGTTTCCGTGGTGACGTGGCCGCCGAGGATGATGGGCACCTGGCGATCCAGATACGGGTGCCGAAGCTGCCCGCCCGCCAGCGCCTCGCCGGTGACGCGGCCAAGCTCTTCCACTTCGGTCATGCCGTAACGCGCCAGCGCGGCGGCATCCAGGCCCTCGACCAGCACCAGCACCTCACGGCCGGCCTGGCCTTCGGTGAGCAGAATACGGTAGGTGAATTCCGGGTGCAGGGTAACCGCCCGGCTGGCGGGCAGGGTCCAGGGTGTAGTCGTCCAGATCGGGATCGAGGTCGTCAGCCCGTCCAGCTTCGCCGCGTCGACACCGCTGCGGCGGGCGAAATCAGCGATGTCCGCCACCGGATAACGCACGTCGACCGCGGGTGAGGTGTGGTCCTGGTATTCGACTTCCGCCTCCGCCAGCGCGGAACCGCAGTTGGAGCACCAGTGCACGGGTTTGAAACCGCGCGCCAGATGGCCGTTGCGCATGATTCTGGACAGGGCACGGACGATATTCGCCTCGGTCGCGTAGTTCATGGTCAGGTAGGGTGCTTCCCAGTCCCCGAATACGCCCAGGCGCTTGAAATCCTCCCGCTGGCCGTCAATCTGACGCAGCGCAAATGCCCGGCAGGCGGCGCGGAACTCCCGCGCACTGATGCCGGCGCCGGCCTTGCCGAGCTCCTGCTCGACCTTGAGTTCGATCGGCAGACCGTGGCAATCCCAGCCGGGCACGTAGGGGGCATCGAAGCCGGCCATGGTGCGGCTCTTGACGATGATGTCCTTGAGGATCTTGTTGACCGCGTGGCCGATATGAATTTCGCCGTTGGCGTAGGGCGGGCCGTCATGCAACACGTACTTGCGACGTCCGGTGCGGGCCTTGCGGATAAGGCCGTACACATCCATGTCGTACCAGCGCCGCAGCATCTCCGGCTCGCGTTTGGCCAGATTGCCGCGCATGGGGAAATCCGTATTCGGAAGATTCAGCGTATGTTTGTAGTCGCTCACGGATCAACTCACTCGTTCTGGCTGCGGCGGCGGGCAGGAAAAGCCGCCGCGCGAAAGCGGGTTATGGTAACAGAAGACGCTCCAGAGGGCCGCTCCCGCCCGCCACTCAGGCCCATTCCCGCGCCTTGAACCAGGCGTGGGCGTCAGACACGTCGCGGGCGATCTGCTCACGCAACGGCTCCAGTCCTTCGTAACGGACCTGGCCGCGCAGGAACCGCCGAAAAATCACTTCAAGGTGTTTACCGTACAGACTGGCCGCAAAATCCAGCAGATGAACTTCCAGCACCGGATCGATGCCGTTTACCGTCGGCCTTGTGCCGACGCTGGCCACGGCCGGCAGCAGCGCGCCGCCTTCGATGCGAACCTCAACGACAAAGATGCCATCCAGCGCGGGGCGCTGGCGAAATCCGATATTGGCGGTTGGAAAGCCCAGCTTCCGGCCGATGCGTTCGCCGCGTATAACGCGGCCGGAAATGCTGTAGGGGCCGCCCAGCAGGCGCTCCGCACCGGCCAGATCAGCGCGCTCGAGCGCGTCGCGAATACGCGTACTGCTGACCCGTTCGCCACCTTCGCGCACGGTATCCGTGCGGCTCACCGAGAAGCCGTATCGGGGGCCGGCCGCCTCAAGAGCGGCGTAATCGCCGACACGCCGATGACCAAAGCGGAAATCATCGCCGACGGCGAGGTGGCGGATGGCCAGGCCGTCCACCAGGATACGGTGGATGAACACCTCCGGATCCATGCTCGCCAGGGCAGCGCCGAACGGCAGGCAGAGGAAATAATCCACGCCGCAGGCCTCCAGGCGCCTGACCTTGTCCCGCAGGGACGTCAGGCGGGCCGGTGCGTGCACTGGCGCGAAATACTCCCGTGGGTCCGGCTCGAAACTGATCGCGGTTATCGGCACGCCCAGCGCCCGCGCCTCCCCGCCCAGGCGCTGCAACATGGCCTGGTGGCCACGGTGAACACCATCGAAGTTGCCGATAGTGGCCACGCAGCCCCGGTGTTTGGCGCGCAGATTGTGTATGCCGCGAATCAGTTCCATGCCGTTATCCGTACGTGCGGGGTGCCGATTATACGCGGTGTCGTGTCAGTGGCTATCCTGCTTCCCGCAGATGCCGCGGACGCAACCCGGCCAGCCACAGCGTGCCCACGTAAATCACTGCCGCCAGCAGCAACCAGCCGCTGAGGGCGATCAGGCGCTGCGACAGGCTCGCACTCAGCCAGACCTGAAGATCCGACACCAGCCACAGCAATACCCCGGCCATGGCCGCCGTGGCCAATGCCACACGCATCCACAGTCCGCCCCAGCCCGTCACCGGCATGTAGACACCACGGTGGCGCAAACCCCGATAAAGCAGGCCGGCATTAAGCGTGGCCGCCAGCCCCGTTGCCAATGCCAGAGCGGCGTGGCCGACGCCGGTATCCATAAGCAGCACAACGGCCGAGGTGCTCAGTACCATATTGAGAAGCATGCTGAGCGCGGCATATTTCACCGGTGTTCTCATATCCTGTCGGGCGAAGAAGCCCGGCGCCAGCACCTTTACCATCATGAAACCGAGCAGGCCCAGCGAATAGGCGATGAGGCTGAGCGAGGCCGCCCGGGCATCGGCATCGGTGAACGCACCGTAGTGAAACAGCGTGGCCAGTATCGGCCCGGCCATGACCGCCAGCCCCACCGCCGCCGGAATGGCGATGACGACACCCCAGCGCAGGGCCCAGTCAAGCGTATGGGAGAAACGCTCGGGCGAGGCCGCCGCGTGTTGCGCGGACAGCCTCGGCAGAATCACCGTACCCAGCGCCACGCCGAATACACCGAGCGGAAACTCCACCAGACGGTCCGAGTAATACAGCCAGCTGATGGAGCCGGTGATCAGAAACGACGCCAGAATGGTATCCACCAGCAGATTGATCTGGGCCACGGAGGATCCGAAGATTGCCGGCAGCATCAGGGTGAGAATCCGTCTGACGCCGGAATCCCGCCAGCCCCAGCGCGGCCAGGTCAACATGCCGACTTTGCGCAGCCAGGGCAGCATCAGCAGCAGCTGCAGCACGCCAGCGATGAAAACCGCAATCGCCAGCGCAGTAATTGGCTGCGAGAACAACGGTGCCCACCACCAGGCACTGGCGATCATGGTGAGGTTGAGCAGCACCGGCGCAAAGGCCGGCGGCCCGAAAATGCCATACGTGTTCAGCACGCCCTGGGCACAGGCCACCAGGGAAATGAACAGCAGGTAAGGGAAGGTGATGCGCAGCATGTCACGCGCCATCTCGAAGGTCTGCGGGTCATCCGCGAAGCCGGGCGCGAACAGCAACACCACCCAGTCGGCGCCGACGATGGCCAGCACGGTCAGCACCAGCAGAATCAATGCCAGGGTGCCCGAGGCACGGCTGACCAGGCGCCGCACCTCCTGCTGCGAACGGGTTTGCCGATATTCGGAGAGTACCGGCACGAAGGACTGGGAAAACGCGCCCTCGGCAAACAGCCGGCGCATGAAGTTGGGGATCTTGAAGGCGACGAAAAAGGCGTCCGTGCCGGCGCTGGAACCGAACACCGTTGCTATGACGACGTCCCGCACCAGCCCAAGGACCCGGGATACCATGGTCAGGGAACCAAAAACGGCGGTTGATCGCAGCAGGCTCATCGAACAGTGCTTCCCTGATGTTACCGGTCGCGGGTGGCGGGTGGCGGCGAAAGGCCGCATCATACCCCAACGGAGACATCGGGGAGCGGTTGACAATGCGCCCGGAAATCCGCATATTACGTGCCCTTTCCAGACATCAGTGATATCAGGCAGGAGTTGAGTCTTGGCGAATACCCCTTCAGCGCGCAAGCGGGCTCTACAGTCCGAGAAGCGCCGCCAGCATAACAAGGCGCGCCGCTCCATGCTGCGCACCCAGATCAAAACCGTCATCAAGGCGATCAAGGACGGTGACAAGGCGACTGCGGAGCAGGCCTACAAGGCTGCGGTGCCGGTCATCGATCGGATGGCCAACAAGGGCCTAATCCATCGAAACAAGGCCGCCCGTCACAAGAGCCGTCTGAACGACCACATCCGCGCCCTGGCGTAACGCCGGAGCACGAATGGCAGAAAACCGCCGGCGCCCGCAAGGGCGCCGGCGGTTTTCGCTTGTCCGGAACACGGTCATCTCCACGTCTTGCGTAGCGTGGACAACCTGTTGCGAGATCGCACCTAGACCAGGACCAGGTTATCGCGGTGGATCAGCTCGGGCTCATCCACATAACCAAGCAGCGCTTCGATGCGGTCGCTTGGCTGGCCGCGGATCAGATCCGCCTCGCGGGCGTCGTAGTTGGCGATGCCGCGGGCCACGTCGCGTCCGTCCGGATCGACACAGGTGACGATTTCGCCGCGGCGGAAATTTCCCTCGACCCGGGAAACACCAACCGCCAGCAGGCTCCGTCCCGACTCGCGCAGCACCCGCGCGGCACCCGCATCCAGCCACAATCGGCCGCGCGACTGCATCTGACTCGCCAGCCATTGCTTGCGCGCCGCCATTGGCTCCCGGGATGACAGCAACAAGGTTCCCAACATCTCACCAGCGGCGATTCTGCCCAGCACATCCGATTCGCGGCCCGAAGCGATAATGGTCGCCGCCCCCGATCGCGCCGCCCTTGAGGCTGCCTGCACCTTGGCCAGCATGCCGCCGCGGCCCAGCACGCCACCGGCTCCACCGCCGCAGAGCAGCTCCAGGGCCGGGTCTCCGGCCTGTCCTTCACTGATCAGGCGCGCATCGGGATTAGCGCGCGGATCGGCATCGAACAGCCCATCCTGATCGGTCAGTATGACCAGCAGACTGGCTTCAACCAGGTTGGCCATCAGTGCGGCCAGGGTATCGTTGTCGCTGAAGCGAAAGCCGTCGGTCGCCACCGTGTCGTTCTCGTTCACCACCGGCACCACGCCCAGGTCCAGCAGTGTGCGCAGGGTTATGCGGGCATTGAGATAACGCCGGCGGTCGCTGAGATCATCATGGGTCAGCAGCACCTGGGCGGTGTGCATGTTGTAACGCTGGAACTCGGCTTCATAGGCATGCACCAGCCCCATCTGGCCGACGGCCGCTGCTGCCTGCAGCTTGTAGAGTTCACTGGGGCGCCGCTGCCAGCGCAGGCGCTGGATACCCTCGGCCACGGCGCCGGAGGAGACCAGGGTAACCTGCACGCCACGCTTGCGCAGCGCCGCCATCTGATCCACCCAGCCGCGCATGCGCTCGTGATCCAGGCCTCGCCCGTCATTGGTCACCAGGGCACTGCCCACCTTGACGACCCAACGGGTGGAAGCTCCGAGCTTGATGCGATTATCGTTCATGGCGGTCAGTTTTGGCCGGATTCCGGGCTCTCCGCGGACTGGCTCTCGTCGAGCAATTCAAGGTGCTGCATGACCTTCTGACAGAGGGCGCGCGTACCGTCTCCGGTAATCGCGGAGATCCGGTAAACGGGACCGCTCCAGTTCAGTCGCCTGACGATATCTTCGGACCAGGCCTCGCGGTCGCCTTCCTGCAGCAGATCAAGCTTGTTCAGCACCAGCCAGCGTTCGCGTCGTGCGAGATCAGGGCTGTATCGCTCAAGCTCCGCGGCCAATGATTCGACGTCCGTGACCGGATCGCGACCGGGGTCCGACGGCACGGCGTCGACGAGATGCAACAGCAGCCGGGTACGGGCCAGATGTTTGAGGAACTGCACACCCAGCCCGGCGCCGTCCGCCGCGCCTTCGATCAGACCCGGTATGTCGGCAACCACGAAGCTCTGGTTCATGCCCACGCTGACCACACCCAGGTTGGGATACAGCGTGGTAAACGGGTAGTCCGCCACGCGCGGCCTTGCCGCCGATACCGCACGTATGAACGTGGACTTGCCGGCGTTGGGCATGCCCAGCAGGCCCACATCGGCGAGCACCTTGAGTTCCATCCGCAACGGCCGCTGCTCACCCGGCGTACCCGGCGTGGTTTGCCGGGGTGCGCGGTTGGTGGAACTCTTGAAATGCAGGTTACCCAGGCCGCCACGGCCACCCTGAGCCACCAGCAGACGCTGACCATGCGCGGTGAGATCACCGAACTCTTCGCCGGTTTCCTCATCGCTGACGACGGTGCCAATGGGCACCCGAATGACCACGTCCTCGCCACGCTTGCCGGTTTTCTGTCGGCTCATGCCATTCTCGCCGCGCTGGGCCCGGAATTTGCGGATATGCCGGAAATCCGCCAGCGTATTCAGGCCTTCGTCCGCCTCCAGCCACACACTGCCGCCCGCCCCGCCATCTCCGCCATCGGGGCCGCCGAACGGAATGAACTTCTCACGGCGAAAGCTGGCGGAGCCGGCACCGCCGTCGCCCGCTTCCACGCGAATAGTAACTTCATCTACGAATTTCATGGTTTCAGTGTGCCAGTGTATCGCGATCGAGGGTTGTCATTCGCATGGAGGTGCGGCATCGGGACCAAAAAAAACCCCGTGCGACGACGGGGTTTTCGATGCCTGTCGCGAAACCGGCCGCCGATTCAGCTCGGGCGCACACTCACATAGCGGCGATTCTCCGGCCCCTTGCGAGCAAACACCACCTGACCGCCCACCAGAGCGAACAGGGTATGATCACGGCCAACGCCAACGCCTTCGCCGGCATGAAAGTGGGTGCCGCGCTGCCGGACCAGGATGTTACCCGGCACGACTGCCTGACCGCCGAAGCGCTTCACGCCAAGGCGCTTGCTTTGGGAATCGCGACCGTTGCGCGTGCTGCCGCCTGCCTTTTTATGTGCCATTTCCTGACTCCTGCGCTCAGCCGGCGCTAATGCCGGTGATTTTCACTTCGGTGAACTGTTGCCGATGGCCCTTGGTACGCTTGTAGTTCTGGCGGCGCTTGAACTTGATGATGGTCACCTTCGCCGCCTTCGCGTTTCTGAGCACCGTCGCCTGGACCTTCGAGCCCTCCAGCATGGGCGTTCCGACCTTGACGTCATCTCCGTTGGAGACCATCAGAACCTGATCGAATTCCACCGACGCGCCGTCTTCGGCATCCAGCTTTTCCACTTTCAGGATGTCCCCTTCGGAGACGCGATACTGCTTGCCTCCGGTCTTGATCACGGCATACATGGTCCGTTGGTTCTCCATCGGTCGTTTGGGTTGTACCGGTACTGGTCAGAAGGGCGGGAATTCTAGCCGCTGCGCGCCCACAGGTCAAACGCCGCATGCGCAACAGCCAACCTCTGGTAAACTCGCGCAACCGCGGCTCTTGCGGACAGCCCGGAGGTTCCCTAGCATGGCGCGCTCTCCCACGAGACAGCACACCGGCATGACTGTTGAACATATTCGCTCGCTGGTCGACCAGGACATGACGGCCGTCAACCGGCTCATCCGAGACCGGCTGAGCTCCGACGTGGTGCTGATCAATCAGCTCGGAGCATACATCATAAACAGCGGCGGCAAGCGGCTACGCCCGCTGCAGGTGCTGCTCGCCGCGCGCGCGTGCGGTTATGAAGGTGAGCAGCACCGGGCGCTGGCCGCCGTGATCGAGTTCATTCATACCGCCACGCTGCTCCACGACGATGTGGTCGATGGATCCGACATGCGCCGGGGCAAGGATACCGCCAACAGGCTGTGGGGCAACGAGGCCAGTGTACTGGTAGGAGATTTCCTCTACTCCCGCGCATTCGAGATGATGGTCGAAGTCGGCAACATGGATGTGATGGGCGTCATGGCGCGGACCACCAACACCATCGCCGAGGGCGAGGTGATGCAGTTGCTGCATGTCAACGACCCGGATACCACGGAAGAACGTTACCTGCACGTTATCTATTGCAAGACCGCCACCCTGTTCGAGGCCGCCGGCCGGCTGGGCGCCATACTGGCCGGCAAGCCCGCCGGGATTCAGGATGAGATAGCCGCCTACGGTCGTCACCTCGGCACCGCCTTCCAGCTCGTGGACGACGCCCTCGACTACGCCGGCAGCAGCGAGGCCATCGGAAAGAACGTGGGCGACGACCTCGCCGAAGGCAAACCCACCATGCCGCTGATTCACGTCATGCGTGAAGGTTCGGCGGCGCAGCGGGAACTCGTCCGCGAGGCCATCGAACAAGGCGGCCGCGATCGCATCGAGGCCGTCATGGACGCCATTGAATCCACCGGAGCGATCGCCTATACTCGCGCCCTCGCCCAGACGGCGGCCCGAAACGCCGTTGCCAGTCTCGCCAGCCTCCCGGACAGTAAATTCCGGCAGGCAATGGAAGATCTGGCGCATTTCAGCGTTCAGCGCACGTACTGACGGCGATTCCCATCGGGGTGTAGCTCAGCCTGGTAGAGCACTGTCTTCGGGAGGCAGGGGTCGGAGGTTCGAATCCTCTCACCCCGACCAGTTTCTGGTCGGACCATCTAGGGTCTGCGGGTCATCCGCAGACCCTTTTTGCGTTTCGGGTTTCATCACGTCACGGCGCAAACGGCGTTCCCGAGGCAGGGAATGCTAGGGAGACACTGATGTATTCCTAAGTCGCGGTATCATAATTCCGTGACAATGCCGCCATGTGTAATGTTACCTTTGGTTAATCCCCGCAAGCAGTCCTGAACGGCTGCCGAACGGGGCTTACCCGGATGTCTGCAACAGGAGGACCTGGCGATGGGCCTCGAAGTCTTTGAACGCATCGAGTCCGAAGTACGCGGTTACGTGCGCAATTTTCCGGTGATCTTTGACCGTGCCGAAGGCAGTTATCTGTACGACACCGACGGCAATGCCTACCTGGACTTCTTCGCCGGCGCCAGTGTACTGAACTATGGCCACAATCATCCGGAACTCAGGAAGGTGCTGATCGACTACATCGGCAGCGGGCGAATTACACACAGTCTGGACATGGCCTCGACCGCGAAGGAAGCGTTCCTGCTCGCGTTCCGGAAATACATTCTCGAACCGCGCGGCCTCGAGCATAAAATACAATTCCCCGGGCCGACCGGGACCAACAGTGTCGAGGCCGCCCTGAAACTGGCTCGCAAGGTCAAGGGAAGGGAAAAGATCCTGTCCTTTACCAATGCCTTCCACGGCATGACGCTGGGCGCTCTGGCCGTCACCGGCAACGCCTTCAAGCGGGCCGGCGCCGGGCTGCCGCTGACGCACAGCGATTCCATGCCGTACTACGGTTACTTCGGTGAAGAGGTCGACACGCTCGAGTACATCGACCGCCTGCTGAGCGACCAGGGCTCCGGGGTCGATCTGCCCGCTGCCGCGATTGTCGAAACGGTGCAGGCGGAAGGCGGCGTCAACGTCGCGTCGCTGGATTGGCTCAAGCGCCTGGAGCAGCTATGCGACCGCTACGACATGCTGTTGATCCTTGACGATATCCAGATGGGTTGCGGGCGCACCGGCAAGTTTTTCAGCTTCGAGGACGCCGGACTTGTACCGGATATCATCTGCCAGTCGAAGTCCATCAGCGGCTACGGCCTGCCGATGGCGCTCACCCTGGTGAAACCGGAGTACGACATCTGGGAACCGGGCGAGCACAACGGGACCTTCCGCGGCCATAATCTTGCCTTCGTCACGGCGACCCGCGCGCTCGAGCTTTTCTGGCGCGACGACGAACTCACCAATGAAGTAGAGCGAAAAGGCCAGGTAATCCGCGAAAGCTTGCAACAGCTGGTCGACAAGTACCCGGAAGTCAACGGCAAGGTACGCGGTCGCGGGATGATGCAGGCGATTGCCTTTGAAAATTCCGATATGGCCGGCACCGTATCGAAGCACGCCTTCGAGCATAAGTTGATCATTGAAACGTCGGGCCCCGAAGGTGAGGTCCTCAAACTGATGCCGCCGCTGACCACGGACGATACGGATATCGCCAAGGGCCTTGCTATTATCGAGCAGGCCGTGATCGAGGCGATATCCCTGCATGGCGGCGATCCGACACCGGTACGCGCAATTTATGACTGAAGCGCTGCGGCAGCTCTGATCTCGACGCATCCCCGGTGCGAGCGTTATGCTCCCGAAAGCGCACCCCTCCGATGCCAGGCAGCCATGACCAGCGATCAACCTCCCGCCCGCATGAACATGGAGCAACCGTTTCCGGGTGACCGAGGTAACGGCTTGACCCGCGATCTGATACAGGCGCTGTTTCCGATGTTCGAGCAGGCCAGCGCCGGCGCCATTGCGGTGGACCGGGACGCCCGCATTACCTGGATCAACGCCAGCTATACCGCCCTGCTTGGACTTGACGATGCCAAGGCGGCGATCGGCCGGCCAATCCAGGATGTGATTCCTCCGACACGCATGCACGAGGTTGTAAAATCCGGCCGTCCTCTGCTGCTCGACATCATGGAATACAACCAGCAACAGCTGGTTGTCACCCGCCTTCCGTATTTTGACGACGACGGCGAGGTGCTTGGCGCGATCGCCTTCGTGCTCTACGACGATCTCGAGCCGCTGACGCCGCTGGTGAGCAAGTTTCGCCGGCTGCAACAGGACCTGGCCGCAGCCCGCCGCGCGTTGGCCCGCCGTGCCCGCGGTACCCGGTACAGCCTTGGCGACTTCGTCGGTGCGAGCCCGGCGGTACTTGAGGTAAAGAGGCGCGCGCGCCTCGCCGCCGGACGGGACACGCCCGTGTTGCTGCTCGGTGAAACAGGAACCGGCAAGGAGGTGCTTGCCCAGGCCATTCACGCCATGTCGGCACGGGCCGAGCGCCCGTTCGTGGGCGTCAACGTCGCCGCCGTGCCCGAGAACCTGCTCGAAGCCGAGTTCTTCGGTGTCGCACCGGGTGCCTACACCGGCGCCGACCGGCGCAGCCGGGAGGGCAAGTTCCAGCTTGCCAACGGCGGCACCCTGTTCCTCGACGAGGTCGGCGACATGCCGCTGGCGCTACAGGCAAAGCTGCTTCGGGTACTGCAGGAAAAAGAAGTGGAAGCACTGGGCTCGAACAAGGTGCAGCCCGTGGATGTCCGTGTGTTCGCGGCCACCAGCCGCGACCTGGAAGCCATGATCGCAGACGGCAGTTTCCGCTCCGATCTCTATTACCGGCTCAACGTCCTGCAGATCAACATACCGCCATTACGCGAGCGCCTGCAGGATATCGGCATACTCTGCGAGGCCATACTGGAAGACATCGGCCTCGAAGGAGAATTCCGCGCGGAGATCACGGATGCCGCCGTGGCAACGCTATCCGGTCATCATTGGCCGGGGAATATTCGCGAATTGCGCAATGTCCTGGAGCGTTCGCTGACCATGGGCGAGAACCCCGGCATTCTGGACGCAGCCGACGTGCTCGCCGTACTCCCCCGAAGCACCCTTCAACCCGGACTCACCCCCACGTCCATGCAACTCCAGCCGCTGGCGCGGATCGTCGCCGAAGCGGAGCGCGGGGCAATCGAAGCGGCCCTGCAGGTCACTGGCGGCAACCGCTCCCGGGCCGCGCGGATGCTCGGAATCTCCCGCTCCGTCCTGTATGAGAAGCTGGCCAGACTGTCCTGAAATCAGGACATATGTATCGTTTCACGGACAGTTTTTCCATGTATTCGTTAAATATGTCCTGTGTTCCAGACACATGGCAAAAACAATGTTTCGCGAAACAATCTTAAGTCGTTGTTTAAATAGACTTTTGTCCTAAACACCAAACACTGGCATGACATCTGCAAATCTTCCGGGCAGAGACGTTTGAACGTCCGTTAGCAGTTCCGGAGGAGCATCATGCCATGAGGTCTATCCGACCACTTTCCCGGCACGGCCTGTGCGCCTCCCGACCGTCATCAGGCCGGGCACATTCACTGTGGGCGGCCTGTAAGCAGCTGTCGACGCAGGCAGCCGGTTGATCCGTTCGTGCGTGGCACCGACGGCACAATAACGAGGAGGAGGTCATCCATGTCCAATCACAACGGTATTCGCGCCATCACCACCGGCGTCGCCGCCGCGCTGCTGGCCGCTTCGGCCCTGAGCAGCACCGCCAGTGCCCAGGAGCGGGTCCGCTGGCAGGTGCCCATTGCATTTCCATCCCACCTGGTCGGACTTAGCACACCCGTTATTCATTTGTCGGAGACCCTGGACACCGTCTCGGGCGGCAACATCCAGCTCCGCTACTACGAACCCGGTGAACTGATTCCGGCATTCGAGATTCTGGACGCGGTGTCCCAGGGTGCTTACAACGCGGGCTTTACCTGGATCGGCTACGATCAGGGCACTATCCCCGTACTGCCGCTATTATCCGGCCCGCCCTTCGGCATGGAGCCGCCCGCATTCCTGGCCTGGCATTACCATGGTGACGGCGAGAAGCTGCTGCAGGAAGTCTACGCTCCCCGTAACGTTCACCCCCTGCTGTGCGGCGTCATCGGGCCGGAAGGCGCGGGCTGGTTCGCCAAGCCGCTGACCTCTCTGGACGACATCGACGGGCTGCGCATCCGCTTCGCCGGAATCGGCGGGCAGGTGATGGAGAGGCTGGGCGCGTCGGTGACCATGATCCCCGGCGGCGAGATCTACCAGGCGCTGGAGCGCGGCACCATCGACGCCACCGAATTCTCACAGCCGGCCATCGACAAGATCCTGGGCCTGAGTCAGGTGGTCAAGAATTACATCATGCCCGGCTGGCACCAGACCTTCACCACCTCTCACCTGCTGATCAACATGGACGCCTGGAACGAGCTCGATGCCCGCACCCAGGCCACCATCGAGCTGGGCTGCCGCTCGGCGACGCTTCACGGCTTCTCGGAAAGCGAGTGGGAACAGCCGTTCGCACTGCGTGACTATGAGAAGGAAGGCGTCAACGCCCAGGTGCTGCCGGATGAGATTCTGCGGGAGCTGCAGACGGTCACCAACGATGTGCTGAAGGAGATCGCCGCACGTGACGAGATGTTCGCCAAGGTACTGAACAGCCAGCGCAAGTTCATGGACCTGCACAACGTCTGGCACGGCAAGGGTTACCTTACCCGTGACTTCCATCTGAACGACTGATTCGAACCCGCGGCCAACTGGAGACCACGCATGAATACGACCCCAACCATGCGCCAACAGACTGGATCGGGATTACCCGGCCAGTCCTCCAGTGGCAACGGCCTCCCCACCAACAGGGTGTCCCGGGTGCTTGATGGTTTCATCAGGCATCTGGGGCAGCTATCGGCCTGGCTATGGCTGGCGGTGCTCGCCGTGGTCATTGCCAACGTCTTCAGCCGCTTCGCCCTCAACCGCGGCTCGATTGCCCTGGAGGAGCTGTCATGGCATCTGTTCGGCGCCGCCATGCTGCTATCCCTGTGCTACGCCGTGACCATGGACAGTCACGTTCGCGTCGACGTCCTCCGGGAACGGTTTTCCATCAAGCTACAGGCGTGGATCGAGCTGGTGGGCATCACGGTGCTGCTGTTGCCCGTGCTCTACATCCTCATCACGGATCTCATTCCCTATGCCCAGCGCTCGTTCACCTTCGGCGAGCGGTCGCAGGCACCCAGTGGCCTACCGTTTCGCTGGATTCTCAAAGGCCTCATGCCGATGGCGTTCGCGCTGATCTTCGTGGCCGCCGTCTCAAGGGCGCTGCGCTGCTGCGCCCTGCTATTCGGCCTGCCTCGGCCAATCTGGCCGGAGCCCGGTCCGGACACCGGGGGTAAACCGCCCGCCGACACCTCGACCACCTGAAACCGCGAGCGCGCCATGGGTCTGGAAGAAATACTTGTACTTGCCATGTTCGCCAGCTTCATGGGCCTGTTGCTGCTGGGGTTCCCGGTCGCCTGGTCACTGGCAGGCACCGGCATGGTATTCGCCGCCATCGGCCATGTGCTGGTGGAGTATGCCAACGCCGACCTCTGGTTCACCTGGGGCGGGACCATGGGCGTACTGGATCGCCGACTCTGGAGCATTGTTTCCAATGAGCTGATGGTGGCGCTGCCGCTTTTTATCTTCATGGGCATCATGCTGGACCGCTCCGGCATCGCCGAGAGACTGATGCACAGCCTGGTACGCGTGCTGGGCGGTCTGCGCGGCGGCTACGCCGTTACGGTGGTGATCGTCGGCGTGCTGCTGGCGGCCTCCACCGGCATCGTCGGTGCGTCGGTGGTACTGCTCGGCATGCTCTCCCTGGGGCCCATGCTGCAGGCGAAATACTCAAAGCGCCTCGCCGTCGGCACCGCCTGTTCGGTAGGCACGCTGGGTATACTGGTACCGCCGAGCATCATGCTGGTGTTGATGTCGGACCGCCTCGGCACCTCCGACGCCTCGGTGGGCAAACTGTTCATGGGCGCCCTGATCCCCGGCCTGATGCTGGGCCTGATGTACATTCTCTACATCCTGATCGCGGCCTGGCTGAAGCCGGACCTGGCGCCTGCGCCGGAGCACCGCACCAGGCTCACACTGCGCGCCTGGTTCGATGTGCTGGTGGCCGTGCTGCCGCCGCTGGCGCTGATAATCGCGGTGTTGGGTTCGATCTTCTTCGGCATTGCCACCACCACCGAAGCCTCCGGCGTCGGCGCATTGGGTGCGACCCTGCTGGCGCTGGTCAGCGGCAGACTGAACATGACGGTCTTGCGTGAGGCGCTTTATCAGACCAGCCTGACCACCGCGTTCATTTTCGGCATCTTCATCGGCGCCACCATCTTCGCCGCCGTGCTGCGCGGACTGGGTGGAGACGACGTGGTCCGCGGCGCGCTGACCGGCCTGCCTTTCGCTGAAACCGGCATCGTGCTGAGCATTCTGTTCGTGGTCTTCCTGCTGGGCTTTTTCCTGGACTGGGTGGAGATCACGCTGATCATCCTGCCTCTGGTGGCACCGGTGGTGTTCGCGCTCGGAGTGGATCCCGTGTGGTTCGCCATCCTGTTTGCGATCTGCCTGCAGACCTCGTTCCTGACGCCGCCCGTGGGGTTTTCGCTGTTCTACATCAAGGGCGTCTGTCCACCGGGGATTTCCACGCGCGACATCTATCTCGGCGTGGCGCCATTCATTCTGATTCAGCTGCTCGGGCTGGCGCTGGTGTTCTGGTATGCACCGCTCGCCACCTGGCTGCCGCATGAAGTGTACGGCGGACCATGATTCCGCCATATAACAGGCGCTGACGGACAACAACGGAGGAGTTTCATCCATGCGTCTACACACACGCATTGCATTGATTACCGGTGCCGGCCGCGGCATCGGCCGGGCCGTCGCTGAACGCTATGCACGCGAAGGCGCCCGGGTCGCCGTGGCGGATCTGGATGCCGACGCCGCCCGGCAAACCGCCGCCGCCATCCGCGCGGCGGGCGGCGAAGCCATGGCGCTGATCATGGACGTCACCGAGGAAGAAGCCGTAAACGCCGGGGTCCGCGCCGTGATCGACCAGTGGGGTGGCCTGGATATTGCGCTTGCCAACGCCGGCATCCAGCATATCGACGCCGTGCACGCGCTGTCGTTTGCCGACTGGCGGCGGGTGATCAGTGTTCACCTGGACGGCGCCTTTCTGCTCACGCGCGCGGCATTGCAACAGATGTATGCCGGTAGTGGCGGATGCATGCTGTACATGGGCTCCGTACATTCCGTGGAAGCCTCGCCGCTGAAAGCCCCTTACGTCTCCGCAAAGCACGCCCTGCTGGGCCTGTGCCGAACCGTGGCGAAGGAAGGGGCGGCCCATGGCGTGCGCAGCAACATCATTCTCCCCGGCTTTGTGCGCACGCCGCTGGTGGATAAGCAGATCCCCGAGCAGGCGCGTGAACTGGGCATGTCGGAAGAAGAGGTCGTGCGGGACGTCATGCTGCGCCAAACGGTGGACGGGGAATTCACGACGTTGGAAGATGTAGCGGAGATGGCTGTCCACCTGGCCGCCTTTCCGTCGGCCGCCCTCACCGGCCAGTCCATGGTGGTCAGTCACGGCTGGCACATGCAATAAGCGAGGATACCCCATGACAGGCGAACAGGATGCCCCGGTGGTCTGGACCCCTGACACCACGGCCCTGCGGCATAGCCGGATGGCGGACTACATGCGCTGGCTCGCCGAACGCGGACATGGCCCGTTCGCCGATTACCATGCGCTGCACGCCTGGTCGGTGAGCGAACTGGAGACGTTCTGGCAGACGGTCTGGGAGTACTGCGGCCTGCGCCATGATGCGCCGCCGGAACGGATACTTTCCGGCCACGCCATGCCGGGGGCCCGATGGTTTCCAGGCATGAAGGTGAATTTCGCCGCCAATCTGCTACGTGCGGCGGAAGGCGAGGATGCCGACCAGGAAGCCGTGGTGGCGGTATGCGAGACGCGCGACGTACTACGGCGAAGCTACCGGGAACTGCGTGCCGACGCCGGCGCCCTGGAAGCATTTCTGCGCGCCCGCGGCATCGCCACCGGAGACCGCGTCGCGGGTATCGTGACCAACGGCTACGAGGCCCTGGTCGGCATGCTGGCGGCTTCCAGCCTGGGCGCCGTCTGGAGTTCCGCCTCACCGGATTTCGGCGTCGAGGCCATTCTCGACCGTTTCAGCCAGATCGCGCCCACGGCGCTGATCACGGTCAACGGTTACGGTTATGGCGGCAAGACCTTCTCCCGCCAGACGGATTTCGCCGGGCTGGTGAATCGTCTGGAGAGTCTGCGCTGCGTCGTGAGCATCCGTCAGCTTCCCGACCAGGCTCATCTGCACGGAGAGCTGGTAACGCCCTGGGATGACGCCCTGGCAGAGGGAGCCGGCCAGGCCCCGTCCTTTACGCCGCTACCTCCGGACCATCCCGTCTATATCCTCTATTCCTCCGGCACCACCGGCAAGCCCAAATGCATCATCCACGGTGCCGCCGGGTTGCTCGTCAACCACGCCAAGGAGCTCATGCTCCACGGCGACGTCGGGCCGGGTGATCGCTTTCTGTATTTCACCACCTGCGGCTGGATGATGTGGAACTGGCAGGCATCCGCCCTTCTGACCGGCGCCACCGTGGTTACCGTGGACGGCTCGCCCGGCTACCCGAACCTGAATATGCTCTGGGATCTGGTGGCGGAGGAGCGGATCACGCATTTCGGCACCAGCGCACGCTTTCTGGCCGGCTGCCGAAAAGCCGGGCTCAGTCCGCGCGGCAGCCTCGCGCTGGATGCCCTGCGAATCGTCTTCTCCACGGGTTCACCCCTGCTGCCCGAAGACTACGACTGGTTCTACGCAGACGCCGCGCCCGGCGCCCAGCTGGCGTCAATTGCCGGCGGCACGGACATCTGCGGCTGCTTCGTCGGCAGCACGCCGCTGCTACCGGTACGCCGAGGCGAGATCCAGTGCCGCCTGCTGGGCGTGGATGCCGTCGCCTACGACGAAGACGGCAACGCACTGGACGGCGGGCGCGGCGAACTGGTCTGCCGGCTGCCGTTGCCATCCATGCCCGTCGGCTTCTGGGATGACGCCGACGGTGCCCGCTACCGTGGCGCCTATTTCGAGACCTTCCCCGGGGTCTGGGCCCACGGTGATTTCATCCGCTTTACCGAGCACGGCGGCGCGGTCATCTACGGCCGCTCCGACGCCACGCTCAATCCTGGTGGCGTACGCATCGGCACCGCGGAGATCTACCGCCAGGTGGAGACCGAAAGCGCCGTACGCGACAGTCTGGTCGTAGGCCGAAACATCGACGGCGATGTCGAGGTCGTGCTGCTGGTGGTTCCGGCAGCGGGTGACACGCTCGGCGCGGATCTGAACGCCCGGCTGAAGAAACGTATTCGCGAGGGCGCCAGCCCACGCCACGTTCCGAAGCACATCATTGCCGTCCCCGACATCCCCTATACGCGCAGTGGCAAGAAGGTCGAACTGGCCGTCGCGCGCATGCTCAACGGCTCCGCGCGCAGCGACAATCGCGACGCTCTGGCCAACCCGGAAGCACTCGACGCGATCCGCGAGTGCCTGCGGAACGCGCAACTGTTGTGAAACAGCGACCAGATCACAGTCCGGAAGGGACTGACGCTGCTAGCATTTTCCTGCACCCGGCTGGCCGGCGCAGGACCAGACAGCAAGGCAAGGATCACGGCAAGTACCCGCGCCCCAGAACGTGCAACCCGTACACGCAACCATGGGAATTGACCAGAGGTTCCTTTATATTGCGAACGTATGCCTGATAAATAATGACTTGGCTCCCGATTGGCCTTCGGGCGATTCGGGACGGCGTGCCGCTTCAGGGAGTAACAGGGGGCAGGTGCACCGCGAGGTGCATTGACAACCCATGGCCATGGCAACTGCGAACCCAACCATAAAACTAAGTGGCCTTGCAGGCCGGCTGGTCCGCGACGGCTTGCTCAGTGACCCCGATGCCCGCTCCGCGGCGGACGCGGCGCGCAAGGCCAGCCAGACACTGGTGGCGTACCTGGTGGAGTCGAAGCGCCTGTCCGCGGCGGAACTGGCCAATGCCGCCGCCGGCGAGTTCGGCGTACCGTTGTTCGACATTTCCGCCATGGACCTTGAAGTATCCGTCACCGGCCTGGTGTCGGAGAAGCTGATTCGCCATCACCAGGCATTGCCCATCTTCAAGCGCGGCAAGCGGCTGTTCGTCGCCGTTGCAGACCCCACCAACCTCGACGCACTGGATGAGTTCAAGTTTCACTGCGGCCTCAACACCGACCCGGTTCTGGTTGAGCACGACAAGCTGCTCAAGGCCATCGACAAGGCCATGCAGGCCGCCGATACCAATTTCGGCGCCCAGGATCTGGACGAAGACCTCGACAACCTGTCCGTCACCGGCGGCGAGGAGCAGGACACCGGGCCGGACGTCACCCAGGCCGATGCCGACGACGCGCCGGTGGTTCGCTTCGTCAACAAGGTGCTGCTCGATGCCATCAACAAGGGCGCGTCGGATATCCATTTCGAGCCCTACGAGAAAGCCTTCCGCGTACGCTTCCGTCAGGACGGCATGCTGCATACGGTCGCCAACCCGCCGCTGGGACTGGCACCGAGGATCGCCGCGCGGCTGAAAGTCATGTCGCGCATGGACATTGCCGAACGCCGCGTGCCGCAGGACGGGCGCATCAAGATGAACCTGTCCCGCACCAAGGCGATCGATTTCCGTGTCAATACCTGCCCCACTCTGTTCGGCGAAAAACTGGTACTGCGTATTCTCGATGCCGGCAGCGCCATGATGGGCATCGACAGCCTGGGATATGAACCCGCGCAGAAAGAGCTGTACATGGAGGCACTGCACAAGCCTTACGGCATGGTGCTGGTCACCGGCCCCACCGGTAGCGGCAAGACGGTGTCTCTCTATACCGGGCTGAATATCCTCAACACCGAGGATCGCAACATTTCCACGGTAGAAGACCCGGTGGAAATCAATCTTCAGGGCATCAATCAGGTCAATCTCAATGTCAGAGCGGGGCTGACATTCGCGGCGGCTCTGCGCGCCTTTCTTCGTCAGGATCCGGACATCATCATGGTTGGTGAGATTCGTGACCTGGAGACGGCGGAAATCGCCATCAAGGCGGCCCAGACCGGCCATATGGTGCTGTCGACGCTACACACCAATGACGCCCCCCAGACCCTGACCCGACTCGCCAACATGGGGGTGCCGTCCTACAACATCGCATCCGCGGTGAACCTGATCATCGCCCAGCGGCTGGCTCGCCGCCTGTGCAGCAACTGCAAGGCGCCGGTGGACATCCCCAGGGACGTGTTACTGGACGAAGGTTTCACCGAGGCGGATCTCAAGGATCTGAAGATTTTCGGCCCCAAGGGCTGCGATCAGTGCAACCTCGGCTACAAGGGCCGTGTAGGTATTTATCAGGTCATGCCCATTTCCGACGCCATGGGTCGAATCATCATGGAAGGCGGGAACTCCATCGAACTGGCCGATCAGGCGAAAAAGGAAGGCATCAATGACTTGCGCAGGTCGGGGTTGCTCAAGGTTATCCAGGGAATGACCAGCCTTGAAGAGGTCAACCGCGTAACCAAGGACTAGACGGATAAGCACTATGGCACAAAAGGCGGCAAAGCTTCCCACGTTCGCGTGGGAAGGCACCGACAAGCGCGGCGCAAAGATGAAGGGGGAAGCCCAGGCGGCCAACATCACCATGATGAAGGCCGAACTGCGCCGCCAGGGCATTGCGCCGAAGACGGTCCGCAAGAAATCCGGCCTGGGGCTGGGCGGCCTGAAAAAGAAGAAAATCACCCCCGGTGACATCGCCATCTTCAGCCGTCAGCTGGCCACCATGATGAGCGCAGGCGTGCCGCTGGTGCAGGGTCTGGATATCGTAGGCCGCGGCCATGAAAACCCTGCCATGCAGGACCTCGTCATGGCCATAAAAACCGACGTGGAAGGCGGCACCAACCTCAACGAGGCGCTGGCAAAACACCCGCGTCAGTTCAACGATCTATTCTGCAATCTGGTCGAGGCCGGTGAAGCGGCCGGTGTTCTCGACACCCTGCTGGACAAACTGGCGACGTACCTCGAAAAAACCGAATCCATCAAGAAGAAGATCAAGAAAGCGCTGTTCTACCCGACCGCGGTGCTGATCGTGGCGTTCGTGGTTACCGCGATTCTGTTGATCTTCGTGGTTCCCCAGTTCGAGTCCCTGTTCCAGGGCTTCGGCGCCGACCTGCCCGTATTCACCCAGTTCGTGGTCGAACTCTCGGAGTTCTTCCAGACCTACTGGTACATTATCTTCGGCATCGTCATCGGGCTGGGACTGGCATTCAGGGAGGGGTTGCGACGGTCGAAAAAATTCGTCCGCCTGGTGGACAAGATCGCCCTCAAGGTACCCGTGATCGGGGAGATCCTCAGAAAGGCCGCCATCGCCCGCTATGCGCGCACGCTGTCCACCATGTTCGCCGCCGGCGTGCCTCTGGTTGAAGCGCTCGATTCCGTTGCCGGCGCCTGTGGCAACAAGATGTACGAAGAAGGCGTGCTGAGCATGCGGGACCAGGTCTCCAGCGGCCAGCAACTCCAGGTCGCCATGAAGATGTCAGGCCTGTTCCCCAACATGGTGGTACAGATGACGGCGATCGGCGAGGAATCCGGCTCCCTGGACAGCATGCTATCCAAGGTGGCCGATTTCTTCGAGGAAGAGGTCGATGCGGCCATCGATGGCCTGAGCAGCCTGCTGGAGCCAATGATCATGGCCGTTCTCGGTGTCCTGGTCGGCGGCCTGGTCATCGCCATGTACCTGCCGATTTTCCAGATGGGTCAGGTCATCTGATACCGCGCCGGCATCGAACGGGCCCCCTCAATGGGGGCCTTGGTTTTTCCGGAAACTGAAAATCATTACCGAAGGATCATCCCCAGCCTCATGACCATGATCGATCTGCTTCGGGACTCGCCAGGGCTGCTGATCGGCGCCGTATTCCTGTTCAGTCTACTGATCGGCAGTTTCCTCAACGTGGTAATTCTACGACTGCCCCGGATGCTGGAGCAGGAATGGCGGGCCGGTGCCCGGGAGATCCTGGAGATGGAACCCGCCACGACGGATGCGCGTTTCAACCTGCTCGCGCCCCCATCCACCTGCCCCCAATGTGGGCACCGCATCCGGGCCTGGGAGAACATTCCGGTCATTAGCTGGTTGCTGTTGCGGGGCCGCTGCAGCAACTGTGGCACAGGTATCGGCATCCGTTACCCGCTGGTGGAGCTGATTACCGGCATTCTCTCCGCGGTGGTTGCCTGGCAGTTCGGCTGGGGGCCTGAACTCGCGGCCGGCCTCATTCTGACCTGGAGCCTGATCGCCCTGGCCGGCATCGACATTGATCACCAGTTACTACCGGATTCAATGACACTGCCCTTGCTCTGGCTCGGCCTTGGGCTCAGTCTGGTACCGGTATTTGCCGATCCGGTGAGTGCCATTATCGGCGCTATGGCCGGATACCTCAGCCTGTGGCTGGTTTTTCAGGCATTTCGCCTGATCACGGGCAAGGAAGGCATGGGCTACGGCGACTTCAAGCTGCTGGCACTGCTCGGGGCCTGGTTGGGCTGGACGGCCCTGCCGGTGATCATACTCCTGTCGGCAGTTGTCGGTGCCGTCGTCGGCATCGGCATGATCTTGATTCTCGGCCGCGACCGCCAGCTGCCCATTCCTTTCGGGCCATACCTTGCCGGGGCGGGCTGGCTTGCCCTACTCTGGCAGGAGGAACTGATCGCATACTATCTTCAATGGGCCGGCCTGGCCTGACAGCGGGTGTAATAGGGCCCGTACGGCTCGGCTCTCAGAGAGGGGTCGGCAACATGCTGGTCATTGGATTGACAGGCGGTATAGCCAGCGGCAAGACCGCGGCGTCCGACTATTTCGCACGGCTCGGCGTGCCCGTCGTGGACGCGGACGTGATAGCACGACAGGTTGTCGAACCCGGACAACCCGGCCTGCAGGCAGTCGTGGCTGCATTCGGCGCGGAGGTTCTGGACAAGAGCGATCGGCTGGACAGGACAGCGCTGCGCAAACAGGTGTTTTCGGATCCTGAGGCACGGCGGAAACTCGAAGCCATTCTGCATCCGCGCATTCGGCAACGGCTGCGGCAGGAGCTGGCAACCGCCAATGGGCCCTATGCCGTTGTGGTGGTTCCGCTGCTGGTGGAAAGCGCCATGCAGGACATGGTTTCGCGCGTCCTGGTCGTCGACGTCCCCGAGCTGGTACAACGGCAGCGTGTTCAGCAGCGCGACGGCGGCACGCCGGAACAGGCGGACGCCGTCATTGCCGCCCAGACAGGCCGTGGCGAGCGGCTGGCCGCCGCGGACGACGTGATCCGCAACACTGGCACACTGGAACAGCTGCACCGTCAGATCGAGACCCTGCATCAGCGTTATCTCGGCCTGGCGAAGCAAGCGGAAAAAGGGACGACGGCCACGGGATGATATCGTACACAGAGACCGAGCAACGGCAAACGGTGATGGCCCTGAGCAACGACCGGAGCATCATATTCGAGCAACCGCTGAACGAGCGCTTCAGGACACTGATGCGGCTCGACATGCTATTCCGCCAGGCGGATTTCGGCATTCAGGGAGAAGAAGAGTGGCACAGCCGGCTGGCCATCGACACGCTGATGGACATTCTCGAGATCCTCACCCGCGGCGATACCCGCTCGGAACTGATCAAGGAGCTCGAACGCGTTACCGCAACGCTTGGCCGCCTGTCGGAGAACCCCGGCGTTGATGGCGACCGTCTCCATTATTTCGTCACGCAATGCAATCAGGTCATTCAGCGACTGCGCATTCAGCACGGCCAGCTTGGTGCGGCGCTTCGCAAGGATGAGATGCTCACCGCCATCATGCAGCGCAGTGGCATTGCCGGCGGCACCTGCGCCTTTGACCTGCCCAGCTACCACCGCTGGCTGCAGCAACCGGCTGGCCGTCGACAACAGGCCCTGGAGGACTGGTTCGCGGTACTCGACGGGGTACGCCAGGCCTGTGATCTGATCCTGCGGCTGGTCCGGGACAGCGCCGTGCCGCGGCCGCAGGTGGCGCGCGACGGCACGTACCAGAGAAACCTGGACCGGGGTACTCCCTATCAGCTTATTCGCGTGGAGTTGCCCGCGGACAGCCCCTGGTTTGCCGAGATCAGCGGCAGCAAGCACTTCATCACCATCCGCTTCATGGAACAGCCGGACACCACCCAGCGCGCGGCCCAGGCCGAGAGGGACGTGGAATTCATACTCAGCTGCTGCGTACTATAGCGAGGGGCTGATTCATTCACGCGGCCGCGTGAATGAATCAGCCCCTCGCTGGAAACTCATGGAATTCAAGTCATGACCCAGATCATTCATTGCCCCACATGTCGCGCCGCCGTGGACTGGGACAGGAAGTCTCCGTGGCGGCCGTTTTGCAGCGAACGCTGCAAGCTCATCGATCTCGGCGCCTGGATCAACGAGGAGAACGTCATCCCCGGCGTCGAGCTCCCCGAGGAACTGCTCAGCGAGATCGAGCTGCTGGACGATGCCGCGAACGAGGAGCAGAAGTACTAGGGAGACACTGATCTATTCCCTCATTCCCGCCAGAGGCTGCTGATCGCCGCGATCCCCTGCCCGCGCGCGGCAACAACGGCCTCCAGATCCCCTGGCGTCATGCCGCCAAGCGCATAGACGGGAATCGGAATATCGTGGATCCAGTCACCATAGGTCGTCAGCCCCAGGGGTTCCGTTCCGGGATGACTGCGGGTGGCTGCCACCGGCCCGAGCACCGCGAAATCCACCCCCGACTCCACCGCTCGCCTTAATTCAGCGGGGTCATGACAGGACGCGGCCACCAGCAGGTCATCCGGCAGCGGGCGGCCGCGACACCCCACCAGGGCACGGCCTGTCAGATGCACTCCCACACCGAGCCGCAACGCCAGATCGGGATCGGCGTTGAGCAATAACCGAGCGCCATGCGCGTGGACGCGCGCGGTCACCTCTCTGGCGAGTGCCGCATAGGCCGCCTGATCCAGGCCGTGAGCGCGGAATTGCAGCAAGCCGATGCCCTGCTGCAGCCTTCGCTCCAGACGGGCCAGGAACAGCTTGCGATCCACACCCGGCTCAGGCGTGATCAGATAGCGGTCCGGCAGACTGGCGGCTGTGACGATGGCGCGGTTGGCATCCGGAAAGCGATATCCCGCGAGCTGCCCGGGTGACACCCAGCGTAGGGGCTGTCCCTCTCGTCCGTGCGGCTCGCCAGTAAACGCGGTTACCCGCCAGACATCCAATAGCACGGACTTACCGGGGTAATGGTGAGGTATACGAATCAGAGGACTTGCCGCGTGCAGACTTACGCCGAGCTCCTCATGCAACTCCCGGTCAAGGGCCTGAAGCACGGATTCCCCGGCTTCTACCTTGCCACCGGGAAACTCCCAGCGCCCACCCTGGTGAGCGCCCTCGGGGCGCCGGGCGATGAGAACCCGGCCCCCGGAATCAACCACAACACCAACGGCCACATGGAGTGGTTCGACAGCGACGGTGTCAGGTTCTGTATTCGGCGTTGATACGGACATAGTCATAAGAAAAATCACAGGTCCAGACGGTTGCAACCGCCTGCCCGCGCCCGAGGGCAACGCGGATGGTGACCTCCTCCCGCGCCATGAGATGGGCCGCGGCCGCCTCGGTGTAGCCTTCCGCACGACCACCATTCTCGGCCAGACACAGGTCGTCCAGCCAGATGCGAACCCGGTTCACGTCCAGATCGTCGATACCGGCACGCCCGACCGCGGCGAGGATGCGGCCCCAGTTCGGATCACCGGCAAAAAAGGCCGTCTTTACCAGCGGCGAGTGGGCAATGGCGTAGGCAACCGCTTCGCTTTCCGCAGCCGTGCCGCCTCCCTCCACGGCAATGGTGATGAATCTCGTCGCACCCTCGCCATCGCGAACCACCGCCTGCGCAAGTGTTGTACACACCTCGCAAAGGGCATTCAGAAACAGGCGATAATCGGCATCTTCGCTGGTCAAGCTAACGCCGGAGGCGCCGCTTGCGGCTAGCACGCAGGCATCATTGGTGGAGGTGTCACCATCCACCGTAATTCGGTTGAACGACAACCCCACGGCCTCGCGCAGTGCCCGCTCACGCAATTGCGGATCGAGTGCCGCATCGGTGGCCACGAAGGCAAGCATGGTCGCCATGTCGGGGCGGATCATGCCGGCTCCCTTGGCGATGCCGGTGATGGTCACGGTCCCGCCGGCGAGCTGAATCCGGCGCGATACACCCTTGGCAACAGTATCCGTGGTGAGTATGCCGTTGGCGGCCTCCACCCAGCCGTCGGTGCGCAGGGATTTCAGCGCTGTACGGATACCGGCAATGATGGGATCAACCGGCAGCGGCTCGCCAATGACGCCTGTGGAAAACGGCAGCACGGACCGGGGCTCGCAGCCGGTGGCGTTGGCCAGAGCATTGCAGCAGGCGCGAGCGTCATCAAGACCGCGAGCGCCGGTGCCGGCGTTGGCATTGCCGGTGTTGATCAACAGATAACGCGGAGCGCCGGTTTCCAGGTGCTCGCGGGCAATCTGTACCGGCGCGGCGCAGAAACGGTTGCGGGTAAACACCGCGGATACACCGGTGCCTTCGGCGAGTTCCAGGATGACCAGATCCCGCCGGTCCGGCTTGCGGATGCCGGCGGCCACTGTACCAAGGCGGACACCCTCGACGGGCAAAAGATTCTCCGGAGGAACAAGCCCCACTGCCACGATACTTCTCTCCTGAATGGAACACCAGCCAATGCGTTCTGCGCCGCTCCGCCTTACAACCGCCCGTGACAGTGCTTGTATTTCTTGCCCGAGCCGCAGGGGCAGGGATCGTTGCGCCCCACCTTGGGCTGCTGCCGCACGAAGGTGCCCGCGGCGGCCTGATCATCCCTGCCTGGGCCAGTTCCACCGCCCATGGGCGCGGTTTCCGCATGCTGGTACTGCATCTTCTCTGGAGCCGGCTGCTTCCGGGCCTCCACCGCCTCGACATCCTCCGGTGCCCGGACCTGTACCCGCGAAAGAATGGTGATCACCTCTCGCTTGATGCTGTCCAGCATCATGGAAAACATCTGGAAGGCTTCTTTCTTGAACTCCTGCTTCGGATTCTTCTGGGCGTAACCACGGAGGTGAATGCCCTGGCGCAGATAGTCCATTGCGGCAAGGTGCTCTTTCCATTGACTGTCAAGGACCTGCAGCATCACTGCCTTCTCGAAGCGGCGCAGCGCCTCGCCGCCGATCTGCTCTTCCTTGACCGCATAGAGCTTTTCGGCCTCCTCGACGATACGTGCGCGCAGCGGCTCCTCATGGAGTTCGCCGTCGTCGTCGAGCCACTGTTGCACCGGCAACGGCAGCCCGAACTCACGGGCCAGAAGCTCTTCCAGGCCCTGTACGTTCCATTGGTCGTCGATGCTGCCTGGCGGGATGTATTCGTCGATAACACCGTTCAGCACATCTTCACGCATCTGCAGAATTGTGTCGCTGAGGTCATCGTCCGCCATGAGCTCGGTACGCTGGGCGTAGATCACCCGACGCTGATCGTTGGCGACGTCATCGAAGTCGAGCAGATGCTTGCGGATGTCGAAGTTGTGCGCCTCTACCTTGCGCTGGGCGTTCTCGATGACACGAGAGACCAGCCCGGACTCGATGGCTTCACCCTCCTGCATGCCCAGCCGCTGCATCAGACCGGAAACGCGCTCGGAGGCGAAAATACGTAGCAGATTGTCTTCCAGTGACAGATAAAAACGCGTGGATCCCGGATCACCCTGACGGCCGGAACGCCCGCGAAGCTGGTTGTCGATACGCCGCGACTCGTGCCGCTCGGTACCTATCACATGCAGACCGCCGGCCTGAACCACCTGATCGTGCCGCTTCCGCCACTCGGCACGCACCTTCTGCCGGGTTACCTCATCGGTCTCGCCAAGGTCCACGAGTTCCACATCCAGATTGCCACCCAGCACGATGTCGGTACCACGACCGGCCATATTGGTGGCAATCGTCACGGCACCAGGCCGCCCGGCCTGGGAGATGATCACCGCTTCGCGCTCGTGCTGCTTGGCGTTCAGTACCTCGTGATCAATACCGTCCTTCCTGAGAGTGTCCGAGATGATTTCCGACACTTCGATCGATGCCGTACCCACCAGAATCGGCGCACCGGCCTCCCGTGTCTGGCGGATATCCTCAATGATGGCACCGAGTTTCTCCTGCTGGGTCAGGAACACCAGATCGTGGTGGTCTTCCCGGATCATCGGCTTGTGCGTGGGCACAACGGTTACTTCCAGACCATAGATATGCTGAAACTCGTAGGCCTCGGTATCCGCGGTGCCGGTCATGCCGGAGAGCTTGTCGTAGAGCCGGAAGTAATTCTGGAACGTAATCGATGCCAGCGTCTGGTTTTCCTGCTGGATCGGCAACCCTTCCTTCGCCTCCACGGCCTGATGCAAACCCTCCGACCAGCGCCGGCCAGGCATTGCGCGGCCGGTAAATTCGTCGACGATGATCACCTGACTGTCCTTGATCAGATAATGATCGTCGCGGCGGTACATATGATGCGCCCGCAGAGCGGCATTGATGTGATGCATCATGCCGATGTTTCGCGCGTCGTACAGGCTTTCGCCTTCCTTCAGCATCCCTTCCGAAGCCAACAGCTCTTCAACGTGCTCGTGACCGGCCTCGGTGAGAAAGACCTGGCGTTGTTTCTCCTCCAGCCAGAAATCGCCCTCGCCGTCTTCGACCACCTGGCGTTTCAGTCTCGGCACGAGGGCATTGATGCGCACATACAGTTCGCTGCTGTCCTCGGCAGGCCCGGAGATGATCAGCGGCGTCCGCGCCTCGTCGATGAGAATTGAGTCCACCTCATCGATGACCGCAAAGTGCAGTTCCCGCTGCATGCGGTCTTCCAGCCGGAAGGCCATATTGTCCCGCAGGTAATCAAAGCCGAATTCGTTATTCGTGCCGTAGATGATGTCGGCGGCATAGGCTGCCTTCTTGTCCTCGTGGGGCATGTTCGGGACCACCACGCCGGTGGTCATGCCCAGATAGGCGTAGACCTTGCCCATCCATTCCGCATCACGACGCGCCAGATAGTCGTTGACGGTCACGACATGCACGCCCTTGCCCGTGAGCGCGTTGAGGTAGACGGCCAGCGTTGCCACCAGGGTCTTGCCCTCACCGGTCTTCATCTCGGCGATACGCCCATGGTGCAGGACGATGCCGCCGATCAGCTGCTCGTCGAAATGGCGCATGTCCAGAGCCCGTTGCCCGGCCTCTCGCACCGCCGCAAACGCTTCGGGAAGAAGATCGTCCAGCGTCTCCCCCTCCTTCAGCCGATCGCGAAAGAGGGCCGTCAGGCCGCGCAGTTCCTCTTCGGAGCGTGCAGTCATCTCCGGCTCGAGTGCATTGATACGCTCTACGATCTTGCGCATGCGCCGCACCTGCCGATCGTTGCGGCTACCAAATACCTTCTTCGCGATTGCGCCTAGCATTGAAACCCACTCAGGAAATAGCTTGAATATCGAACCGGAGGGACAGGTCTGATGGAGGCCCGTTTCTCCAATCCGCCGACAGCCGTGCAGACTGACTCCAAAGGCGGCTATGATACCGCATCAACACCTAAATATCAGGCAAGTAACCGCGATCGGCCACCATCAATGATTTGCCCCCGGAGTCCACATGGATCGCCCACGCCGCCCACGCAGCATAGCAGGCACTCTCAGAGAATCCGGCTCGACACTAGCGGCGCTTCGACGGGAAGTCGAGCAGCTACGGAAACAGGAAGCGGTGCTTGAACGCGTATTACCCGATGCTCTGCAAGGCCACTGTCGGCTGGCTCGCGTGCGCCCGGATGCACTGGTACTGACCACGGACAGTCCAGGCTGGGGCAACCAGTTGCGGTTTCTCGGTCCAACCCTTTGCGACGCACTTGCCGAAACCGTCGGATTTCGGCCAAAACGACTGCAAATCCGCGTCGTCAGCCCGCCGAAGCGCCCCGCAAAAGCAACGCCCCGCATACTCTCCGAGCAAGCGGGGCGTCATTTGGAATCGGCGGCAAGGGCCCAGACGGACCCAAAGCTCCGGGACGCTCTGCTGCGGCTGTCGAAGCGGCGCTGAGTGTCCCGGTCGATACGGCGTCAGCCGGCGGCAGTCGCCGGAATGGATTGATCGAACGAGATGGGCGCGGTTTCGGCATCCTCGAACGTCACTTCTTCCCAGGCACTGCTATCGGCCAGCAGGGCGCGCAACAGCTGATTGTTGAGGGCATGGCCGGATCTGGAACCGGTGAAGGCGCCGATCAGGCTGTGACCAAGAAGATACAGGTCGCCGATCGCATCGAGGATCTTGTGCTTCACGAATTCGTCACGATAACGCAAACCGTCCTCATTGAGGATACGGTAGTCATCGACCACGATCGCGTTGTCCAGACTACCGCCCAGGGCAAGCTTGTTGGCTTGCAGCGCTTCGATATCACGCATGAAACCGAAGGTGCGCGCGCGGCTGACCTCCTTGACGAAACAGGTCGTGGAGAAATCCACTTCCGCAGTCTGCGCACCCTGTTTGAATACCGGATGATCGAATTCGATCGAGAAGGCGACCTTGAAGCCGTCGAAAGGCTCGAACTTCACCCATTTGTCGTCATCCTCGACGCGTATCGGCTTCTTGATGCGTATGAATCGCTTGGGCGCGTCCTGCTCCTGAATACCAGCGGACTGGATCAGGAACACGAACGGACCGGCACTGCCGTCCATGATCGGCACCTCCGGAGCGCTCAGCTCGACGTAGGCATTGTCGATGCCGAGGCCGGCCATGGCGGACAGCAAATGCTCAACCGTGGACACGCGCACCCCGTCCTTGACCAGACAGGTGGACAGCTGAGTATCCCCGACGTTTTCCGGGTGCGCCCTGATCTCCACCGGTCGATCAAGATCGACCCGACGGAAGACGATGCCCGTATCCGGCGCCGCCGGCAGCAGCGTGAGATAGACTTTCTCACCAGTATGGAGGCCCACGCCGGTGGCTCGAATAACGTTCTTCAGCGTACGTTGCCGAATCATTAGTGTTTGAAACTCCTGGCAATCCCGGATTACCGGGGCGAATGACACCTTGCATCTTCCGCCCCAACTGCGTACGTCTGCGTATGGGCAAGGCGGTCATTCTACTGTAATAAGCACCAATTGCATACTGCACCGCAACATACAATAAATCACATCCCCATGGATGTAATCGCAGGGGGCAATATTAACCGAACGGTTTCTGTGACTGCGAGTAAGCCGTCACAGTTCCCGCATCAATCCGCCTGTCGGCGGAGAAATGCCGGAATATCCAGGTAATCCATGTCTCCCTCCTGTCCACCCTGGGGGTATTTGTCGTTTGCCGCCTTCTTGCGAATTGCGGTGGGCGTCTGAAGTTTATCGTAGTCCACTTCACCGCTGGGTTTGCGGGCAACCGCGCGCAGCTGCGGCTGTTTGTCGATGACCGCGGCGGCCGGACGGTCCAGACCGGTCGCCACGACCGTGACCCGCAGCTCACCTTCCAACTCCGGATCGATGACCGTGCCGACAACCACCGTGGCGTCCTCGGAAGCAAACTCGCGCACGGCCTGGCCGACTTCGTCGAACTCGCCGATGGACAGATCCATGCCGGCCGTCACATTGACAAGGATGCCGTTCGCTCCGGCCAGGCTGATGTCCTCCAGCAGCGGGCAGGAAATGGCGCGTTCCGCCGCCTCGCGAGCGCGGCCTTCACCTGAAGCCGCACCGGTGCCCATGACCGCCATACCCATCTCCGACATGACCGTGCGTACATCGGCAAAATCAACGTTGATAAGACCCGGACGGGTGATCAGCTCGGCGATCCCCCGCACCGCGCCCAGCAACACATCATTGGCCGACTTGAACGCGTCCAGCAGCGTCAGGTTCTTGCCAAGCACACTGAGCAGCTTCTCGTTGGGGATGGTAATCAGGGAATCGACCGATCGGGTCAAGGCTTCTATGCCTTCCTGTGCGACGCGCATCCGCTTGCCGCCCTCGAACGGAAACGGCTTGGTAACCACGGCCACTGTCAGAATACCCATGTCACGGGCAATCTCCGCGACCACCGGTGCGGCCCCCGTTCCCGTACCGCCACCCATGCCGGCGGTGATGAACACCATGTCCGCACCTTCCAGCAGTTCGGCTATGCGTTCCCTGTCTTCCAGTGCGGCGTTGCGCCCGACTTCCGGGTTGGCACCGGCACCGAGGCCCTTGGTGATATTGGTACCCAGTTGAAGGACGGTTCGCGCCGACGTGTTCTTCAACGCCTGCGCGTCGGTGTTGGCGCAGATGAACTCCACACCCTCGATGTCGGCGCTCACCATATGCTGCACGGCGTTTCCGCCGCCGCCACCCACACCGATAACCTTGATTACAGCGTTCTGGCTGAATGAATCCATGATCTCAAACATGATCGTATCTCCTTCCGTTTACGTTGCCGTCCGGGAATGCCCGGACGGATTCGTCAGAAATTGCCCTGGAACCAGCTTTTCATTCGCTCGAGAATGGCCCGAAAGCCACTCTCGCCCTGATACTCCACGACTGGATTGCCGCGATGATTGGCACCGAAGTAGAGCAAACCCACGCCCGTGGAGTAGATGGGGTTGCGCACGACGTCGGCGAGCCCGGTAATGTTCTGGGGCATGCCCAGCCTTACCGGCACGTGAAAGACTTCTTCGGCGAGCTCGATGGCGCCCTCCATCTTCGAGCTGCCCCCCGTGAGCACGACGCCCGCGGCAATAAGATCCTCGAAGCCACTGCGCCGCAGTTCCTGCTGCACCAGCGTCATGAGTTCCTCGTATCGGGGTTCCACCACTTCCGCCAGTGTCTGGCGGGAGAGCCGGCGTGCCGGACGGTCGCCTACCGATGGCACCTCGATGGTCTCGTCGGCGCCGGCCAGCTGCGACAGGGCGCAGGCGTATTTGACCTTGATCTCCTCGGCATGCTGCGTCGGTGTGCGCAGGGCGACGGCGATATCATTGGTAACCTGATCGCCGGCAATGGGGATCACCGCCGTATGGCGTATGGCGCCCTCCGTGAACACGGCGATATCCGTCGTGCCGCCGCCGATATCCACCAGGCAGACGCCCAGTTCCTTCTCGTCATCGGTAAGCACGGCATAGCTGGAGGCCAGCTGTTCGAGGATGATGTCGTCCACCTCCAGGCCGCAGCGCCGGATGCACTTGACGATGTTCTGCGATGCGCTCACGGCGCCGGTCACCATATGCACCTTGGCTTCCAGACGCACCCCGGACATGCCGATGGGCTCGCGGATACCTTCCTGGGCGTCGATGATGAATTCCTGCGGCAGGATGTGGAGAATTTTCTGATCGGCCGGAATCGCCACGGCGCGGGCAGCATCAATCACACGGTCGACGTCGGCGGGTCCTACCTCCTTGTCCCGGATGGCGACGATGCCATGCGAATTCAGACTGCGAACATGGCTGCCGGCAATTCCCGCATACACGGAATGAATCTGACAGCCGGCCATCAGTTCGGCTTCCTCCACCGCGCGCTGGATGGACTGCACCGTGGATTCGATATTGATCACCACGCCCTTCTTCAGGCCGCGGGACGGATGCGAGCCGATACCGACGATATCGATCAGCCCTTGCGGACCGACTTCGCCGACGATGGCCACCACCTTGGACGTTCCAATGTCCAGGCCGACCAGCATGTTACGTTCCGCCTTCTTCGACATGCCCTTCCCCTTCAACCTACTTCGTATCGCCGGACGCGCTCGTCCAGCGGATGGCAAAACCATTCGGATATCGCAGATCAGCCGAGGCCAGTACGCCTCCCGCCTGCCTGGGCAGGCTCTCGTAGGCGCTGGTGAACCGTCGAATCCGGGCATCCACGCCTTCACGCCCGAGCGCGATGGTTGCACCGCCTTCCAGAGTTACCGTCCAGGATTCCCGGGCATCCAAGGCCAGGGCCTCGACTTCGTACCCCAGCTCCGCAAAGGCCGGGCGCAACTCGCGCAACCTTCGACTGACCGTGCCCGACCTCCTCGGCTGACCCGACAACATCGGCAGCCCCTGCGGCCAGGTAACCCGCGGCGGCGTGAACAGGTCACCGCGCGCATTGAGCAATGATTCGTCGTTCCATACCGCCACCGCCTCCTGCTCGCGAATGGTGATCCGCAATACACCAGGCCAGACCCGTCGCACGGTGGCCGTATCTACCCAGGCGAGGTCTTCAAGCACCTGGCGTATGCGGTCCACATCCAGGCGCCAGAAGCCGCCATGCAGATGTGAATCCAGCGCACCGCGCAGATCCTGCTCGCGCACGCGGGTCAGCTCGCTGTCGAAGCGCACCGCCTGCAGCGGAAATGTCTGCGGCGAGGTCAGGTGATACACCCCATATCCCGCACCGCCGACCGCGGCGACCAGCAGCAACACCACGCCGCTGGTGCGGACAATCCGCTGCAGCCCCTCCCGCCGTGCCGCGCGTACGGCGGGAGCCACCGGCACCGGCCGCCGCTGCCTGGGCGTTATCGCACCATTGCGCTTGCGCACAGCCCTCATGACGGCCGCTCCATCGTGGTCAGCAGGATGCGCCAGACCAGTTCATCGAAATCAATACCGGCCGCTTTTGCCGCCATCGGCACCAGAGAGTGATCGGTCATTCCCGGCACTGTGTTCACCTCCAGGAACCAGGGATAGCCCTGCTCATCCAGGATCAGATCCACCCGCCCCCAGCCGCTGGCGCCCACCGCCTCGAAGGCCTGGCGGGCAAGTTCCGCCAGTTCCCGCTCCCGGGCTGCTGGCAGACCGCATGGGCAGTGGTAACGGGTACTGTTGGAGACGTACTTGGCCTCGTAGTCATAGAAATCCGCGGCTGGTTCGATACGGATCATCGGCAGCACCGCGTCACCGAGAATGCTCACCGTGTACTCGCCGCCGGTGATCCAGCGCTCCGCCAGCAGCACATCGTCAAAGCGGAAGGCTGCCTCGCAGGCACCAGGGAGCTGGCCCACCTCCTGAACGCGGGTAATACCGATGGTGGAACCCTCGCGGGCGGGCTTCACGGCCATGGGCAGACCGACACTGCTGACCAGGGCGTTCGCATCCATCCCACCGTGGCGGATCACGGCGTGGGGCGGTGTCGGGATACTCAGGCCCTGCCAGACCAGTTTGGTGCGCACCTTGTCCATGCCCAGGGCCGATCCCAGCACGCCGGTACCGGTATAGGGCAGGCCCAGCAGATCCAGCCCGGCCTGGATCGTGCCATCCTCGCCACCGCGGCCATGCAATACGATGAACACCCGGTCGAAACCGCCCTCCACCAGCCGGCCGAGCACCTGGCGGTCGGCATCAATGGCATGGGCGTCCACGCCCAGGCGCAGCAGCGCCGCGTGCACGGCCTTGCCGCTGTTCAGTGATACCTCGCGCTCGGCGGACCAGCCGCCCATCAGCACGGCTACCCGACCCATGTCACCCTGAGCGATGCTGCTGGCGTTCATGTCCGCTCGTCCTCACCGATAACCCGGAACTCCGGCTCCAGGCGAATTCCGGAAGCAGTCTCCACCGTGCTCCGCACCCGCTCCGCCAGGCGCGCTATATCCCGCGCCATGGCCGTGCCGTCGTTGATAATGAAATTTGCGTGTTTGGGGGACACGTAAGCGCCGCCCTCGCGCAGCCCCTTGAGACCCGCGGCCTCGATCAGCCGCGCGGCGTGATCACCCGGCGGATTGCGAAACACGGAACCGCAGCTCGGCTTACCCACCGGTTGCGTGGCGGCGCGTCGACCCAGTAGCTCGCGGATACGCTGCATCGCGGCCTCTCCGTCGCCGGGCGTCAGCTCCAGCATGACGCCGGTAAACCACTCTTCATCAGGCCCACTCACCGAGCGATAGGCGACCCGGTAGTCGCCGGGCTCCCGCCGCCGCATCTCACCCTTGCGATTGACGGTTTCCACCCAGGCCACGCGCTCCCAGGTCTCGCCACCGAAGGCGCCCGCGTTCATCGCCAGAGCGCCGCCCATGGTGCCGGGGATGCCGGCCAGGAATTCCGCTCCCACCAGCCCGGCCCTGGCCGCAAAGCGCGCCGTCTTGGCACAGGCCGTGCCGCCGTCGGCCCACACCTGGTTGCCGCCGGGCCGGGACAGCCCCGTCAAGCCCGGATGCAGGAAGATCACCGTGCCGCGCAAACCACCGTCCCGAACCAGGAGATTGCTGCCCAGGCCGCACCAGTAGATCTGCTCGTGCGCCGGCAGTTCGGCCAGAAATGCAGCCAGGTCCTCCCGGTCCGCGGGCTGATAGAAGCGATCCGCCGGACCGCCGACCCGCCAGGAGGTATGTCGGGCCATGGGTTCGTTGAACCGGAGTTCGCCACGCGGGCCCGCACTGCGATGCGCCGCCATCACGTGCCACCTCCCGCCAGTTGATCCCGCAGCATTCCGGCCACGGTGCCGATACTGCCGGCGCCCAGGGTCAAGACGATATCGCCGTCCCGGACCATGTTCGGCAAAGACTCCACCAGCTCATCGATACCGGACACAAACACCGGATTGACCTTGCCCCGGGCCCGTATCGCGCCACACAGTGCCCGGGCATCCGCACCGGCGATGACCTCTTCACCGGCGGCATAGACTTCCGTCATGACCAGCGCGTCGGCGTCCGAAAGCACCCGGGCAAAATCCTCGAACAGGTCGCGAGTGCGGCTGTAGCGGTGCGGCTGAAAGGCCACCAGCAGCCGACGTTCCGGCCAGCCGTCCCGAACCGCGCGAACGGTTGCAGCGATCTCGGTCGGATGGTGACCGTAATCGTCCACCACCAGAACGCGTCCGCCGACCATCTTCATATCGCCGTAGCTCTGGAAGCGGCGACCGATTCCTTCGAAGCCGTGTAGCGCCCGGGCAATGGCATCAGGCGCTACACCCACCTCATGGGCGATGGTAATGGCGGCAAGCGCGTTGAGTACGTTGTGGCGCCCCGGCAGGTTGAGGTCAACGTTGACTGGATCGGCGCCGTCAATACGCACGGAGAACCGTGTGCGATCGCCGTCTTGCCGGATATCGAATGCCTGTACGTCGGCGGGCTGATCAACGCCGTACGTACGCATCGGTCGGGTGACCTCCGCGACCAGCTCCCGGATAACCGGGTCATCCACGCACAACACGGCCAGGCCGTAGAAGGGCAAATGGTGCAGGAACTCCAGAAAGGCGCCGCGCAGGGTCTGGAAATCGCCGCCGTAGGTGCCGAGATGATCGGCATCGATATTGGTTACCGCGGCGATCATCGGCTGCAGATAAAGGAACGAGGCATCGCTTTCGTCGGCCTCGGCGACCAGGAAGCGGCCCTCGCCCAGCCGCGCATTCGCACCCGCGCTGTTGAGGCGGCCGCCAATGACGAACGTGGGATCCAGCCCGCCTTCGGCCAGCACGCTTGCCACCAGGCTGGTGGTGGTGGTTTTGCCATGGGTTCCGGCAACGGCTATGCCATAGCGGAAGCGCATCAGTTCAGCCAGCATTTCGGCTCGCGGCACCACGGGGATGCGCGCATCGCGTGCCGCGACCAGCTCCGGGTTCTCGCGGGACACCGCACTGGAAACCACCACCGCGTCGGCGTTCGCGACGTTGTCGCCGGCATGACCGGGGTAGACGGTTATGCCCAGGGATTGCAGTCGACGGGTGACCGCACTCTCTTTCAGATCACTGCCGGATACGGTGTAACCGAGGTTCACCAGCACTTCGGCGATGCCGCTCATGCCGGCACCGCCTATACCCACGAAGTGCAGATGGCGGATCCGCCCCATGCTGGCGCCGGGGCGATCATGGTCCCAGGTCTGCTGTGGACGTCTGCTCATGCCGCCACCTCCAGACAACGCGCGGCGACTTCTGCGGCCGCGTCCGGGTGTGCCAGGGCGCGGGCGCGCACGGCCATGTCGCGCAACCGGTCTCGCTCCAGGGTGTTGAGCAGGGTTGCCAGCGCCTCCGCGGTGAATTCGGGCTGTGGTATCAGCACCGCCGCGCCGGCATCGCTAAGGTAACGCGCGTTAGCGGTCTGGTGGTCATCAACTGCGATTGGCAGCGGCACCAGGCAAGCAGCGACACCGGCTGCCGCCAGCTCACTGACGGTCAGCGCGCCGGCCCGGCAGATGACCAGATCAGCCCAGGCATAGGCCGCGGCCATATCATCGATGAAGGCGCTGACCTCTGCATCCACGCCCTTTTCCTGGTAGGCAGCGCGGGCAATATCCACGGTTCTGGCACCAGCCTGATGACGAACCGCGGGCCTCAGCTCAGCGGACAGGCGTGCAACGGCGTCCGGCACCACCTGGTTAAGCACCAGCGCGCCGAGACTGCCGCCGACAACCAGCAGCCGCAGCCGGCCGTCGCGTCCGTTCATGCGCTGCTCCGGCGCAGGTAGCGCGCGAATCGGCTGACGGACCGGGTTGCCAACCACTCGCACCTGTTGCCGACCGGGAAATTGTGTCGGGAAACCGCACAGCACCTCACGGGCAAGCCGGGACAGCAGCCGATTGGTGAGCCCGGCAATCGCATTCTGTTCGTGGATGACCAGCGGCCGGCGAAGCAGCCAGGCGGCGACGCCGCCTGGGCCGGCCACATAACCGCCGAGCCCGAGCACGACTCTGGGCCGATGCCGTCGTACCACGCCCACTGCCTGAATCAACGCAGCCGACAAGCGCAGCGGAGCAAGCAGCCAGCCGAGCAGGCCCTTGTTGCGCAGACCGCGCACCTTGAGCCACTCAATGGCAATATCTGCGTCCGGCACCAGGCGCGCCTCCATACCCTGACGGGTACCCAACCAGACGACCGGAACACCCTGCTCGCGCAAACAGGCTGCCACCGCCAGCCCGGGAAACACATGCCCCCCGGTGCCACCGGCCATGATCAGAACGGGGGCGTCATTCGTCATTGGACGCCCTCCTTTTCACTGGCCGTGCCGCGGTACCGCGGACCCGCAGTTCGTGATCCGCCCGCAGCACCAGCGCCAGGGCTACCAGGGTCATCAGCAAACTGCTGCCGCCGTAGCTCATTAGCGGCAAGGTCAGCCCCTTGGTGGGCAGCAGCCCCATGTTCACACCGATATTGATGAAGGCCTGGAGGCCGAGCCAGATGCCGATGCCGAAGCACAGATAGCCGGCGAACGGTCGACCCGCCCGCATGGACTTGGCGCCGACCGTCAGTGTCCGCCAGCAGATGTAGCCGAACAGCAGCACGACGGCGACAACACCCAACAACCCCAATTCCTCGGCCATGACGGCAAAGACGAAATCGGTATGCGCTTCGGGCAGATAGAACAGTTTCTGCACACTGCCACCAAGGCCCACGCCCAGCCACTCGCCACGGCCGATGGCAATCAGCGACTGCGTGAGCTGAAACCCGCTGTTGAAAGGGTCATCCCAGGGGTTGACGAAGGCGGTGAGCCGGTTCCAGCGATAGGGCGAGCCGAGAATCAGCGCGACGCCCACACCGACCGCGCCAAGCATGACCACGGCAAAGCGCCAGACCGGAACGCCACCCAGGAACAACATGCCCATGCCGGTCGCGATGATAACCACGGCGGCGCCGAAATCCGGCTCCATCAAAAGTAACAACCCGACCAGTCCAAGCACTGACATCGGGATCATGAAGCCGACCATCGTGCGCCGGACCTGCTCGCCATGACGGACCAGCCAGCCGGCGAGATAAACCATCACCGCCAGTTTGGCGACTTCGGAAACCTGCAGGTTGAAGATGCCCAGTGGAATCCAGCGGGTGCTACCGTTCACTTCGCGGCCAATGCCGGGCACCAGCACGAGAACAAGCAACGCCAGAGCCGCCAGCAAACCCAGCCCGCTGCATCGCTGCCAGACCGACAGGCGGATATTCAGGGCGAACCAGCCCAGCGTATAGCCCATGCCCAGAAACAGAAGTTGACGCTCCAGGTAATGGAACGGCGAGCCCAGATTGCGCTCCGCCAGGGAGATGGAAGCCGACGCCACCATGATCAGGCCCAACACCGACATGATGACCATGGCGCCGAGCAGTCGCGTGTCCAGATTCGGCAGCAACGCCGGGGCGCGCGCTCTGATACGGACGGCAAACAGGGATTCCGCGCTCATGACGGGAGCCTCCCTACCGATGCCGCGAACGCCCGGCCGCGCTCTTCGAATCCGGAGAACATGTCGAAGCTGGCGCAGGCTGGAGACAGCAGGACACTATCGCCGGGCGTCGCCAGTGCCGCCGCACGGATGACGGCATCATCCATGTCGGTCGCATGAACCATGGCCACCAAACCGCTCAACGCCTGCTCGATGATCGGTGCGTCCCGCCCGATCAGCACGACTGCGCGTATGCGCGCGTCGACTGCGCCCCGCAGAGGCGAGAAATCCGCGCCCTTGCCGTCACCACCGAGGATAAGCACCAGGGTTCCGGGCATGCCGTTGATCGCGGCACAAGCCGCGCCGATATTGGTGGCCTTGGAATCGTTGTACCAGTCCACGCCACCGGTGCCGGCTACCCACTGGCTACGATGAGGAAGCCCCGGGAACGCCTGCAAGGCTTCGATGCTGGTCTGCCGGGGCAGCGCCAGCGCATCGGCCAGCGCCAGAGCGGCAAGGGCATTGGCAAGATTGTGAATGCCGCGGATGCGCAAGCTGGACGCCTCCACCAGCCGCGTCTCACCGTGCATCAACCAGATCTCTTCACCATTGCGGCCAAGACCATAATCACCCGGCGTCAGCGGTAGACCCGTGGAGAACCGAACCTGCCGACGGTCATCGCTGGCCATTGCCATGACCAGGGAGTCGTCGGCATTGAGCACCATCAATCCATCGCCGTTATAAATTCCCGCCTTGATACGGGCATAACGCTCGACACTGCCGTGCCGGTCCAGGTGATCGGCACTTATATTGAGTACCACGGCGGCGACGGGCCGCAGACTGCTGGTGGTTTCCAGCTGAAAGCTGGACAGTTCCAGAATGTAGGCACCG
The DNA here is from genome assembly GCA_040877625.1 of Aquisalimonadaceae bacterium. Classification (GTDB taxonomy): domain Bacteria; phylum Pseudomonadota; class Gammaproteobacteria; order Nitrococcales; family Aquisalimonadaceae; genus Methylonatrum. The sequence goes on from JBBDNK010000033.1 coordinate 51,236, forward strand.
GGAGCGGGATCCCGCAGCAGATCCAGCGCCGGTGTTCCCAGGTTGCCACCGACTGCGACGTTCCGGCCGGCCGCCTCCGCCATGCAACCGAGCAGCGTGGTAACCGTGCTTTTACCGTTGGAGCCGGTGATGCCCACGACAGGTCCGTTGGCGTGGCGGGCGAAAAGTTCGATTTCTCCGATCACGGGAATACCGGCGGCGCGGGCCTCACGTAGCACCGGCTCATCGCACGGCACGCCGGGACTCAACACAATCTCGGTGGCGGACCGCAGCAGCGCGTGATCGAAACCGCCCACGGCGATCGGCATCGCCGCATCGAGTTCCCGCGCCGCGTTCAGCCTGGGCGGCTCCGACCGGCTGTCGGTGACACCAACCCGCCGGCCCTGCCCCCGCAGGAATCGCAGACAGGCAAGCCCGGTGGCGCCAAGCCCCACCACGACCGTCAGCCCGCCTTTGTCTGTGGAACGTATCTGCATCATCGGATCTTCAGAGACGCCAGGCCAATGAGTACCAGGATCACGGTAATGATCCAGAACCGGACGATCACCCTGGGCTCCGGCCAGCCTTTGAGTTCAAAATGATGGTGCAGCGGCGCCATGCGGAAGATGCGCCGCCCGGTGAGTTTGAAAGAGGCTACCTGCAGCATCACCGAGACCGTTTCCATCACGAATACGCCGGCCATGATGAACAGCACCAGTTCCTGCCGGACCACCACGGCCACGACGCCCAGCGCCGCACCCAGTGCCAGCGCACCGACGTCACCCATGAACACCTGGGCCGGGTAGGCGTTGAACCACAGGAAGCCGAGGCCGGCACCCACCAGTGCGCCGCAGAAAACCACGATCTCGCCAACGCCAGGCACATACGGGATGCCGAGATAGCTGGCAAACTGGAAATTGCCCGATGCATAGGCAAACACCCCGAGGGCGCCGCCGACCAGGACCGTGGGGTTGATGGCAAGTCCATCCAGGCCGTCGGTGAGATTTACGGCATTGCTGGTTCCGACCACGACCAGGTAAGCGAAGGGAATGAAGAACAGCCCCATCTGCCAGGTGACGTCCTTCAGGAAGGGCACGATCAAGGTCGTTTCCACGGAATTCTGGGCGGTCAGGAAGAGTCCGACTGCCGCGGTCAGCCCCGCCGCCGATTGCCAGAAGTACTTGTGACGCGCGCGCAGCCCACGGGAGTTGCCGAACTTGAGCTTGAAGTAATCGTCTACACCACCGATGACACCAAAGGCCAGCGTGGTCAACAGCACCACCCAGACGTAGCGGTTTCCGAGATCGGACCACAGCACGGTGGCGGCGGCGATGGCCACCAGGATCAGCGCACCGCCCATGGTCGGCGTGCCCGCCTTGGAGAGATGGCTGCTCGGACCATCTTCCCGTACCTGCTGGCCGATCTGGTGCCGGGTAAGACGACGAATCAGAATCGGGCCGACAATAAAGGAGATCACCAGCGCTGTCAGTACGCCGAGAATTGCGCGCAGGGTCAGATACTGGAATACGCGGAATCCGCTGTGAAAAGCCTCCAGCCAATCGGCAAGATAAAGCAGCATATCAGTGCCCCCCCGATGCCGATGCGGAAGCCATCAGGCTGGCGACTACCGCTTCCATGCCCATGCTTCTGGACCCTTTCACCAGCACCGCGACATCCCCCCGAAGGTCCTCGCGCAAGGCAGCGATCAGCACCTCCCGGTCAGTGAAATGGGAGGCTCCGGCGCCGAAGGCCCGGCTCGCCGCCTCACTCACGGAGCCCAGGGTGTAAAGTCTCTGCACGCCCCGCTCGCGGGCAAGACGGCCCGCCTCCGCATGCAGAACCTCGGCCTCGACACCCAGTTCCGCCATATCCCCCAGTACCAGCCACGGCTTGCAGGGCGGCTGTTGTCCCGCGCCCTGAGCCTGCTCAATCAGGACGTCCACACCGGCACTCAGAGAGGCGGGGTTGGCGTTGTAGGTGTCGTTGATAATCAACGCGCCCTCGGCGCTACGGGCCATCTGCAGCCGGCCACCCACGGGACGGAATGCCTCCAGGCCGGTGCGGACATGCGCCAGCGGGATACCCACGGCGACGGCGGCCGCGGTGGCCGCGAGCGCATTCATGAGGTTGTGGCGACCAGGAACCGGCAACGTGACCTGACATGATCCAGCGGGTGTTCTGATAGCAACGCGGCTGTCGGCGTCGACGCCATCGGCGTTGACCCGTGCGGTCCGGCTGGTCCCGAAATCCATCACTCGCCGATTCTCCGCCAGGCCATACCAGAGTGGCGCAAAAGGGTCGTCAGCATTGATGACGGCAACACCGTCGGGCCCCAACAGCTGAAACAGCTCGCCCTTTGCCCGGGCCACGCCCTCAAGAGAACGGAAACCTTCCAGATGGGCCGGCCCGGCGTTGGTAACCACGGCGACGTTCGGCTCCGCGAGCTCGCCCAGCCAGGCAATCTCCCCGGCGTGATTGGCCCCCATCTCGATAACGGCGTAACGGTGTTCCGGTGACAGCCGCGCCAGCGTCAGCGGCACGCCGATGTCGTTATTCAGATTGCCTTCGGTCGCCAGGGTGCTGCCCGCGCAGGACAGAATCGACGCCAGCATCTGCTTGACCGTGGTCTTGCCATTGCTGCCGGTCACCGCCACCATTTGCGGCGCCATGCGCCTGCGCCAGTATCTGGCCAGCACTCCCAGCGCATGACGGCTGTCACGGACCACCAGGGCCGCTCCACTCGACGGCGCACGTTCCGCGAGCACGGCGGCGGCACCTGTCTGCAATGCGATATCGAGGAAGTCGTGACCGTCGAAGTTCGGCCCGCGCAGGGCGACGAACAGTTCGCCGCCCTGCAGCGTACGCGTGTCGGTGGCAAGGCCGGCGATAACGGCCTCTCCAGTCAGGCGGGCATCAAGCGCAACCGCCAGTTCACTCAGGGATGCGCGGATCATGGCCTCGCCTCCTCAAGCAGATGGATGACGGTTTCCCGATCGCTGTAGTGATGCACGCCATCGGCGGTGACCTGGTAATTCTCATGCCCTTTTCCGGCCACCAGTACCGCATCGCCGGCGCCTGCCGCACCAATCGCGCAGCCGATGGCGGCGGCACGATCCCGCTCCACCAGAGCAGTCTGGCGGCGAAGTCCGACCTTGATATCCGCTATGATGCGATCCGGATCTTCCCGGCGGGGATTGTCGTCGGTGATGATGAGGTGATCGGCATTCGCCTCCGCGACAGCGGCCATCAGCGGGCGCTTGCCTGAATCCCGGTCACCACCGCAACCGAATACACACCAGATACGGCCCGATACGTGTTCACGCAAGGCCTGCAGAGCGGCCTTCAGCGCACCGGCGGTATGGGCATAGTCCACCACCACCAGTGGACGCTCTCCGCCACCGAAGCATTCCATGCGACCGGACACCGGGCGGATTGCGGCAAGCGCCCGGCTGATACGGGGCGCATCCCAACCCAGCGCCACCAGCACCGCGGTCGCGGCCAGCAGATTCTGGGCGTTGAAATGCCCCATCACCGGCACCTCGGCCGCAACCATCCCGACCGGCGTGTTGACGGCCACCTTCAATCCTTCGGGCATCATCTCCAGCGTGCGAACGGTGATCTCGGCGCCGCTGTCGGAGGACGCCGAGTAACCCAGCGGCAGAACCCCGGGGGCGAGAATGTCGCGCATCGAACAGCCGAATGCATCGTCGAGATTGAGCACGGCACACGCCAGGCCCTCGGACTCGAATAACCGGCGCTTGGCCGCGGCATACGCCTGTTCGGTAAGGTGGTAATCCAGATGATCACGGCCGAGGTTGGTCAGCACCGCGATGCGGAAGCGCACGCCGGCAACGCGATGCTGATCGAGGGCGTGTGAGGACACCTCCATGCTGGCGAAATCCGCGCCACTGTCGCGAAACCCGGCCAGCAAGGCCTGTACGCGTGCCGCATCCGGGGTCGTATTGGCGCCGGGTGTGAGGCGACCGTGCAGGCCGTACCCCAAGGTACCGATCAAACCGCACAACTGTCCTTCCGCCGCCAGTGCCTGCGCGATGAACTGGGTAACAGACGTCTTGCCGTCGGTGCCGGTAACCCCGATCACCGTGAGATCCGCGGAAGGCTCCCGATGAAGCCGGGAAGCAAGCAACCCCAGCTTGCGGGACAACTCAGGCACCGCCACCAGAGGCACGCCGGCGGCGCGCACAAGCGTCTCGGCCTGCGCGGCGTCGACGGCATCCTCGGGCTCCCAGAGAATCGCGGCGGCACCCGCGGTGAGCGCATCCGGCAAATAATCCAGACCGTGCACCGCAGCGCCACGGCAAGCGGCGAAAATCCAGCCCTTCTCCACCTGACGGCTATCCGCGGTCATGCCGGTCACCAGCGGATCCACCTCCGCGGGCATGGCAACCTCCGACGCCAGCAGACTGGACAGGGGAAGCGCAGGTGCCTGGCGGGTCGCGGCCATCATCACTGCCCCCTCCCCATGGCGGTGAACCGAGGCGGATTGCGCAGGTCATCCGGCGCGATATTCAACAGTCGCAATGCACCGCTCATCACATTGGCGAATACAGGTGCGGCAATCTGGCCGCCGTAATAGGCTTCGCCGGCAGGCTCGTCGATCATGACAACCATCACCAGGCGAGGATCACTGGCCGGCGCCATGCCGGCGAACCAGGCAACATAGTTGTCCTCGGTGTAGCCGCCCGCGCCGGATTTACGGACCGTACCCGTCTTGCCCGCAACCCGGTACGCGGGCACCTGAGCGCGCACCGCGGTACCGCCATCCGCCACCGCCGCCTCCATCATTCCGCGCAGAATCCGGGCAGTTTCCGGGCGCATCAATTGCTGGCCGGAGGGGGCTTCATCCAGCCTGACATACGACACCGGGCGCACCTGGCCATCGGTGGCAATGGCAGAATAAGCCTGGGCCAGCTGCAGAGGGGTTGTGGCCACGCCGTAACCAAATGCCAGGGTCGCGCGCTCCAGTGTCGAACGCGGCGCGCGCGATGCAATGGCGCCAGGCGATTCGCCGGGGAAGCCGCTGCCCGTGCTGCGACCGAACCCCAGGTTCGTCAGCATGTTCCAGAGCGCGTCCTCGGGCATCTCCAGGGCGAGCTTTGCGGCACCGACATTGCTGGATTTGCTGATGACGGTCGATACGTCGATACGACCGTAATCCCTGATGTCCCGAACGGTATGGCCGCCGACCCGCAGTGTGCCCGGATGCGTATTGATCAACTCGTCTTCCTGCACCGAGCCCACTTCGAGTGCCGCTCCGACCGTAAATGGCTTGATGGTCGAGCCCGGCTCGAATGAGTCGGTCACCGCCCGGTTACGATGCGCGCCGCTGGCCATGCGGCGTCGGTTGTTGGGGTTGAAGGCGGGCTGATTGACCATGGCGAGCACTTCGCCGGTCTTGGCATCAAGCAGCACCAGGGAGCCGCCAAGGGCACCATTTGCCCGCACCGCGCTTTTCAATTCACGGTAGGCCATGTATTGCAACCGACGGTCGATGCTCAGCGCCAGATCACGGCCGGGCCGCGGCTCCTGCAGATGTTCCACGTCGCCCACCACGCGGCCGATTCGATCGCGCAGAATGCGCTTGGAACCCGGCGTGCCACGCAGCCAGCTTTCGTAGGCAAGCTCCAGCCCCTCGAGACCGACGTCGTCAATATCGGTAAAGCCGAGCAGGTGGCCGGCCACTTCACCGGAGGGATAGAAGCGCCGGTATTCGCGCTGCACGGCAACGCCGGGCAAGCCCAGCGCCATCGCACGTGAGGACACTTCGGGCGACACATGCCGCTGCAGGTAAACGAACTCTTTATCCTGGCGGCCTTCGAGGCGCCGGAGCAGATTATCGGCACTCATGCCCAGAGCCTGCGCCAGATCCGCCAGGCGGTCCGGCACCGTCAGCAAATTGCCAGGGTGTGCCCACACCGACTCCACCGGCGTACTGATGGCCAGCGGCTTGCCGGTGCGGTCGGTAAACATGCCTCGATGCGCGGGGATGGTCATGGTCCGCAGGTGCCTGGCGTCACCCTGGATCTGCAGGAAGTCCTTGCGCAGCACCTGTAGATCCACGGCACGCGCGAGCAGGGCACCAGCCAGCAGACCGAACGCCAGCAGCACCACGGCGTAGCGCCAGCGGGACAGCCGATGATCCGATTGATCCTGCGCCTTGGTCACTTCATCTCCTCACCTGCATCACGGCATGGCCCGTCGAGGGTCAACGCCGCAGAATGATCACATCACCGCCGCCCGGCAGCGTCATATCCAGCCGCTCACTGGCAATGCGTTCTACCCGTCCATGCGTCGCCCATGCGCCCTGCTCGAGCTGAAGCATGCCCCATTCCGCATTCAGTGCGTCCCTGGTCCGGTTCAGCTCTTCCAATTCGGCAAACAGCTGCCGACTTTCATGCTTGCTGTACACCACCCCCAACGCGCTGACGGTCAGCGCCCCGGCCAGCGCCAGGCCGATCAGTATCTGCGCGTTCATGCCACTTTCTCCGCGACACGCAGTACGGCACTGCGCGCCCTGGGGTTGTCTTCGGCATCGCTCTCGGAACCCCGCACCGCCTTGCCCACTGCGCGAAGTCGCGGCTTGAGCTCATCTGCCATCACGGGGATTCCGGGTGGCAGATGGCTTGCAGCAGCACTGCCGCGAATGGCCTGTTTCACCATGCGGTCTTCCAGCGAGTGAAAACTGATGACCGCGAGCCGGCCATGCGGTGCCAGCCAATCCGCGACACCCGCCAGGAACCGCTCCAGCGATTTCAACTCGCCGTTCACGGCAATGCGAATAGCCTGAAATGAGCGCGTGGCCGGGTGCTTGTGTCGGTCCTGGCGAGGAATTGCCGCCGCAACCAGATTTGCCAGCTCCAGTGTGGTCGACGGCAGCCCGTCCTGATCGCGGGCCTCACGGATCGCTGCCGCAACCCGACGGGCAAAGCGCTCTTCGCCATAGACCTTGAGCACGCGGGCAATCTCCTTTTCCTCGGTCTCGGCCAGCCACTGCTGCGCCGTCGGACCCTCCGTGGTATTCATTCGCATATCCAGCGGCCCGTCACGCATGAAGCTGAATCCCCGATCCGCCTCATCCAGCTGGGGAGAAGACACACCCAGGTCCAGCAAGACACCGTTCACCTGCGCAACCAGCCCCTCAGCCGCCAGCCACTCCCCCAGGGAGGCAAAGGAACCGTGAATAATCCGGCAGCGTCCGTCGTTGCCGAAGCTCTCACGGGCGGCGGCGATGGCCTCCGGGTCCTGGTCCACCAACCAGAGCCGCCCTTCCGGCCCCAGCTTGCTCAGCACGGCAGCGGCGTGGCCGCCGCGCCCGAACGTTCCATCGATGTAGAAGCCGCTGTTCTGCACGTTGAGCCCTTCCACTGCCTCGGCCAGCAGGACCGGCCGGTGGTGCCGTGGTTGCGTGGTCATTGCGTTCCCCCGGCTACAGAGAGAGGGATTCCAGCTCTTCCGAGAGCTCGAAGTCCTCCGCCGCCTCGGTCAGCCACTGCTCACAACGCTGACTCCAGGTGCCCTCGTCCCAGAGCTCGAACTTGTTGCCCTGACCAATCAACACGGTTTTCTTGTCCAGTGCCGCGAATTCCCGCAACGGTGGCGGCAGGAGTATGCGCCCGCTTCCATCAAGCTGCGCCTCGTTGGCATGCCCCATCAGCAGACGCTGCAAGCGGCGCGTCTGCGGCTTCAGGCTGGGGAGGCGGATCAGCTTCTGTTCGATCACTTCCCATTCCGGCAACGGGTACACGAGCAGGCAGCGGTCCGGATCAACCGTAACCACAACCTCACCGCCACAGAGATCCATGAGCTTTTCCCGATACCTGCTCGGGAAGCTCATGCGCCCCTTGGCGTCCAAGTTCAGATGTGTGACCCCCCTGAACACGATTTACCCTATTGCCCCCTTCTTATCCATTTTTTGCCACTTTGTCCCACTTCGAGACACTATAGGGAGCGGCAGGACCAATTGTCAAGCAAGAGCGGGGGAATTCTTGCTTTTACAACAGATACTTACGACACCAAGCCATGTCGCTCGTGAACGACGGGAGGTAGTTTATTTCTTTGCCACACAAATCAGTTTGTTAGGGGCTATTTCGCGGAATTACTGGAGCTTTTAAAGCGGAGAACCAGAGAAATAACAGTTTTCAACGACACAGGCCGCCGCCCTTCCGGGCAGCGGCCTGTGTCGTCAAGCAAGAAAACTGAAGGAGTCGGCCTGTAAGCCGGGTTCTGTCGTGGACAGTCATTCATCTGGGATACACGTCACCGTGTACCTCAAGCGACCTACCCGGGAGCGATGCGGGCCGCACCATTGCTCCCCTATTTGGTCTTGCTCCAGGTGGGGTTTACCGTGCCGCGGCATGTTGCCACCCGCGCGGTGCGCTCTTACCGCACCTTTTCACCCTTACCGGCGCCGAAGGCGCTTAGGCGGTCTGTTTTCTGTGGCACTTTCCGTAGGCTCGCGCCTCCCAGGCGTTACCTGGCACCCTGCCCTGTGGAGCCCGGACTTTCCTCCACCGGGACATGCCCGGCAGCGACTGTCTGGCCGACTCCGGGCGCGATGATACCAGAACCGGCAACGACCCGCGCCGATCGCTTTTCCGCCGCCTTAATACGGGGGGCGGCGCCGCGCTTTTCCTCCACCTCGCGGCAACCAGACTCACGCCTTGCCGCCGAGCTCCAGCGCCCGACGGTAAAGCTGATTCTTCGGCTGCCCGGTAAGACGCGCGGCCAGCGCCGAGGCCTGCTTCACCGGCAGTTCCTCCAGCAGTACCGACAGAACGGCATCCGCATCAAGCACGGCAGCGGCATCTGCTTCAGGACTGGCCGGCACACCTGCCACCATGACCACGAACTCGCCCTTCTGCTGATCCGCATCGTCCATCATGCGCACGACAAGCTCGCCCAACTCTCCCCGCAGAACCGTCTCGAAAGTCTTGGTCAGCTCGCGGGCAACGGCCGCCGGCCGGCGCTCTCCGAACACCTCCGCCATCGCCCGCACACTGGCCGCGATGCGGTGACTGGACTCCAGGAACACCAGCGTGCGGGGCTCTGTTGCCAGCTTCTCCAGCGCGCGCGCGCGGGCGCCGTGCCGAGACGGGAGAAATCCTTCGAAGCAGAAACGGTCCGTTGGCAGGCCGGCGACGGACAGAGCGGCGGTTATACTGCTCGGGCCCGGCACGGGCACGACCCGCAAGCCCGCCTGATGTGCCGCAACCACCAGGCGATAGCCTGGATCGCTGACCAGCGGTGTGCCAGCGTCGCTTATCAATGCGACATTGTCGCCAGTCAGCATACGATCCACCAGTGCCGGCACGCGCGCGCGCTCGTTGTGCTCATGAAGACTGATCATTCGGGCGCGAATGCCGAAATGACCGAGCAGGCTGCCGGAGTGTCGGGTATCTTCCGCCGCGATGACCGCAACGGAACCGAGCACCTCAAGGGCGCGGCGACTGATATCACCCAGATTGCCGATAGGCGTGGCGACTATGAAGAGTTGGCCCATGGGCTCTGTCACGATGGTCCCCGGAGTGATTTGAAACGGCGACAATTGATCACGCCGCCCGGCTTGGTAAACTGCTGGAAGTCGCCCTGGCCGGCGAAGGCCGGTTTGCCCATGATCATTCCGCCCCGCAGGCAACTTCCACGCCGAAACCATTACGGATTCCTGACGCCCATGCAAGCAGCATCACTGCCCCTACTGCTGACCAGGCTCTCATGCCTGCTCCTCCTTTGCCTGCTGTTGGCGGCCTGCGCCGTTCGTCCGCCTGCACCGGAGGCCCCGGACCTCCCGGCCCAGGCCGACCAGGCGCGAGCGCAAGGGGATATCGATCGCGCCCTGCGCCTGTACCGACAAGCGGCACAGGAAACCGACGACACCGAACAGCAAATGATTCTCAAGCTGCGTATAGCCGATCTGCACCTGGACGATGATAATCCGGCGCAGGCGAGAACCCTGCTCGATGAAGTCCCTGCCGAGGATCAGCCGGCGCTGGTTCTCGATCTGCGGGCCGTTGTACTGGCGCGACTGGCGTTGGCAAGTGAAGAACCGGCTTTCGCCCTGGAGACGGTCAGCGAGCGCCTGCCCGGTGAACCGGCTGCCCGGATACGCCTGCTCGATGTTCAGGCGCAGGCTCTGCGGTTGCTGGGGCGCGGCCTCGACAGCGCCGAGGCACGCAGCAGCCTGGACCCTCTGCTGTCCTGGCCCGAGGACATCGACAGCAATCGTCTGCTGCTTTGGAACACGCTCCAGGAAACGCCGATGAGCGCCCTGCGGGAGATCATGCCGCCAGCGCCGGATACCTTCGGCGCCTGGGTGGAACTGGCATTCCTGGTCCGCACCTATCGGCTGGATCCGTTGCGACTGGAAGAAGCCGTCGATCTGTGGGCGAATCGCTATCCGGATCACGCGGCGCTGGAAACCATTGCCCCGGAGGTGATGGCCCGCTACAGGGACGAGGCCCAGCCCGCGGAACGCGTTGCGGTGCTGCTCCCGCTCTCCGGCCCACTGGCATCGGCGGGACGTGCGGTGCGCGACGGCATGATCGCGGCACACTACCAGATGGCGGATGACGGCAATCGTCCCGACCTTCGCTTTATTGACGTAGGCGAAGACGGAAATGACCCCTGGGCGGCCTACCTGGGTATCGTACAGGATGGTGCCGACCTGGTGGTCGGCCCGCTGACACGGCCGGACGTGGAAGTCTTCGCCGCCCGTCGCAACCTGCCCGTGCCCATACTGGCGCTGAATGCGATTCCGGCGGAAGCCACACCGCCGGCAAACCTCTACCGATTCGGCCTGCTGCCCGAGGACGAGGCAAGGGAAGCCGCCCGCTACGCGGCTCGCCAGGGCCTGCGCCACGCGGTGGTGCTGGTCCCGATCGGGGACTGGGGTACACGGGTGCGCGAAGCCTTTACCACGACGTTCCGAAGCCACGGCGGCGTGAGCCTGGAATACCAGACCTATGCCAGCAATGAACGGGATTTTTCCGGTCCTCTACTGCGACTGCTGGACCTGGACGCCAGCCACAACAGGGCACGTCGCCTAAGCAGCACGATTGCCCGTAATGTCGAGTTCGAACCACGGCGTCGGCAGGACGTTGATTTCCTGTTCATGGGAGGATTTCCGCAGCAGGCAAGCCTGATTCGCCCACAACTGCGGTTCCACCACGGCATCGGTTTGCCGATCATGGCCACATCACATATCTACACCGGCAACGTGGAAGATATAAACCGTGACATGCGGGACCTCATTTTCTTCGACATGCCCTGGATACTGACCGACAATGCCGAGCTGGGCGTCACACGCTCGGATCTGGAACATTACTGGAAGGATCGCATCGCGGAGCACGGGCGACTTTATGCCCTCGGCCTCGATGCCTACCGACTGATGCCCTACCTTGCCGTGCTGCGGAGCAATCCCACCGAGACCCTGGACGGCGCGACTGGCGTGCTTCGCATCGACGGCAGTGGACAGGTGCTTCGGGATCTGGTGCCGGCACGCATGACCAGGGACGACATTGAGTTGTTGAGCCGGACATCTCCAATGGATGACAACACAACCGACAACGGCGACATGGATGTGGAGACGGCAACAGATGGCGAGGCAGTTGAACGCCGGTGAACGCGGCAGCAATGCGGAACGGGTTGCGCAGCATTTTCTGGAGCGCCACGGGCTCAGACTGCTCGATGCCAACTGGCGCAGCCGGCGCGGCGAAATTGACCTGGTGATGAAGGATCCGTCAGGGGTGATCGTTTTCGTCGAGGTACGCTACCGCGGCACTGGCGCGTGGGCGGATGGCGCAACCTCCGTCACCGCCACCAAGCAGCGCCGGTTGATTGCCACCGCCCAGGCCTGGCTGCAACGTCATGGCCCGGATCGGCCCTGCCGCTTTGATGTGGTATCCGTGAACGGCAACGGAAGCCCCGACTGGATAGTCAACGCGTTCGGCACCTGAACATTGGCGATGCTCTGGCGGTCTGTTCACAAGGGGCACTTGCGTATACCCTCTTTCGGCCGCAGACGGACATCTATAGACAACGCACAGGACAATCATGGATTCCCACGACCGAGTCCTTCGTCATTTTCACGACAGCATCCAGACCAAGCAGCTGGCCATGGATCAACTGGCGCCGCTGATTGTGCAGGCGGGCACGACAATGGTTCAGGCGCTGGCCAACGATGGGAAAATTCTAAGTTGCGGTAACGGCGGCTCCGCCGCCGATGCACAGCACTTCTCCTCTGAGTTGCTCAACCGGTTCGAGATGGAACGCCCCGGACTGCCGGCCATGGCCCTGACGACAGACAGCTCGACCATGACGTCCATCGCCAACGACTACAGCTACAAGGAAATCTTCTCCAAGCAGGTCCGCGCGCTCGGCCATGCAGGCGATGTTCTGCTTGCAATCAGTACCAGTGGCGGATCGGCAAACGTTGCCGCTGCGGTGGAAGCCGCCCACGAGCGCGGCATGACGGTCGTTGCGCTCACCGGCAGGGACGGGGGCGCCATGGCCCACCTGTACCGGGAGCACGATGTGGAAGTGCGTGTTCCCTCGCAGGTCACCGCACGGATTCAGGAAGTCCATCTGCTGGTCATTCACTGCCTGTGCGACTTCATCGACAACACCCTGTTCGGCAGCGACTAAGCCATGATGCACTACAAACTGCCCACAGCGCTGGTGCTGCTGGCCCTGCTGATCGCGGTGTCGGCCGGGTGCGCTCCGGCGCGCGTTCAGGAAGTTGACCATGGCCCGGCCACGCAACCGGACCGTAGTTTCGGCGACATGGTATCGGACCAGCGACTGCGCAGCCGAATCGTGGGAGAAATCCTCAACGATGATGAACTGCTGGAGCAGTCCAACATCAATGTAACCGTGTTCAACCGCATCGTGCTGCTGACGGGCGAGGTCAACAGGCCGGACGCCGGGCGGCGGATAGCGGCATTCGCCAGGCGACAGAGCGATGCCAGGCATGTCTACAATGAACTGATGGTAGCCGAACTCAGCTCGGTCATTGCCCGCGGCAGAGATGGGCTGATCGCTACCAATGCACGTACCCGCATTCTGCAACTCAAGGAGCCTCCCAGCCTGAATTCCGAGCGGGTTCGGGTGATTGCGGAACGCAGGCGGCTCTACCTCATGGGCAGAGTGACCCGCGCGGAGGCGGATGCAATCACCGAGACTGTGCGACGGGTCGGCGGGGTGAGAGAGGTGGTGAAATTGTTCGAGTACCTGGACTAGGCGCCCGAGGGAAAGCCGCTCGGATACGCTACAATCCCTTTGCAGCCTGCCTCTACTTCACTACGCGCAAATTCGGGCGCCTGTCACCCTTCGGGCCTGCGGCGGACACATCACTGTTGTCTTGCGGGCCATCCGATGGCGGTGGCGCATCATCGTCGCTATCGCTGAACAGCATGCCCTGACCATTCTCACGCGCGTAAATGGCCATGACTGCATTGGTAGGCACACGCACGTCCATGGCCCGCCCACCAAAACGGCCGCTGAAGGCGATGTCCTGCATCCCCAGATCGAGCGCTCGCACAGCCCGCGGCGAGACATTCAGCACCAGCCGGCCGTTATCCGCATATTCCATGGGAGCCTGAAGCCCCTCTCCGCTGGCATCGACCAGCAAATAGGGGGTCAGGCCGTTGTCTACAATCCAGTCGTAGAGCGCCTTGATAAGGTAGGGACGACTGGAAGTCATGGTTTTACTGATTGGCATAGCTAACTCGGATCAGGATCGCATGGTGCGCTCGGGCTCACTGAGACTCAACTGGAAGGACTCACGGTCGAACAGGCGCTCCGAATAGGCGTGCAGCGCGGGCGCCTGTTCCGCCAGCTCGATACCGCAACGAGGCAAACGCCATAGCAGCGGTGCGAGCGCGCAGTCCATGACCGAAAGCTCCTCGCTCAGAAAGAACTCGGCAACGCTGAACAGTTCGTCACTGGCAATCAAGCTCTCCCGCAGCGCCTTGCGCGTCTTGTCCACCTGCACCTTGCTGGAACTTTCCATTTCATCCAGCAATGCATACCAGTCCTTCTCTATTCTGTAGAGCGCAAGCCGGGCCTTGGCCCGGGAGACCGGATCTATCGGCATCAAGGGCGGATGCGGAAAACGCTCATCCAGATACTCGACGATGATGCGGGTGTCGTAGAGAGACAGATCCCGATCAACCAGGGTGGGCACACCCCCGTAGGGATTCAGATCCACCAGATCCTCGGGCTTGTTATCAAGGTCAACACTGTGGATGTCCACGGTGATGCCTTTTTCGGAAAGCACGAACCGTACGCGATGACTGTAGGGGCAGGTGGCCCCGGAAAACAGCGTCATCACGGAGCGTTTATTGACAGCAGCCATCAGGCGCTCCCTTGCAACGGAGAAACCGCCGTGGGCACCGAGTGCACACGGCGGGAGGTCCTGTCTGGTCGTTTCCCGGCAGTCTGCTAGTGCACGTCCTTCCAGTACTCACGCTTCAGCAGATACGCAACTACCAGAAACAGGAACAGAAAGATTAGCACGCGGATGCCCAGCCGTTCGCGCTCGGCCTTCACGGGCTCCGCCACATAATCGAGAAAGTTGGTGATGTCGCGGGTAGCCGACCGATACTCGGCGGCGCTCATTACCCCGCCATTCTCACTCGCCGCCAGCCGGGTAATGACCTCCTGACCATCGACCTCCTCACGAACGGCGGTCTGCAGGCCCTGCAGCTCCTGCAGCACATGGGGCATGGACACCCCGGCAAGCACCAGATTGTTCACCCCCGTCGAGTTCGTGTCATCGGCATAGTAGCTATTGAGGAACGTGTACACCCAATCCGGACCGTTTCGGCGGGCGGTCAGAGACAGGTCCGGCGCCGAGGCACCGAACCAGTCCGTCGCGTCTTCATCAGTCATCGCGTTTGTCATGCCATCGAACAACTGCGCGTCCGGCTTGAACATCAGGTACTTCTCGAGCATCTCGTCATCCAGACCAAGATCACGACCGATACGATTATAGCGAATCAGCTTGGCCTCATGGCAGGCCATGCAGTAGTTGGCAAACAGCTTCGCCCCCCGCTGCAGGGATGCCTTGTCATGGGGATCCACGTCGGCACTCATCATCTGCACGCCGGAAGGGGCGGGCCAGGCCATGACCGGCATCAGCGCCAGCAGGCATGTCAGGAGAAACTTCTTCATTTCATCGTCACCCTTTCCGGAACCGGCTTGGTCTTCTCGAGGCCGAAGTACGTGTAGACCCAAAGGAAGGCAAAGTAACCGAAGTAGATGGCCGTGCAGACTCGGGCAATCATGGTATAAACCGAAGTGGCCGGCATCAGGCCGAGGTATCCAAGCGCGACGAAACTCACCAGGAAGACACCCAGCGCCACCTTGAAGCTCAGACCGCGATAGCGGATGGAACGCACCCTTCCGCGATCAAGCCAGGGCAGGAAGAACAGGACCACGATAGCCCCGCCCATGACCACAACACCGCCAAAGGGATCAGGAATGGCACGCAACATCGCGTAATACGGCGTGAAATACCAGACCGGCGCGATGTGATCAGGCGTAACCTGAGGATTTGCCGGTTCAAAGTTCGGCGGTTCGAGGAACAGGCCGAAGAAGTCCGGCATGAAGAACACAATCACCGAAAACACGATCAGGAAGACGACCACGCCGACCAGATCCTTCACCGAGTAATAGGGGTGGAAAGGGATACCATCCTTCGGATTACCGTTTTCGTCCTTGTTCTTCTTGATCTCGATACCGTCGGGATTACTCGAGCCAACTTCGTGCAGTGCAAGGATATGCGCCGCGACCAATCCGATAATGGCGAGCGGCAGACCCACGACATGCAAGGCAAAGAAGCGGTTCAGCGTGATCTCGGAGATGGCAAAATCACCGCGGATCCACAGCGCCAGTTGGTCACCGACCACCGGCACCGCACCGAACAGGTTGATAATGACCTGGGCGCCCCAGTAGGACATCTGCCCCCAGGGCAGCATGTATCCCATGAATGCCTCCGCCATCAGTGCCACGTAGATCAGCACGCCGAAGATCCAGAGGAGTTCACGCGGTTTCTGGTAGGAGCCGTACAACAGCGCACGGCACATATGCAGATAAACCACCGCAAAGAAGGCAGAGGCGCCGGTCGAGTGGATATAGCGGATCAGCCAGCCCCACTCCACGTCGCGCATGATGTACTCGACGGATTCGAAGGCCAGTTCACCGGCAGGCTTGTAGTTCATGGTCAGCCAGATTCCGGAAATGATCTGGATGACCAGTACCAGTAGCGCCAGGGATCCGAAGTAGTACCAGAAATTGAAGTTCTTGGGGGCATAGTACTGGCCGACGTGCTCATTCCACATCTTGGTCGCGGGAAAACGCTCGTCGATCCAGCCCATCAAACCGCCGGTTCTGGATTCACTCATCACGCTGCTCCCTCATCCTCACCGATCAGGATGGTGTTGTCGTCGACGAAATGGTGCGGCGGCACGACCAGGTTGGTGGGCGCGGGCACACCGGTATAGACGCGACCTGCCAGATCGAAATAGGAGCCGTGACACGGACAGAAGAAACCGCCGAACCAGTCTCTTTCTATGCCTTCCGGACGTGAATCCGGGCGAAACAGCGGCGAGCAGCCAAGATGCGTACAGATGCCGACCAGCACCATGATGTCCGGTCTGATCGAGCGATGCCGGTTCTGCGCGTATTCGGGCTGCTGGGGCTCGCTGGATTCAGGATCGCGGAGGACACCTTCCAGTTTGTCCAGATCGCCCACTGCGTCCTCGGTACGGCGGAATATCCAAACCGGATTGCCCCGCCATTTGACGTTAAGCAGCTGACCGGGCTCGAGCTGGGAGATATCCACCTCCACGGGTGCACCTGCCGCCTGGGCGCGGGCACTGGGCTTCCAGTAAGCAAGAAACGGGACCGCCACGAAGGCTGCGCCGACCCCGCCGACCACACTTGTTGCTGCGGTCAGGAAACGGCGTCTGCCCTTGTCCGCGCCATCCTGATTCATCTACGACCCCCTGATTGGGTTAAAGCTGCAGTAGGATTTATCCAAAAAGACTGGCCCGATCGGGGCAGGCAGATGGTTACGTCAGACATTACCTCTCCCATCACCCCCGCCGGCACGGCGCACAAGGATCCAACATCACGCCCGAGAGGTCAAGCCGACCTGCCATCCAGTTGGAATCCGCCGGGAAAACGACCGCGGTCGCGTGCCCGGTGAATGCAGTCAGGCGGGGTTGTCCACATCAACAAACAGGTGCTCGAGGCCGAACTCGGCGGCCAGGTGCTCGCCAACCGCCTGCACGCCGTAGCGTTCCGTCGCATGGTGACCGGCAGCGAGATAATGCAGACCGCATTCCCTGGCGATGTGGACGGTGGGCTCGGATATCTCGCCGGAGAGGTAGGCATCAACGCCGAGAGCTGCCGCACGGCCGATGAATCCCTGTGCGGCACCGGTGCACCAGGCAATGCGCTGAATCGCCCCGCCGCCACCTTCCACGACCAGCGGCGCCCGATTCAGTCGCTCGGCAATACGCCCGGCGAAGGCCGTCAGGCTCTCTGCCCGCGGCAGACGGCCCACGACGCCCAGGGGAACGGCGGTCCCGGTATCGAATGTCCCCTCCACCTCAAGGCCGATGACACGTGCCAGTTGCGCGTTATTGCCGAGCACGGGATGCGCGTCCAGAGGCAGGTGATAGGCAAACAGGTTGAGGTCGCTACCCAGCAGGGTGGTCAGCCGCCGCGCCTTCATCCCGGTAATCCGGGCATCTTCGCCTTTCCAGAAATAGCCATGATGCACCAGTAGCGCATCGGCCTGCCAGGCTACTGCCCGGTCCAGCAGTTCCTGGCTCGCGGTAACACCTGTCATCAGGCGGCGTATTTCCGCCCTGCCCTCGACCTGCAGACCGTTGGGCGCATAATCCTGGAAACGTCCGGTCTCAAGCAGATCATCGAGGTGAGCAAGCATTGAATTTCGGCTGATCACGCAGTTTCCCGGTATAAACATGTACGCGGGTAGAATTACCCGCCTTCGGTTCCGTTACAATAGCGTACCGGATTGCCTGAGAGAGCCAAAGGAACACACCGTAATGCAGACTCGCCGTTTTATTCGTTTCGTTCTCAGCTATGTACTGGTCGGTGTGATAGTCGCGATCGGCCTCCTCTGGTTTTTCCCCGAGTCTCTCGGCCCCGGAGACACGCCGCCCCCGGTGGTCGAGTTCCGCGAGACGCCGCCGGTGGCGGCCGTCAACGGGGGCGGGCAACGCGACTCCGGCCCGGTGTCATACGCCGAGGCCGTGACGTCGGCAGCACCCGCGGTAGTCAACATTTTCACCTCCAAGCGCGTGACCAGGCCACCGCACCCTTTCTACGACGACCCGACGTTCCGGCGGTTCTTCGGCAACGATGCGCCGCAACAGGATCGGCAACGCACCGAGACCAATCTCGGCTCCGGGGTCATTGTCAGCACCGACGGCTTCATACTGACCAACAATCATGTGATCGATGGTGCGGACGAGATCCAGGTAGCCCTGAATGACGGTCGCTCCGTCAGCGCGCGTGTGGTAGGAACGGATCCGGACACGGATCTGGCCGTCCTGCAGATAGACCTGCAGAACCTGCCGGTCATCACGCTGGGCCAGTCCGACGAGATGCGGGTTGGGGATGTGGTGCTGGCCATCGGCAATCCCTTCGGCGTCGGTCAGACAGTCACGCAGGGTATCGTCAGTGCCACCGGGCGCAGTCAGCTGGGGCTATCGACCTTCGAGAATTTCATCCAGACCGACGCGGCCATCAATCCCGGCAATTCCGGTGGTGCACTGGTGAACGCCCACGGCGACATGGTGGGAGTGAACACCGCCATTTTTACACGCTCCGGCGGCTCCCACGGCATCGGATTCGCCATTCCCGCCGGGCTCGCGCGGGGCGTCATGGAAAGCATTATCGAGAACGGCCGCGTTATTCGCGGCTGGGCCGGGGTGGAGGTACAAAACCTGACGCCGCAGCTGGCGGAATCCTTCCAGATGAGCGAGACCGACGGCGTTATCGTGGCCGGCGTGATGCGCGATGGACCGGCCGCGGAAGCTGGTCTTGCGCCCGGTGACCTGATACTCGACATCAACGGTGAGCAGGTGACGGATGTCCAGAGCCTGCTGCGACTGGTGACCGAGCGGCGCCCCGGGCAAACGATGACGGTGACGGGCATTAGCGGCGGCGATCGGCGCAGCTGGGAAATAACGGTTCGCGAACGGCCACCGCTCGAGCCGGTGCGCCGCTAGCGCCTATGGAGCCAGGCCGAATCATGGCCTGGCCTTCTCCAGTGCGGCCAGAAAGGCTGCATTCTCGTCAGCCGTCCCCACCGTCACGCGCAGACAGTCTTTCAGCATGGAATGCGCACCGTCGAGCTGCTTGATCAGTACGCCCTGCTCCCGCAGGGCCTCATGAACCCGGCCGGCCTGACCAGTGCCGACCCGGAAGGTGATGAAGTTGGCCACGCTGGGCCAGACTTTCGCTACGCCCTGCACCTGCTCCAGAATCACCTGAAGATGATCGCGATCGGCACGGATTTGCGCGGTTTGCTGATTCAGGAGATCGACGTGTTCCAGCGCGAATGATGCGCTGGCCTGAGTCAACACGTTGATATTATAGGGTAGCCGACACTTCTCGAGCTGTTCGATCCATTCGGGATGCCCGGCCAGGTATCCCAACCGCAGTCCGGCCAGCCCCATTTTGGAGACAGTGCGCATCACCAGCAGGTGTGAATGTTCCGGCAGCGCATCCATGAAGGTTTCGCCGCAGAAGGCATGATAGGCCTCATCCACGACCACGAGGCCCGGCGCTGCGCGGATGACGGCGTCAACCGCTCGACGGTCGAAGGCGTTGCCGGTCGGATTGTTCGGATACGCCAGATAGATGATGGCGGGCCGGTGCTTGTCGATGGCATCCAGCATGGCCTCAACATCCAGCGAGAAGTCGCTTTCGCGCAGCGGCACATCCACGAACTTCATGCCGGTAAAGCCGGCGATCAGCCGGTACATGGCGAAGCCGGGTTCCGGCGCCAGCACTGTACGGTCATCGCCGCCCAGCGCCATACCCAGCAACTGAATCAGCTCGTCCGAGCCGTTACCCAGCATCAGCCCGGCGCCGCCGGGGATCCCCAGGGTCTCGCGCATACGCCGTTTCAAACCCGTGGCAGCGGGGTTCGGGTAGCGGTTGATGTCCACCGCGCGCAGACGCTCGAGCCAGGCATCCACAAGGTCCTCGGACCAGTGATAAGGGTTTTCCATGGCATCCAGCTTCACCATGCGCCCAGGGTCCGGGACTTGATAGGCCTGCATGGCCTGCACCGCCGGCCGCACCAGTTGCCGGATGCGCTCACCAGGCTCAGTCATTGTCGCCCGCCTCCACTCGGTATTCGGCGGAACGGGCATGCGCAGTCAGCCCCTCGGCCCTGGCCAGCACACTGGCCTGGCGGCCCAGCGAAGCCGCGCCGACGAGCGAGCACTGAATCAGACTGCTGCGTTTCTGGAAATCGTACACACCGAGAGGCGAGGCAAACCGGGCCGTTCGAGACGTCGGCAAGACGTGATCCGGCCCCGCACAGTAGTCACCCAGGACCTCGGCCGTGTGTCGACCCATGAAGATCGCGCCGGCGTGACGAATCCTGGCCGCCATCTTCTTCGGCTGAGCGACGGACAGCTCCAGATGCTCCGGCGCCACAAAGTTCACCACATCCTCGGCTTCCGTCAGGTCCCGCACGCAGATCAACGCACCTCGCCGGGTCAGCGAGGTGCGAATGATGTCGGAACGCTCCATTTCCGGGAGCAGGCGTTCGATGGCAGCCTGAACCTCATCCAAGTACAGCGGCTCGTGCGACACCAGTATGGCCTGGGCGTCCTGATCGTGCTCGGCCTGCGAGAACAGGTCCATGGCAATCCACTCGGCGTCGGTCTGTCCATCACAGACGATCAGAATTTCCGACGGCCCGGCAATCATGTCGATACCGACAGTACCGAACACCCGGCGTTTGGCTTCCGCAACGTAGGCGTTGCCGGGGCCTACAATCTTGTCCACCGCCGGAATCGTTTCCGTACCGTAGGCGAGCGCCGCCACCGCCTGGGCACCGCCGATGGTGAATACCCGCGTCACGCCGGCCAGCCATGCCGCGGCCAGCACCATGGGCTCAAGATGGCCATCCGGCGCCGGCACGACCATGATGATGTCCTCGACGCCCGCCACCACCGCGGGCAACGCATTCATCAACACGGAGGACGGATAGGCCGCCTTGCCGCCGGGCACATACAGCCCGACCCGGTCCAGCGGCTCCACCTTCTGGCCGAGCAGTGTGCCGTCCTCGTCCTCGTATGAGAAAGCTTCGATCTTCTGACGCTCGGCAAACAGACGGATCCGCTTCGCGGCAAATTCCAGCGCTGCCCGCTGATCCTCCGGCAATTGCTCAAATGCCGCCTTCAGGCGAGTACCCGGCACCTCAAGCTCGGCAACCGAACCCGCCTTGAGGCGATCGAAACGTTCCGTATAGCGCAGTACGGCGCGATCGCCCTCGCGCCGGACGTCAGCCAGAATATCGCGTACCACCTGCTCCACCTGGTGTTCGTGCTGTTCGTCCCAGGCGACCAGCCGGCGCAGGCTGTCCCAGAAATCGGGCTGCGTTGTGCTCAGGCGGGTAATGTCCAGCATCTTGGGTACCTCGGTGCGGTCACTTCGACGATTCGTTGACTGCAATTGCGAGCTGATCAATGAATGTCTTGATCTGTCGATGCTTCATTTTCATTGCGGCGCGATTGACCACCAGCCGGGAACTGATGTCCGCCACATGCTCCAGCGGCACCAGGCCGTTGGCCTTGAGCGTATTTCCGGTATCCACCAGGTCCACGATCAGATCGGACAGGCCGGCCAGTGGTGCCAGTTCCATGGAGCCGTAAAGCTTGATGGTCTCTATCTGTCTACCCTGATCAGCGTAGTAACGCCTGGTGATGTTCACGAACTTGGTCGCCACCCGCAAGGTTCCCGGCCGCTCATGGGCGCCGGGGTAGCCGGCAACCATCAGCCGGCAGCGGGCGATGCGCAGGTCCAATGGTTCATAGAGATCGCGGCCGCCGTGTTCCATGAGCACGTCCTTTCCAGCCACGCCAACGTCCGCTGCGCCGTACTGCACGTAGGTAGGCACGTCCGTGGCCCGTAACACGACGATCTTTACCTCGTCCCGTGTCGTGTCCAGCACCAGCTTGCGGCTGCGCTCGGGATCATCCACCGGCTCGATTCCGGCCTTGGCCAGCAGCGGCAAGGTGTCCTGGAGGATGCGCCCCTTGGACAGGGCGATGGTCAGTCTGTCAGTCATTGGTATCTGTCTCGCGGCCAATGTGGTCAGGCCGGTACACGGCGAATCTCGGCGCCGAGCTGTGCCAGTTTCTCCTCGATGCACTCGTAGCCGCGGTCGATGTGATAAATGCGACCGACTTCGGTCTCGCCTTCGGCAATCAGCCCGGCCAGCACCAGGCTGGCCGAAGCGCGCAGATCCGTGGCCATGACCGGGGCACCGGTGAGCAGGTCGACGCCACGGCTGAAGGCCGTATTGCCCTCAAGGCGGATATCGGCGCCCATCCGCTGCATCTCCAGTACATGCATGAAACGGTTCTCGAACACGGTTTCAGTCAATGTAGCGGAGCCTTCAGCGATGGCATTGAGCGCGCAGAACTGCGCCTGCATGTCGGTGGGAAACGCCGGGTACGGTGCCGTACGCAAGCTCACGGCCTTGGGCCGCCGTCCATCCGGCATGTTCAGGCTGATCCAGTCTTCGCCGGCATCGATCTCGGCGCCAGCCTCCCGGAGTTTGTCCAGCACCGCATCCAACAGCCCGGCTCGGGTATCACGCAGGCGGACGTTGCCACCCGTCATGGCCGCGGCAACCAGGTAGGTGCCGGTCTCGATGCGGTCGGGCAGCACGTCGTAGTGCGTACCGTTCAGGCTTTGCACGCCGTTGATGGTCATGGTGTCGGTGCCGGCGCCGATTATGTCCGCGCCCATGCGGTTAAGGCAGTTGGCGAGATCGACCACCTCGGGTTCGCGGGCGGCGTTCTCGATTACCGTGGTGCCATCGGCCAGGGTCGCGGCCATCATCAGGTTCTCGGTACCCGTGACTGTCACCAGCTCCATGACAATGCGCGCACCTTTCAGGCGCTTGCAGCGCGCCTTGATATAGCCGCCCTCCACATGAATGTCCGCGCCCATTCGCGCCAGACCCTCAATATGCAGATTCACCGGCCGGGAACCAATTGCACAGCCACCGGGCAGCGACACGTCGGCTTCGCCGAATCGGGCCAGCAGCGGCCCCAGCACCAGGATGGAGGCACGCATGGTTCGCACCAGATCATAAGGCGCGAAGCAGCTGTCCACGGTGCGCGAGTCGGCCTCGATCGTCATTCGCTCGTCGACGGTGAGCCGCACGCCCATGCGGCCAAGCAGCCCCATGGTGGTCGTGATGTCGTGCAGATGCGGTACATTGCCGATGGTCATGGGGCCGTCGGCCAGCAGTGTTGCCGCGAGAATCGGCAGCGCCGCATTCTTTGCACCGGAAATGCGAATGGAGCCTTCGAGTCGACGGCCACCCTTGATGATCAGTTTTTCCATACGTCTGAGCCCAGCGGAATCAGTGAAAGAAGAAGGGCTCTCAGCCCTGCTGTCCGGCAACCCACTGTTCCGGCGTCAAGGTGCGCATGGACAAGGCGTGCAGTTCACCGGAATCGAAGCGGCTCTTCAGTACGGCCTTGACCAGCCTGTGCTGGGCAAGCATGGGCTTGCCCTCGAATTCCGGCGACACAATCACCGCCTGGAAATGCTGACCGTCACCATCCACCTCGATATGCGTCACGGTCATGCCCTGCTCGATAATCTGCTTAAGCTGTTCCGATTCCATCATGATTGACTGCTCTCATCGTTATCTGCCGCGTTCTCCGATGCCTGAGGGAAGGGCAGTATTGCCTCAACGCCGCAGACATGGGCGATCGCCCGAATCTGGTCCGGTATGTTAGCAAATCGGATCACCACGCCGCCCGCGTGCGCCTCACGGGTCCAGGCCACCAGCAGAGCAACCCCTGCACTGTCGGTGCGCTCCACCTCGGACAGATCGATTTCCAGCTGCCGCTGCCCGGCCAGTTCCGTGCGGCCCCGTTCCCAGAGCTGGCGCACGTTTTCAAGGCCGACATCACCCCGCAGACGCAATCGCCCAGGGCGGTCTCCCCGTATCAGTTCCGCAGCCGTCATGCCGCCACTCGTCTCATCTTGCGGCCGGGCTCACTCATTGTCGCCACCGCCGTTACCCATATTGGTCAGAAAACGCCCGACCAGCCGCTCCAGCACCAGGGCGGACTGGGTCAGCGTGATCTCGTCACCTTCCCGCAGGTGGAACTCCATGCCGCCCGGCTCCAGCGCGATGTACTGCTCGCCCAGCAGCCCGGAGGTGAAAATGGATGCGCTGGTATCCTCGGGCAGTTCGTTGTAGCGGCTGTCGACGGTAATAGTGACCCGGGCGTCGTAGCTGCGCTCGTCGAGGTTGATGGCTTTCACCCGACCGATGCGCACACCGGACATGGTCACCGGCGCTCGCTCCCGCAGGCCTCCGATATTCTCGAACCGCACATGCAGATCATAACCTTCCACGGTCTGGAACATCGGAATGTTGCTGACCTGCATGGCGAGGCCGACAAACGCGGCAAAGCCCGCCGCAACGAGCACGCCCACCCAGATTTCGACACTGCGTCCTTTACTCATAAATAACCCCGAATCAACCGAACATCAGGGCGGTGAGCACGAAATCCAGGCCCAGTACCGCCAGTGAAGTATGGACAACCGTGCGGGTCGTGGCGCGGCTCACACCCTCCGAGGTCGGTTCCGCGTCATACCCCTCGAACACTGCTATCCAGGTGGCCACGAAACCGAACACCAGGCTTTTGATGACACCGTTCATGACATCATCCCGGAAATCCACCGCCGCCTGCATCTGCGACCAGAACGCGCCGTCGTCAAGGCCCAGCGCGCTGACACCGACCACATAGGCACCCATGATGCCCAGGAAGCTGAAGATCACCGCAAGCAGCGGCATGGCGAGAAAGCCGGCCACCAGCCTCGGCGCAACAACCCGGCGCATCGGATCGACCGCCATCATCTCCATGCTGGAGAGCTGCTCAGTGGTCTTCATCAGTCCGATCTCGGCGGCCAGCGCGGACCCCGCACGGCCCGCGAACAACAGCGCCGTCACCACCGGGCCGAGTTCACGAAGCAGGGACAGCGCCACAAGCACGCCGAGTGCATCCTCGGCGCCGAAGTTTACCAATGTGTTGTAGCCCTGTAGCGCCAACACCGCGCCCACGAACAGACCGGACACCACGATGATCACCATCGACAGCACGCCGATGAAATAGAGCTGACTGATGACCAGCCCGGGCCGCAGAATCAGCGCCGGTACACCAGCCAGCGCCCGACCGAGAAACAGAGTCCCCCGGCCCAGCCGGCCCAGGCTGTTCAGCGTCCTCCGACCGAGACCGGCAAACAGCCCCAGCATCAGGAAAACTCCAGCAGATCGTCGGCCAGCGAAGGACCGGGATAATGAAACGGCACCGGACCGTCGGCCTGACCGTGCATGAACTGCTTTACCCAGGCCGAATCGGACGCCATCAGCGTCTTGGGTGTTCCGGACTCCACCACGCGCCCTTCGGACACCACGTAGATCAGATCGGCAATACCCGCGGTTTCGATCACATCGTGGGACACGATTACGCTGGTCAGCCCCAAAGCATCGTTCAACCTTCGAATCAGCGTCACCACCGCCCCCATGGAGATGGGGTCCTGCCCGGCGAAGGGCTCGTCATACATGATCATCATCGGGTCCAGGGCAATCGCCCTGGCCAGCGCCACTCGACGCGCCATGCCGCCGGACAGCTCCGCCGGCATGAGGTCCCTGGCACCGCGAAGTCCCACCGCCTCAAGCTTCATCAGCACCAGATCGCGCAACAACGGCTCCGGCAGATCGGTATGCTCGCGCAGCGGAAAGGCCACGTTCTCGAACACGCTCAGGTGCGTGAACAGCGCGCCGCTTTGAAACAGCAGGCCCATGCGCCGCCGCAGGCGGTACAGATCATCATGACGGAGCGCGTGCACGTCCTGACCGTCTACCTGGACGCGGCCCGCATCCGGGCGGAGTTGTCCGCCAATCAGGCGTAGCAACGTCGTCTTGCCGGTGCCGCTGGGCCCCATGATTGCAGTGATCCGGCCACGGGGAATGCGGATGTCCACGCCATTGAAAATGACGCGCTCACCGCGTGCGAAATGCAGATCGCGGATATCCACCAGAGTGTCGGAAGAGTTGGCGCCGCTGTCCATAGTGATTCCGGGCCGGGGAATGGATGGCGATGGAGTATCAGTGAAGCCGGAAGACGAGTCAAATCACGGCTCTGGAGAATTCCGTCATGTTTCTCAATGGCGACAGCCTGATCGGCGAATTTCGCCGGAAAGCCACCACCCGCCGGTTCCTGTTAGCATGTGCCCGCCGATAACAGCACCAGGAATCCGGTACCAGCATGCAGACCCTGCTACATCTCGCCGTCATCATCCCCTGTTTCGCCGTACTTGCATGGAGCGCCGACCGATTCGTTTATGGTGCCGGCGGTCTGGCCCGGAGCCTGGGCATGTCGCCGCTGCTGGTCGGGCTGGTTATCGTCGGATTCGGCACATCCGCCCCCGAACTTCTGATATCCGCCCTCGCCGCGGCCGCCGACAATACCGGCCTTGCGGTCGGCAACGCACTGGGATCGAATATTGCCAACATCGCCCTGATCCTCGGCACCACGGCGCTGCTGATCCCCCTCACAACCACGTCACGGGAAAGCCGGCGTGAACTGCTGGCGCTGCTCGGCGCAACCCTGCTCGTGCCGCTGTTGCTCATCAACGGCCGCCTTGACCGGATCGACGGCTGGATACTGCTGATCGCGTTGCTCGTGGTGATCGCGTGGCTGGCGCGGATGAACATGAAGGACAACAAGACGACGGCGGCGTCAGGTTCCCTGGATGTGGTTGATCTACCCCCCGCCCTGTCGCTGCCAGTCGCCCTGGGCTGGATCACGGTCGGCCTGGCCCTGCTGCTGATCAGTGCCCGCCTGCTGGTGTGGGCCGCCGTCGAACTGGCTGTCGCCGCCGGCGTCAGCGATCTGGTCATTGGCCTGACCATCGTTGCCGCCGGCACCAGCCTGCCGGAACTGGCCACGGCCATCGCCGCGGCCCGGCAGCGGCAGTTCGGCATGGTGTTCGGCAACATTATTGGATCCAACCTGTTCAACCTGCTAGGCGTTCTGGGCCTGGCAACCGCCATCCGGCCAGCCATACTGCCGGCGGCCGTGCTGTACAGGGATTACCTGATCATGACCCTGTTGACACTGCTTCTGGCGTGGCTGATGGCACACCGAAGCGCTGTCGGCCGCGGGGCGGCCATCGCGTTACTGGCCATCTACGGCGGGTATCAGCTCATGCTGTTCTGGTTAAATGCATAGTCGGTGACGCAGCCCACGCTCATCACGGACGCGCATCATGCATAATTGCTCAACGTGAAACCGACCCTGGACGACGTCATGCCCGATCCGCACTCACAGAAGCCTGAACTGAACACCTCCGGCAGCGCTTCGGATCAGCGCCTGAAAGAACTCGGGACATCCGTGCTGCGCCTGGAAGCTGACGCCTTGCAGGCACTGATTGCCCGTATCGACGATACCTTCGTCGACGCCTGCAGGCACATGCTCGCCTGCGAGGGGCGCATCGTGGTCCTGGGCATGGGCAAATCCGGCCACATCGGTAACAAGATCGCCGCCACGCTGGCAAGCACCGGATCGCCAGCCTTCTTCGTTCACCCCGGTGAAGCCAGCCACGGCGATCTGGGCATGATCACCGCGCGCGACGTCGTGCTCGCCCTGTCCAATTCCGGAGAAACCACCGAGATCATTACCATCCTGCCGCTGATCAAGCGCCTCGGCGTGCCACTGATCGCCATGACCGGCAGCGCGACTTCCACCCTCGCCCGCGCCGCAACCGTGCATGTAGACGTGAGCGTCGACAAGGAAGCCTGCCCCCTGAACCTGGCACCCACCTCCAGCACCACGGCGGCGCTGGCCATGGGCGACGCGCTGGCAGTATCGCTGCTGGAGGCGCGGGGCTTCACCGCCGAGGATTTTGCGCGCTCCCATCCAGGCGGCCGGCTGGGGCGGCGCCTGCTCCTGCTGATTGACGACATCATGCACAGCGGCAATCGCATCCCCCGGATTGCGGACCACGCCATGCTTCGGGATGCGCTGGTGGAAATGAGCCAGAAGGGCCTCGGCATGACCGCGGTTGTCGACACCGACGACCGCCTGGCAGGCGTCTTCACGGATGGTGACCTGCGCCGCAGCCTGGACAAGGGCATCGACGTGCATACCACCCGTGTTGCCGACGTCATGACCCGTGGCGGCCGGACCCTGAAACCCGGCGCACTGGCGGCGGAAGCGCTGCGTATCATGGAGCTGCACCGTATCAACGCAATCCTGGTGGTGGATGATGATCAACACGTCGTGGGCGCCCTGAACATGCACGACCTGCTGCGCTCCGGGGTGGTGTAATGCTCCCTCACTTTTTCGACACACCCGGTTCCGACGTCCTTGGCCGCGCCGCCGCCATCCGCCTGCTGGTACTGGACGTTGACGGCGTACTCACGGACGGCACGGTGTATTACGGCGCCGACGGCGAAATGCTCAAGGGCTTCAGCATACTCGATGGACTGGGCATCAGGCTGCTGCTGGACGCCGGCATCGAGGTCGCAATCATCAGCGCCCGGGATTCCGCGCCGCTACGCCGTCGGGCAGCGGATCTTGGCATCACCCGCCTGTCTCTCGGCCGCCATGACAAGAAGGCCGCCTGGCAGACGCTGCTCAAGGAAACCAGCCTCCCCAGGGAACAGGCGGCTTTTGTAGGCGATGATCTCATCGACCTGCAGATTCTCGGCCAGGCGGGCCTGTCGGTGACAGTGCCAAACGGCCATCCGCTCCTGCTCGAACGCTGCCACTGGCAGACGCGCAATGCCGGCGGACACGGCGCCGTACGCGAGGTCTGCGAACTCATCCTGGCGGCGCAGGGCCTGCTCGACCAGGCGCTGCGGAGCTACCTGGATGAATAGGCGCTGGCTGTATCAGGGCACGGTCCTGGCCCTGCTGGTCATTGTTGGCTGGTGGGTGCTGGATGAACCCGATCGGCCCCCGCGTTCAGAGTCCCTGGTTGAAGAAGAGCGCCGGCCCGACAATTTCACGGAAAACTTCACGATACTCGCGACCAACGCCCAGGGAGCACCGGCCTGGGAGTTGAGCGCGCCCCGCATGGTACATTTCGAGGATGACGACACCTGGGAGGTCGACAGCCCGGATGTCCTCTATTACACCGACGCCGGCGAGCCCTGGCGGCTGGTCGCCGAGCGTGGCCGGGCGTGGTCCGGCCTGGAGGAAGCGCTGCTGGAAGGCGAGGTCCGGATTTCCCGCGAAGCAGGCCCGGACAATGCCGCCGCACGGCTGGATACGTCCGAGGTGCGACTGTGGCCGGACGACCGGATCGCTGAAACCGACAGACCCGCCGTATACCGCAGTGCGGGCAGCCATGTGGAGGGTACCGGCGCCCGCGGGGACTTCGCCCGGGATTTGCTGCATTTACGTTCGGAGGTCAAGGCACGCTATGTCCCGCATGCTCAATAGTCTTGCCCTTGCGCTGGGGCTCGCGATCACTGTGCCGACGCTGGGCACCGCCCAGCAGACTCGCGACTTGCCGATCCACCTGGACGCCGACACGGCGGACATCGACGGCACCCGCGGGGTCGGCGTATACACCGGCAACGTTGTTCTGACCCAGGGCAATCGTGAGATCACGGGCGACCGGATGACCGTCCATACGCGCGACGGCCGCGAACTGGATTACGTGGTGGTCGAAGGAACACCGGCGACCTGGGAGCAACCACCCGAAAGCGGTGGCGACATCATTCGTGGCGAAGCGCCTCGCATGGAATACCACGCCCGAAATCCGACGCGGGTGAAGCTGCTCCAGGGCGGGCGCATCACTCAAGGGCGTAACACGTTCACCGGCGAGACCATCGAGTACAACCTGGAAACGGAGAACGTCATTGCCCAGGGGCGTGACAGCAGTGAACGCGTGCGCATCACGCTCTTTCCGGAAGATGAAAACAGTCAATGAGTACCCTGCGCATTACCGAGATCCGCAAGGCTTACCGCAAACGCACGGTGGTGGAGAGCGCCAGCCTGGACGTGAGCAGTGGCGAGGTCGTCGGGCTGCTTGGGCCGAACGGCGCCGGCAAGACCACCTGCTTCTACATGGTCGTCGGCCTGGTGCAGGCGGACGGCGGCCGGATTGAACTCGACGGCGAAGATATCACGACGCTGCCCATGCACATTCGCGCACGACGCGGTGTCGGATATCTGCCACAGGAGGCTTCGGTGTTCCGCAAGCTGACGGTGGAAGACAACCTCATGGCAATTCTGGAAACCCGCCGGGAACTGACCCGCGAAGACCGCAGAGCACGGGTTGGCAACCTGCTCGATGAGTTCAACGTAGGCCACTTGCGTGACCAGTATGGCATCAGCCTTTCCGGCGGCGAACGCCGGCGTGTGGAAATCGCCCGCGCGCTGGCCATGGACCCGCGTTTCATTCTGCTGGACGAACCCTTTGCCGGGGTGGATCCCATTTCAGTACTCGACATCCAGGAGATCATTCGCCATCTGGCCACTCGCGGTATTGGCGTGCTGATTACGGATCATAATGTCAGAGAAACTCTGGGCATCTGCCAACGCGCCTATATTCTTGGGGGCGGCCACGTCATCGCGGAGGGCACCGCGGAGGATGTGCTGGCAAATCGCCGGGTCAGGGAAGTTTATCTCGGGGAGGGCTTTCGCCTTTGAATACGTTCGCGGAAAAAATGGTAGGCAAGACTCGGGCCAACCTGTTCTATCCAGGTGACAATTCAGCTACGATGGGCCAATCGACACTGAAGCAAACGGGTTCCCCATGGCATCACCAGGACGGCGGCCGGACCGCTTGCGGATTCACTTTTGCCCCCTCCTTACCGCCATTGGCGGCGTGAGCGGAGCGTGTCAGGCATGAAGCAGTCACTTCAACTGCGTCTGGGGCAGCAGCTCACCATGACCCCCCAGTTGCAGCAGGCGATCCGGCTCCTGCAACTTTCCACGCTTGAGTTGCGCATGGAAGTGCAGCAGGCGCTGGACTCCAACCTCATGCTCGAACCGGCGGACGACCTGGATGACGGCCTGGATGAGATCGAATCCGCCGACGAACAGGGCGATGGTCTGGCCGAGCCTTCCTCCAGGGAGGCGCAGACTGAAAGCGTACGAGACGCCGCTGAACGCGAAGTGGACGAAACCGCGTCGGCGCCGTCCGCAGAGGACATTCCACAGGATCTTCCGCTGGATTCCGACTGGGGAGATATCTATGACGGCACAACCTCCTACAGCGCGCCAGCCGGCGAAGACGGTCGGGACGCCTGGGAGAACCAGACCACCGTCAGCCGAAGCCTGCACGAACACCTGCTCGAACAGGCCAGTCTGTCCCGATTCTCAGAGCGTGACATGGCGATAGCCGAGGCCGTGATCGATGCGGTGCGGGACGACGGATATCTGGCCTGCGCGATAGAGGATATCCGCTCCTCCCTGCCGGAAAGCTGGGACGTTGAAACCGACGAGGTGGAAGCGGTCCGCCATCTCATCCAGCACTTCGACCCGCTTGGCGTGGCATCTCTGAATCCGCGCGAAGCCCTGCTTCTGCAACTGGAAATCCTGCCGGCGAATACGCCGTGGCTGAAAGAGGCCCGGATCCTCGTGGATCAGCACCTGGAATTGCTGGTCGTGCGACAGACCGCGCAAATTCTGCGCCGCATGAAGCTGACCCAGGCCCAGCTGAGCGAAGTGCTGGACCTGGTGCGCTCACTCGACCCCCGACCCGGTTCACAGATCAGTGACAGCGCGGCACAGTACGTTATCCCTGACGTCTACGTTCGTCGCGATGGCGTTGGATGGCGCGTGGACCTCAACCCGGAAGCCGCGCCGAGGGTTCGCGTCAACAGTTATTACGCCAGCCTGGTCCGGCGAGCGGACAGCAGCCAGGACAACAACACCTTGCGCCAGCACCTGCAGGAGGCGCGCTGGTTCATAAAGAGTCTGCGCAGCCGCAATGATACGCTGCTCAAGGTGGCGGACTGTATCGTGCGCCACCAGCAGGCCTTCCTTGAGCAGGGTGAGGAAGCCATGAAACCCCTGGTGCTGCGCGAAGTGGCCGAGGAAGTGGAGATGCACGAATCGACCATTTCCCGGATCACCACCCAGAAATACATGTATACGCCCCGAGGCACGTTTGAATTCAAGTATTTCTTTTCCAGCCATGTACATACCGTGGATGGAGAGGAATGCTCCGCGACATCGATCCGGGCACGCATTCGCCGTCTGATTGCCGAAGAAGACTGCGCCCGACCGCTGAGTGACAGCCGGCTGACGGAAATTCTACGTGAAGAAGGCATTAACGTGGCGCGGCGGACCATAGCCAAGTATCGTGAAGCCATGTCCATTGCCTCGTCCAACGAGCGCAAGCGCATTGCCTGAAGAGGAGAACACCATGCAGATTGATGTGACAGGGCATCATGTTGAACTCACCGACTCCCTGACGGAGTACGTAAAGCAGAAACTCGAGAAACTCGAGCGCCACTTCGACAACGTCGTGGACGTGCATGTGATTCTCACTGTAGAGAAGCTTCAGCAGAAAGCGGAAGCCACAATACAGATCAGCGGTGCTAAGCTGTATGCCGATGCCGTGGCGGGAGATATGTATGCCGCCATCGATGGTCTGATTGACAAGCTTGACCGCCAGGTTAAAAAGCACAAGGAAAAACTGACGGATCATCGCCGAACGGAAGGAGCGCAGGCCAAGGCGCTCGGCGAGCCTGAGGAATGATCCTGTACGGCGGCAACGCACGCGCTGCCGCTCTCTTATCTGGCCCAACGGTGTCCTGCCTTCAAGGCAGGGCGGGCCAGGACATCAGCCGCCAGGAACAATTGCGGGAGCCGTGAGATGGGATCTGACAGGTTTCCTCAATCGGACCTGCTGCCACAAGCCTGTACGCCAGCATGATCAAAATCGCCGACCTGATTACAGAAGACTGCGTTGCCTGCGATGCCAATGTCACGAGCAAGAAACGCGGGCTGGAGCTTTTGAGCGAGCTGATAGCCGGCGGCAATGAAGCCTTGCCCGCCAACGGTATTTTCAACAAGCTCATCAGCCGGGAAAAACTTGGCAGCACCGGCCTGGGCCACGGCGTGGCGCTGCCGCATGCCCGCATGGACGGCAGTGACACGGCTGCCGCCGCGTTTATCAAGCTGCGCGAAGGCATTGATTTCGACGCCTTCGACAGGCAGCCGGTGGATCTGTTATTCGCTCTCGTCGTGCCCGAGCACTTCACGGACGAACACCTGCAGATTCTCGCGCGACTGGCAGAAATGTTCAGTGATGCTGGTTTCTGCAACCGACTGCGGGAATGTACCGATGCGGCCTCCCTGTATGCGCTATTGGTGGCGTGGGATTCGGAACACGAGCAGAACTGAAACGGGTCTGCTTTCATACAACCGTGTACTTCTACTCTTCCGGAGTCGGCGATGGGGAGCCGTCGGCTCCTGTACGCCGGTACCCGACATGACGCCAGACCAGACCATACCCGGTGTACTCGTTCGTGTGCACGACGTCGGCGTGCTCATTACCGGTGAGAGCGGCTGCGGCAAGAGCGAGCTCGCTCTCGGGCTCCTGGACCGTGGCCACGCACTGGTCGCCGACGACGCCGTTCACATCCGGCAAACGCCGGACGGACTGGTCGGTCGCAGCCCGCGGGACCTCGAAGGCCGGATGGAGGTCAGAGGACTCGGAATCCTGTCGATAAAAGCCTTGTTCGGTGACGACCGGATGGTGCGGGAAACGGGAATAACCCTGGAGATTCACCTGCTGCGCCCGGAAACCGGTGTCGGCTGGGCTGCGTGGCCCAGGCTCGATGGGCATTGGCAGACCGCCACCATTCTGGGGTGGCCGTTACCGCGTCTTACCTTGCCCGCCGGTAACGGCAGGCCGCTGCCTTTGCTCGTGGAGATTGCCGTGCAGGCCTATATCGGGGAGACACCGAATGACTGATGCACCTCAACTCGTGATCATCAGCGGGCTATCCGGCTCCGGTAAAACCGTGGCCCTGCACACATTGGAAGATTCCGGCTACTACTGCATCGACAATCTGCCGGTCAGCATGCTTTCCGCCTTTGGCCGCCACCTCATGGAGATACCAGCCAAGGGGCAGACGCTATACGCCGTCGGCATTGACGCGCGAAACCGGCCAGAGGACCTGCAACGCTTCGACTGCATCCTGGAAGGTCTGCGAAATCAAGGGATTCACTCACGTATCGTGTTCCTCACCGCCGAGGAAACGACCCTGATAAAGCGTTTCAGCGAAACACGCCGTCGCCACCCGCTAAGCGGTACCGATGTGCCGCTGGCCGACGCAATCGGTCGCGAACGTGAACTACTGACGCCGATCCAGGCCAAGGCCGATCTGGTCATCGACACCACCGCCACCTCGATCCATCAGTTGCGGGAACTGGTGCGCAAACGGTTGGCGCAAACCGTTCCGGGGCTTTCCATTCTCTTTCAGTCGTTCGGGTTCAAGCACGGCATCCCTGGCGATGCAGACTTCATTTTCGACGTCCGCTGCTTGCCGAATCCTCATTGGGAACCGACCCTGCGGCCGCTGACCGGGCGGGACCCGGATGTCGTGGACTATCTTGAAAAACAACCGGAAGTGATTCGGATGGGTGATCAACTCCGGGATTTCCTCGCCGAGTGGATTCCCCATTTCGAGCGGGAGAACCGCAGCTATCTAACGGTTGCCATCGGCTGCACGGGCGGCCAGCACCGTTCGGTTTACCTTGCGGAGCGGTTGGGCTCCTATTTCCGTCAACGGCACGGCCAGCAGATTACGGTAAGGCATCGGGAATTGTCATGAGTGTGGGCATTCTGCTCGTCACCCATAACCGGATCGGTCGCGAACTGTTGATCACGGCCCGCGATACGCTGGGATTCTGCCCGGTACAGACCGCGTGCCTGAACGTGGCCATGGACAACGACCCCGATACGCTGCGCGAGCGGGCATCCACGCTTTTGCAGCAACTCGATACCGGCGAAGGGGTTCTGATTCTGACCGACGCCTATGGCTCAACCCCCAGCAATATTGCCACTACCCTGACCACACACAGGCGTTTCAGTGTCGTTGCGGGTGTCAACCTGCCGATGCTGCTGCGGGTATTCAACTATCCGCGGCTGTCTCTGGCGGAACTGGAGGAAAAGGCCCTGACCGGCGGGCAGGACGGCGTCATACTGGTAGAAAAACGCGAGGAGTAGTCCGACGTGCCACGTCGAGAAGTCACCATCATCAACAAACTCGGCCTGCATGCCAGGGCAGCCGCACGATTCGTTGCGGTCGCATCGGGATTCAACGCAACCATTCGCGTGATTCGCGGCAATCGGACAGTGAACGGCAAGAGCATCATGGGCGTCATGATGCTGGCCGCCGGCAAAGGCACCAGCCTGGTCATCGAGGCCGAGGGAGACGATGCAAACGCCGCGCTGGATGCACTTGAGACACTGATCGACGCCCGCTTCCAGGAAGGCGAGTAGGCTTGAAAGACGTCCATAACGGCAGCATAGTCAAACAAGGGTCGCCGGGTCGGGGTAGCGGGCTCAGATTGCCCGCAGCGCGTTCTCGGTCATCCGACGTCACCACGTGTACCACCGCCAGGGCGCGAGGTAGCCAAAATGAGAGTAAGGGATCTGGTTGAGAGCTGGAACTCGGCAGCTGACAAGGGCCGCACGGCCGAAGAATTCCGGGTCCGTTTGCACCTGGGTGACGCAGCCCGACTCGCGGCGCTGCGCGACATGTTTCCGTCCCGCACCGAAGAAGAACTGATAACGGATCTACTGGCCGCCGCGCTGCAGGAGCTTGAAGAGTCCCTGCCTTACATCCCCGGTCAGCGCATTACCGCTGAAGACGAACATGGCGATCCTATCCATGAAGACGTGGGTCCCACGCCGCGGTTTCAGGAACTCACCCGTAAACATCTGCAACGCCTGCAGCGTCAGCAAACCCGGCAGGCGGCAAGGCGATGATCGACCACGCGTAACCGTGGGTGCGACCTACTCTCCGGCCACGGTCATGCCGTCGATCAGTAGCGAACCGGTGACAAGATTGCCACGCCGGTCCAGATCGGTACCGGCAGCCATCAGCCCCATGTACATATCACGCAGATTTCCGGCCACCGTAATCTCTTGGACCGGATAGGCGATTTCACCATTCTCGACCCAGAATCCCGATGCCCCTCGGGAATAATCGCCGGTCACCAGGTTAACGCCCTGCCCCATGAGTTCGGTAACCACCAGCCCGGTCCCCATCTCCCGCAGCAAGCCTTCGAAATCCAGCGCGCCCGGCGTCATCGTCAGGTTACTGACGCCGCCGGCGTTGCCGGTGGTCTGCATACCCAGCTTCCGCGCCGAGTAGCTGTCCAGCACATAGCCTTGCAGCACGCCACGGTCGACCAGCACGCGCTCTCGCGTCTGAACGCCTTCGTTGTCGAACGCGGAACTGCCCATTGCGCCTTTCAGATAGGGATGCTCGGTAAGCGTTACATGTTCTGGAAACACCTGCTTGCCAAGGTGATCGAGCATGAACGATGCGCGCCGGTAGAGGCTGCCGCCGTGAATTGCCCCAACCAGATGCCCCAGCAAACCCTGGGCGACCGTCGGCGCATACAGTACTGGCGTGCGCCGGGTGCCGAGGCGCCGGCTGCCCAATCTTCGCACCGTCCGTTGCGCAGCCTGGCGGCCGACGGACTCCGCCGACTCCAGCTTCCCGGGTGCGCGATTGACGGTGTACCAGTAATCGCGATGCATGCCCTGCTCGTCCCGGGCAATGACCATGCAGCTGGTGCCGTGCCGCGTTCGGCGCGTGGTGCCGAGAAATCCGTTGCTATTGCCATAGGCACGCAGGCCGGCGTGCGTGGATACATTCGCACCGTCGGTATTGATAATGCGGGCATCGGTGGCCAGCGCTGCTGCCTCGCTGGCCTTGGCCAACTCGATGGCCTGATCCGCATTCAGCTCCCAGGGGTGAAACAGCTCCAGGTCGGGGAACCGCGTAGCCAGCAATGATGGATCCGCGAGCCCCTGGGCGGGATCCTCCGAGGTATAGCGGGCGATGCTGCAGGCCGCCGCCACGGTGGCGCGCAAGGAATCCGCAGAAAAATCCGCCGAGCTGGCGGAACCCTGACGTTGCCCGAAATAGACCGTAACTCCGAGGAAGCGATCACGCTGGTGCTCCAGCGTATCCACTTCTCCCTGACGCACGCTCACCGACAATCCGACACCGACACTGACCGACGCCTCCGCCGACGTGGCGCCCTTCGATTTTGCCTCTTCCAGAACCTGCTCGACGAGGCCGTTTAGCTCGGCGTCAGCTGGAAGGGTATGCGCGGTACTGGTGATGGCGACTGTGGTCATGGTCATCCTGTCGTTAGCTGATGAAATTCCTGATGGGGAGCTAGTTCTCGGGGGCGAGGGCAGGATCCCGGGTCCCATTCCCGGACTCGCCGTAAATACATCCCTGTAGGCTCGACGGCGGCATCCCTGCCGCCGACGGTCCGGGAATGGGACCCGGGACCCTGCCCTCGCGTGCCATAACGCGCCTTCTCCTACTATCCTCGCTCCATCCACCGGTCATGAATACTGTTACCCGTTGGTTCCACCGACGGTCAGGGCATCCACCTTGAGGGTCGGCTGCCCCACGCCGACCGGCACGCTCTGCCCGTCCTTGCCGCAGACGCCGACGCCGGCATCCAGCTTCATGTCGTTGCCGACCATGCTGACGCGCGTGAGCACATCCGGGCCATTGCCGATCAGCGTGGCGCCCTTGACCGGCCGAGTGATCTTGCCGTTCTCGATCAGATAGGCCTCGCTCGCGGAAAACACGAACTTGCCGGAGGTGATGTCTACCTGGCCACCGCCGAAATTGACCGCGTACAGACCCCGGTCAACGCTGGCGATGATCTCCGCCGGGTCGTGAGGGCCGTTCAGCATGTACGTGTTGGTCATGCGCGGCATGGGCAGGTGGGCATAGGATTCCCGCCGGCCGTTGCCGGTGGGCTGCATGCCCATGAGCCGGGCGTTGGTGCGGTCCTGCATGTACCCCTTGAGTACGCCGTTCTCGATCAGCACGGTACGCTCCGTGGGCACACCCTCGTCGTCGATGTTGAGCGAACCGCGCCGGTGTTCCAGCGTGCCGTCATCAACCACGGTGCACAGGCTCGACGCAACCTTTTCTCCCAGCCGCCCGGCAAAGGCGGAAGTGCCCTTGCGATTGAAATCCCCTTCCAGGCCATGGCCAATGGCCTCGTGCAGCAGCACCCCGGGCCAGCCGGGGCCAAGCACGACCGGCATGGTGCCGGCGGGCGCGTCCACCGCTTCCAGGTTTACCAGGGCCAGCCGCACCGCCTCACGGGCAAACCCGAGCGCGCGGTCCTGCTCCATGAACCAGGCGTAGCCGAACCGTCCGCCACCGCCCGAGCTGCCATTCTCGCGGCGCCCGTTGTCCTCTGCCAGTACGGTCACATTGAGCCGCACCAGCGGCCGGATGTCGGCATTCAGACGGCCATCGCTGTCGGCGATCAGCACCACATCGTGAAGGCCGGAAAGGCTGACCATCACCTGGGACACGCGCGGGTCCTGACGACGGGCTTCGGCATCGACCTGGCGGAGCAGGTCAACCTTTTCCTGGTCGGTCAGCGAGCTGAGGGGATCCGTCGGCGTATACAAGCGCAGACCCTGCCCCCGACTCCACGTTCTCAGGCCGCCGGACTGACCGGCACGGGAGATGGCGCGGGCGGCGCTGGAGGCCTCAAGGAGGGCGGGCAGCACGATATCATCGGAGTACGCAAAACCCGTCTTCTCGCCACTGACGGCCCGCACACCAACACCCTGATCGATACTGTGCGTGCCATGTTTGATGATGCCGTCCTCGAGCGCCCAGGTCTCATGGTGACTGCTCTGGAAATAGAGATCCGCCGCATCCACGGAGGGTCCCATCAGGCGACTGAAGGCCTGCTCCAGCGCCGTGTCGTCGAGACCGGCCGGGGCAAGCAGCGTGTTTCGGGCAATATCCAGACTGTGGGCCATGTGTCAGCAATCTCCGGTCATTGTTCTGCGGTTTCGCGGCTTTCCACGGATGACGCAGCCAGCGGCTCGTCCAGGATTCGGAAGCGGCGATGCAGGAGGGTGGGAAAACGTTCCCGCACATCTGCTACCAAACTGAGGTCCAGATCCCCGAATACAACCCCCGACCCCCTGTTCAGGCAGTCCACGACCTTCCCCCAGGGATCCACGATCATGCTCTCGCCATGCGTCTCGCGGCCATTGACGTGGTAACCACCCTGATTTGGCGCCACGATGTAGCAGAGATTTTCGATGGCCCGGGCCCGAACCAGCGTTCGCCAGTGCGCTTCACCGGTCCTGGCCGTAAACGCGGATGGCAGTACAATCAGCTCGGCGCCCTGCTCCACCAGCAACCTGAACAACTCTGGAAAGCGAAGATCGTAACAGATCGTCATGCCCAGGCGGCCGAACGGCGTATCCACCAATACCAGGCCGTTCCCTGGCTCCAGCGTCGCCGACTCACGATAGGCCCGGTCTCCTTCCACATCCACGTCAAAAAGGTGAATCTTGTCGTACCGGGCCACGCGGCGCCCGGTATCGTCGTAAAGCAGACTGCTCTGGCGGGCTCGGTCGGGGTTATCGGCCATCATCGGAATGGTTCCCGCCACCAGCCAGACGCGGTGTCGTTGCGCCTGTTCGGCGAAGAATGCCTGCAGCGGCCCCCCGGCATCGGTTTCCCGATGCGCCAGCTTGTCGGTTTCCCGCAATCCCATGATGGCGACGTTCTCGGGCAGCACCACCAGCCCCGCACCGCCTTCCGCGGCCATGGCGATCAGCCGGGCCGCTTCCGCAAGATTGGCCTCGATGCGAGGCCCGGAGGCCATCTGAATGGCTGCGACTCGATTGAACGGCGGGGACGCGTTAGGCATGTATGACTCCTGGCATGCGCGACTGACGTGACACTCCGGTGCAGGAGGCTCGCGGCTGAAACGTAACATTACCGGGAAGCGCCGACCATTCACCAGATGGCCTG
Source organism: Aquisalimonadaceae bacterium (assembly GCA_040877625.1). GTDB lineage: Bacteria > Pseudomonadota > Gammaproteobacteria > Nitrococcales > Aquisalimonadaceae > Methylonatrum. The sequence continues at coordinate 91,578 of JBBDNK010000033.1, forward strand.
CATATCGACGTTACCATGGCCGATGCGGCGGCGATCATGGCCCGGAATGGCCGACACCCGGTCCCGATGAAGGTGGCGAATTATTACCGGTGCGTTCAATCCGCTCTATTACCGGATCCACCCAGGGCCCGGTGAGCCGGTACTGCACTCGGGCAATGCCGTCCACGCCCTGACTGAACAGCTGCTGCGCCACAAACAGTGCCGCCGCCGCCGGCGGCCCACCGATCAGACCGCCGATCAACGGCAGGGTGGCGGAGGCCTTGGGAACGACAGTCACGATCTGATCGTAGTTCCGCGCAACCAGATCGACCTCCCCGGCGGCGCTGATACGTGCGGACGGCCCGTCAATGAACAACCTCTGAGGTTCCGCTCGCCCATCAGCCAGATCAATGTCCGCGACCAGCGTATCGAACACAAAACCTTCATCGAAGACATCGGAGAAATTCAAAAACAGACGGCGCGGCAGCATTGCCACGCTCACCAGGCCCAGCAGCCTGCCGGCACCCGGCTCGACCTGCAGCAAGCGGCCATTGCTGACATCCAGGCGCACTTGCCCATCGACCGCCGCCGGTTCAATATCCATGGGCCCGCCCGGCCAGGCCAGCGAACCGTGAAACCGGCCACGACCTCCCCGCATCGCATCCGGATGCCCCCAGGCGCTCAACAGCATCCCCACATCCTCACTGCGCAGGGAGAAGCGGAAATCGCTCCCCTCCGGCACCCGCCAACGGCCGTTTGCCTCCATGGCATGATCCGGGCCGTTCAGGGTAAATTCCCGCAGCCGATAATCCCCGGTCACTTCCCTGGAGCCCTGTAGGCGGAGCCGGCCCATATCTCGCCCCATTAACACCAGATTGCTAATATCGACGTCAATCGTCGGCAGTCCGGAGGGCTTCATCGAATTTCCGGAACGGCCGCCTCGCGACCGACCACCTCCTTCGTCGGTATCCGTGACAGGCAACGACGCGAGTCGGAGGTAGCGCAGGTCGACCCGCAATGGATCATCATTGTCATCGCGCTCTTCAGGTAAATGAAGTGTACCCGCGGCGGTGGGGCCATCCACCAGCAGATCCCAGCCGTCATCGCGCTGACCGCGGACGGCGATATCCGGCAGGTTCAAACCACCCAGACGCAAACTGTCCACTCCTATATCCAGCGAGCGCAGTGCCAGCGGCGTCTGCTCCGCGCGCACGCCTGTCTCGGGCTGTGGCGACCAGGCGAGCCAGCCGCCCAGATCCAGTTCCGTGGTACGGCCGGTCAGCGCGATACCGCGTTGCGACGGAAGCGTGGCGTCAGTGCCACCCAGGCGAACCCCCATCCGCTCTATGCCGCCGCCCTGCTCCGCCAGCGTCAGCACGATGGAGGCTCGGTCCCCGTACTGGATACGGAAAGGACTGAACCGGCCACCCACGCCAAACCGAACCGACAGGGCGAGATCGTCGCCCGGGGCTTTTCCGAATGGCGCGGGCATGGCGTTGCTGACGCCGATCAGGTCGGAGTTGAACTGAAGCTCGACCGGAAAGTCAGAGGGCGTGTCGCCGCCAAACCCCGGCAAATCGGCTATGACAGAGAGGTTGCCCGCACCGGTGAGAAATTCGGTCCCGGGAACGTGTTCATGCAGTGTCGACAGGGGTACTTGACGCGCATCGGCACGGAGCCTGATCAGCCGTCCTCCGTTTCCGACTTCCCGGTTCTCCGCGGATAACACCAGGGGAGCGCCGCGAAACCGCCCGAGCACGCCGGACGCCGTCACGCCGCTTCGATCGAAACTGACCGCCCCATTGATGGACTCAAGGCTGAGATCCCAGGCTGGAACCCGGAAACCTGCTTCATTGAGCTCAATCCGCCCGTCAACATCAACGGGCCGGCCACCGAAAGGAATTTCCAGAGCGAGGGACAAGCCATGATCGCCGTCCAGGTGCATGGTCGAAAGCGTCTGATCCAATGCCGGCCCGGTAAGCGGCACATCCCGGAGAAAACCCAGCATGGACGCCCCCGCCGCCTGCATGCGTCCGGTAATGGCCAGTGGTGTCCGGCCCAGTTCCGGGATAACGGCCTCGGCTCGCAGCAGACGAGCACCGCCGATGTCTCCGCCATCGGCTGTTATGCGCATGCTTCGACCCTGAAAATGCAGATGCGCGCGCAGCCCGGTCAGTGCCGGCCATTCGGGCAGATAGTTCAGGGTGGCATCGGTGGCGTCGGCACGCACCTCGAAATGGCCCCGCCCGTTCTGAAACGGAAAATCGGGCGCATGACCAAAGAAGATGACGTCCGCGCTACCCACGGTGCCTGCCTCGATACCGCGATCAAGCCAGGCCAGCAGTCCATCGCGCATGATACCCGCGGGCAGATAACGGTAGATCCTCGCAGCATTGCCGGGTTCGCCGCGCAGGTTCGCCCGCAGATCCACGAATAGAGGTTCCTGCTGCCTCCGGGCCAGGGTAAAGCGGGAGACAACGCGACCATCGCCGTTGTCCATGACGCTTTCGTTCACATCCAGGCGCCAGCCCTCGCTGTCAAGGCGCCAATGTGCCTCGGCCGCCAGATGTTCGAAGGGAATGGGATCCCGGAACAGACCCGGCAGATTTAATGCGCCCTGTCCGCCACGTAACGTAAAATAGCCGCTCTGGCTGCCGGCAGCACCCGGCTCGCCCATTAGTAGACCCTGCAGATCGCCCCGTAGCTGCCCCCATAGCCGCAGATTTCCCTCCACGCTGACCGGAAGACCGGGCCCGACCGCATCCCCGACCAGCTCATCCAGGGTTTCCGGGCGCAGCCCGCGGGCCTCTATGAACAGTTGGGCCCGATCCAGACGTCGCGACGGTGGCCTGTCCCGCTCCCATTCCAGGGCAAATGCCAGTTCCCGCCCCCAGCGCCCCGGCAACTCGGCACGCCCCGAAAGCCGCTGGCCGCCACCCGGTATTGCCCGCATCAGCAGCTCCACCTTGTGCAGCTTGCGCGTATGCTGACGACGCAGATCCAGCAGCCGCACGCGACTGTCGGTCAGATTGAGATCCAGACGTCGGTGCGTGAGTTCATCCAGGAAGTCGCTGGTGGCCTCAAGCGCAGAATCGCGCAACCCGACCGCACCTACCCCGACGACGCGGAACTTCCCGGCAATGTCCCGCTGGACGGTCAGATCCATGCCGACCAGCTCGATCCCTGACGGCGTCAGTTCCCGTGCACGCAACGAGGACAGCAGGTCCACATTCACGCGCAGTTCCTGAAACGCCAGCCCGCTTCCGGCACCGCCCCCGGCACCCACCTCGACGTTCTCGAGCACCACCTGCGGGTTCGATCCGCGCCATTTGACATGCAGGCCGCCCAGAGTCAGGGGCTGACCGAGTGATTCGCTGATACGGGCCTCAACCTGGGCGCGATACTCCGGGATCACGGCCACGGCGATACGCAGGGCGGTCAAACCCACGGCCATCAATACCAGCGTGATGGTCAGGATGTACCAGAGCAGGCGTGGCAATCGCCGCAGTGTCGACGATCGCGGATGCTGGACGCTCACGACGACCTCCACCCGACATTCAGGAGTCGGTGGAAGACTATCCGGTCACCATGCGCGCAATGTTCGCAACAGGCCACCATCGCCCCATCGGCGTGGCTGCCACAACACTGTGTTTTGGTGGGGCCGGCGAACTGTCGGCCGCACTGCGGTGAGTCCTGGACTTCCATGATCGCTACTCTGGATCGCGTGGACCGGTCAATCGATCATAACGGGTCGTAAAAGCCTGATACTCTGCACGGATTCACATCAGAACGACATCAAACTGATCCTGTGCGTACAGGGATTCCGCCTGGAATGTCACCGGGCGGCCAATGAACGTCTCCAGTTCCGCCACACTCATGCTCTCCTCGTCAAGCACGAGGTCCACGACGCTGGCCGAAGCCAGCACCAGCAGCCTCTGGGCATCGAACTGACGCGCAGCGCGCAGGATCTCGCGGAAGATCTCATAACAGACCGTTTCCGGTGTCTTCAGTGTACCCCGGCCGCCGCACGTCGGGCAGGCCTCGCAGAGAACATGCTCGAGACTTTCACGGGTACGCTTGCGCGTCATTTCCACCAGGCCCAGGGCCGATACACTGCTGATCTGGGTCTTGGCACGATCACGCTCCAGGCTCTTCTCCAGCGCACGCAGAACCTGGCGCTTGTGCTCCTCTTCCTGCATGTCGATGAAGTCGATGATGATGATGCCGCCCAGATTGCGCAGCCTCACCTGGCGGGCGATGGACTGGGCTGCTTCCAGATTGGTCTTGAAAATGGTCTCTTCCAGATTACGCCGCCCCACATAGCCGCCGGTATTGACGTCCACGGTCGTCATGGCTTCCGTCTGATCGATGATCAGGTAACCACCCGATTTGAGTTCCACCTTTCGCGACAGAGCGCGCTGGATTTCCTCCTCCACGGCATAGAGATCGAACAGCGGCCGCTCACCCGGATAACATTCCACCCGCGGCACCATGGCCGGAAAGAACTGCTCGCAAAAGCGCAGTACCTTCTGGTGGTTCTCCCGCGAATCCACCCGTATGCGCTCGACGTTGGCGGTAACAAGGTCCCGCAGCGCGCGCAGCGCCAGCGGCAAGTCCTCGTGAACGCAGGTCCCAGGTCCGGCTACTCTGGCCCGTTCGGCAACGCTCGCCCAGAGTTTACAGAGAAATTCGCGGTCGCCGATGAGATCGGACTCCGAAGCCTGCTCCGCGGCCGTGCGTATGATATAACCGCCCTCGCCGCTTTCGTCGAGCAGCTGCTGACCGATGGCGCGCAGCCTTTCGCGTTCTGACTCGTCCTCGATCCGGGTGGAGATGCCAATATTACGGCTGCGTGGCAGGAACACCAGATTGCGCGACGGAATGGTAATGTGCGTGGTGAGCCGGGCACCCTTGGTGCCCATCGGGTCCTTGACTACCTGGACAATGACTTCCTGGCCTTCCCTCAGCAATTGCTGGACGTCCGGAATGGGTCGGCGTTCCAATTCCTCCGTCATCGCCGGATCATTGGTCGGAACCACGTCCGAGGCATGCAGAAAGGCTGTTCGGTCCAGTCCTACATCCACGAAGGCAGCCTGCATACCCGGCAGCACCCGCTGCACCCGGCCCTTGTAGATGTTTCCAACCAGCCCCCGTTTGCGAGCCCGTTCGACCGCGACTTCCTGCAGCATCCCGTTTTCCACCAGCGCGACGCGGGTTTCCTGGGGCGTGCAGTTGATCAGTATCTCTTCCGACATGGAAACTCCGGTACAGTGACCGCGGACGACTCAACTGGCGCGGCCACTACCAGGCTCGACGATAGTCCAGAGCAAACTCGGCCAGCAGATCCACGACGTCGTACACCGGTAGCCCCATCACACCGGAGTAGCTTCCCTCAATGTGGTCCACGAACACGGCACCTCGGCCCTGTATGGCATAACTGCCGGCCTTGCCCTCGGGCTCTCCGGTATCCCAGTATCGGGAAATTTCATCTTCTTCCATCTCACGGAATGTCACCGTGGTGACGCTGAGACGGGTGGCTTCCCGGTCATCCACCAGGGCCGTGCCGGTCAGCACGCGATGGGAGGTGCCGGACAGTGTCCGCAGCATGTTCATGCCTTCATCGCGGTCTACAGGCTTGCCCAGAATGGTATTGTCCTCCAGCACGACAGCGGTATCCGCACCGAGCACGGGCATGGGAGCCTTGTCGCGGACCTTCTCCCAGCCAGCACGCGCCTTCTCCAGGGCCAGACGAATCACCATGACTTCCGCGCTTTCGTAATCATCGGCGTATTCGTCCACGCTGACATCCACAACCCGAAACGGCAACGCTATCTGCTGCAGCAGCTCCTTGCGGCGCGGTGAGCGGGAGGCCAGATAAATTTGTGGTTCATGGACTTGCATGGATACCTCGATCATCGGTGATAGGGGTGATTGGCCAGTATGCTCCAGGCTCGGTACAGCTGCTCCGCCACCACGACACGGACCAGCATGTGCGGCAGTGTCAGCTCCGACAGTGACCAGCGCTGATCGGCTGCGTCAATACAGGTATCGGCCAGGCCATCCGGGCCGCCGACCAGCAGCGCGATGTCCCGCCCATCCTGCAACCACTGCGCCATGCGGCGCGACAGCTGTTCGGTGGATTGCTGACGTCCGGCCGGGTCCAGGGCGACAATTCCGGCACCGCGAGGGACCGCATCCAGCAGGCGGCGGGCTTCCACTTCACGGGCGCGATCGACATTGGCACCCTTGCCCCGGTCCCCGGACTGAATTTCCTTCAGTTCAAGCCGTAGCTCGGGGGGCATGCGTCCGCAATAGTCCCGAAAACCCGCAGCCACCCAGGCCGGCATTTTCTGGCCAACCGTCAACAGATGCAGCCGCATCAGGATTGGCCCTGGCTATAGGCCTCCCGGGCGTCCTGATCGTCTTCCTCAATGCCCCAGATACGTTCCAGGCGGTAGAGTTCGCGCACTTTTGGCTGCATGACATGGACGACCACATCGCCCAGATCGACCAGCACCCACTCGGCGGCTTCGGTACCTTCCTTCCCCAATGCCCTGAGCCCGCGCGCTCTGGCCTTCTCCACCACATTGTCAGCGATGGATCTGACGTGTCTGGCGGAGTTACCCGTAACCACGATCATCAGATCGGTGATACCGGTTTTGCCCCGGACATCCAGCACCACCGGTTCCAGTGCCTTGAGATCATCCACGGCCTCCAGTACCACATCCCGCAACGCCTCGTACGATAGGAGGCCGTTGTCTACCTGCTGTTCTACGCTGATATCTCACCTCCAGACGGCAAAATCACCGTTGAGTCCGACGGCTGCCGGCACTGCCGGCGCCGTACAAGCCATGGGTACGTATATGATCCCACACTGCATCGGGCATCAGGTAGCGTCCGGAACGACCGCTAGCCAGTCTTTGCCGGATATCCGTCGCGGAAATGCCAAGGGGCGTGACAGCCTGGAAGATCACGCGTCCGGCCGGTTCGGCCCGAAGCCGTGCCCAGTCCGCCGTTTCCCGCCCCGACAGCCAGTGCGTCAGGTCGTCCGGCATGGGAGGCGAATCCATCTCAGGCCGCTTCATGACAACGATATGGGCAAAACGGCTCAGTTCACGCCACCGGTTCCAGCCAGGCAAACTGCGGAAACTGTCCGTACCCAGCAACAGGCACAGATGCGCGTCCGGGAAATCCGCATGCAGCGTCGCCAGGGTATCAACCGTGTAGGACGGCCCGTCCCGCCGAAGCTCCCTGTCGTCAACCACCATCCGCGACTCGCCATTCACCGCCATGCGCAGCATTTGCAGGCGCTCGGCCGACCCCACGCTGGGGGTATCCCGGTGTGGCGGCTGATGGGCGGGGATCAGGCGCACTTCATCCAGAGACGCCTCCTCCAGCACATCCATGGCCACCCGCAGATGTGCGTTGTGGACGGGATCGAACGTGCCACCGAAAATGCCGACCAGTTGCGTCATTCCCGAACGTGCCCATCCCCCAGCACGACCCACTTCTGGGAGGTCAGGCCCTCCAGGCCTACCGGCCCCCGGGCATGCAGCTTGTCGGTGCTGATTCCGATTTCCGCGCCCAGACCGTATTCGAAGCCATCCGCGAACCGGGTAGAAGCGTTGACCATGACCGAGCTGGAATCCACTTCCCGCAGGAAGCGGCGTGCCCGGGTGAAGTTCTCGGTGACGATTGACTCGGTATGTGCCGAACTCCAGGCGGCGATATGGTCCATAGCCGCGTCCATGTCCGGCACCACCCTGACCGCCAGCACCGGCGCCAGATACTCGGCCGCCCAGTCCGCGTCGGTCGCCGGCCGCATCGACGGGACGATGGCAAGACTGCGCTCGCAGCCGTGCAGTTCGACACCTTCCGCCTCGAAACGCCTCGCAAGCACCGGAAGGATCCGCTCGGCAATGGCCTCCGCCACAAGCAGCGTTTCCATGGTATTGCAGGTGCCGTAACGGTGCGTTTTGGCATTGAAGGCAATGGCCTCGGCCTTGTCCGGATCGGCCTGATCGTCGATGTACACATGGCAGACGCCGTCCAGATGCTTGATCACCGGCACGCTGGCTTCACGGCTGACACGCGCGATCAGGCCCTTGCCACCCCGGGGCACAATCACGTCCACCATCTCTTTCATGGTGATCAGCGCACCCACGGCGGCACGGTCGGTGGTTTCCACCACCTGTACCGCGTCGGCCGGCAAGCCGGCGGCCTCCAGCCCCTGGCGAATACATGCCGCCACTGCATGGTTGGAGTGCAGGGCCTCGGACCCGCCCCGGAGAATAGCCGCGTTGCCGGATTTAAGGCAGAGCGCGGCGGCATCCGCAGTGACGTTCGGCCGCGATTCGTAGATGATACCGATCACACCAAGCGGCACCCGCATGCGGCCGACCTGGATACCCGTGGGGCGGTAGTTGAGGTCGGTAATCGCGCCGACGGGATCCGGCAGTGCGGCCACCTGGCGCAGCCCCTCGGCCATGCCCTGGATACGCGCCGGGGTAAGTTCGAGCCGGTCCAGCAAGGCCGCGTCCAGGCCCGACTCCCGCCCGGCCTGCATGTCTCTGGCGTTCTCGGCCGCAAGCCAGTCGGCACGGCTTTCGATGGCGTCAGCCATTGCCTGCAACGCGGCGTTCTTGGCGCCCGTTTCGGCGCGCGCCATGAGGCGCCCCGCGACTCGGGCCTGCCGACCCAGCATCAACATGTACTCGGCGACGTCGGTAATGACTTCAGCGTTGGCACTCATAGCGGCATTGAACTCTTCGTGTTCCTGGAATGAGCAGTCGGCGCCCTCATGGGCGCGCACCAAGCCCGGCGATAGCTACCGCCAAGTCTAACAGTTCAGACCATGGTTCGGCTGCAGGCTGGCCAGGGGTCCCACCCTTGATGGTTCTGTCCACGCTGGCACAGCGAACCAGCAGGCGCTCCCAGCGGTGCCGGTCGCCGCGACGCGCAGCCTGCTCGACGGCCTGGGCCAGCCCTCCGAACAAGCGGTTGTTTCGTAACGCCTCCCGGGCATTGACGCCACTGCGGATCTGGGCGCTCGCACGGGTTCCGCCAGCCAGCGCCCAGAGTACCAGGACCGGCTCGGCCCCCTCCTCCCGCAGATGGCCGGTGATACGGATGACCCGCCGCCGGTTGCCGCTGAATGCCGCCGTCGCCAGGTCGAAAACGTCGTGGCGGGCGCTGTCCGCCACCGCGAAAGTCATCTTCTCCAGGTCGACGGCGTCTTCGCCGTGCAGCAGATACAGCTTTTCCAGCTCCTGCACGGCGGCCATGAGATTACCTTCACTACGCTCGGCGAGCAGGGCGATGGCTTCCCGGGAGACGTTCAGTCCCGCGCTCCGGGCCCGCGCAGCGAGCCAGCGCGGCAGTTCAGCTGCCCCTATGGGCCAGACCTGGATCATGACCCCGGCTCGCTCCAGCGCCTTGACCCAGGCAGCCTTGCGCTGCGCCGCCTCCAGCCGCCCGGCGCTGACCAGCAGAACCGTGTCCTCCGGCGGCCGTTCGCACCACGCGGCAATCGCCTTGCTACCCTCCTGTCCCGGCTTGCCGCCGGGCATACGCAACTCAAGCACGCGGCGGTCACCAAACAGCGAAAGATTGGCACCGGCACTGGAGAGACGGCTCCAGTCGAAGCCCGGCTCCACATCCAGCACTTCGCGCTCGCCATACCCTGCGGCCCGGGCAGCCGCACGAATCGCATCGACGGCCTCGCGAAGCTGCAACGGTTCGTCGCCAGTCAGAAAATAGACGGGCGTCAGTCCGTCGCGGAGCTGACCATGAAGTTGTTCGGCTTTCAATTGCATGGATTTGGGTCAGCACCTCCGCAGGTTCACGACGCTTCCCTGGCGTGCCAGGCGGGCCGACCGACTATTCGGCACGCTCGCCCAGCACGCTCTGCACGCGGTTGCTCAACAGCATCGCTGCATCGCGCTGCAGCTCCGCCACCAACGCATCTTCGCGACGCTCGCTCCCCAGCACCTGGGCACGTTCGAAACGATAATTGCGGAACTGTTGAAAGGCCGTACGCTCAATCAGCGGCTCGCCTTCACCGTCGCGCAATTCCCAGTCCACCTCATAGCGCAGTTCATACTCCTGCACCTCGGCGCGGCGGCCACCGGAGATGTTACGCGTCGCCTGCCGCTCCCGGAAAAGCACCACAGTGGGGACACCGGCGCGAGGTTCCACTAGCTGGGCACCGGCAGTCTCAAGTGCGGTACGCACTTCCCGATACAGTTGCCCGAGCCCGGCCGGGCTGTGCACGGCAATTTCCACGCCTTCCAGGCTGGCGCCACCCGGCGCGGTGCCGCGAACATGCCAACCGCAGGCTGACAGCACCAGCATCATGCAGCCAATCAGGCCGATACGCAGTATTGCCGCAGCCGCCAGCATGCTTCAGCTCGCTACCACGTTGACCAGCCGGCCAGGCACCACGATGACCTTGCGGATCGTCTTGCCATCGATAAACCGCTGGACATTGGGCTCGGCCAGGGCAACCTGTTCCACGGCATCCTTCGGCGCATCCGCATCCACATGGATGTGCCCCCGGAGCTTGCCGTTGACCTGAACCACCAGCTCCAGCCGGTCCTGCACCAGGGCTTCAGGATCATGCTCAGGCCACGGTGCATCCACGACTGGCTGTCGATTCCCCAGAGTCTGCCATAGCGCATGCGTGATGTGCGGCACGATCGGTGCCAGTAACAGCACCGCCGCCTCCAGCCCCTCCTGCAGAACCGCCCGCCCCTGAGCGGACGTGTCGTCGACCACCTTGTACAGGGCGTTCACCAACTCCATGACCGCGGCAATGCCGGTGTTGAAGGTATGGCGTCGGCCGATATCGTCCGACGCCTTGCGGATGGTCTCGTGCACCTTGCGGCGGGTAGCACGCTGCTCGTCGTCCAGGGAATCCACACCCAGAGCCGGCGCCTGTCCCCGCCGGACATGCATGGCAACCAGCGCCCACAACCGTTTGAGGAAGCGGTAACCGCCCTCGACCCCGGAGTCGGACCATTCCAGGGACTGGTCCGGCGGCGCGGCAAACATGGTGAACAAACGCACGGTGTCCGCGCCGTAGCGTTCCACCAGCGCCTGCGGATCCACCGTATTGCCCTTGGACTTGGACATCTTGGCGCCGTCTTTCAGCACCATGCCCTGAGTCAGCAGATTGGTGAAGGGCTCGTCCGTGCCGTGCAGGCCTTCGTCGCGCATCACCTTGTGGTAGAAGCGCGCATACAGCAGATGCAGGATGGCGTGCTCAATGCCGCCGACATACTGATCCACCGGCAGCCAGTAATCGGCGCGCTGATCCAGCATGGCGGTATCGTTGTCGGGTCCGGTGAAGCGGGCAAAGTACCAGGACGATTCCATGAAGGTGTCGAAGGTATCGGTTTCCCGCTCCGCCGCGCCGCCACAGGCGGGGCAATTGGTGCGGTACCATTCCGACATCTTCTTCAATGGCGAGCCGCTGCCGTCGAATTCGACGTCTTCGGGCAGCGTCACCGGCAGATCGCTGTCCGGCACCGGCACCTGACCGCAGTCGGCACAGTTGATGATCGGGATCGGCGCACCCCAGTAGCGCTGGCGCGACACGCCCCAATCACGCAGCCGGTAATTGACCTGGCGGCTGCCCTTGCCCTCGGTCTCCAGCCGCGAGGCGATGGCCTCGAAACCTTGCTGGGAACTCAGCCCGTTGAATTCGCCGGAATTCACCAGTACGCCCTTGTCCGTGAAGGCGGCCTCGCTGATGTCGGCATCGACGCCTTCGGCGGGGGCGATCACGGGCACTATGTCCAGGCCGTACCGGCGGGCGAACTCATGGTCGCGCTGGTCGTGAGCCGGCACCGCCATGACCGCACCATGGCCGTATTCCATAAGGACGAAATTGGCCACCCAGACCGGCACCGTCTCACCGGTGAGCGGGTGTACCGCGCGCAGGCCGGTATCCATGCCCTTCTTTTCCATGGTGGCGATGGTGGCCTCGGCCACCCCGGAACGGCCGCATTCCTGGATGAACGCAGCCAGTTCCCGGTTGTCTTTCGCAAGCTCCCGACTGATGGGATGCTCCGGCGCGAGGCCCATGTAGGTGACGCCGAACAGGGTATCCGGCCGGGTGGTGTAGACGGTCAGACGATCGTCACGGCCCTCGATCGGAAATTCCAGCTCCACGCCCTCGGAACGGCCGATCCAGTTCCGCTGCATGGCCCGCACCTGCTCGGGCCAGCCGGGCATGGCGTCAAGTGAGGTCAGCAGTTCATCCGCATAGGCGGTGATCTTCAGGAACCATTGCGGGATCTCGCGACGTTCCACCACGGCACCGGAACGCCAGCCCCGACCATCAACCACCTGCTCATTGGCCAGCACCGTCTGATCGACAGGATCCCAGTTCACCGTGGCGGTCTTGCGATAGACCAGCCCCTTGCGAAACAGCCGGGTGAACAGCCATTGTTCCCAGCGGTAATAGCCCGGATCGCAGGTGGCGAACTCGCGGGACCAGTCATAACCAAAGCCCAGCAGTCGCAGCTGGCCGCGCATGTACTCGATGTTTTCCCGGGTCCATTTTGCCGGCGGCACACGGTTCTGCATGGCGGCGTTCTCGGCGGGCAGGCCGAAGGCGTCCCAGCCCATGGGCTGCAGCACGTTGCGGCCCTGCATGCGCTGGTAGCGGCTGATGACGTCGCCAATGGTGTAGTTGCGTACATGTCCCATGTGCAGCTTGCCGCTGGGGTAGGGGAACATGGACAGGCAGTAATAGGTTTCCCGGCCCGGCGTTTCGGTAACCTGGAAGGTACCCTGCTCTTCCCAGTAGGCCTGGGTGCGGCGTTCGATATCTGCTGGTTTGTACTGTTCGTCCATAGAAGGGTGGCGCTTTGATTTCCGGAAACTGGCGAAGCCGGGAATTATACGGCAAAGGCCGTTCGCCTGCCTGCCGGCCCGCGGTGCGCGATTGCAGGCAAAACGTTCCCGGATCCCTTGCGCATGGTTAGTGCCGCCCTAAGGTCAGTAGAGGTACTATGATTCCACCCTTGGCCGGAGGACTGAACATGCCCGACGATAAGAACAGGCGACAGCTGGAAGGCTACGAAAAGATGCTGGAGCGGGTCACGCACCTGCTGCAGGAGGCCGGCGATCAGGCGCGCCCCCGGTTGCGCGACGCCTTGCACAAGGCAAGGGAACGCGCGGTCGAGCTGGGAGAATTGACCGGCGAGGAGGCGGAACGCATCGGCGACTATATCCGGCGCGACGTCGAGGATGCCGCCCGCTATCTATCCAGGGACGACACCGACGACGATCTGGCCGGCTGGTTCCGCATGGATCTGCAATTGATCGAGAGCTGGCTGCTGGACCGCTTTACCAGCGTTGCCGACCGCACGCGCCTTGAATGGGACGCCCTGCAACAAACCCTGGAGCGCGCCGCGCGCTGGCACACCGGCGAGATCACCGGCCCCGGCCAGCTACGCTGCACCAGTTGCGGGAAAGTGCTGGAGTTCGAACGCACCGGCCACATACCGCCCTGCCCCGCCTGCAGCAGTACCCTGTTCGAGCGTCTGACCGTGGAGGATGAGGAGCCCCAGGGGTAAATTGCCCACGCTGGGCTTTGCCACTCCCGATCCGACCTTCGCAAACCGAACGAACGCGCTCTGCCGGACTGAATCCCCGGCAGAGCCGCCATATTCGGTCCTAGGGAGCTTCTGCCATGGCGTTCAGCAGCCCATGGATGCTGTAACCCACCATGTACGGAAGCTCATACTCGGGAAACCGTTCGCTCAAACGCTGCTGCAGCGTCTCATAGTGGGCCTGGGCACTTTCCGGGTCACTCAATTCCTCAACCACGCCGGGCGCACTACGGACATAGTCAAGAACCTCTTCCTCGACCGCATCGAGGTAGCGGATTTGCGCATCCACGGCCTCGTCCACCGTCGCCACCTCACCGCGGCCGCCGTGCACGTGCGTGCCGCCCAGATCACGCAGTTCCCGCAAGGCGGCACGCCAGGCATCCAGATCCGGCTGCGGCGAACCGTCGATGATACCGCCCTCCAGCCAGGCGTGGGCCTTGTGATGAACCAGGTCGCCGACAATCAGATCACCGGTTGAATCGATACGGACCACCGTCTGATTACTCGATATCCCGCTATGTCGCAGCTCAATCAGGGAGATCGTTTCCCCGGACGCCAACGCAATGACGTGCCGCCCGGAGAACGTCTCCTTCACCGGCTCGAACGCCGGATACTGGCCAGCCTCAAAGGCACCGACCACGTTTACCCAGAAGTTTTCCTTGTAAGCATGTACCGGGGCCATTGCCGCTGCCGTTGCCTCGGAAGCGATCGACACGGCGCCAAGCGCGTGCAGTAGCGGCAAGCCGTTGAACTTGTCCGGATTTGGATGCGTAACAACCACCCGCGTAACGGGGCTGTCCGTCTCCGCGCGGATCTGGTCCACCATCGCCTGGGTCAGAGCTGGGACGAACTGCGTGTCAATGACCGTCACCTCGCGGCCATCGTCGTAATAATAGGTATGCGTGTCGAAACCGTTGGCGTCGGAGGTGTATACCCCCAGCCCTGCGGCCTGGGCCGCGCTGCCCGCCATTGCGGCGCAGAACAGCACACCGCGGGCGCTAACGATCAATTTATCCCTGCTCATGGCGTACATCTCCTCTGGATTTGAACAACAGTAAGGAGTATGCGCACCGCCTGGCATGGCTTAATATCGTTATCAGGCCAACTTTTAATGCGAATCCGCCAATGTATTCCTTGAACCCCAACCATCCTGAATCCGCGACCGCACCGGTGGTGGGAATAACGCAGTCCTTTGCACCGGCCTCACACCTTCCCACGCACATTCACCGCAAGGCGCAACTGGTTTATACGACCCAGGGCGTCATGCATCTGTCGACCGGGGACGGCCACTGGGTACTGCCGTCGTGGCGGGCGCTGTGGATTCCACCGGGGGTTGAACACAGCCTCAAATGCCATGTCCCGATCTCCGTCCGCGCCCTGTATTTTCAGCCCGACGTGATGCAACTGGCCACGCCCGGCTGTCTGGTACTCAACATCACCCCTCTGGCCAGGGAACTCATCGTCCGCGCCACGGAGTTGCCATGGGATTACACGCGGGACAGCAGACAGTGGCGCCTGATTCGTGTACTCATGGACGAACTGCAGGCACTGAACGCTGCTCCGCTCCACCTGCCGATGCCGCGGGACAGCCGCGCTCGCAGACTTTGCGAGGCTCTGAGAAGGCATCCAGGTGATCCGGCCACTCTGAGCACGTGGTCATCCCGGGTCGGGGCGAGTGAACGTACGCTCGCCCGCGTATTCCGGCGGGAAACGGGGATGAGCTTCAGCACCTGGCGTCAGCAACTCCGCATCCAGATCGGAATTGAACGCCTGGCGCTTGGAATGAGCGTGACCACGGTCGCGCACGAACTAGGCTATGAAAACCCGAGCAGTTTCATCGCCGTATTTCGCCGTATTTTCGGGGTCACCCCCAAAAGCTATTTTCGTGAACCTGATATGACAACCGGCGATACCCTCGTCTGACACGTTTCATCCGCGAAAGTACGCGTTCATTGCAGCGCATACGCATCATAAACCCCCGAACCGACAATCACCTACCGCATTCTCAACTTTCATTATGCATCACGGTAATGACGCCTATTCGCTCATGCCATATGCACGGATTGAATGATCTGAGACTATCGCCAGCCAAGGGAATTGGTTAATCGGCATTTGCCCGACAGATCAATAAAACATGTTCGATCAAGGAAATATGAAGAGGGAAAATCATGATTCTTGTAACTGGAAGTACGGGCAATGTGGGCAGTGAGGTATGCCGGCAATTGCACTCGGAAGGACGGCCATTCTACGCCCTGGCACGCAACCCCGACGCGGCCGGGAAGGCGCTACCGGAAGGAACGCGCGTACGCCATGGAGACTTTGACAAGCCCCAGACATTGTTCGACGCCTGTCAGGACATACAAAGCCTTTTCCTGATTTCACCTGCCAGTGAGGATATGGTTCGCCATCAGTGCGCAGTGATTGACAGTGCCAGGCAGGCAGGTGTGCGTCATATCGTCAAACTGTCCGGGCTCGGCGCCTCGATGGACGCGCCCGCGAGATTGCCACGGCTGCATGCCGAAATTGAGCGGCATCTTGCCGCCTCCGGTCTTGATTACACCATCGTACGGCCGAATCTGTTCATGCAGGTACTGCTGATGTCGGCAAGCACGATCAAATCCGATCGCGCGATTTACGCCCCCGCCGGCGACGGCCGCATCAGCTTCACCGACGTACGCGATATCGCCAGCGTTATCGTCGAGGCCCTGGCGAACCCGCACAACCATCGCAATAGCAGCTATGACATCACGGGGCCGGAGGCTTGGTCATACGGTGAAGTCGCAAACCTGATCGGCGAGAGCATCAATGGCAATGTGAGCTACGTCGCCGTTTCACCGGACCAGGCACGCGAATCCATGCTCGGCGGCGGCATGTCGGAGTGGATCGTGGAGGCCATGCTGGAACTGTTCGCCATTTACCGCGCCGGTTATGGCAGCGCGGTGACCGAACAGATCCGCGAGATCACCGGCCTTTCTCCCACCAGACTACCCCGATTCATCGAAGGACATCGCACCGCATTTGCATAAGTTTTACCGATGGGTGGCGCCGGCAACTGCGGCCGCGCTACCCGTACGTCGGCTTTTATTCTCCACATCACCGGCAAGGGATGGCTGAAAAATGAAACACTCTCTCATCGTCGTGGGCGATCGATTCAAGGCATTCGCCGGCAATAAGGGCGTTGTTACCGTCAGCGGATTGGAGCGTTGGCTTGAAGATTCCGAAGAGACGGTTTCCGACAGCCCGATGCAGGTTCACATTGGTCAGGGTGTGCCGTTATCACGACTGGACCAACTCGTGAACACGCTTCGCAACAGGGGGATATATGTCAGCGAATCGGCCATCTCGCGGCTGCGTGGACGTGCGAACAAGGCAACCAGCCATAAACATCGATCTCAGAATATCCTGATCTCCCATCCACGAAAACTGGATCAGGGGATCTACACGCTCGATCTGTTGATTGACGAACGCTCGGAACTCCTGCTCGATCATGTTACTGGTCAGCACATACAGGGCATGGTTCTGACCGAGGCCGCGCGTCAGGCCTTCATTGCCGTAACCACGTCGGATCTCCTGGAAGGCGTCACCAACCCGTACTTCGTCATCAACCGGATGAACATGAGCTTTCTGCGCTTCATGTTCCCGGTTGAGGCAAATATTGAATTCCACCTGACCAAGCAGGGCGCGAGCCGACCTGATCGATGCGCCTACGAGGCGACGATTCGCTTCTTCCAGCTTGGCGAGTGCCTGGCAGAATCGTTCGTTTCCTATATGGCCATAGAACAGCAGTCACTGGGACCGCGCGAAGCGGCCATGGCCAGCGAGACCGCGGAATTTCTGCGTTTGCTGGAAACCGAAGAGGCCGACACGGTGGGCGCCTGAGGATCACAGTTCCCTGGACACCGCGGCGATTTCTTCACGAAACCAACTATGGTGAGAGCCGGAACCATAACGCCGCAACCAGACCAGGTGGAAAAGGTGGCGGTGATTACGAATGGGCAGGGGCAGGATCCGGATAGCGTGAAACCGTTCAAGAAGATGCGCTATCCGCTTGGGGAGAGTGCAGATCAGGTCCGTGGACACGATGATGGACGGTGCTACCGAGAAATGGGGAATGCTCATGGCTACACGCCGTGAGCGCCCCATCCCCTGCAGGGTCGAGTCAACCCAGCCGCGTTCCGCCGTTGCATGCGAGACCAGCAGATGATCCAGAGCGACAAATGTATCGAGATCAAGGCCGGCCGCCGGAACGCGGCGATTGTCCGCCCCCGCGATGCAAACGTACTCCTCGGTGAACAGCGGCATCGATTCGTAGCGGCTGCCGGCAACCTCTTCGGAAACGATTGCCGCATCAATCGCGGCGCTGTCGAGCATGAACTGCACACAGGTATGCCCCACGTTGGGGGCGATCAATCGCACATTCGGCGCATGCACACGGACGCGCTGAGCGATACGCGGCAGGAGCAGGAGGGAAAGGTAGTCATTGGTGCCAAGCCGGAACGCCACGTCCAAATCCTGTGGCTTTACCTGTTTGCCGAGATGCAACGCCGTCTGCGCGTTATCCAGCGCCGACTGGATGTGGCGTGCAACCATCTCTGCCTTGCGCGTCGGCGTCATGCCCTGCGGAACACGTTCGAACAGCATATCGCCGAACGCCTCACGCAGCCGTTGCATCGCACGGCTCACGGCCGGCTGGCTGATGCCCAGCGAGTCCCCGGCTCTGGTGAGATTACGGTGCGTGTAGATTGCGTCGAAGACTTTAAGCAGGTTCAGATCCAGGCCTTTGATGTCCATCAAAATCGTTCATCCCTGTATCGCTCGATTCAGCGGTGCGAGCCCCGTACTGGAAGACGCGCGGCACGGCTATTATGGAGAAACTGAAAATGGCTGTTAACGATAATTTTCCAGCCCCCGACGTACTCATTGTCGGGGCCGGACCGGTTGGCATGACCCTCGCCTGTGTTCTCGCCAGGCAGAACATCAGTGTCCGCATCATTGACCGTAACGATGGGCCCACTGCGTATTCCAAGGCGATCGGCATTCACGCCCGCACGCTGGAACTCATGCATACCATCGGCATTGCCGAGGCCATGGTGGAACGCGGCAATCCCATGCAGCGCTTTCGGGTTAACGCCGACCGGCGCTGCATAATCGACGCCAGCTTCGCCTCCATCAGTTCCCGGTACCCCTTTGTGCTGGGATTACCCCAATCAGTGACCGAGCACCTGCTTTCCCGGCAGCTTGCCGAGTGCGGGGTCAGCGTCGAAAGAAACACCGAAATCGTCGAGATCACGGACGCCGGTAGTCCAGCCGATCCCGGGCGCCCCGCCAGAGTCATCCTGCGAGGCCCCGGCGGCAACGGCGAATCCGTGAGCACCAGTTGGCTCTGCGGATGCGACGGCAGCAGAAGCTCGGTGCGCACGCTGCTGGATATTGATTTCCCCGGCGGCGATTATCGCCGCGCCTTCATTCTCGGCGACGTCAGGATTGATAGTGACGAGGCCCAGGATGAACTCCAGTTCTTTATATCGCGCCACGGTTACCTGCTGATGATCCCGATGCCCCGCGGAATGCATCGCATCATCGCCCAGACAGATAAAACACTGGATGACTTCCAGGGAACAGCGCGACCCGAGGCCAGCCTTGAGGAATTGCAGGCAATCGTGGACCGTAACGGCCCCGGCGGAGTTCGCGTCCATAGCCCGGCCTGGTTAACCTGCGCGCCCTTTTATTACCGTCTGGCGGAAACGCCCCGACGCGGCCGCGCGTTTCTACTCGGCGACGCCCTGCATCTTTATAGTCCTCTCGGGGCTCAGGGACTGAACACCGGCGCCCACGATGCCTTCAACCTCGGCTGGAAGCTGGCACAGGTCATCAGCGGTTCAGCAAATCTGGCGTTGCTCGACTCTTACACCGAAGAGCGCATGGCGATCGCCCGCAAGATCGCCGAGGTAACCAGTCGCACCACCCGCTTCATCACCAATACGACACCGTGGTATCGGACCTTGCGCAAATCGGTGGTGCCACTGGTGAATGCCTCTCGACGGGTGCAGATCGATCTGCCCTGGTTAATGTCCGGGCTGCGCCAAAGCTATGCGGGGCATTCGCTCAGCGCTGGAAACCCGGCAGGCGACCTGAAGCCCGGTGATCGCTGTCCGCACGCGTATGTACGCGTCGATGGAGCACTGCGCCCCCTGGCGGCAATGGTTCATGGGCAGCACTTTACCCTGCTGGTGCTGCACCGTCGGGATACAACGGATCATCGCCAGAATCTCATGAAGTGGCTGGACAACTGCCCTGCCGCGAAGCGGCTACGCACCTGCTACATAACCCGCGAGCCCATGGAGCAGAACATCGCTCTCGGCATCGACACCGCACACGCCATCGAGGACACAACAGCCGAGGTATTCCACGCTTTCGGCCTGAACCAGGGCTTCGTACTGGTGCGTCCGGATGGCCATCTTGCATTGCTGGATTCCAACGCCGGCAACCTGGGTGCGGTAGCAGACTATTTTGCCGGACCATACTGGACTTTCGACGAGCCGGTTAAGAGTGAACCGTCCGCCGTCGCCAACGCTTACGCTTAAGGAGCAAGCCATGCAGGCAGGATTTTTCGACGTGGACGATACCCTTATTTCTCTCAAGTCCATGTTCCGCTTTCAGCGCTATTACTTTCTGCACGCTGCTGAACACAGAGGCGAGGATGGCAACGCCACATACACCGCGTTTGAGCAGGCGCTGCGGAATCATCCGCGGCGCGACGACCGGGCCGTCCTCAACAGGCTCTTCTATCAGAGCTTTGCCGGACGGCAGGTCGATCAGACCGAGCAACTGGCGGCGGAGTGGTTCGAATGGGAATCACGTCGTCTCGGCGACCGGCTGTGGATTCCGGAAACGTTATCGCTGCTGACCGAACTGCGTACCAACGGCGCCCGGATCGTGCTCGTGTCCGGGTCCTGCAATGAAATTCTTGCGCCCATCGTCAAGCGCCTGGGCGGGGCCTATTGTCTGGCCACCCAACTGAAAGCCGTCAATGGCCGGTTCACGGGAGAGATCGACGGACGGCAGATGATCGGTCCAGGCAAGGCGGAAGCCATTGTAGAGTTCGCCCGGCATTACAAGCTCGACCTCGCCCAGTGCCTGGGCTGTGGTGACCACCTCTCGGACGTTCCCATGCTGGAATTAACGGGTGAAGTCCGCGTCGTGCCGGGCGAGCCGTCCATGGAAGAGGAGGCTCGTCGGCGTGATTGGCCGCTGCTCGACGTCAGCCCCTCCGAGTTACCAGGAACCAGAGATTCACTTACCGCCTAGAGAGACACTGATATATGCCCAGCGCGCTCGGATGGCCCGCCCTGCGGGGCTTTGCAGCGTGGGACTACATCAGTGTCTCCCTAACGCAAATCGCACTTGATTGCACCGACAAGGAAAGATAGCTATGAAAAGATATGGATTGGTGTCCCTACTGACCACGGCGCTAATGAGTATCAACGCCTTCGCCGGTAATACGGAAGTCATCGAAGAGGCCGTCTTCGATGCCCCGCCGGAACGGGTCTGGAACCGGCTGAAATCATTCTGTTCCATTGACCAGTGGCAGTCATATGTTGCCGATTGCAGCGTGTATGGAACCAGGTCCGGCGTTCACCGGATCATTTCCATGCAAGACGGCTCGATCTATACCGAAGCCCTTACGGAATATTCCGAATCACAGCGCCGCTTCGCTTACGTTATTCTCAGCGGCCCGCTGCCAATCCAGAATTACCAGGCGAGCTTCAGCATCGAACCGACCGACAATGGTCAGACGCGCCTGACCTGGGGCTCGACGTTCGACGTACCGGCAGAGTTGGAGGCCGAAGCCATCAGCAATATTCGCGCCTTGTACCAGAATGGAATCGCCGGCATGCGCAACCTGATTGCCGAATAGTCTCCTCCAGCCGCGACTTCCCATAGAGGCTCCCTAACGTCAGCGCCTTAGTCGCAGGCCGGCGCTGACCAGCAGCATCACGGCGAAAGCGCCAAGTACCGGCCAGTCACCCACTCGTGCGTAGGGCGTCATGCCCTGGTGTGGCGTCACATCCACGACCAGGGCATCCACCACGAACTGGGATGCCTCGGCTATGACACGGCCCCGCTCATCCACCGCCGCGGTAATGCCGGTATTAGTTGACCGCACCAGCGGCCGCCCGGTTTCAATGGCTCGCATGCGGGCGATCTGAAAATGCTGATGCGGACCGATGGATGTACCAAACCATGCATCGTTGCTGACATTGACCAGCAGTTCCGCCCGCGGCAGGAATGCTCGCACCTCGCCGGGAAAGGTAATTTCGTAACAGATGGATACCGCCACCTCATGCCCGCCGACCGTGAGGGTGTTGCTGTTCCAGCCGGGCGTGAAGTCGGACATCGGTGCCCCGAACACATCCAGCACGTTACCGAACGCCTCGCGGAAGGGTACGTACTCGCCGAAGGGCACCAAATGGCGCTTGTGGTAGAAATCCACCGTCGAGCCCAGCGCAAGCACGCTATTGAAGACCTGGCCATTCTGCCGGTCCAGCACCGGAAGCCCCAGCAGCAGATCGGTGCCATGGTGCTCGGCCTCGGCCGCCAGCGGCAGCAGGTGTTCCTGCTGGACCTGATGCATGAACGCGGGCACCGCCGTTTCCGGCCAGATCACCAGATCCGCATTGCCCCAGTATCGCTGGGTCAGCTGCGCGTAGAGAGCCATGGTCCTGCCGCGGGTCTCGGCCTCCCATTTCTCGTCCTGAGCAATATTGCCCTGCAATAGGGCGATGCGCATGGGCTCGCCGGAGGGCTGAGTCCAGGGGCGATCAACGGCCCAGCCAAGCCCGTAGACCAGTACAATACCAACCACCACCACCGTCGCGTTCCGTCGGGACCAGTCAAGCGCCGCCCAGGCCAGCGATCCAGCCATGACCGCGAGCAGCAGACTGATACCAAGCGGGCCGATCAGCGGTGCGTAGCCGGCCAGCCAGGAGTCGGTCTGGCTATAGCCAAGCTGCAACCACGTCGTGCCGGTGAATATCCAGCCCTGAACCCATTCCAGCAGCACCCAGGCCGCCGGCAGGGTAATCAACAGAGCCAGAATTTCGCTGCGCGGACGTAACCGTAGCCAGAGCCATACCACCAGCCAGGTGATCAGGCCGAAACACAGAGCGAGAATGATGCAGAAGATTGTCGCGGCCAGCGGCCCGCCGCCAAACTCACCAACACTGAACCAGATCCAGTGTCCGCCGGCCGCGTAAAAGCAGACACCGTGAACATAGCCAGCCCAGAGCGCGAGGCGGCTCGGTGCGCGGGCAATCAGCGCGAACAGCACGGCAGGTGAAACGATGGCGACCCAGGACCAACCGAATGGCGCGTATGCCAGCGGGCTGAGCAAGCCGGCGAACGCGGCCAGCGGTAAGGTCCGGCCAGGGGTGTGCCAGGCCGGGGATAAAAAGGCCATAGGCCGACAGGCTCCTAGTGTCCGGCGGACTCGCCCCGGCCGGAATCGGCCGTTTCCTCGACGGCGGGCACTTTCTGGGCCATGAGCAGATGAATGCGGCGGTTGTCGGCGCGGATGATCTCGAACCGAATACTGTCGATGTCCACGAATTCTCCGCGTCGAGGCAGATGCCCGAAACGATGGGCCACCAGGCCGCCGATGGTATCGAACTCCTCATCGCTGAAGTCGGTGTGAAAGTGTTCGTTGAAATCCTCGATCGGCGTCAGCGCCTTGACCATGCTGGCACCCTCGCGATGACTGAGGATGTAGGTATCGTCATCGAAATCGTGCTCGTCGTCGATTTCACCGACGATCTGCTCCAGCACGTCTTCGATGGTCACCATGCCCGCCACGCCGCCGTATTCATCCACCACCACGGCGAGATGATTGCGGTTACGGCGAAAATCCTTCAGCAACACGTCCAGACGCTTGCTTTCCGGCACGAACTGCGGGGGACGCATGAGTTCACGCATGCTGAAACCGCCGGCACTGTCCTCGGCGACATAACGCAACAAATCCTTCGCAATCAGGATACCTACCACGTCATCCCTGCTCTCGCCGATGACGGGGAAACGGGAGTGACCGGACTCTATAACCGGCGCCAGCAGTTCCGCGGTATCGGCGTCCCGCCGCACCACGACCATCTGGCTGCGCGGAATCATGATGTCCCGCACCTGCATCTCGGAGACGTGCAGCACCCCTTCAATCATGGCGAGCTGATCGGCATCAAGGAGATCGCGGCGCTGTGCATCGCGCAGCACATCCACCAGATCATGCCGGTCTCGTGGCTCTGCCCCGGACAGAGCCTGCCCCAGACGCTCCAGCCAACTGCGTTGTGTACTACCGTTACTAGATCGGTCCTCGCTCATGCGCTTCTTTCGGTGGCCTCGGAATTCGGGTCGCCCCCGACGCTTGCCGTTCTGCGTCGGGGATGGATACTGTCAGCCGGTTGCGGCACGTTCACGGTCATGACAGCTCCATGTAGGGGTCGGGATAGCCGAGCCGCGCCAGCAGCATGGCTTCCAGCTTCTCCATTTGTTCCGCCTCGCTGTCCTGAATATGGTCATGACCGAGTAGATGCAAGGTTCCATGAATGACCATATGTGCCCAATGGGCAGCGGGCTCCTTGCCGTGTGCCGCCGCCTCGCCGATTACCACCGGTGCGCAGATGACCAGGTCGCCCAACACCGAAAGATTCAGTCCGGGTGGGGCTTCGAACGGAAACGACAACACATTTGTAGCATAGTCCCGTTCACGGAACTGTCGGTTCAGCTGACGCCCCTCGGGCTCATCCACGATCCGGATCACCAGTTCCGTGTCCGCATTGCCCTCGCCTAGCGCCAGTGCCGCCCAGCGACGCAGGTCCGCTTCCCCGGGCAGATCCCGCTCCTGGCTTGCGTACTGTATCTCCACCGCAATGTGCCCATTATTCAGGCTTTGTTCGCGGCTTGTCATTTGCGCCCCTGCAGTCTGTCGGCCCGCTCGGCCTCCGCGGTCGCCTCAAGCTCGATGCTGCGTTTCTCATAGGCCTGGACGATCCGCTGCACCAATGGATGGCGAACCACGTCATGGGCCGTAAAGAATGTAAAACTTACACCCTCGATATCCTTGAGTATATCCACCGCATCCCGTAGCCCGGAAGCCGTACCGCGAGGCAGATCGACCTGCGTGACATCACCGGTCACCACCGCGGTGGAGCCGAACCCGATGCGCGTGAGGAACATCTTCATCTGTTCCACCGTCGTGTTCTGAGCTTCATCCAGAATGATGAAGGAGTGGTTCAGGGTCCGTCCACGCATGTAGGCAAGCGGGGCCACTTCGATAACGTTACGCTCGATCAGCTTGCCCACGCGATCGAAACCGATCATCTCGAACAGTGCGTCATAGAGCGGCCGCAGGTAAGGGTCTACCTTCTGCGCCAGATCACCGGGGAGAAAACCAAGGCGCTCGCCTGCCTCCACCGCCGGACGCACCAGCACCAGCCGCCGCACACGGTCGCTCTCCAGCGCCTCCACCGCCGCGGCTACGGCCAGATACGTCTTGCCGGTTCCGGCCGGACCAATGCCGAAATTCAGATCGTTCTCCATGATATTGGAAAGATAGGACTGCTGATTGGGTCCGCGCCCCCGGACCTCCACCCGTCGGGTCCGTATCACCAGCTCGCCCGCGGTCCCGGGCTTGTTTCTCGAACGCGCCTCCACGCCGGAATCCTGCAGGAACAGGTGAACATTCTCCGGGCTGAGTTCTTCAGTGCCTGAAACATTGTAGAGGTCGCGCAGCACCGTCTGCGCCGCCAGCACGGCGCCAGGGTCGCCGATCACCCGGAAACGGTGGGCACGATTGCTGATTTCCACCCCGAGCCGGCGTTCCACCTGTCTGAGATTTTCGTCGAACTGACCGCAAAGATTGGCAAGTCGTTGATTGTCAACGGGTTCAAGAACAAAATCGAGGGCGTCGGGATGGGCTTTCAAATCGTCTCCACAAACCTCATGCATTAACCGCGGCAACGGCCATGTCGTCATCCATCTCGATAAGTTCGCCGCGCAGGGAATTGGACAGTGCCTCGGTGATACGCACGGTCACGAACCGGCCGATCAGGCGCGGATGCCCCGGAAAATTGACCACCCGGTTGTTCTCGGTTCGCCCGGCAATATCGTTGGTGGTTTTCTTCGAGTAGCCATCCACCAGCACCCGCTGTCTGGTACCGACCATGGCCTGGCTTATGCGCCTGGCACTGGCGTCGATGGCGGCCTGTAATCGCTGCAGACGCGCCTTCTTCACGGTCATGGGCGTGCTGTCCGCCAGCGATGCCGCCGGCGTCCCTGGCCGGGCACTGTAAATGAAGCTGAAGGACTGGTCGAAACCGATTTCTTCGACCAGCTGCATGGTCTCCTCGAAGGCGTCGTCGTCTTCTCCGGGAAAGCCAATGATGAAATCCGACGAAATGCTGATGTCTGGGCGGATCTCCCGCAGGCGACGGATCTTGTCCACGTAATCAGCGATCACATGGCCCCGTTTCATGAGCTTGAGCACGAAATCCGAACCACTCTGCACTGGCAGGTGCAAGTGATCGACGAGTTCGGGCACTTCGCGGTACGCCTCGATCAGGCTGTCGGAAAACTCGACCGGGTGCGATGTGGTGTACCGGATACGGTCAATGCCGTCGATGGCGGCTATGAAATTCACCAGCAGCGCCAGATCCGCCGTGGTGCCGTCAACCATATCGCCGCAATAGGCGTTGACGTTCTGCCCCAGCAGATTCACCTCGCGCACACCCTGCGACGCCAGCGATGCCACTTCGGCAATGACATCATCAAAAGGGCGGCTGATTTCTTCACCGCGCGTGTAAGGCACCACGCAGAAACTGCAGTACTTGCTACACCCTTCCATGACGGACACAAAGGCAGTCGGACCATCGGCCCTGGGCTCGGGCAGGCGGTCGAACTTCTCGATCTCCGGGAAGCTGACATCGACCACTGGCTGGCCATCGCGCACGACCTGATCGTACATTTCCGGCAGACGGTGCAGGGTCTGGGGTCCGAACACCAGATCGACAAAGGGCGCGCGCTGCTGCAGTGCGGCCCCCTCCTGGCTGGCAACGCATCCGCCCACGCCGATGACCAGATTCGGGTTGCGCTCCTTGAGCGGCCGCCAGCGGCCAAGCTCGGAGAAAACCTTTTCCTGGGCCTTCTCACGGATGGAGCAGGTATTCAGCAGAATAAGGTCGGCCTCCTCGGGAGTACCTACCGGCTCGAACCCACGAGCGGCTCCGAGCACGTCCGCCATCTTGGCGGAATCGTACTCATTCATCTGGCAGCCGTGAGTCTTGACGTATACCTTTCGCTTCATGCGACCGTACTGATCTCTGAGATAAATAGTTTAGCGCAACCCGGAGGCAAACGCGTAGGGAGGGTAACGTTGCGGGTGCCCGGAGGCAAGATGGAGCACTTATTCCCAGTCGAAACGCGGCAGATCGTCGAACAGGCGGCGAATACCTTCACCCCATTGCTTGCGAATGGACGCAAAATAGGGGGAATGGAGCTTGTAACGGATCATGCTCGGCGATTTCAGGCTATCGCGTTGATAAATCGCCAGATCCACTGGCGGACCCACGGTGAGATTGGAGCGCATGGTGGAATCGATTGATACCAGGGCGCAGCGGGCGGCGTCCTCCAGAGAGGTTCCCGGATTGATGATGCGGTCCAGTATCGGCTTGCCGTACTTGGTTTCACCAATCTGCAGAAAGGGCTGCTCATCGGAACAGGTGATGTAATTGCCCTCGGGATAGATGAGGAAGATTTCCGGCGATTCACCCGCGATCTGTCCGCCGAGAATAAACGTGGCCCCCATCGACACCGCGCTGGGGCCTTCCGGAGCGCGATGCCGACGCTGTATTTCCAGGCTGACCAGCCCGACATGCTCGGCGGCCTCGCTAAGATGCCGCACCTCCCGCAGCGGGCCGCCCGTTTCCGACTCCCGCTTAAGCGACGTTACCACGGCCTGGGTCGTGGCCAGGTTGCCGGCGCTCAGCAGCAGCATGACGCGCTCGCCTTCCCAGCAGAAGCTGTGCACTTTGCGATAGCTGTTCACATTGTCGAGGCCTGCATTGGTGCGGGAGTCGGCAGCGACAACCAGCCCGGCATTCACGGCAATGGCAAGACAGTAGGTCATGGATGGCACCTTAAAGGAGACACTGATCTATTCCCATGGGGCCCTGGCTTTGCAGCGTGCCCGCGCGGGTATGTTTGAATGCCGCGCATAACCCGCGCAAGGCGAAATTGTCATACTATTGAACGGAGCCATCCTCGTTGGCATCACTCGGTGGATTATCGGCGTTTTCCGTGGTTTCCTCCCACTCGCCGGTTATTTCATCGGACTTCTGGTCCGGTTGAACACTGACGTCCGCCGTCGGCTCGTCCATGGGATCTTCGCTATAGCCGGCCGTTCCCTGTGTTTCGCAGCCCGCCAGCCCCGTGGCACCCATCATTACCAATATCAGCAACACCGGAAGTGTCGTCCGTACACTTTTCATGATTGCCTCCTTGCTGAACAAAACCCGTCCATTTCCATGGAGGGAAGGTCGGAACACCGCGCGCATGGACGCGCCTAGTTTAAGGTAGCATCACTTTCGGGACCGGCACCTGAACGCGTATTGTACCCATTCGCGACGAGAGAGGTTCAGCATGTCATTTCCCTTACCCGAGCGGCTGGAAACGGCCCAGGGGGAACCGCGCCGATTGGGCGTTGAGCTGGAGTTTGCGGGCATGCCTCTGGACGCTATCAGCGCCATGGTAGCGGATCTGTACGGCGGCACGGTGGAGCGGAACAACCGCTTCGTGCACACGGTGCGCGATACCTGCTGGGGCGACTTCGCGGTTGAGATCGACACCGCCCTGCTCAAGGACCGCGCATACGTACCCATACTTGAGGCTATCGGCTTCGACATGGAACAAGGTGGTTCCGGCGACCGGGTGGATGACGTCATCGCCCGGGTGGCAAGCTCAATCGTACCCCACGAAATTGTTACGCCACCCATTCCCATGGTGGAAGTGGCGAAGCTTGAGCATCTGCGCGAGCGGTTACAGCGTGCAAAAGCCAAAGGCACCCGGGCGTCGATTCTATACGCGTTCGGCCTGCACCTGAACCCGGAGCTCACCGATACCTCAAGCGCAACCATCCTTGCCCACTTGCGCGCCTTTCTGCTGTTATGGGACTGGCTGCATATACGCGGCGAAATCGACTGGAGCCGCCGGTTGACGCCTTATATCGATCCATTCCCTGCTCAGTACCGTCGCCTGATCGTCGATCCGGACTATGCTCCGCCGGACATGATCACGCTGGTTGAGGACTACCTCGCCCACAACCCCACGCGAAACCGGGCGCTGGATCTGCTTCCGGTGTTCCGGGAGGTTCTCGGCGGCGCGGCGGTCCGTGGCGTAAAGGACGCTGCCCTGGTCAAACCCCGCCCCGCCTTTCACTATCGACTGCCGAATTGCAGAATCGATGAACCGGACTGGACGCTGGCGCGGGAATGGCAGGGCTGGGTTTGCGTGGAATGGCTGGCGGCACGTCCACAACGCATGGCGGACATGGGCGAAACCTGGCTCGCGCGCACTCCGCCCGCCTTTGCCAGTATCGACAGCCTCTGGGCGGAGCAATCCGAGCAGTGGCTGACCGCATGAAACCACGGATCGGCATCACCGGCCCCGACCGCGGGGGCCTTGCCGCGTGGCTGTTCACCAGCTGGGCGGTTCGACGGGCCGGCGGTCATCCACTCAGGATCACGCCGCGGCGGCCGCGCCCCGTGGATGATCTGGACGGCCTGATTGTCGGTGGCGGCGCCGATGTGGACCCTGCGCTGTATGGGGAAACGCGGGCTGCGCCGGCGCTTCGGGAGCTGCACCGGCGTAGCCGTTCACTGGCGGCCTTTCTGCTTACCCTGGTGCTGTTTCCACTGATCTGGATTTTGCGGCGCCTGCTGAGCAGCAAACAACTGCAAGGCCGCAACCATGAGCGGGATACGCTGGAGTCCGCGCTGTTGAAGGAAGCCCTGGCCCGCGGCCTGCCGGTGCTCGGCATCTGCCGCGGCGCGCAGTTGCTTAACGTGGTCTGCGGCGGCAGCCTGCACCAGCGTCTGGATGATTTTTACGACGAAGCTCCCAACCTCTACACGATCTGGCCGCAGAAAACCGTGGAGGTATCACCGGACAGCCGCCTGGCCGCGATCCTTGGGCAGCCGCACTGCCAGGTAAATTCCCTGCATAGGCAGGCCATCCGCGAACCCGGCCAGGGGCTGCAGGCCGTGGCCCGAGAACGCAACTCGGTCATTCAGGCCATCGAGCATACGGACCATGCCTGCGTACTCGGCGTCCAGTGGCACCCGGAATACCTGCCACAGCGAACGGAACAGCGCGCACTGTTCGAGGCGCTGGTGGCCCACTCGGCACGGCAACCCGCTGTCCCGTAGCGCCTTATCGGCGGTCGCCGGTGGCTTCCTCCGCCATTTTCTCGAAGCTGGTGTGGCGTACGTCCTTGCCCTTGACGAAATACACCACGTACTCGCAGATATTGCGGGAACGGTCACCGATACGCTCCAGGGAACGCGCCGCCCAGACGATATCCATGACCCGCGGTATCGCATCGGTATCCTCGCGCATCCGCTTGAGCAGTTCACGCATGATCACTTCGTACTGGCTGTCGGCGTTAATGTCCATTTGCGCCACCCGCACCGCGGCCTCCGGATCCATCCGTGCGAAGGAATCCAGGGAGCTGTGCAGCATCTGTCGCACGTATTCCCCGAGCGCGCTGATCTCCGCCATGGGGTTGGCGCGACGGTCTGCTTCCAGCAGGTGCAGCGCCATCCTGCCGATGCGTTCGGCTTCATCGCCGATACGCTCCAGATCGGTAATGGTCTTGATCACCGCCATCACCAGGCGCAGATCGCTGGCAGTGGGCTGACGCCGGGCGAGAATATGCGTGCACTCCTCGTCCAGGGCCACTTCCATGCCATTGATCTGGTAATCGCGCGTGATCACGGTCTCTGCCAGTTCATGCGTGCCCTCGGCAAGGGCCGTCATGGCATCGGCGAGCTGCTGTTCGACCAGGCCGCCCATGGCCATCACGCGCTGAACAATCTCCTCCAGCTCGGCATTGAACTTGCGCGAGATGTGCTGTGTGAAAATCGACTTGTCCATTGCTCTCCTACCTCAAGCGGCAAAGGCCTGCCGAACGGCCCGGCCGATTCCGACCGGTGAATAGACGGCGGATCAGCCGTAACGGCCGGTGATGTAATCCTCGGTCTGCTTCTTCGCCGGCGTCGTAAACAGGGTGTCGGTATCCGCAAACTCCACCATTTCGCCCAGATACATGAAGGCGGTGTAATCGGACACGCGTGCGGCCTGCTGCATGTTGTGCGTCACGATCACAATGGTGTATTCCTCCTTGAGCTCGAACATCAACTCCTCAATCTTCAGCGTCGCCAGCGGATCCAGCGCCGAGGCCGGTTCGTCCAGCAGCAGCACCTCGGGTTCGATCGCCACCGCCCGGGCAATGACCAACCGCTGTTGCTGACCACCGGACAGCCCGAAGGCATTTTCGTGCAGGCGATCCTTGACCTCATCCCAGAGCGCCGCCCGCTTGAGCGATCGCTCGACCACTTCATCCAGCACGCGCCGGTTCTTCACGCCCTGCAATCGCAGACCATAGGCCACGTTCTCGTAGATGGACTTGGGAAACGGATTGGGCTTCTGGAAGACCATCCCCACCCGGCGGCGCAGTTCCGCCACGTCCACCTTCGGATCATAGATGTTTTCACCATCGATGGTGACTTCACCTTCGATACGCACAGTGTCGATCAGATCGTTCATCCGGTTCATGCAGCGCAGCAGCGTGGATTTGCCGCAGCCACTGGGGCCGATGAAGGCGGTAATCCGCCCCTTGGGGATGGTCATGTTGATGCCCTTCAGGGCAGCCTCATTGCCGTAGTAGAGCTTGAGATCACGCACCTCGATACAGGTGGTCTCGCGGCTCATGCTCAGCTTCTCGGCTGTGCCGCCCTTGCGTGCGGAAGGTGTCATGCCGTGGGTCAACACCCTGGAATCATCGTTCATTTCGGACACCATTGGTCAATTCCTGAAGTGGGTTCACCTAGGGAGACACTGATGTATTCCCATGGTCAGTCGCTCTCGCTCTTGTACTTCTCGCGCAGCCGATTGCGGATGGAGATGGCGCTCAGGTTCAATATCATGATCAGCATGACCAGGATCAGCGCGGTGGCATAAACCAGCGGCCGCCCGGCCTCAACATTGGGGCTCTGGAACCCCACGTCGTAGATGTGGAAACCAAGATGCATGAATGCCCGGTCCAGATGCACGTACGGGAAATTACCGTCGAGCGGCAGACTGGGGGCCAGCTTCACCACACCGACCAGCATCAACGGGGCCACCTCGCCGGCCGCACGCGCCACGGCCAGAATCAGGCCCGTCATCATTGCCGGCGCCGACAGCGGCACGATGATTCGCCACAGCGTCTCGGCCTTGGTGGCACCCAGTGCCAGGCTGCCCTGGCGAATGGTACTGGGGATCCTGGTCAGCCCCTCCTCGGTGGAGACGATGACCACCGGCAGGGTCAGCAGCGCCAGGGTCAACGATGCCCAGATAATGGCGGGCCCGCCGTAAGTCGGCGCGGGCAACGCCTCCTGGAAGAACAGGCGGTCGATACCGCCACCCATGAAATACACGAAGAATCCCAGGCCGAATACGCCGAAGACGATGGACGGCACCCCGGCAAGATTGTTCACCGCGATACGTATGGTTCTCACCAGCGGCCCCTGCTTCGCGTATTCGCGCAGGTAGATGGCCGCCAGCACACCGAAAGGCGTGACCACGATGGACATCAGGATCACCATCATGACCGTGCCGAAGATCGCCGGGAGTATGCCCCCTTCGGTGTTGGCCTCGCGCGGGAAGCCGCTGACAAAGTCCCAGAAGGTATGCGCGTAATGGCCGATCTGCTGCCCCAGGGACATCTCGTTCGGCCACCAGGCGCGGACGATCTCGTCCATACCGATCTGGCGCATTTCGCCACTCATGGTCTCGGCGACGATGCTATAGCGACGCACCTCGTCGCGGAGTTCATTGCGACGGGTCTCCAGTTCTGCGTACCGCGCGCGCAAGTCTTCTTCCCGGGCATCCAGCTGTGCCGAGCCGGCTGTCCTGTCCTCCGGGCTCAGCGCCTCATTCAGCTCGAGCCCGCGTCGCTGCAGGCGCACCTGCTCCAGCTGAAAGTTGACCTCGCCGATCGCGTAACGCTCGATCTGCAGAATCTCACGGACCTGGGCGAGCGACTGCTCCAGACGGTCATCGAACGCCTGCCGCGCGGCCGGACCCTCGGCCACCACGTCGTCACCCTCCTTGTACTGTCGCAAATAGCCGTAGAAATCACCCCAGGTTGTGCGCTCCAGCACTATGACCTGGTCCGGGTAGCGCCATTCGCTCATGAACTCGCCCAGGTACCAGACGAAATCGCGACTGGTCACATCGCGATTGCCCCGCTTGATCAGGTGGCGCACCACAACGTCCTGACCTTCCGGTACCTGGTACCCGGCTTCTCGCATGGCCGCGGCGGTCATTGTCTCCGAGCGCGACACTTCGCCGATCACGCGCTCGGGTTCGGAATCCGGCGTTTCCTGGTACTCGAACTCGATTACAGCCTTGGGCCAGAAATGACCGAGCCCATTGACGGCGATCATCAGCAACAGGCCGACCACCATCACCAGGCTGACTGAAACCGCGCCCGCATTCAGCCAGACCCAGGGTGTACCACTCTTGAACCAGCTATTCATTCCGCAAACCCTATGCTCGGAAACCGTCTAAAGGGAGCTGTACTTGCGCCGCAGGCGCTGGCGCACCACCTCCGCGGCGGTATTCATGATGAACGTGAGCACGAACAGCACCAGCGCCGCCAGGAACAGGATGCGGAAATGCGTCCCTCCCACCGCGGCCTCGGGCATCTCCACGGCGATATTGGCGGACAGCGTGCGCATGCCCTCGAATATGTTGAAATTCATGACCGGGCTGTTGCCGGTGGCCATGAGCACGATCATGGTCTCGCCCACTGCCCGGCCGAAACCGATCATCACCGCCGAGAAGATGCCCGGGCTGGCTGTCAGCAACACCACCTTCATGACGGTCTGCCAGGGCGTTGCACCCAGCGCCAGCGAGCCCTGGGTGAGGTGCCTGGGTACGTTGAATACGGCATCTTCGGAGATGGAATAAATTGTCGGAATTACCGCGAAGCCCATGGCAATACCCACCACCAGGGCATTGCGTTGATCGTAGGTAATACCCACGTCGGTGAGCCACTGCCGCATGTCGCCATTGAACAAGGCAACTTCAATCTGCGGGCTGACACTCACTGCAAGCCAGCCCGTCAGCAACACCACCGGGATCAGCAGCGCGGCCTCCCAACCGGCGGGAATGGCCAGCCTGACGCGGCCGGGCAGCAGGCGCGTCCAGACGTATGCGAACGCAATCATGGCCAAGGGAATAAGCAGCAGAATACCCGCCACCGACGGCAGATTGGATTCAATGAACGGCGCCAGCCAGAGCCCGGCGAGGAAGCCGAGTATGACCGTGGGCAGCGCCTCCATGATCTCGATGGTCGGTTTGACCACCCCGCGCATGCGCGGCGACATGAAATAGGCACTGTAGATTGCCCCCATGATGGCGAGTGGGGTCGCGAACAGCATGGCGTAGAACGCCGCCTTCAGCGTACCCAGTGATAGCGGCACCAGACTGAACTTGGGTTCGAACTCATCCGTGGCGGAGGACGATTGCCATACGTAGTCTTCCCCCTCGCGCCCTTCGTACCAGATCTTCTGCCATAGCGCGCCGAAGGACACCTCCGGATGCGGGTTCCGAACTCCCATCATCGTCAGGCGTTCGTTGTCGTCGACCACATAGAGCGCATCGGCGCGCGGCGCGAACGACAGCGCGCTTACCGACCCGCTCGCCACCTGCTCGCTGACCAGTGTCCGTTGCGAGGTCGAATAGTGCAGCTTGACTTCACCCGACTCGTCGGCCGTGGCAAAGCCCTTGCGTGCGTGCTCGGGCGCAATGGCGCTGACCGGCGCATTGTGGGAATCGAATTCACGGATGAAGGTGATCTGGCCGATGTTATCGGCATCCCGTACCAGGAACCATTGGGTTACCGACCCGTCCGAGCCGCCGACGATCACCGACACCGTACCGAGCAGAAACTCCATGGCGGTTACGGATGGTTCACTGCCGCGCAGTATCCGCTTGCTGTCCCGGAGCACAGCCTGTTCCGGGCGGGACACGTCGTAATAATGTAGCTGCCCCTGGTCATCCGCGACCATGAGATTGCGCATGGTGATGTCCAGCAACAGCGCGGAAATGACGCCATCGCCCGGCGGGCGTTGCAGATCGAACGCGGCTCTCTCCACGGTCACCTCGCCGGTCATGAACGAGGTGGTCTCCTTGAACTGAACCAGACGCAAGCGCCCGTCCGCCAAGGCGGCGACAATGGAAATGCCGGTGCGCCCGCTTTGTACCGCGATCGCGTTAATTGCTGTGCCGTCGTTGACAATGTCCAGCAGGGCGGAGTCTTCGTCACCGAGCGGATAGTCGATATCCCCGATTACTTCACGCCCGGTCTCCGGATAGCTTTCATTGAAGACGTGCTGGACCACCAGCGCCTGCCCGTTCTCCAGTCCATACACGGACATCCCGGCCCGCGGCTCGGCCTCGCCCCGGGCGGTAACGGCCACGCCCTCGGGTAGCGGCAAACTGATCTCCTGGCTGATTTCGCCGTCATCCGGGTTGAAGAAGATGGCACGGCGGTCGTCGGTAAACCTGACAGCCAGTTCCCGATGCCGATCTGAGGCGACATTTATCGTTGCCACGGATCCACCACCCGGCGCGGTGTAACTACCGCGCTCGTCCATGGACGCCGGCATCAGCATGGGCAGGACTTCGGAAAACAGGTAGATGAATATCAATGCCAGACAGACGATGACAGCCACGCCGAATCCGGCAATGGTGTAGCGGGCGGCATGATCCTTGATGCCGCGCCATTTTCTCAATCGCGCACGCTTCTCGCCGCTCGGCAGCAGTTCACGCGTGGGCCGGGATGCGGGAATACCGGGGCTGGAGGCATCGTTCATGGGTGCGGTTCTCTGGGCAAGATCGGTACCGGCAAAGTTGAGGGCATGCTACAGCGACAAGATGACGAAATTGTTACAACGCGAATTCGCTGTTGCGGTGGATGATGCTGGAACAAAAAAAGCCCCGCGATGCGGGGCTCGACAGGGCGTGCGCGTTGCGATCAATCCAGACCGAACTTCTCGCGTTCCTTCTTCGCCACCACCTCCGGCAGCGGGATAAAGCCGTCGCGTACGGTGACTTCCTGCCCCTGCTTCGACAGCACCATCTTGACGAACTCACGCTGCTGCGGCGCCATGTCCCGGTTGGGATCCTTGTTGATGTAAACGTACAGGAAACGCGCCAGCGGGTAGCTGCCATTTGAGGCATTCTCGGCAGTCGGCTCGGCGAAGTCCTGGCCATCGTCACGGGACAAGGGGATGGCACGCACACCAGCAGTCCGATAACCGATGCCCGAATAGCCCAGACCATTGACGGACTCGCTCACACCCTGAACGACTGACGCGGAACCCGGCTGCTCGTTAACGGAGTTCTTGAAGTCACCATCGCACATCGCATTCTGGCGGAAGTAGCCGTAGGTGCCCGAAACGGAATTTCGTCCGTAAAGAGTGATGTCACGGTTCTCCCAGGCGCCGGTCATGCCGAGTTGTCCCCAGCGGGTGATATCTTCCGCGTAACCGCAACGGCGTGTCGAAGAGAATGCGGCATCCACCTGCGGAATACTCATGCCTTCAATGGGGTTGTCACGGTTGACGAAAACCGCGAGCAGATCGACCGCAACGCGCATCTGCGTCGGCGGGTAACCGTGCGCCTGCTCGAAGGACGCTATCTCGCTGTCGCGCATGGCGCGGCTCATGGGCCCGAAGTTGGCCGTACCTTCAGCCAGCGCCGGCGGCGCGGTGGAGGATCCCGCACCCTGAATCTGGATGTTCACGTTGGGATAGTAGGCGTTGAAATCCTCCGCCCAGAGGGTCATCAGATTATTCAGCGTATCGGATCCGATGGACGTCAGGTTGCCGGATACGCCACTGGTCGACTCATAGTTGGGCAGCTTGGGGTCCACCTCGGCCAGGGCGGTTCCGGATACCACTGCCATCGAGGCGGCAGCGACGAGACCGGTCAGGGTCTGTTGTGTACTACGCATTGGTCGCTTCTCCGTTTGTCATGCTCGTGATTGCGTGTCATCGGGATACTTGCCGAGAACGGGACCTAGTATCTGGCTGCACTTTGACAGCATGATGAAGAGTATGTGACGGATTCGTTACAGCGCCGGACGCCATGACGATGTGCCTCAGGCGCCGGATTCTCCGGCCTGCGTCGTACTCGCGTGACGCGTGACCACCCGCTGCGGGAAGCTGCAGGCAAAGCGGCTGCCCACCCCCGGATCCGAGGTGATTTCCAGGCGGCTGCCATAACGGCCGAGGATATGCTTGACGATGGCCAGCCCCAGGCCGGTGCCGCCGCTGCGTGCGGAGCGGCCGGTATCCACCCGGTAGAAGCGCTCCGTGAGCCGTGGGAGGTGGTGCGGCGGTATGCCGATGCCCGTGTCTTCCACCGCAAACATGGCTCTCCCGACCTTGTCGGGAAGCCAGATTATGCGAATCTCGCCACCGCCGGGCGTGTACTTGACGGCATTGAACACCAGGTTGGACAAGGCACTGCGCAATTCGGATTCATCTCCCAACAAGCACAGTTCGGGATCCACATCCAGGGCAATGCGATGCTTGCGCTCACCGCTGAGTGTGCGGGTTTCTTCCGCCAGTACGCGCAGCAGACGGGGGATATCCACCAGTTCCCGTGCCGCGGGCCGCTCTTCAGTCTCCAACCTGGACAGCAGCAGCAGATCCTCGACCAGACGCTGCATGCGCTGCGTCTGCTGCTCAATCAATTCCAGTGGCCGCTGCATTCCCGGCGCACCGGCGGCCGGGCTGTCGGACAGGCTCTCGGACAGCCCGTGAATGACCGTCAATGGCGTACGCAGTTCATGGGAGATATTGGCCACAAAATCCCGACGCATGCGCTCCAGCCGATACAGCCGGGTGATGTCCCGGGCCAGCAACAGACGCTGATTGCGGCCGTAGGGAATCACCCGCACTTCAAGCATGATGTCCTCATCCACCGGCGACGGGACGGTTATGACACCCTGGCTATGCTCAGGATTTTCGCTGAGAAAGGCACTGAACTGCGGGTGACGGAACAGGTTGCCGATCCGCTGGCCTTCGTCCGCGGGCCAGGTCAGGCCGAGCAGACTCCGTGCCGCACCGTTCCACCACTGGATGGCGCCGCTTTCGCCCAGAATCACGGCGCCGTCCGGCATGGCGTTTATGGTTTCCCGCACGCCCTGGAGGATACGGGCGAGCTTGCGCCGACGCTTGCGCTGTCGCCTTTGCAGCCGGTGTATGCCGTTGAAGATTTCACCCCACAAGCCGCTGGAGACCGGAGGTTCCAGCTTGCGTCCTTCACGGAGCCAGCGCTCCAGACGGATCTGGTTCGTGAGATTCCAGGCCAGATAGCCAAGCGTGCCGAGGAGAATGCTCAGCAACACCTGACCGGTCAGCAGCCCCAGCGCGCCGAACAGGAGGGTGGCAACGGTCAGCCGCAGCAGCGCGGCCGGCCACGGCGAACGCGGCGCGTTCACGGCTTGACCGAGAATCGGTACCCCGCCCCGCGTACGGTCTGTATGAGGCGGTCATGACCAGTCGCTGAGACGGACTTGCGCAGCCGGCGGATATGCACGTCCACAGTGCGCTCCTCGACGTAGACGTTGGTTCCCCACACATTATCCAGCAGCTGCCCTCGCGTAAAGACGCGTTCCGGATGGGTCATGAAGAAATGCAGCAGCCGGAACTCCGTTGGCCCCATGTCCACGCCGGCACCATCCGCGGTTACTCTGTGGCTGAGCGGATCCAGGCTAAGGCCTTCCACGTCCACCACTTCGTCGACGCTCATCGGTGAGGCCCGCCGCAGCACCGCCTTGATGCGGGCTGTCAGTTCCCGCGGCGAAAACGGCTTGGTGACGAAGTCGTCGGCACCGGACTCCAGGCCACGGACCTTGTCTTCCTCCTCGCCGCGCGCAGTCAGCATGATGATGGGAATACCGCTGCACAGAGGGTCTTTCCTGATACGTCGGGCAAAGTCGATACCGCTCATGCCCGGCAGCATCCAGTCAAGCAGGATAAGGTCAGGAACATGCTCATTCAGCAGCGAAAACCCCTCCTCGCCGGTTTCCGCCTGAAGCACCTCGTAGCCGGCGGTGCTTAGGGCAATCTGGACCATTTCGCGAATGGCCGCCTCATCCTCTATCAACAGAATCCTTACATTCATGCGTTCGTCACCCTGTTCCCGGAACCGGGCCCATTACAACGGAGTGAGGTTACCGTTTTGTGACAACCAGGCAATTCAGGCCAGGATTCACGCCTGTTGTCTGTCCGCGGGCCGTGACGGGTTCAGTAGCTCGGCCATCTGCTCGCGCATGAGCAGCGCCAGTTCCTTGCGGCTCCGCTCGGCGCTGTCCTCCGGCTCGCCGACAGTGACAATGGCGTCGATACCCGGGTTGCCCGCCAATTCGATGACATGCCTGAACAGCCTGTCACCCCCAACGAAGGCCGCGCGTGCACTGGGCTGGCCGTCCCGACCGATAAAGCGGATTGTAACGGGTTGCACGGGAATGCCGTCCTCGATCGCCGCCTGAAACAGTCGAGGACGGAATGGCAACAGATCCTGGCCATGACTGGTTGTGCCTTCCGGGAAAAAAAGCACTCGCCTGCACTGGCGCAACCGTCGCTTCATGGTCTCGATGGCCTCGGTCGAGGCGCCGCGCTGACCACGCTCGATGTAAACGGTGCCGAAGCCGGTTGCCAGCCAGCCGATCCCGGGCCAGCGACGCACTTCCGACTTGCTCAGGAAGCAGACGTCCCAGTAAGCCGCCACGACGAGAATATCCAGCCAGGAGATGTGATTGGCAACCAGCAGTACCGGCGGCGACAGCAGGCGCTGCCCCGTCGCCCGCAGGCGGACCCCGAGGATCGCGCAGATGCTTCTGCACCAGAACGCCTGCGCCCCGCGCGCCATGCCGCGACCCGGATCCATTCCCTTGAGACGATCCAGGCCGATAGCCAACCCGATGACAACCACGCCGACGGCAACGTGCAGTAGCAGCAACGGAATACGGATCAGGCGACGTAATAATGGCATGTGCAGGTAATGACCGCTTGCGGCTGCCTCCTTGGCGACCTCCGGAAGCCTACCACTGCCGGACGGCAAACATGAACATCATGTCTGCGTTTGCCTGCGGGGGATGGCACACCGAATTTCGACCGCCGAGGTACTCAGGCCGTGGCCATGGAACGCAGATTGGTGACAACCGCCTCCAGGGCCTTGTCGAAGAGCATGTTGTCGTCGAGGACAACGAGCCGCTTCTGGCTCAGGGCCTTGGTCATCTCGTCGCGTCGGCGGTCAGCCAGCTTGAAACCGGCCCGGTTGACGAAAATCAGGCGATCGCCGCCGTTCAGGCGCGCGGAAAGCTTGGCACGAATCGACTTGCCGCTGTCCTGCACAAACTCGAACCAGGTACCGATGGGGGCCGCGTCGATCTGCTCCCGGAACGGCTTTAGAGCCTCTGGCACCGCCGCCTCCGAGGACGTATCTCCCTCCTTCGCCGCGGGCATTGGCCGCTTGTCCGTGGCCGCCGCCGGTGGCGTCTCGGCCGTTGCCGGCCGGCGATCCAGAGGCCGCGACAGCAGACGGATGTGCTCGCCCTCCAGGTCCTTGAACATGCGGGTCATGTCCACGGGATTGAACATGATCGCGTTCATGCCCGCACGTAAATCGTGGAGCAGAACCGGAATCTCGGAGACCAGCCGCTTGCGCTCGTCATGGCTGTTCTTGGGCTCCACGCTCCAGATCAGTTGCTCAACAACGCCCAACTGTGCGCGGTACTGATCGCTATCGCTACCTTCCTTCAGCAGGGTAATGAACATCACCTTGGACCAGGCCTGATCCAGCAGCCGATGGACGACATCCGGCAGTTGCCTGCCGCCAATCCGCAGACGCAATTCCTCGTCGACCTGCTCCCGCGCACCGTCGACCTTGGCCCTGCCCTCCGCCGCCTGGCGGGTTCGCTCCTCGATCTGACGGGCACGCTCACGTTCGTCGCCGAGAAAGCTCTCAAACTCTTCAAGGCTGCGCTGGAACAGGGAGATATCGTCGCTGAATTCGGCCAGTATGTGATTGACGATGCTTTCGATGCGCCGGTACAGCGGATCACCGCCAGGCTGGCCGCTATCGCTCCAGCTCACGCCCGCCCGAGCCATCTCGTTGACAAGCCGCCGTGCCGGGTGACTTGCGCGGCTGAACAACGACGGATCGACCAGCGCAACCTTGAGGATAGGGATCTGCAGCCGTGCCAGCAGCGCCTTGATGCGATCGGGAAGGTTGGTGTCATTGAGGATATTATCGAACAGCAAGCCGACGATCTCGATGGTACTGTTCTCGACAGGTCCCAGGTGACCACTGCCTCGGCGGGCAAGGCCGGAGCGGAGCTTGTGGCGGATGTCGGCGAAGGTCAGCAATGCCGGGTCGTCGTCGCTCTCCTCCGGCATCTGCTGCAGACCGGATAGCACGGAAACCACATCGCCAATGGAAAAAACGGTTGCTCCCTGACCAGGTGCGCCGTCGCCATCCTGTTCCTGGCCCTCCACGGACCACGCCGCCGACCCCCGTTCACGCTCGTCACCGCCGCCCGTTGTGTTGGCGTCCACTTCGAGGCCCAGCAGTTGCTGCAGTGTCTGCAACAGCCCCTGTGCCTGATTGCGGCTGATCTCCGTACGTGCTTCCTGACGGCGGCGAATCGCTTCGCCGGAGGGCCGTTTTGCCGCAGGCCGGATTTCGGGCAGGATGCCGGCGTCCACCAGCAGCCGGTTGATTTCCTCATACAGGCCACCGAGCTGGCCAACGACATGGCGCTCGAACAGCTTGTAAATCACCAGCCGGGACTTGATATCGGCGTTGAGCACGTCTACCGCCGTTTCAAAGGCGGAGGCGATCTGGCGGGGATCCACCGGGTTGGAATTCTCGTTATAGATATCGCGGCCGGCCAGACCGTTCAGACGCTGACAGATATGTACGAGCCGCTGGACCTGGTTGCCGCGCGCCTTGGAGACCATGGTCTCCACGGCAAGGCTCTCTTCGAGTTCGTCGTGGTCGAGCAGAGAGAGTTCCGAATGCCCCGGGGCGCGCGTGCTTGCCGCGCTCACATGGGCGCTTTCCGGGTCTTCATGGTGTGCCGAGAGGGCCTGCTCGAAACGCCGCTCAATTTCGCGGCGCTTCAGACGGGCTTCGCGCATGGCATCGAAGTACGCCGTCTGCGCCTCGTTGGAATCCGCCTTCTCGGCCCGATCGAACAGGGCATCGTCGACCTGATCGAGCATATGGCGGAGCATCGCGACCAGCCGTCTGTCGGCAAGCTGCCGAAAACGGGCATAGATGGCCGTGCCGGTACGTCCCGAACCCCGACCGTCCAGATACACGACCTTGTCTTCCTGAGCCATGCCAGACACCGCGTATTTGTGAGTGCAACAAGCCAGCGTACCGGCAATTATTACTTATAATTCAGCCAATCAATCAAACACTGTGATGTGCGTCACACTTGAAACACTACTCCCTGTCCACAGGCCAGTCCACATTCTCATTGTATGCCTGCACGCGTGCAAACGGCAGTATCCCACGGAACGGCTCGAAAACCGACCAATTCCTGGTCAGGATCGACTATACTCGGCGCCCAGGAAGCCCGCAGGGCGGCTGCCTGCCCTATGGTTTTATTGTGACGGCTGCCGGCCAATCCGGCATCCGCCCGAACCTCGAAATGAATTTGGGGGATTGACAAGAAATGACCGATATCCAGTCGCTGCTCGGAGCAGAAGCGGATTCTCTCCTGAACCACACCTGTGCCGGAATTCCCCGAGAACATCTCCATGTTCCAGGGCCTGATTTCGTGGACAGGGTCGTGGCCGTCAAGGACCGTAAACCCGGCGTCCTGCGCAGCCTGCAGACCCTGTTCGACACGGGCCGGCTGGCCGGCACCGGTTATCTGTCCATGTTGCCGGTGGACCAGGGTGTCGAACACTCCGCCGGCGCCTCGTTCGCACCGAATCCGGCGTTCTTCGATCCCGAAAACATCGTGCGGCTGGCCATGGATGGCGGCTGCAATGCCGTGGCCTCCACCCTGGGGGCGCTGAGCTCGGTGGCACGCCGCTACGCACACCGTATTCCGTTCATCGTGAAGATCAACCACAACGAACTGCTGACCTACCCGGAAATCTACGACCAGACGCTGTTCGCGTCCGTCGATCAGGCGTTCGACATGGGTGCCGTGGCCGTTGGCGCCACCATCTATTACGGCACCCCTGAATCCCGTCGGCAGATCCAGGAGATCAGCGAGGCCTTCGCTCACGCGCATGATCTGGGCATGGCCACGGTGCTCTGGGCCTATCTGCGCAACAGCGGCTTCAAGAAGGACGGCACGGATTATCACGTCGCTGCCGATCTTTCCGGCCAGGCCAATCACCTCGCGGCTACCATCAATGCCGACATCGTCAAGCAGAAGATGGCCGAGAACAAC
Organism: Aquisalimonadaceae bacterium; assembly: GCA_040877625.1. Lineage (GTDB taxonomy): Bacteria > Pseudomonadota > Gammaproteobacteria > Nitrococcales > Aquisalimonadaceae > Methylonatrum. The sequence continues at coordinate 134,979 of JBBDNK010000033.1, forward strand.
GGCGGCTATACGGCGGTCGGTTTCGGCAAGACCCATCGCAAGGTCTATGGCGAGCTTTGCACCGATCACCCGGTGGACCTGGTCCGCTACCAGGTGGCCAACTGCTACATGGGCCGCGCTGGCCTGATCAATTCCGGCGGCGGATCAGGCGACAACGATCTGCAGCAGGCAGTACGTACCGCCGTCATCAACAAGCGTGCCGGCGGCATGGGCCTGATTTCCGGGCGCAAGGCGTTCCAGAAGCCGATGACGGAAGGCGTCGAACTGCTGCACGCGATTCAGGACGTCTACCTGGACAAATCGATTACCATCGCCTGAGCCAGGGAGACACTGGTTTATTCCCATGGGGCTCTGCGGGCCGCCGAAACCGGTGGCCCGCAGTGCCGGCCGAAATTGTTTTTCGCACGCCGCCCCTATAATAAGAGTATCCCTCCTCCAATCGCGATTTTTCCTGAAAAAACGCCAGCTTCCCGATGCCTGGATCCTTGCCTTGGCGGGGTGGGTTCCGGTATCTTTCTCGGCCTTAGGAGCCGCTGACTGATTAGCCGGGTAACAGCTTGGGCACCGGACATGAAAGCAAGGGTTGGCGATCCATCACCGGCCGGAATGGGCACCTCCGCGACCAGCCGGATTACGCGCACATTGCATGGCCGTCGGGCAGAGCGACTGCCGCCGGATAGGGCACTGTTCATTTTTACGGGCTGATCGCCGGCGTCGGCAGCCCCGGTTTCCAAAACGAAGGTTTCCACAGACCATGCTCATCGCTGTCTTATCCGGATTCCTGCTCGCTGCACTCTCCCCCTGGTTGGCTCGCAGCCTTGGAGACAACGCAGGCTGGGTGCTGGCGCTATTGCCGGCGAGCCTGTTCGTCTATTTCCTGGGCTATGTACCAGTGGTCATGGACGGCAGCGCGGAGGTCATCCATTACAGCTGGATTCCCGGCCTGGATATCAGCCTGTCATTCCTGGTCGACGGCCTCAGCCTGATGTTCGCGCTGCTGATCAGCGGTATCGGCACATTCATCATCATCTATACCGGCGGCTACCTGCATGGCGACGCCTACCTGCCGCGGTTTTACGCCATCATGTTCGGCTTCATGGCGTCCATGATCGGCCTGGTGCTGTCGAACAACCTGATCAGCCTGTTCGTGTTCTGGGAACTCACCAGCATCACGTCCTACCTGCTGATCGGCTACAACCACGAGGACAAGAACGCGCGCTGGTGTGCGCTGCAGGGCCTGTTGGTCACCGTGGCGGGCGGTCTTGCGCTGATGGCCGGCCTGGTCATGATCGGCACGATCAGCGGCAGCTTCGAACTTTCGGAGGTTCTGGCCGGCGAAGACGTGCTGCGCGATTCCCCGCTCTATGTGGCGATCGTCATCCTGGTACTCGCCGGCTGCTTCACCAAATCGGCCCAGGTACCGTTTCATTTCTGGTTGCCCAATGCCATGGCCGCGCCGACGCCGGTGTCCGCCTTTCTGCATTCCGCAACCATGGTCAAGGCGGGCATCTACCTGATGGCCCGCCTCAACCCCAGCCTCGGCGGCACCGAACTCTGGCTTTATACCCTGGCGCTGGTCGGCGCCGTCACCATGTTCACGGGCTCCTTCATGGCCCTGCGCAGCCGCGGCGTGAAGCAGGTGCTGGCCTATTCCACGGTGATGGCCCTGGGCACCCTGACCATGCTCATCGGCATCGGCACGGAAGCGGCAATCCTTGCGGCGATGGCCTTTCTGCTGGCCCACGCCCTCTACAAGGCCGCGCTGTTCATGCTGGCCGGTGCCCTCGATCACGAAACCGGCACCAAGGACATCACCAGAATGGGCGGCCTGCGCAAGGCGATGCCCATTACCTTCATTGCCGCCGCCGTCGCCGCGCTGTCACTTTCCGGCTTGCCGCCGCTGTTTGGATTCATTGCCAAGGAACTGATGTTCGAGGCGACGTTGTCCGCACCGCTGGTCGGCACCGTCACGACTTCCCTGGCGCTGGCGTCATCCACCATGATCGTGACCATCGCCGCCGTATTCGCGCTGCGTCCCTTTATCGGCGCGTTCAAGGAAACACCAAGGAAACCTCATGAAGCGCCGCTGTCCATGCTCATCGGGCCGGTGGTGCTCGCGTCGCTGGGTCTGCTGTTCGGATTGATGGGCTTTATCCCTACCGCGGCGATGATCCATGGCGCGGTGGCCTCTGTCCACGGCAGCCCGGTCGCGTTCGAACTGTCTCTCTGGCACGGCCTGAACTGGCCACTGGCGCTCAGTGCAACAGCGGTCATTGCCGGCGTTGTGCTGTTCCGGATGTGGGACACGGTGCTGTCCGCATTTGATCGGATGACCTTCATCGACCGCTTCGGGCCGGAGCGAGGTTATGAATACGTGATGAAGGCACTGACCTGGATCGCGGACTGGCAGACCGGCGTGCTGCAGAACGGCTATCTGCGTAATTACCTGATGACCATCGTGCTATCGACGGTCGCCATTACGGGTTGGACTTTTTTCGTACATACCAACAGCACTGTCGCCCTCGGCGAACTGGACTTCACCTTTTACTTTTACGAACTGGCCATCGCCGCGCTGGTCATCCTGGGCGCCGTGGCGGCATCGCTGGCCCGCTCGCGACTGGGCGCGGTGGCCACGTTGGGCATGGTGGGCTTCGGCGTATCACTGATCTACGTGCTGTTCAGCGCACCGGACCTGGGTATCACCCAGATCATGGTCGAGACACTGACCGTCATTCTGCTGGTGCTGGTGCTGTATCGACTACCCGGCTTTCTGGTCTACTCAAGCCCGGCTGCGCGCATCCGTGATGCGGCGGTGGCATTGTCATTGGGCGGGCTGATTACGCTACTGGTTCTGGCAGTGAGCGGTGTGATGGTCAGCGACCCCATTTCCGATCAGATGGTGGCCTGGAGTGTTCCGGAAGGGCATGGCCGAAACATCGTCAACGTGATTCTGGTGGATTTCCGGGCACTCGACACCCTGGGTGAGATCTTTGTCGTGGGGTTGGCCGCCATTGGTGTTTACGCAATGATCCGGCTGCGCGCGGAGGACAAGGCGAAATGAAACCCATGGGCTCTCTGATACTTCGTACCGCATCGCGGTTTCTGCTGCCGCTATTGCTGCTGTTCTCGGTCTTCATGCTGATTCGGGGCCACAACGAGCCGGGAGGCGGATTCATCGCCGGACTCATTGCCGCTACCGGTTTCGCACTCTACCTGTTCGCTTTCGATGCCGCGCGGACCCGTCACCTGATGTGGGCGGATCCACAACTGCTGCTCGGGCTCGGTTTACTGGCGGCCACCGCCAGCGGCCTGCCCGCCATTTTCTTCGGGGAACCCTTCTTTACCGCCCTGTGGTGGCCGATCGAAGTTGCCGGCCTGGGCGAAATAAAACTCTCCACGCCGTTGATGTTCGACATTGGCGTTTATCTGGTGGTTCTGGGCTCGGTGATGACCATCGTCCTGGCACTGGCCGAAGCGGAGGAATGACGTGGAACCAGTAATGGCTGTTGTCGTGGGGGCGCTGTTTTCCGCCTCCATCTATATGATGTTGCGGCGTTCAATCGTCAAGCTTGTGATCGGGCTGATGCTGCTCAGCAACGCGGCAAACCTGCTGATCTTTACCATGGGGGGCCTGACCCGCGGCCTGCCGCCATTGGTCCCGGAAGGGATGAATCTGCCCGCCGGCGGCTCGGCCGACCCTCTCCCCCAGGCGCTGGTGCTGACCGCGATAGTGATCGGCTTCGGCGTGCTCGCCTTCGCGGTGGTCCTGATTCACCGTGCCTACGAGGTTGTCGGTGAAGACGATCTGGACGAAATGCGGAGTACCGATACGTGAATCCGGAGGTCGCCCTACCCATTCTGATCCCGTTCATCGCCGGATCAGTGTCCCTGGTCTTCTACAAATCCAACGCCGCCCAGCGCTGGATTGGCGTGCTCGGAACCGGTGCCCTGCTGATCGCGAGCCTGGTACTGCTCTACAACACCTCGACCCAGGGCATTCTGGTCATGGAGATGGGCAACTGGCCGGCGCCCTTCGGCATTGTGCTGGTGTCGGATCTGCTGGGTGCCATCATGACCGTGCTCGCCGGGATCATGGGTTTTTCGGTGGCCGTCTATTCCCTGCCCAGCATCAGCAGTGATCATGAGAAATTCGGCTATTATCCGCTCACGCATCTGCTGCTTGCGGGTGTTTGCGGCGCGTTTCTCACCGGCGACGTATTCAATCTGTACGTGTGGGTCGAAGTACTTCTGGTGGCGTCCTTTGCCCTGCTCATCCTGGGTGGCGAACGCGGCCAGATGGAAGGTGCCGTCAAGTACGTCACGCTGAATCTGCTGTCATCCATGCTGCTGCTTGTCGCCGTGGGTCTGACCTACGGTCTGACCGGCACTCTGAACATGGCGGACCTGGCGGTAAAACTGCCGCTGGTTGAACAGCAGGGCCTGGTGACCGTGGTGGCAATGCTCTACCTGGTCTCATTCGGTATCAAGGCAGCCGCCTTTCCGCTGTTCTTCTGGTTGCCGGCCGCCTACCACACGCCGCCGGTGGCTGTTTCCGCACTGTTTGCCGGGCTATTGACCAAGGTGGGCGTCTATGCCCTGTACCGATTTTTCACCCTGCTGTTCAACCACGACGTGGGCTACACGCATGAACTGCTGCTGTGGATCGCCGGCTTCACCATGATCACCGGTGTGCTGGGCGCGGCGGCTCAGTATGAGATCCGCCGCATCCTGTCCTTTCACATCGTCAGCCAGATCGGCTACATGATCATGGGCCTGGCGCTGTTCACGCCGCTGGCCCTGGTAGGCGGCGTGTTTTACATCATGCATCACATCATTGTGAAGGCGAATCTGTTCCTTGTCGGCGGCGTCGTCTACTTCCTCAGGGGCAGCTACGAACTCAAACAGATCGGTGGCCTGTGGCGGACGCACCCATGGCTCGGTCTGCTCTTCCTGGTGCCGGCCCTGTCACTGGCGGGTGTTCCGCCGCTGTCGGGGTTCTTCGGCAAGTACATCATCATTCGAGCAGGCGTTGAGGCTCAAAGCTGGGGCATTGTGGCGGTGGCTCTTGTCGTCGGCCTGCTCACCCTGTATTCCATGATAAAGATCTGGGCGGAGGCTTTCTGGAAGGCACAGCCCGAGGCCACGGCGAAACGCGCCGATGAGTTCGAGCGGACGCTGTCCCAGGCTTCACTGACGCTCATGGTGTTGCCCATCATCGGCCTGGCCGCCATTACCGTCTTTATCGGCCTGGGTGCGCAACCGATCTATGAGATCGCCAACGCCGCGGCGGGACAGCTGCTGGACTCGTCGGACTATATTGAAGCAGTGCTGGACCAGAGGGTGCACAAATGACGCTGTTCGTCTGGAACATCCTTCTTGCCCTGGCCTGGCTCATGCTGACCGGTAACTTTTCCGGCAGCAGCATGATCACGGGGTTTGTGTTCGGCTATTTCGTGCTGTTGATCATTACCCGCGGTACCGGACCGCAGCTCACCTACGTGGACAAGCTGCCGCAGATCATTGGCTTCACGCTCTTCTATATAGGGGAGCTGATCAAATCCAACATCCGCGTGGCATACGAAGTGCTGACGCCCACGCATTCCATGAAACCCGGTGTCATCGGCCTGGAACTGGATGCGAAAAGCGACGCCGCCATTACCATTCTGGCCAACCTGATCACCATGACGCCGGGTACGCTGAGCCTGGATGTATCCAATGACCGCCGAATGCTGTTCATCCATGCCATGTACATTGACGATGAAGCGCAACTTCGTCGTGATCTCAAGGACCTGGAACGCCGGGTGCTTGAACTTCTGAGTTGAGGGGGCTGACCGTGAATATCTGGGTAATCACTATCGTGCTCACAGTACTGTCGCTGGCGATGGGCCTGGCGTTCGTGCGTCTGGTCAAGGGCCCTACCCTGCCCGACCGCGTCGTTGCGCTGGAGCTGATCGCTTCGATTACCGTGGCGATCATTGTGGCCTACGCGATGCTCACCGATGTTGCCGCGTTCATTGACGTGGCACTGGTACTGGCACTGACCGGGTTCATGGCGGCGGTGGGCTTCGCCCGCTTTATCGAACATGGAGGCAGCCGCGAATGAGCAACGCCATTGCAGCCATACTGGCCCTGTTGGGCGCGGCGTTCGTGCTGATCGGGGCGTTGGGCGTGATGCGCATGCCGGATCTGATGCTCCGCATGCACGCCACCACCAAGGCGGGCGCTCTCGGAGGCGGGCTGCTCGCCATCTCCGCGGGCGTGCATTTCGGAGATGCATCCGTCATGGTGCGGGCCATCGCCATACTCGGCTTCGTCATACTGACCGCCCCCATAGCCGCGCATGTGATCGCCCGCGCAGCCTACTTTACCGGCGTGGAGTTCTGGGACAAGACCTTGAAGGATGAGCTGCGGGAGAAGCTTGATACCCGCGGACACGTTCTCTATAGCGGATTCGAGACCAAGGATGTCGGGCACGCCGACAAACCCGATGCGGACAACTGAGCCGTACCTGCGAGCGCAGGCTGAAGCGGACGCGCGCCGCGCCCTGGATGAAGACGTCGGCAGCGGCGATCTCACTGCCGACCTGATTCCACCGCAACGGCGTATGGAGGCGACCGTCATCAGCCGCGAGCCGGCCGTCCTATGCGGGCGGGAATGGTTCGACGCTGTCTACCGGCTTCTTGATACCGAAGTCACCATCGACTGGCTGGTAAAGGACGGTGATTCGGTAACCACCGATCAGGTGATCTGCCAGCTTACCGGCCCTGCCCGCAGCGTGGTTACCGGCGAACGCCCGGCATTGAATTTTCTGCAGACGCTGTCCGGCACGGCGACCGCCGCACGCCCCTATTGCGAGGCAGTAGCCGGAACGGGAGCGCGCATCCTTGATACCCGCAAAACCCTCCCCGGCCTGCGGGTTGCCCAGAAATACGCGACCGCTTGCGGCGGCTGCCAGAACCACAGGCAGGGACTGTTTGACGCCATTCTAATCAAGGAAAACCACATCCACGCAGCCGGCTCCATTGCCGCGGCGGTGCGTGCGGCACGGCAACTTCACCCGAGCGTGACCGTCGAGGTGGAAACAGAAAACCTGGAAGAATTCCGCGAAGCCATTGCCGTCGGCGCGGACACCATCATGCTCGATAATTTCAGCCTCGAGGAAATGCGTGCCGCACGAACAATCGGCGGCCCCGGCGCTGTTCTCGAAGTTTCGGGCAATGTGGATCTGGACAGCGTCCGGGCCATCGCCGAGACCGGGGTGGACTTCATCTCGGTTGGTGCAATGACCAAGCATCTGCGGGCCATCGACCTGTCCATGCGCTTCCTGCAGAGCTGAACTTCCCCGCGCGCTAGCCGAGGCTCACTCCGGGCGCATGGTCTCCTGCACCAGCAGACGCGCCTCATGGAGACTCTGTTCGGCCTCGCTCAGGCAGTCGCGCAATTGCGACCAGTTGAATCGCAGGCGTCGCAGCGTCGGCTCGGACAGCATCGGTATGGCGTCATCACCCGGATACCCCACCTGTAGCCCACGGGCCAGTATGTCGGCCACGTGAATCACCGCCGCAAGTTGGCTGGCGGGCGGATCGGTGCGTTCGGGCTGGTGGTGCGTGCCAATGATCTCCACCAGTTGTGTCGACAGGCCCCAGGCGCTTGCCACCTGCTCGCCTATCATGCAGTGGTCATAACCCAGCACGGCGGCTTCAGCGTCCCTGATCCAGGTATCGTGCCGCAACTGGTACTGCAGCACGGCCGAGAACTCTCTGGGGAAGTGCACATCCAGTACCAGTCGCCCCATATCGTGCAGCAAGCCGCCAACAAAGGCCTGTGAGGGATCAAGACCGATATTGCGGGCCATGAGCCTGGACAGCACGCCAACCGCGGCGGAATGCTCCCAGAACCGGAACCGATCGAACTGCTCCCCCGTCAACCCGGAAGGCGATGCCGGCAGCAGATGCATGACCGCGGCCGCGGTCGCCACCTGGCGCAGAACGTCGGGCTCCAGAGCCATCACCACTTCGCCGACCGACCCGCCTCGGCGCGCACCGTCGACGAGCGTCGATATCGCCAGGCGGTGAAAGCGGCGTGCGAGCAGCGGATCATCGTCAAGGATGGAAACCAGGCTCCAGGGCGACGGCACAGCCGCACCAATACACTCGAGCAACCGGGAGGCTGCCCCGGTGGGAATCGGTAAATTCAAGGGCCTGCCACGGGAGATAATGGGCTGTAGCATTAGCGATTGGTTCCCGTTCGGTGCTCCGAGAGCATGGCCCGTAGACGGCGCATGCCAGGCGAAAAACGCCAATGGCGGAACAGATGATCCAGGGATGCTTCCAGATAGGCCTTGCGGATGGCAAGAATCATGGAATCCGGCGCCACAATCACCGGCACACCTTTCAGGCCTGAAGCACGAAGACGATCAAGTAACGGCTGGTCTACGACACGGCCGGCTGGAGCCAGGAGGGTGTCGTCCGAATCCCTTACCTCGCGGCCCAGGACTTGCCCGACGGTAACGGCATTCGGTGAAAACACGACCACCCGCTTAAGCATTCTTAGACGCTCCGAACCCCCAATTGGGGTCTTAACAGCCCCATCCGTTTGGCCATATTGATTTCTCAAAAGTCTATCGGCTGCACTGATTACCAAGCGTGACCGGGTGCACAAACCGGGATTGGCAATCGCGAAAATTCGGTGGGATCAGAAGGACGAATCGGGCTCGCGCAGAAAGGCGCGTTCGCGCGCGGATGAAGGTCTTCCGAGGATGTTGTTTCTGTGAGGAAATCGTCCAAAACGGACAACAATATCGCGATGTTTGCGCGCATAATCGAGGAAGTTGTCAGCGAGCAGTCTGGCCGCCGGGACCGCGTCCGCAACCAGGGATTCAAAGCAGCGCACACTCAGTTCCTGACTCAACGGATCCTCCGCATGCTCCAGGGGCATGTAGAGAAATACACGATGAATCCACGGCATCGATCGGTCCAGACCACACTCAACGGCATTCGTGGCAAGGGATAGCGCCTTGGGGTCGGCCGCGAATGCCGCGGGGGTATCCCGGAAGATGTTCCGGGAAAACTGATCAAGGGTGACGACCAGGGCAATCAGACCGGACGGCGCATTGCACCAGTGGTCCAGCGCGTTTGCCGATGCGTCGGCCAGTTGGGCACTGAAACGGCGCCGAATCTCCGCATCCTGGGCGTCATCCTTGCCGAACCAGAGCGACATCCGGTCATCGGCTGGAAGACCATCTTCGGTAAGTTGTCCGAACCAGTAGATCAGCGTCTGTTCGATACCCGCTACCATGTCCCGCAACCTCCTGCCCGCAGTCCGATTCAGTCGCCGTTGAACGCAGGCTTGCGCTTCTCCCTGAACGCCAGGATGCCTTCGTGGTGATCATTGCTTTCGAAGACGGCCTGACGTAGTGCCTGAATGCGCTCGAACTCCTGTGGGGGCAAGGGATTGGCCGACGCCAGGAGTCTCAATTCCTCTTTCATGACCGCAATGCTGAGCGGCGCATTGGCGGCAATCTGGCGCGCAAGATTGACCGTGAATGCCTCAAGCTCGGCATTGGCGACCACATGATTGACCATCCCGAGCCGCTCGGCCCGCTGGGCGTCGATCGGTTGCGCCGTAAACGCCATCTCCTTGATGCTGCGAAGATTGGCGGCATTCATAAAGGTTACCATGCCGGAAATATTGTAAGGTACGCCGATCTTCGCCGGCGTAAAGGCAAACGTCGCATTCGACGCCGCCACCACCAGATCACAGGCGAACGCGGTTTCACAGCCGCCGCCCCACACCGACCCCTCGATCATCGCCACCACCGGCGCGGAATGCAGCTCAATCGCCCTGATCAGTCTGCGCACCGGAGCATCCCATTCCAGCGGATCCCGATGCAATTCCGGATGCTCGTTAATATCGTGCCCCGCCGACCATACCTGCGCGCCGGGCCCGGCGCGCAGAATCACGACGCGCACCTGCTGCCGTTTGAAATCCGCGAGCGTCGCGATCACGGCGTCAACCAGCGCGGTACTGAGCACATTGCGCTTCTTTACGTGGTTGAACGTGATGAACCCGATCCGGTCCTCAACGGTAGCCAGGACTAACGGCATCTGCATTGCCTCCTTCTAGGGAGCATCCCGCATATCGATACAGACCTGCCCGTCAATGACTTCAGTGCGATAGGCCCTGATCGGATCAACCGCCGGAAATGCCGTGGCGCGTCCATCACGGATGCAGAACTTCCCCGAATGCCAGGGACATTCCACCTCATCGCCTTCCACGAATCCGTCGCTTAACGATGCCTCTCCATGCGTGCAGGTATCATCGGTGACGTAATAGCCGTCGTCCAGTTGGAACACCGCCAGCGGTGGCAATCCCTCGATGACAACGCGCACGGGAATATCGGCATCCACATCGGAGGCGGCACAAAGCGGCCGCCAGTTCGGTGCGGATGAATCAGCTGAAGACATTGCGAAAACCCCGATACTGAACCTGACGTGCCGGTGCATAAGCCTGACAGTCAAATACTGGTGATACCAAATTGGTTGCACCAATCGTACGTAGCATCTTTACATTCGTCAAACTACAACCCCTGTGCGTCTTTCGCGGCAGCCGCCGCCACCGAACGCTGGCGATATGCGCCGTAAAGTACCCGCGCGATCGCCCACGCCAGCATGGCCAGAGTGATGGTCAGAATGGTCGCGCTGATCGGTCGCTCGAAGAAAATCATCAACTCGCCGCGCGAGAGCAGCATCGTCCGGCGAAAGGACTCCTCCATCATCGGGCCAAGAATGAAACCCAGCAGCAAAGGTGCGGGCTGGAAGCGAAATACGCTCATGGCGTACCCCAGGGCGCCGATCACGGCCACCATGTAGATGTCGAAAATGTTATTGCCGGCACTGTATACGCCCAGGCTGATGAATATCAGGATCACCGGATACAATACCCGATACGGAATCCGCAGCAGGCTCACCCAGACACCGATCAAGGGAATGTTCAGCACCAGCAGCATGATATTGCCGACCACGAAGCTGGCGATCAGCCCCCAGAACAGCTCCGGCTGCTCAAGCATCAACAAGGGGCCGGGTGTTATGCCGTGCATGATCAGGGCGCCGAGCATCAGTGCCATGACCACGTCGCCGGGTATGCCCAGCGTCAGCGTCGGCACGAAAGCTGTCTGCACGGAGGCATTATTCGCCGCTTCGGGAGCGGATACCCCCTCGATCGCACCCTGGCCGAAGCGTGCCGGATCCGCGGCGAGTTTCTTTTCAAAGGCGTAAGCCATGAAAGACGATATGGATGCACCGGTGCCCGGCAGCGCTCCGAAAAACGCGCCAACGCCCGAACCACGCAGCATCGGCCAGGCAGAGTCCCGCCAGTCCTGCCGCGTCGGCAGCATCGACCGCAGGCTGATTTTCTGACCCGCGCCGGTCGGAGCCGGGTTGTTGACGTTGGAGATGACCTCGGCAATTCCGAACACGCCCATGGCCAGTGCGATGATGCTCAGACCATCCATCAACGAATAAAAGCCGAAAGTAAAACGATCAATGCCGGTATTGATGTCGGTACCGATAGTACCAAGAAGCAAACCCAGAACGACCATCGCCAGGGATTTTGGCAGCGAACCGGATGCCAGTGTCGAGGCTGCCATCAGGCCGAGCAGCATCAGCGTGAAATACTCCGCCGAGCCCAGTACCAGCGCCAGCTCCACAATAGCCGGTGCAAACGAAATCAACAGCACCAGGCCAAACATGGCGCCCACGAAAGAGGCGATGGTTGTCATGAACAGCGCCACGCCGGCGCGCCCCTGCCTGGACATCGGGTAGCCATCGAGGCAGGCAACCGCGGATGTCGGCGTGCCCGGCAGATTCAACAGAATCGCCGCCGTGGAGCCGCCGTACTGGGCCCCGTAATACACGCCCGCGAGCATGATGATGGCCGGCGTCGGAGGAATATAATAGGTGATCGGCAACAGCAGCGAGATCGTTGCCAATGCACCAATGCCGGGCAGTACGCCAACCGCGGTACCCAATAGAACGCCAAGGAAACAGTACATCAGCGTTATCGGCGTCAGCACGGTGGACATGCCGGCCATGAGGTTGGAAAGAAGATCCATCAGCCGACTCCTATTCCCACCATCCTAAAGGCAGGTTCATGTTCAGGCCGATTACGAAGATAAGCACCGTAATCACCGTGATCGACACCGCCACGGCAGCCCTGCCGCGCCAGGAAATGTTGCGATCCGCCAGCGTATAGACAAACGCGGTAATCAGCGTCGCCGCAATCATGCCAATGGATTTCAGCATGATGCCGAACAACACGGTGCCACCCACAACGATGGCCGCGGTACGCCACTGAATCGTCGGCATCGTGCCCGACCGCAACCATGCCGGAACGGCGATCATCAGACCGAGAGCGGCCAGAGAAACGCCCAGAACAACCGGGAAGAAGCCAGGGCCCATACGATAAAGCGACCCGAAATCGTATCGCTGCCCGTAAATTGCGCAGAATAGCCCGATGCTCGCCATGACGGCACCGCCGAAGACGTCCTGATAGTCCCTGCCGCTCATCACCGCCCCCCTTCCGCTGGCGGATCCGATCTGGCGAATCGCTCGCGAAGTACGTTCTTCTGCACCTTGCCCATGGCATTGCGCGGCAGCGCATCGACAAAATGCACGGCTTTGGGCACTTTGAAACCCGCCAGCTCCGACTTCACCGAGCGAATAACCTCGTCCGCGCGAGGTGGTGATGTTACCTGGCCGTCGGCAACGACGATTGCCGTCACCGCCTCGCCGAAATCCGCGTCGGGAACGCCGATGACCGCAGATTCGGCTATCCCCGGTATGGCGTCAATCACCTCTTCAATTTCCTTCGGGTAAACGTTCAGGCCACCGGAAATGATCAGATCCTTATTGCGCCCGATGATGGTCAGATAGCCGTCGGCACTCAGCATCCCAAGATCCCCGGTCTTGAAATAGCCATCGGCCGTATGCTCTTCGGCCGTCTTCTCCGGCAGCCGCCAGTACCCGGCAAAGACGTTGGCACCCTTGACCTCGACATGCCCCGTGGTGTCGGGCGGCACCGGCCGACCGGTATCGTCGACCACGCGCAGGGAGACGCCCGGCAACGCCGGACCCACCGTGCCGCAACGCCGTTCGCCCTCATAGGGGTTGGACGTGAACATGCCGCCCTCGGTCATCCCGTAACGCTCCAGGATGGTGTGGCCGGTGCGTTCCCGGAAGCTGGTGAAGGTTTCCGACAGCAGCGGCGCGGACCCCGAGATGAACAAGCGCATCGCGCTGCAGACCTGAGCGTCCAGCCCCGGCTCGGCGAGCAGCCGCGTGTAGTTTGTCGGTACACCCATGCAGACCGTGCTGCGAGGCAGCAGCTGCAGCACACGGGCGGGATCGAACCTGGGCTCGAACCAGATCGGGCTGCCGTTCCACAACGCGCAGTGCAACGCCACGAACAGTCCATGCAGATGGAAGATCGGCAGGATGTGCAGCAAGACATCGTCCGGGCGGAACCCCCAGTGACCGTGCAGCACGGTGACGCCCACGGTCAGGTTGCGATGCGTCAGCATTGCACCCTTGGCACGGCCGGTGGTCCCCGAGGTATAGAGGATGGCCGCCAGGTCATTGTCATCCCGGAGCACGGTCTCGAAGTGCGGCGCTTCCGTCGCCGCCCGGTCCGGCAATTCGCCGCTGCCATCATCCGCCATCGTTAGTACATGCGCCACGCCCGCCGAGGTCGCCAGCTCCCGCGCCAGGCCGGCAATCTGCGGCCGACACACGAAAACGGCAGGCTGCGCATCGGTCAGCAGGTGGACTATCTCGCTGCGCTGGTAGCCCGGGTTCATGGGCAGGAAGACACAGCCTGCGCGCAGGCAGCCAAGATAGAGCAACACCGCCTCGGGAGACTTGCCGACCTGGGCGGCGACGCGGTCTCCCGGCCGGGCGCCGAGGGACACCAGCAGATTGGCATAGCGTGCGCTTTGCGCCCGCAACTCACCGTACGTAATGACGCGCCCATCGGGCAATCGCATGCAGGGTGCCGAGCCATCCGATGGAAAGCGCGCTTCAAACTGCTTGTAGAGATTCTTGTTCATGGCTTCAGGACGTCGGGGTGGATGGGGAGTGGACGCGTGGACGGGTCAGGTCCCGCATTCCGTTTCGCCAGCTTGCACGCCGGGCTCAACCGTTGCGTAGAAAATCGATATGTATGCGGTTGAACGTCGCCGCGTCCTCGAACTGCGGCCAGTGCCCGCAGCCTTCCATGACTACAAACTTCGAGCCCGGAATCGCATCGGCGAGCTGCTGCCCGACCTCGACCGTGGCGGTGGGGTCGTGATCCGTCCACAACACCAGCGTCGGCGCCTTGATCGCCCGCCATTGTTCCGCGGTAATCGCGTAGTGCGCACGCGTCTCGGGCGTATGCATGGCCAGCACATGATGAATCGCCTGCGTCATCTCCGGCTGCTCGTAGATGGCCTGACGGCTGCGCACCAGATCGTCGTGAACCAGCGATTTGTCGTACATCAGCCATTCCAGCCTGGCCTTCAGCCGCTCCCACGAGGGGTCTTCGACAACGGCCACTGACATTTCCCGCAATCGGGCCAGGGCCTCGGGATTGACCTTGTCACCACTGGCGGTATTAAGCACCAGTTTGTCGACGCGCTGCGGGTGGGCGACCGCGAAATGCGACGCCACCCAACCGCCAAGCGACTCGCCGGACAATGATGCGCGTTCCAGGCCCAGCGCGTCCATGAAGCCGAGCAGGTGCGACACATAGCGCGGAATCGTGTAGTCGTGATCGGGCTTGCCGGTATAGCCGTGGCCAAGCATGTCGATGGCATAAACGTCAAAGTGCTCGGCATGCGCACCGAGATTACGCACATAGGCCTCGGCATGACCGCCGGTACCGTGAATGAAAATCAGTGCCGGGTTGCCCTTGCGGCCGGCACGCAGATAGCGCGTGCGCACGCCGTCGGCATCGACATAGGCCTGCTCGAAGGCAACGCCCTGGAGATCGTTCCAGATACTGCGATGGTTGGTGGTCATGGGGGTTCTCTCTTCAGGTGGTCATTGAGCGATGCCCAGCCAGCGCATGGCATTGTGCCGCAATAGCTGCGCTTTCAGCCCGGCTTCGACGGGCAAGGCATTGATGCGACCGACCGGATCACGCTCGCGAATGCGGAACGGGAAATCCGATCCAACCAGGATCTGCGTCTGCCCAAAACGGCCGATCAGCTGCATCAGTGTCGCGGTATCGTAAACAAGGCTGTCGTAGTACATCCTGCGCGCCGCCGTGTTGGGCGATACCGGCATGACCTTGCGCAATTCATCGAAGGTCTCCCAGCCATGCTGCAGGCGCGGCAACAGCATGGCCAGCGAGCCGCCGCCATGGCTGAAGGCAATGCGCAGATTGGGATGGCGCGCGAGCGTTCCCGCGGTCAGCAGCGAAGCCGCCGCCAGCGCCGTCTCACCCGGGAAGGCAAGCACCTGTTCCAGTGCCTTGGGGCCGATCAGCCGCTCCTTGCCAACCGGCCTGAGCGGGTGCACGAAAATGGCGGCACCCAGCTCCTCGGCAGCGGCAAAGAACGGTTCCAGGCGCGCGTCACCGAGAACGATGCCGTTGATGTTGGTA
The DNA here is from genome assembly GCA_040877625.1 of Aquisalimonadaceae bacterium. Lineage (GTDB taxonomy): Bacteria > Pseudomonadota > Gammaproteobacteria > Nitrococcales > Aquisalimonadaceae > Methylonatrum. Next base: position 150,621 of record JBBDNK010000033.1, read on the forward strand.
CCGATCTCCACCCCCGACAGGCCCAGTTCGTCGGTGAGAAATACGAGTTCGGCCACGGCGCGATCGACGTCCTGCAAGGGCACCGCACCGAGGCCGTGGAAACGCCCTGGTTCGCGGCCCACCATCTCCGCGATCTGCTCATTGATATAGCGAGACAAGGCCGCGCCGTCCTCGGCGTCCAGCCAATAGGACAACAGCTCGGGCATCGGCGACAGCACCTGGCTGGAAATACCGAGCGGGGTCATGTCGGCGATGCGCGCCTGCACGTCCCAGCAGCGGTCGGAGACGGTACGGTAGATTTTGCCCGACAGCATGACGTGTCGGTGACAATCATGGGCCGGCACCATCGACGGCCAGGCGACCTCGGCGGCCTTCTTCGCGTACGGCGGGAAGTGCTCCGGAACGACATGCGTATGCACGTCGATGGCGTCACACCCGGTGTGCAAGCTCATACGTGTTCTACCGCCGGCGGCCGCGACTGCTCGATTTCCCCGACCGCCGACTTGCGCGGGTCCACGGGGCCTTCCCAGACGTCGAACGACGGTTTCTCCGGCGGCAGCATGCGCGGCGCGCGCGCGCCGACTTCGGGAAACTCCTCCATGCCGTAGCTGTACTCCAGGGTCAGGCCGTCGGGATCCAGGTAGTACAGAAACAGGCTCCCCGAGGGCAGATGACGGCCCGGGCCGTTGACGATTGGCACGTCGATGTTCTTCAGCCGCCACAGGGATTTGCCGATGTCGTCGACATCGGAGACCATGAAATTAACGTGATGCAGACCATTGCTGCCCTTGCCGTTGCCGATGCCCAGCGAGTGGTGGAACGGGTTCGGGAAACAGCGCGTGAAGGTCACCGCGCCGTCGATGGCGTCGGAAATTCTGAAATTCAGCACGTCGGTAAAGAACCGTACCGTGGCCTCGGCATCGGCTGAGCGCAACACCAGATGCCCAAGGCGCTGGATCTTCACAACGCTCGGCGTAAACGGCGGCGCATCGGAGGGCTGCATGGTGACATAGAAATCAAGCATACAACCGGTCACCGGCTCCCATGTGCGGATGCCCGGCCCGGTGTGCATCGCTGTCTGGTCGGCGGCCGGGATCTCCACTGCGTCCAGACCGGCATCGCGCAACGCCCGCCGCAACGGCTCGATTACCTGCTCCGACTCCAGCTCGAAACCGACCCGTTTCAGGCCCGGCTTGCCCTGATACAGCGCAATATCGTGATGTTTGTCGCTGCAACGCAGATAGCGAACATCTCCGTCGCTGCCGCTGACATGCTGCAAACCGACCGTGTCGCGATAAAAAGCGGCTGATCGGTCAGGATCGGTGACGTTGAGAGCCAGATAGCCCAGGCGCTTGTAACGAATCATCGGACTGCTTCCTGCTCGGATCCAAGAGAGTGCCGCGGTGCACCGCACTCACGGCATGGCGCTGCCGCCGTTCAGGCTGAGGTCCTGACCGGTCATGAAGGCAGATTCCGGACGCGCCAGAAAACTGACGAGATCACAGATTTCATCAATCTCGACACCACGCCCCTTGGGCACCACCTGCTCGAACTGAGCGGCAAGCCCGGGGTCTTCCCGCAGGCGGGCACGGTGTCGCGCGGTATTGATGACACACGGTGATACGGTATTGATGGTGATATCGTAAGCCGCGAATTCCGTTGCCAGGCCCACCATCAGGCCAAGCACACCGCCCTTGGCGGCGTTATAGCCGGCGTGCCGGGGCAGACCGGTGCGCAGCGAATCCGCACCGATATTGACGATACGCCCATGATTGCGGGCAACCATTTCCGGCAATACCTTGTGGCAGCACCACAGAGTGGTCCACAGATTGCGTTGCAAGGTCGCGGTGAGCGACTCCGCATCATGCTCCAGGAAGGGCCTGATCACGCCGCTGCCGGCGTTATTGACGAGTACATCGACGGCACCGAAGCGGGCTACCGTTCGATCCACCAGAGCCTGGACGTCAGCTTCCACCGAAAGGTCACCGACGCAGTAGTCGAAACCGCTGTCATCACCACCATGTGCCGCCGCGAGTTCGCGACAAACGTCTTCCACCCTGGGATCGACATCGGCCATCATCACTGTCAGGCCATCCGCGGCCAGTCGCGCTGCAATGGCACGCCCAAGCCCGCCAATACCCATACCGACGCCGGTAACGATGGCACTGCGACGACGCTGATGTTTCGAATGGCTGCTATCAACGGTCATGGAATGATGTTCACCCGGCCTTGCAGGCGTGGAAGTAACAACGCAAACCCGTCAACGGCTCAAACACACAAGGCAGGAGCGCGGCCCCGCGGTGGCAGCCGTGGGCGACGGCCCATGCGGTATCACGCATCAGAACCGCCGCCCGATCAGTGGCCGACCACCGTGATCACTTACATCCGGATGTCACCTTCCCTGATAACCTCGCTCCACAGCTTGCGCTCGTCGGCGATGATCTGCCCCATCGCTTCGGGACCGTCCGCGCGCACCTCGACATTGCGCTCTTCGAGCTTGCGCACTTCAGGGCTCTTCGCGGCATGCGCAACCGCGGCGTTGAGCTTTTCAACGACCGCATGCGGAACGCCGCTGGGCGCGAGAATGCCGAACCAGACCGAACTGGCGAAGTCCGGCACCTCGTCGCTCACCAGCGGCAGATCCGGCAGACTTTCGACCGCGCTCGGTGCGGCGACGGCGAGATAGCGCAGCCGCCCCGCTTCACGCATTGCAAACCCGTCCAGGCCGGTGATGAACGCGAAGTCGACTTCACCGCCGGCAAGCGCCGTCATGCTCGGCGCGCCGCCACGATAGGCAATATGGGTCATGTTGAATCCGGTGCGGTTCTTGAAGTACTCACCGGTGAGATGCGACAGCGAACCGTTGCCGACCGACGAGTAATTCAGCCCGCGCGTCTCATTCCTGGCGAACTCCATGAATGATTTCAGATCAGTCGCCGGGCTATCCGCCGGCACGGCCAGAATCATCGGCAAAATGACCGCCGTGGAGATCGGCTGCAGATCTTCCACCACGTCATAGGGAATATCGCGCAACAGCGAGACAACCGCATTCGGTCCGGTATTGCCGAACGCAAGCGTATAGCCATCCGGGTCCGACTGCACCACCGCGTTCGTTCCTATCGTACCGCCGGCACCGGATTGATTTTCAATCACAATCGGTTGGCCGAGGAACTCACTCATGGGCTGTTGCATGCTGCGCGCAATCTGATCAGTCGCCCCGCCGGCAGGATAGGGAACAATGAGCCGGATCGGCTTGTTGGGAAAGGAATCGGCGGCACTGAGCGGCAGTGCCAGGACCAGCACGCACAGGCCCGTGCACAGCTGAGGGATAAGGTATTTCGTCAGTCGGAACATTGTGGCTTTCTCCTCCGGTTGCCCCTGTTGGCATTAGCGGGCTTGTTGAATTCTTATATTGGTGTAACCACTTTGGTAGTACCAACCCTAAGAGACTCCCGTGCGTCTGTCAACGATCCCTTCACCCGCCATTGGCGGCGGCCGCACCGGCGCAGATGGCCGGTGCCGTTTCCGCGCTGCCGCCCGGCAGCACGGTCGCAAACAGGCGGCATACATTAGCCCCCATGATGTTGCGGATATCCGTCGGCCCAAAGGGCTGCGATCGTTGTCGCATGATCGCCGTGATGACGTTCAGATGACCGACTTCAATCAGCGGCGTGACCGAACCGTCGTAGTCCGAGCCGAGTGCAACATGATGACTCGGATCCTCAACCCCCAGCTCCCGGGCAAGGTCTTTGATGTGCGCCATGACCTCGGCAATGCGCCAGACGCTTGGACCGATGGCCTGTGGCCAGAAGCCGACACCGATCACGCCGCCGCCGGCAATGACCCGTTTGATGTCGTCGTCGCTCAGGTTTCGGTCCGGCTGGCACGGCGCTTCACACTCCGCGCGGATACCGGTATGGGAAACCGTGAACGGGCTCTCCAGCAGGTCGGCCGCATCCCGCAGTCCGGCACTTGAGATATGTGCAAGGTCGACGACCATACCCAGCGCTTCCGCCTCGCCCAGTGCGGCACGCCCATGGGCGGTAAGGCCGTATCCTTCACACCCTTCGCTCGATCCGGATAGACTGTTGTCGAAACGGTGGGTTGGTGCGAACAGGCGTACGCCGGCGACATGGAGTTCGCGCATAGCGGCACGTACGTCCTCGTCACGCACATCCGGCCCGCCGATCCAGTGACCACCTTCGATGCCGAGCACGCCGCCTATCACGTCCTCGCCGGCGAGGCGGTCGGCGACCAGCCGCGACAGGTCATCGGCGGTTTCAATCAGACGCAATTCCGGCCCGGCGCTTTCCTTCGAGCGGGCGACCGCCTCCTTGAACCGTGCAATCTGGTAAAAGGCGCGGTCACGCAGGTTGAACATCGGCCGCCCCTGCAGGAAGGCAAGCACGGTATTGGTGTCGGGCATTCCACCACTGACACAACTGCTCCACGGCGCGGGCATGCGCAGCGGGCTCTTGGTCACAATGGTGAACACCTGCAGACCGACGTTGCCCTCCGCCAGGCGCGGTACGTCAGCGTGCCCGAATAGAGAGCGCGCCAGCAGGTCACGCTCCCATTTCAGCGTATCGATGTGCAGATCGGCGATGAACAGGGATTGGTGCAGTGCCCGATCGTCCTCATCGGGCTCCGGCGCATCCGGATCAACGCCATAGGGGTTCATCATCCGGTCGTACTTCCCGGCCAGATAATAGAGACCGGCAGCGTACTGCGAGTAGGCGATATAGCTGCCAATGATTAAGATGGCCAGGAAAAAAATGACCCAAATGGCCTTGTGTCGCATAGTGCATTGATACTCCGGCAAGGCGCCTGATCACCCCCCCGGTTACGGGGCGGAACGCGGCGAATCAGATAGCTCCAATGACCAGTTCGAACACACAGAGCCCTGGACAGTCAACCGGGCGCACAAATTCCCGGGTACCCGTCCTCGATGTGCTGCGCGGGGTGGCGATCCTCGGCATCCTGCTCATGAACATCCAGTCGTTCGGGCGGTTATCCAGCGAGTACATGAACCCCAAGGCGCTCGGGGACCCGGCACTGCTGGACTGGGCGGTGTGGGTTTTCAGCCACGTGGTGGCGGACGAGAAGTTCATCTCCATGCTCACGCTGCTGTTTGGTGCCGGCATTGTGCTGATGGCAAAGCACTCCCGCGATGCGGCCGACGTCTTCGAGCAGCGCTTCAGAAAGCGCATGGCATGGCTGCTGGTATTCGGCCTGGTGCATGGCTTGTTGCTGTGGCCGGGGGACATCCTTGCGGCCTACGCCATCTGCGGTCTGGTGGCGGTACGTTTTCGTGACCAGGAACCGGTTCGGCTGGCAATGACAGGCATCTTCCTGCTGACCATGGCAATGCTGCTCTGGCTGCTGCTCACTGCGGCACTGGTCTTCGTCGTCCCTGAAAGTACGCTCCAGCAGCTAATCACCCGGCACTGGGAGCCGAGCAGGGGTGTGGTCGCCGAAGAGGTCACCGGCCTGACGTTCAACTGGCTGACGACCGCCTGGGACCGTGCCGTGCATGCCCTTGGGGCGCAGCTCTGGATGCTGGCATCGGACAGAATCTGGCGCATGCTGGGCATGATGTTCCTGGGCATGGCGTTGCTGAAAACCGGCTTCCTGGCGGGGCAATGGTCACTGCGGCAGTACTACCGGGTTACCGTGGCCGGCCTCGCAGTCGGTGTTCCTCTTGTATTGGGCGGAATCTGGTTCAATGAAGCCATGGACTGGGATTTCCGTTATTCCATGTTTCTCGGGCGTATACCCAATCACTGGGGCAGTGTCGCCATCGCACTGGCGTGGGTATCGGTGGTGATCATTCTGGTCAGACAGGCCGCGCTGCAGCGGGCGAGCCGCGCACTGGAGGCGGTTGGCAGGCTGGCGATGACCAACTACATCGCTCAGACGATCATATGCACGACAATTTTTTATGGGTTCGGCCTCGGCCTGTTTCTCCAGCTTGGCTACCTCGAGCTGCTGGGCGTGGTCGCTGCGGTGTGGACCGCACAGATCGCCTTTTCCCTGACCTGGCGCCGCTTCAAAAGTGCCGGGCCACTGGAAACACTGTGGCGCCGCCTGTCCGCCTGACATCGAAGCCGACCGGCCCGGGAATCTCGGACTGGCACATCTGCGTAGGGTGGAAAAGCGCAGCGCCTTCCACCGCATGAAGACATCGGAGAAGGCGCCGGCGGGCGGACAGCATGAACAAACCTTGTCATACGGCGGAAGGCGCTGCGCTTTTCCGCCCTACATCTACATCGTGACTGACGGACCCGAGGCGGTGAGTCGCCCGCTTCCGGTCATGCCGCCAGCTTCATGATCCTCCGGCCCGCTGCGTTGAGCGCCTCACGGCTGGTATCATCGCCCATGGCCAGACCTTCGGCATAGGTGAAGACCACATCGTCGATGCCGAGAAAGCCCAGAAAATGCCGGATATAAGGCGTCTGAAAATCGGCCTCCGTGCCCGCGTAGCGTCCACCGCTGGTGGCAAAAACATACGCCTTCCGGCTCCGCAGCAGCCCTTCCGGCCCGTTCTCGGTGTAACGGAACGTGGTCCCCGCCCGTGCCACATGATCGAACCAGGCCTTCAGTGTGGACGGAATATTGAAGTTGTAGATCGGTACACCGATCACCAGCACGTCCGCGGCCAGCAGTTCATCGACGAGCGCGTCGGCGATCACCGCCTCATCCGCCTGCGCCGGTGTCCGTTCGTCCGGGGCCGTTATCGCTGCGCTGAAGCGGTCGTGTGTCAGATGCGGCACCGGGTCCGCCGCCAGATCGCGCCGAATGACCCGCGCATCCGGCTGCCGTCTGCTCCACTCCGCGACAAATGCGTCGGCAAGACTTGAAGACTTGCCTTCATCTCCGAAAAGACTGTTGTTGATCTGCAGTATCGTGGTCATCGGGGCTCTCCTGTGGATTGGCCATGCCCCATTTAACGATTGGATTGGCTGATAAAAAAGCGCAAAATACAGGCTCATTCCATCTAAAAAGTCGATCAATGTCCGGACCAAAGATATCACTGGAGCATTGGCGTGCGCTGGTGGCAGTCGTCGAGGCCGAAGGCTACGCACAGGCCGCCACGCTGATACACAAATCACAATCCACGGTCAGCTACGCGATTCGCAAGATTGAAGATCAACTCGGCGTGCCGATCTTCAGCATGGAGGGGCGCCGAGCGGTCCTGACTCCTGCCGGCCGCGTTCTCTACCGCCGCGGCCGGGCGTTGCTTCACGAAGCACAGCGTGTTGAGCAGACTGCCTCCGGCCTCGCCGCCGGCTGGGAACCCCAATTGAGCCTGGCGGTTGAGATCCTGTTTCCATCGTGGCTGCTGCTGCGGTGCCTGGAAACATTCGCCCTTGAGCACCCGGAAACCCGCATAGAGCTTTACGAGTCCGTGCTCGGTGGCACCGAGGAACTACTGCAGGAACGGCGTGTAGATCTCGCCGTGTGTTCCGGCGTGCCTTCAGGCTTTGTCGGCGATCTGCTGATGCACGTGCGTTTTGTCGCCGTTGCCGCGCCATCGCATCCGCTGCATCGCGTTGGGCGAAACCTGACCCTGGACGATCTACGCGAACACCGCCACCTGATCGTGCGTGACAGCGGCAGCCGCCGCACGCAGTCAGCGGCATGGGATGTCGCCGAACAGCGCTGGACAGTCAGCAACAAGGCGACGTCGATTCGTGCCGCCTGCATGGGCCTGGGCTTTGCCTGGTTTGCTGAACAAAACATTCGCGAAGAACTCGAATCCGGCGAACTCAAGCCGCTGCCCCTGGTTCAGGGCGCGGAACGCTGGGGGACCCTGTATCTTGTTCATGCCGATCCGGACGCGGCCGGACCCGGCATTCGGAAACTTGCGGGGATCATCGGAAACGCCGCCGGCAAATGCACGCCGGCTCCCGGCGCGACAAAAACCCAAGGCCTGGTACCGTAATTCACGATTGAACCGATACCCTTAGCCGCCAGCAGCCCCGACGGCCGGTCGACGGCGCAGCGCCGGAGAATGCCGCAACACATCGAACAGCGAATCCACGTAGCGTTCGCCAGCGGCCGCGAAATCATAGGCATCGGGCCGCAACAGCCAGTTTTCCAGCACCCCGACGAGCGAGCCGTAGAGTAACGGCTTGGCCGCGTCGACATCCAGATCCGCTGGCAAGTCGCCGGCGGCAACTGCCTGCCGCAGCAAACGCGCGATACGTTCGCCGCCCTCGGCGTGGCCTTGCAACAGCCGATCGCGGATCTCAACGCTTTCGGTCATGCGTTCGCAGCGGTGGAATATGATCTGCAGAATCTGCCGCCACTGTGGGTTGCGCGTTACTTCGCGAAACAGATAGACCCAACGCGCCCGAAGCTCGCCGAGCGGATCGCGCCGGCATTCCCCGACATCGGTTTCGCTGAACATTTCCGCAGGCAGCCGAACACGGTCGGCGAGCGCCGTGAACAGGTCCGCCTTGTTCCTGAAATGGCCATAAACGGCACCACGCGTCACCCCGGCCAGCTCGGCGACTTCCGTCAGGGACGGCCGCGCGACACCGCTTTCATGAAATACGGCGATCGCGGCATCCAGGATACGCTCCCGCGTTTCCTGCGCCTCTTCCTTCCTGCGCCTTGCCATATCGCATCGCCTCCAGCGCACTGTCGCGCCGATCGTTATCCACCTGCCGCATTGCCTTGCAACAAGGCCCGGAGTCGAGCGCCATGTTAGCTCATGTTCACGCATGAACAAATAATTGATATTCATGCGTGAATGTATCTACAATGTTGGCCGCCTTCTCATCTTGCCGCTCCTGCGATGACGCGATGGCCCTCCTCCTTGACTGGCAGGGGAAGCCGCTTGGGCGGCGCGTCATTCAATGAGGTCTTCATTGTGAGCAAAAAGAACATTCTCAAGGGCGGCGGCGTCCTGCTGGCAGCCGCGCTACTTGCCGCCTGCGGGGGGGAATCCCAGTCCCAGTCACCGCCACAGCCTCCGGCCGCGCAAGCGGTAACCACGGTAACGCTGAAGGCCGAATCTCTCATTCTGACCCGCGACTTGCCCGGACGGACCAACCCCTTTCTGGTCGCGGAAGTTCGCCCGCAGGTCAACGGCATTATCGAAAACAGGCTGTTCACGGAAGGCAGTCTGGTCGACAGCGGTCAGGCGCTGTACCAGCTCGATGATGCCGCTTACCGCGCCGAGCACAATAGCGCCAAGGCGTCGCTGGCGCGCGCACAAGCCACGCTGGAATCGGCGCGGCTGACCGCCGAGCGCTTCGCGGAACTGGTCAGGACCGGCGACGTCAGCAGACAGGAAAACGATAACGCCAACGCGGCCTTGCGGCAGGCTGAGGCCGACGTCGGCGTTGCCCGTGCCGCACTCGAGCGCAGCAGTGTCACGCTCGACTATGCGCGCATCACCTCCCCCATCAGCGGCCGCATCGGCAAATCGTCGGTTACCCAGGGCGCGCTGGTGACGGCCAATCAGAGCGCGCCATTGACCACGGTGTTGCAGCTGGATCCTATCTATGTCGACCTGACGCAATCCGCCAGCGAACTGCTCAGGCTGCGCAAGCAGCTTGCCGGCGGCACCCTGACGGCTCTTGACGATGTACCGGTAACGATTCTGCTGGAAGACGGCAGCCGCTACGGTCATGACGGCAAATTGACGTTCGCGGACATAACGGTTGATCCGTCAACCGGCAGCATGGGCCTGCGTGTCGTCGTGCCTAACCCGGACCAGATTCTGCTGCCGGGCATGTACGTGCGCGCGCTGGTCGGCAGCGGTGAGCGCGAGGAAGCATTACTGGTGCCGCAGCAGGGCATTGCGCGCGACCCCAAGGGCAATACCACCGCCATGGTGGTCGGCCCGGACAGCACCGCCGAACAACGCGCGGTCGAGGTCAGCCGCACGATCGGCGACAAGTGGCTGGTCGAGAGCGGGCTGGCGGTTGGCGACCAGGTGATTATCGAAGGTCTGCAGAAGATTCGCCCCGGCGCCACCGTTGAAGCCACTGAAGCAGAGACGGGTTCAGAAACACCTGACGACACCCTGGCCGAGCAGTAAGAGACTAGCCGGATACGCTTGATCCCGCGCTCCCTGAACGCTTTACCGCCAGGCAGATTCGAACCGACTGCAAGGAAAGACCGACATGGCACGTTTCTTTATTGATCGCCCGATATTTGCCTGGGTCATCGCGATCATCATCATGCTGGCCGGCGGACTCGCGATCACCCAGCTGGCGGTGGAACGCTATCCCACCATTGCGCCGCCGAGCGTCACCATCGATGCAACCTATCCCGGCGCGTCGGCCCAGGTGATCGAGGACTCGGTGACACAGATCATCGAACAGAACATGAAGGGCCTGGATGGGCTCCTCTACATGTCCTCGACAAGCGAATCCAGCGGCCGGGGTATCGTAACGCTGACATTCGACAACGGCACCGACCCCGATATCGCCCAGGTGCAGGTGCAGAATAAGCTGCAGCTGGCCATGCCGCTGCTGCCGCAGGAAGTACAACGCCAGGGTGTCAACGTCAGCAAGGCCCGTACCGGCTTTCTGATGGTGGCCGGATTCGTATCCGAAGACGGCAGCATGGCCAAGGACGACATTTCCGATTATGTCGCCGCCAATCTGGCCGATCCGATCAGCCGCGTTCCCGGCGTCGGCAATGTGCAGGTATTCGGCGCCAAGTACGCGATGCGCATCTGGCTGAATCCGAACAAGCTTGAGACCTACCGGCTGACGCCCGCCGACGTGATCACGGCAGTGCAGTCGCAGAACCAGCAGATTGCCATCGGCAGCCTGGGCGGCGCGCCGGCAATCGTCGGCCAGCAACTCAACGCCACAATTACCTCGCAGGGCCGCCTGCAGACCGCCGAACAGTTCCGCGATATTACGGTGCGCGCCAACGCGGACGGTTCGGCGCTCAAACTCGGCGACATCGCGCGCGTGGAGATAGGCGCGGAGAACTACGAATTCATCACCCGATACAACCGCCAACCAGCCAGTGGCATCGCCATTTCCATGGCGGCCGGAGCCAATGCGCTGGACACCGCCGAAGGCGTTAAAGCGACGCTGGCTGAACTGGAGCCTTTCTTTCCGGCTGGCCTCAAATACGTCGTGCCGTTCGACACCACGCCGTTCATAAAAATCTCTATCGAGGGCGTGGTGAAAACCCTGCTCGAAGCCATCGTGCTGGTATTCCTGGTGATGTTCCTGTTCCTGCAGAATCTCCGCGCCACCTTGATCCCCACGATCGCGGTGCCGGTGGTGTTGCTGGGCACCTTCGGCGTGCTTGCGGCGCTCGGTTTCTCCATCAATATGCTGACCATGTTTGCCATGGTGCTGGCAATCGGCCTGCTGGTCGACGATGCCATCGTCGTTGTTGAAAACGTCGAACGCGTGATGACCGAGGAAGGTCTTTCGCCGCGGGAAGCGACGCGCAAGTCGATGGGCCAGATCACCGGCGCGCTGGTCGGCATCGGCCTGGTGCTGTCGGCGGTGTTCGTGCCGATGGCGTTCATGGGCGGTTCCACCGGCATCATCTATCGGCAGTTCTCGGCGACAATCGTCTCCGCGATGGCGTTGTCGGTTCTGGTTGCCATCGTGCTGACGCCGGCGTTATGCGCAACCATGCTGAAGCCGTTGAAGAAGGGCGAGATCCACGGACAGAAAGGCTTCTTCGGCTGGTTCAACCGCAACTTCGATCGCAGCGCCCGCAAATACCAGGGCGGCGTGCGCGGCATTCTCCGGCGCGCCGGTCGCTTCATGGCGATCTTCGCCGCCCTGGTGGTGGTGATGGGCGTGCTGTTCCTGCGCATGCCCAGCTCCTTCCTGCCGCAGGAGGACCAGGGTGTATTGCTCTCCATGGTGCAGGCGCCGGTGGGTGCGACCCAGGAGCGCACCATGGAGTCCATCATGAAGCTTGAAGATCACTTTCTGGATGGCGAGAAGGATGCCGTCGAGTCCGTGTTCAGTGTGCAGGGCTTCAGTTACAGCGGCCGTGGCCAGAACAACGGGCTGGCATTCGTCAAGCTCAAACACTGGGACGAGCGCGGGTCGGCCGACCTCCATGCGGACGCGGTTGCCGGCCGCGGCATGGGCGCGCTGAGTCAGATCAAGGACGCCATCGCATACGCATTTTCTCCCCCCGCGCTGCCCGAACTCGGCACCTCCGCCGGCTTCGTGTTCTACCTCAAGGACAATGCGGGTCTGGGCCACAATGCCTTGACTGCCGCGCGTGACCAGTTCCTGGGCGCGGCGACGGAAAGCCCGTTACTGACCAACGTGCGCCCCAATGGCCTCGAGGATGCGCCGCAGTTCCGTCTTGAGGTCGATACCGCCAGGGCCAGCGCACTTGGCCTGTCGATTGCCGAAATCAACGCGACGCTGGGCACGGCCTGGGGCGGCCGCTACATCGACGACTTCATCGATCGCGGCCGTATCAAGCGCGTTTACATGCAAGCCGATGCACCATTCCGCATGGTGCCCGAAGATTTCAACCACTGGTCGGTGCGCAATAACCAGGGCGAGATGGTACCGTTTTCGGCGTTCGCCGGCTCCAGCTGGGATTACGGCTCGCCACGGCTTGAGCGCTACAATGGCGTGCCGGCGATGCAGATCAATGGTGAAGGTACGCCGGGGGTCAGTTCAGGTGATGCCATGACGGAAGTCGAGCGGCTGGTCGCCGACTTGCCGGACGGCATCGGCATCGAGTGGACCGGCGTGTCATACCAGGAACGTCAGGCTGGCGCGCAAACACCGCTGCTTTATACATTGTCGCTGCTGATCGTGTTTCTGTGCCTTGCCGCGCTCTACGAGAGCTGGACCGTTCCGACGGCGGTGTTGCTGATTGCGCCTTTGGGCATCCTCGGCGCGGTTATGGCCAATACGTTCCGCGGCCTGGAACGCGACATCTACTTTCAGGTAGCGATGCTGACAACGGTCGGCCTGACCAGCAAGAATGCCATCCTGATCGTGGAGTTCGCCAAACAATACCTGGAAAGCGGCATGGAACTCACCCAGGCAACCATGCAGGCAGTACGTGATCGCCTGCGGCCGATCCTGATGACGTCCCTGGCTTTCGGCCTCGGCGTTACGCCGCTGGCATTTGCCACCGGCGCCGGGTCCGGCGCACAGCGCGCGATCGGCACCGGTGTGCTCGGCGGCATGATTGTCGGCACACTGCTCGGCATTTTCTTCATCCCCCTGTTCTTCGTCGTGGTGCAGCGCCTGTTCGGCAAGCGTAAACTCTCCGAACAACCGGCCCCACTACCCGCAGATGCAGGGGACTGAACGAATAACACCGGGCGCTGGTGAAGATTCATCAGGTTTGGCCGGCCGATACCTCGGTTCACCGGCACATACAGAACCGTGCCGGTATCGGGGCACGCTGGTCCCGAGACATCAACCCGACGTGGAGTCCACTATTACGGCCGCCTTGATCCGCATCGCCACACGGACGTCCCGAGCTGTGATCATCGCTGTGTTGTGGTCGCTGCCCGTGTTCCCCGTGTGCGCATCATCGGATGATTCGGCAACGCCATCGTCCACCCGCGACGCAACTGCGCTGGACGAGCCCTTCCGGCTGCCGAAGCCGAGCATCAACGACCTTGACGAGGGATTCGCTCTGGCCGCGAATGAGCCGATCTATTTCGTCGTCGGCGGTAACCTCGACAACGCGGCGCGCCTGCAGTACAGCTTCCAGTACCGGATATTCGATAAGGACAGCAGCCTGGTTCAGAACTGGCCGTGGCTGGAGCGCATGCACTTTGGATACACCCAGACACTGCTATGGGACCTCCTCGGCGACTCCGCCCCGTTCACCGACTCAAGCCACCGCCCGAGTTTTTACTGGCAGTCCATTGGCGATAACGACGGGACAACGCCGGATTTCCTGCGCATAGGCTACGAGCACGAATCCAATGGCAAGGAAGGCGTCACGTCGCGCAGCGTGGATAGCGCGTTCTTTCATCCGGGATGGCTGTTTCACCATGGCGAACAGCAACTGCTCATAGCACCTAGATTCCGCTTCACTATCGCCAAGTCCGGCAACAACCGGGACATCGACGATTTCCATGGACACGTCGCCTTGTATGCGCGTTACGGCAACGAAGCCAGTTGGGTTGCCTCCGCGCTACTGCGCCAAGGCGCTGGCCGCAAACGCAGCGTGCAACTGGATATTTCCTATCCACTGCGCAAGCCCATTTTCGCCAGAACCGGGGGCTTCTTTTATGTTCAGCTGTTTCACGGCTATGGCGAAACCCTGCTCACCTATGATCAACACAGCGGCACTCAGGTAAGGATCGGCCTCGCAATCGTTCGTTAGTTGAGCGCTGATTCGCCCACCCAATCCGCGGCCCCGGCATCGACTATGCGGTTGCGGACTCCAACTGGCGTATGATCGGCAACTGACTGAAAGCATTCAGCATGCTACGCGAGGACTAACGTACCGCGGCGCCGACGCGACAGGCCGGGCCTGCACTGGTCACGCCTTGGCGGCGATTTTCTCCCAGGTGTCGCGGAGCGTGATGGTGCGGTTGAAAACCAGGCTGCCGGATTCGCTGTCCCTGCCATCCACGCAGAAATAACCCTCCCGCTCGAACTGCAGCCGCGTGCCCGGGCCGGCCTGCGCGAGCGAGGGTTCAACCACGCCCTGGACGGTCACGAGCGACGCCGGGTTCAAATCCTTCTTCCAGTCCGCGTCCTTGCCGGCGCCGGGGTTGGGTGAGGAGAACAGGCGGTCGTAGAGCCGGATCTCGGCCGGCACGCCACGCGTTGCGGATACCCAGTGGATCACCCCCTTGATCTTGCGCCCTTCCGGATTTGCACCCAGTGTTTCAGGGTCATGGCTGCAACGCAGCTCGACGATACGGCCCTCGGCGTCCTTTATTGCCTCATCGCAGCGGATAACGTAAGCGTTGCGCAGCCGCACCTCGCCATGCAGTGTCAGCCGCTTGTACTTCTTGTTCGGCGCCACTTCCATGAAGTCGTCCTGGTCGATGTAGATCTCCCGGCTAAACGGCACCGTGCGGGTGCCCATGGATTCATCCTTCGGGTGATTGGCTACCGTGATGTCCTCGTCCCGGTCAGCCGGGTAGTTCTCAATCACCACCTTGAGCGGATTCAGCACGGCCATTGCCCGTGGCGCCGAGGCATCGAGGCTTTCACGGACCGAATTCTCAAGCATGGCCATCTCGACCAGACCGTCGGATTTGGTGATGCCGATACGTTCGCAGAAGTCGCGCAGGGCCTGTGGCGGAAAGCCGCGGCGGCGGATGCCGGCAATGGTCGGCATGCGGGGGTCGTCCCAGCCCTGCACATGGCCTTCGCTGACCAGCTCGGTCAACTTGCGCTTGCTCAGTACGGTGTACTCGAGGTTCAGCCGGCCGAATTCGTACTGACGCGGTTTGGCCGGAACATCGAGGTTATCGAGAAACCAGTTGTACAGCGGTCGATGGTCCTCGAACTCCAGGGTGCAGAGGGAGTGGGTAATGCCTTCGAGTGCATCCGAAACGGTATGTGTGTAGTCATACATCGGGTAGATCGGCCATGCCTCGCCGGTCTGATGGTGCACCGAGCCGCGCCGGATGCGGTACAGCGTGGGATCGCGCAGATTGATGTTGGGTGAAGCCATGTCGATCCTGGCCCGCAACACCCGTGCGCCATCCTCGAACTCGCCCGCGCGCATGCGCCGGAACAGATCCAGATTCTCTTCCACCGAGCGGTCGCGGTAAGGACTGTTGCGGCCCGCTTCGGTGAGGGTGCCGCGGTATTCGCGCATGTCCTCGGGGTTCAGATCACAGACATAGGCCTTGCCGGCGCGGATCAGGTCCTCGGCGTAGCGGTAAAGTTGCTCGAAGTAGTCGGACGCGTAGTAGAGGTTATCCCACTCGAAGCCCAGCCAGCGCACATCTTCCTTGATGGCCTCGACGAACTCGACACTTTCCCTGGCCGGATTGGTGTCGTCGAAGCGCAGGTTGCAGGTGCCATGGTAATCACCGGCAACGCCGAAATTCAGGCAGATCGACTTGGCATGGCCAATATGCAGGTAGCCATTGGGTTCGGGCGGAAAACGTGTGGCAACCTTGCCACCGTTCACGCCGCGCTTGAAGTCTTCATCAATGATATTGCGAATGAAGTTGCTGGCCGGAGTCAGTTCCGTCTTGCTCATCTCGCGTTCACAACCCTTATCAATTAGCCGCGCAGGGGATCAGGTGCCCGGCATTATACCGATTTACCCATCTAATTGAGTGCGTCGAGGCGGGTAATTGCCATGGTTGGTAACTTACGGAGAGCGTGCGGGAGTGTATCCGTGAATGGCAACCGTTACCGGAAGGTCGGAAGACCGCCCACTTATCGGTTTGGCGTGTTTGCATGCCGAAGCCGATCAATCCGAAAACCGCAAGCACGGAAGGGAGGAGCGCGCCCCACCTGGATGGAAGCCCGCTCTCCCGGCGCACGCGATCAAAACGTCGGCATCAGTGCTTGGTGGTGTCGTCCTTGTCGATGTCCAGATCCTCCTTCTTCACCTCTTCACGGACGTCACGATGCTCCGTGTGCTTCTCCTTGCCAACCCGCACCTCTTCACCAACACGGGTGTCCTTGCTCACGACCACCTCCTCGCGGCGCAAGGGGATAAAGACATCTTCTTCCTCACCAACTGGTTGATCCGCCGCCCGATCAACGTCGGCACGCTCCACCACCAGTTCCTCGCGTTCAATCTCCACCGGCTTGCTCACGACCTCCGTGCGGATCACCTTGCGCAGACGCACGCCGGCGGTTTCTTCACGCTTGCCCACATGCAGTTGCTCTTCCTTGAGGGGAATAACCTGTTCCTCCTCCGTGGAAGCCGTGGTATCGCCTTCCGACGTCTCAGAGGCTCGGCCTTCCAGCGGATAATCGGCCGTGGGCGGCGACTGTGTCCCCTTGAAGCCATAGCCACGGTAGTAATCGTAGATTTCGCTGGCAGCGCCGGAATCTATCTCGATCTGATCGTCGTATGAGGGCGCCTTCTTCACGACATCCCTGGTATAAGGCAGCCGGATGGCGTGACCATGCTCGTTGACGGCAGCCTCCTCGGCGGGTACCACATGAGCACGCCCCATACCCAACCATCCCGTGCGCACACTCAGGAAAGCGGGATTGCCGGTGGGATCTTCCCAGACCGCCTCCACCTCTCCCACCTTCGAGCCGTCACGGTCCAATACCTTGAAGTCAATGTAATGCTCAAGATTGCTCACATGGGTGTGGCTATGTGGCATCAGATGTCTCCCGAATTCACAAGGTTGATTAACACCTTATAAACATAGGAAACACGACCGGTACTTCAAGAAAATAAACAAGAAAACATGCTCAATATTTATTCTGTTATCGGGCTATAATTAACCCGACAAAAGCTGATTATCGGCACGCCAGCGGGCATCAGTCGAACGGCACCTTCAGCGCAAAGGCAAAAATCGCGTAACCCGCGGTTGCCACGGACACGGAGATGGCCAGAAACTTTGCCAGGGCCCCGGGAGTCCAGGGCTCGAACTGCGCCAGAATGCCGGCGCAGATAAAGCCGACCACACTGGCCGGATAGAAGCCGATGATTCCGATCAGCGCCGCCCAGAGTGCCATGACGGCGATCAGCGCCAGCGGCCGCCACAGGGACTGAATGGGCGTAACCGGCGAGCGCGGCAGACCGGTCAGCACGCGGGCAACGAGCACAGCCGCGGCCACGATCATTACAATGGCCACGGTTCTTGGAAAGATCGAACCGAACGTCGTGTAACGTTGGGTCTCATACAGAACGTACGCGGCGAGACCAAGACAGAAAACCGCGGCAATCATACCTGGCCAGTCAAAACCCGTCTGTCGTGAAGCTTCACTCGACATCAATGGCAATCACCTTCTTTTTGAAACGCTCCAGAATTCGCGGTAATACCAGCCCCGTGAAGATCAGGGCAATGATGACCAGGGAAATGGGACGGGTGAAATAAATACCCCACATATTGCCTGTGGCATTACCGATCAGCCAGGACTGCACGAAACCCTGTTCAGCAATAGTTCCCAGCACCACGCCAAGCACAATCGGCGCCGGCGCAAAGCCCGCCCGGCTGAGCAGCCAGGCGATAACCCCCAGCACCAGCATGATGACGACATCGGAATAGCTGCTGTGAATGGCGTAGGTGCCAAGCACGGTCATCAGCAAAATGCCTGGCACCAGCAGCGTCTTGGGTGTGGCCACAAACGCGCGAAAGGCGTAGCGGCCAATCAGCAGACCGATCGGCAGCATCAGCAGCGTCGCGATAAGCAGCCCGAAGATGAAGGTGTATACGATTGCGCTGTGCTCGGTAAACAGATCCGGCCCGATGCGAATGCCATGAACCAGCAAGGCACCGAGGATGATCGCATCCGGCGGCGTACCGGGGATACCCAGTACCAGTGTTGGAATGAAGCCGCCGCCAACGGTGCCGTTGTTGGCGGATTCAGAGGCAATAATGCCGCCGGGGGCGCCTTTGCCGTACTCGGAGGGGTTACGCGAACTGCGGCGTGCCTCCGAATAGGCAAGCAACGATGCCACCGACCCACCCGCGGCCGGTAGCGCGCCGACCAGCGTGCCGATGAAGGAACTCCGCAACAGATTGAATTTCTCCCGCCAGGCATGGCCGAATGCTTCGCCGAGCCTTAGCCCCCGGGTATCGTCCACATCAACCTCGATGTGTGGATCCGGCGATGACACCAGGTCCAGGATGACCGGGACGCAGAATATGCCGATCAGCGCCACTATGATGTGGACACCGCCCGCCAGGGCGGCCTGATCGAAGGTAAAGCGCATGTCCCCACCCACCACGGCGGAACCGGTGAAGGAGATCAGCAGCCCGAGACACGCCCCAAGCAGACCCTTCATAAGTGTGCCCTTGGACAGCGATGCCACCAGCGTCAGGCCAAGCACCGCCAGCCAGAAATACTCGGGCGGGCCGAAGCTCAGCGCAACCTTGGCCAGTTGCGGAGCCAGCATCAACAACGCCAGCACACTGATTGCGCCACCGGTTACCGATGAGATGGTGGCCAGACTGAGCGCCATCTGCCCATCCCCCCGCTTGGCCATGGGGTAGCCGTCGAAAGTGGTGGCGATGGAGGAAGGCGTGCCCGGCGTATTGGCCAGTATGGCGGCATAACAGCCGCCATAAATGGCGCCCATGTAAATCGCCGCCAGCGCAATGAGCGCGGAATCCGGGGCCATGGTAAACGTCAGCGGGGTCAGTACCGCCACCGCCATGGTGGCGGTCAACCCCGGCATTCCACCGATAATGACCCCTGCAATGACTCCAACGACCGCCAGCATCAGATTCGCCGGCGAGAGCGCGAGAAGGAAATACTCAAGCATCAACCATGTCCCCATCTCGCGTCCGGTGTCCGTTGGAGTACATTGCGAAGCCCCGGCTCTACTTGATCATGCCAAGCATGCGACCGATTTCCCGATAATTTTTGGCGAGCGTTCTGGAATAGTCCGGCATATCGGCATAAGAGACATCGAGCAGTACGTAACCGGCATCCTCCATCTGTTTGCGCAGGTCCGGATCCTGATTCACCTTGGCAAACACATCGGAGACCTGCTGCCGCATCTCCTCAGGCATGCTGGAAGGCACGGCGACACCCCGGCGGGCGCCGTCGACAAAGTCGATGCCCTTCTCCCTGAACGTGGGAACATCAGGGAACAGCGGATGGCGTTCCTCCATGGCGACACCGAGCAGTCGCACCCGGTCACCCTGCTCTACGCCCACGGTGGTAAACGCCCACTGGGCCTGGGTCTGATTGCCCAACAAGGCCGCGGAGGCCGCCGCCGTTCCGGTGAACGGTATGTAGGTGGTCTTGATGCCGGCAAAATGGTCAAAACTTTCCTGGGCGACATGCGGCGCGGAGTTGGTGCCGGTCCCCGCCACGGTGATCGTTCCGGGGCCCGCCTTGGCGCGCGCAACGAAATCTTCCAGATCCTTGATCGGACTGTCTTTCGGCACCACCAGCGCAAACGGCGTGAGCTGGAACATGTAGACGACATTCACGTCTTCGGTCTGGTAGCCGACGTTTCCGGCCAGCGGCTGAAGATAGATATGCGGCGTATTGATGCCCATGATCGTGGAACCATTGCCGGACAACGTATTCAGTTGCGCCCAGCCGGCCGCGCCACCGGCGCCGACACGGTACTGATAGACAAAGCCCTGCCCGGTCACCTTCTTGAAGGTGGCTTCCTGCATGCGCGCCGTCACATCCGATTCACCGCCGGGATTGAAATTGGTGATGTAGGTGACATCGTCAGTCGGCCAGTCCGCGGCACTCGCCAGACCCCAGCCCATGGATAACGCGGCCACACAGGCCGCGGCCTTCTTTGAAAAGCGTGGAAGTTGCATGTTCGGAACTCCTCCGGTTCAGTTTGTTCTTGTACTTAGCAGGTCGATTTCGAGCTTGACGAAATCACCTCGGTAAACAATTTCAGCCAGGTAGATGACCCGATTCTCCGCGTCGGTTATGACGCGGCGCACCTCGGCCACCGGGCCACCCACATCCATGCTCAGCAACTCCGCTGTCTCCATGTCGGCACGCCCGATCACAAGGCTCTGGTGTGCCGACTTTAGCTCCACGCCGTCAAGGCGATTCAGTACTTCCAGTGCGAGCCTGTTCTGAAACTCAAGGGGCGCTCGCTCATAAATATCCGCTGCCAGGCACAGATCGATCAGGCAGTAAGGGTTCTGATCCTTGGAATGGACGCGCCGGATACGCTGATAGCCCGCACACGGCACACCATCCTCGGCTGCAAGGCTCGCCGGCCGCTGCACCGGCGCGGTTTCGACGATGTGCATGCGGGTTCCATCGATCATCTTGAGCAAACGGGTCCATTCCGTCGCCACCCGCAGCCAGCGATTGTCACCGGCGCGCTGCTCGACGAATGTTCCCTTACCCTGCTTTCTCCAGATCAGCCCGTCCTGTTCCAACAGGGCGACTGCCTGACGCACCGTGCCGCGGGCCACCTCGAACTCCAGCACCAGTTCCTCCAGGGTCGGCAGGCGTCTGCCCTGCTCCCACTGACCGCTTTCGATCCGCCGCCGCAACTCGGACGCAACCTGGGCATAGAGCGGCAGGCAACTGCGCGAAAACGTGCTGGTGATTGACGACTTCATGACTTCATCCGGTGCTCGGCATTCCAGGCTCGCAGCCTGGAGCCCTTGCTTCTGCATGCAATTGCATTCGATCTTGCGCCAATTCATCCAATTCGTCTAGTCGTACTATTCATGATACCTTTTTACCTCCGTTTCAGGAGACCGCACGTGCTTGCAGATCAACCGCTCGCCATCAGCGACACGCTTCTACCCCAGACTTCCGATCTGCCGTTATCCGGCCCTGTGCGAATCCGCCGCGTGGACACCTACGTGCATCGAGCCCCCATCGCCCGACCGGTGTTGACGTCGTTTGGCGAAATGCGCGACCGCCCTGCGGTGCTGATCCGCGTCGAGGACCACGACGGCGCCCATGGCTGGGGCGAGGTATGGTGCAATTACCCCGCCTGCGGAGCAGAGCACCGGGCGCGGCTGCTGGACAGCGTCATCGCACCCCGGCTGATCGGCGCACGTTATGACAATGTCCCCGAAGCCACCCGGGACCTGGAGGCGTCGGTACGCGTGCTGGCCATCCAGACCGCGGAATGGGGCCCCCTGGCTCAGGTACTCGCGGGCCTCGATATCGCCTTGTGGGATCTTTCCGCCCGGCGCGCGAACACGCCTCTGGCCCGCCTGCTTGGCGCTTCCGGCTCTCGGATATCGGTGCCCGCCTATGCAAGCGGCATCAACCCGGAGGACGCCGCCCAAACTATCCGCGCCTTTCGACAGGCCGGCTACGGTGCATTCAAGATCAAGGTGGGTTTCGGCCTGGAACGGGATACCCGGGCACTGTCCGCGGCGCGCGATGAACTTTCCGCCGGAGAACGCCTGATGATCGATGCCAACCAGGCGTGGAACCTGGATACAGCGCTGGAAATGTCCCGAGTGCTGGCGGAGTTCAGCCCCCAGTGGCTGGAGGAGCCGATGACGGCGGACACCGGCCTTGCCGACTGGCACCGCCTGGCCGCGGACTCCCCCATTCCGATTGCCGGCGGTGAGAACCTGCGCGGCGTGGAGGCATTCAGCCGGGCAATGGACTCG
Source organism: Aquisalimonadaceae bacterium (assembly GCA_040877625.1). Taxonomy (GTDB): domain Bacteria; phylum Pseudomonadota; class Gammaproteobacteria; order Nitrococcales; family Aquisalimonadaceae; genus Methylonatrum. Next base: position 172,792 of record JBBDNK010000033.1, read on the forward strand.
GGCGTGATGCAGGTAATCCAGCCGGACATGTGCAAATGGGGCGGTGTTACCGGCTGTCTGCCGGTGGCCCGCGCCATCCGCGCCTCCGGCAAGCTTTACTGCCCGCATTTTCTCGGTGCCGGCATCGGCCTGATGGCCTCCGCGCAACTGTTGGCGGCGGTCGGTGGCGACGGACTTCTGGAGGTGGATTCAAACCCCAATCCGCTGCGCCAGAGCCTCGCCACCCCCTTTCCCGAACTGGACGGCAACGGCTGTTTCACGATTCCGCAACAGCCCGGCCTCGGCGTGGAGCCGGATCTGAACGCCTCACGCCAGTGGCAGGTGGCGCATTATCACTGCACAGGCGGCTAGCCAATGCATAGCCTGTGGATGATATCCGCCTCGCCTGTTACCTTAGTATCCAGTTTCGCCCTCCGGCCGTTGCATGGGTCGGGACCATCGAACTGGGCTGGCCTGTGGGATCGTCAGCGTGACACTGATAAGAAACACCCTGATCGCAGCGGCACTCTCCTTCTGCCTGTCTACGGCTTCCGCGCAGACGGCTACCCCGCCCAAGGCAAATCAGGCGAAGCTGGATATCGCCAAACTGCAGTTGGCCTCGGTTAACGCGGCGGTTGGCGGGGTCGTGGAAGATACACCGCTCTACATGAAAAACGCCGACAGGATGGTGCCCGTCGCGTCCATTACCAAACTCATGATGGCAATGGTCATCCTGGACGCGGATCAACCGCTGGATGAATGGCTGACCATCGTCGCGCGCGAGCATGACGTGCTCAAGAACGCCTACTCGCGGATCCGCATCGGCTCCAGGCTCACGCGAAGCGCGCTGCTGCGGATTGCGCTGATGTCATCAGAGAACCTGGCCGCCCATGTACTGGCCAGCCATTATCCAGGTGGACGGAACGCATTCGTCACGGCGATGAACGAAAAGGCCGTCGCACTCGGCATGACACAGACGCGCTTTGTCGACCCCAGCGGCCTCTCGCCCGACAACCGCTCAACCGCCGCCGACCTGCTGAAAATGGTCAAGGCAGCCTACGACTATGCGCCGATCCGCGAATACAGCACCACCCGCCAATACACGGCCAGGTTTCGTGGCCCCCGTTACACCCTGGGCTACGGCAACACCAATCCGCTGGTCAGCGGCAGCCGCTGGGACGTCGCGCTCAGCAAGACGGGCTACCTGACTGAATCCGGTCGATGCCTGGTGATGATTGCCAACATGAATGGTCAGCCGATAGCCGTGGTACTGCTGGACTCCCTGGGAACGCGAACGCCCATCGGCGACGTCGGCCGCGTAAGGCAATGGCTGACCACGGGAGCCAGCGGCGCCATCGCCGGTGCGGCACGCGAATACGAGCGGCGCCGGTCCGCCGAATACGAGCAAGCCAGCGCTGCCGATTAGCGAAAGGTCAGGCCGCGGAGAACGGCGAATCCGGCACCGGCCGCAATCGGCCCACGAAGATCATCATCAGGCCGTCAACCAGCAACTGAACGCCAACCAACGCGCCGAGCAACCACATGGACGACATCGGCCACTGGAAAAGAATCAGCAGACCCAGCGCGATGGTAAGCACGGCATTGGCAATCAGCAGACCGCGCCCATGTTCACCCTGAAAGGCACTCGCCAACCGCGCGATACCGCCCGCGAGAAACAGCGAACCGGCAAGCAGGCTCAGTACCGCCAACCCGACACCCGGGTTACGCAACGCGCCGATGCCCAGCACCAGGAACAGGGCACCACCGATCATGCCCTGCCAGAAACCAGGCTTTCTGATCCGAAACAACGATGCAGCAAGGAGCGCGATGCCGCTGATCAGCGCCAACCACCCCAGGAAAAGCACACTCACCACACTGGAAATCGCCACGTGACTCAGCATGACGATGCTGGCAACGACAAGCAGCAGACCGAGCACAACATCCCAGCCCGAGTGCCGCATTTCAAACATAAGGGCATTTTCCGCCATGGGAGGATACTCCGTTGGGTGTTAAGGTAAAATCAGACACTGACTTATAAATCAATGGCTTACACTTTCACCTTAGATCCACCCATGGTACCCGTCAACGTCGGTCGGGGTACCGTCTGACTCCGCTATGACCGCTTGCGCCGATAGGTCGGCAGAGACAGATTCCAGCGAATCGCCGCCAGCCGCAGACCAACACAGACAGTGAACGCCACGGCAGCCGACGCCATCACACTAAAACCAGCCCAGTGCAGCAGGACGTACGCAAAGCTCCCGGCCAGCGCCGCAAGTGCATAGATCTCCCGCTGCAGCACCAGCGGCACTTCATTGCAAAGCACATCGCGCATCATGCCGCCGGCGATACCCGTGGTCACACCCATCATTGCCGCAATAGCGCCATGGGTGCCGGCAGTCAGGGCGAGCTGTGTGCCGGCAACGGCAAACAGCCCCAGACCCAGCGCATCCGCGATGCGCAACCACGGTTCGCGCGATTGCAGCCAGTTTGCCCAGGCGAAGGTCAGCAGCGCGGCAATCACGCAGACCAGCAAATAACCGGGATCGGCGACCCAGGTCACCGGGTGGATATCCAGCAGCAGATTGCGCAGCGTACCGCCGCCCAGGCCGGTCACCATGGCAACCACCACAAACCCGAACGGGTCCAGGCCCTTGCGCGCCGCGGCCATGCCGCCGGAAAGGGCAAAGACGAAGGTACCGGAGAGGTCAAGCGCATGGATGAGCGGGTTCATGGACAGTTCACCAGACAGACGGTTTACGCCGACGCGTCGTGGGCAAGCCAGATGTAATGGCGCGCGCCCTTGCCGGCACGGTGCGGCCGGATGACGACCTCCTCCACCTTGAAGCCGGCATGATGCAGACGGCCCTTGAACAAGCTGTCCGGCCCGGCCGACCACACCGCCAGCACCCCCTGCGGGCGTAACGCGCGTCGGGCCGTCTCCAGCCCGGCGACGGTATAGAGCCAGTCGTTGTCGCGGCGGATGAGCGCCTCCGGTCCATTATCGACATCAAGCAGAATCACATCGAAATCCGCGTGCTGTTGCCGCAACAGATCGCACACATCGCCGACATGAACCGAGCTGCGCGGGTCCGCGAGCGGCTGCCCGGCAGGTTCGCCCATGGCCTGCCTGTTCCAGTCCACCACTTCCGGCACCAGCTCCGCCACCACCACCTCGGCTTGCGGCCCAAGCGCCTGCAGGGCGGCGGCCAGCGTAAAACCCATGCCCAGCCCGCCGATCAGCACGCGCGGCCGCTCGCGCGCGCCGATACGCGCACAGGCGAGTTCCGCCAGTGCCTTCTCCGATCCATGCACGCGGCTGTTCATCAACTCGCCGCGACCGGGGATCTTGATCGAGAACTCTTCGCCGCGCTGATAGAGCCGCAGTTCCTTGTTGGTACCGGGAATCGGCGCGCTGCCGAGCAGGATGGAGGGAATCATGAGGCCTCGAATTGGCGATAACGTGGGCTGGCACAAGACGGCAAGCCTAACCCGCGCCAGTTGCGTCGTCGAGTTGACTAGGAAGACGCTGGATGCTCGGAGAAAAAGCGGAGCATTTCCCGTGTGGCATCGGGGCCTCCGGGATCGGTGTACGATCCGCGGGCACTGCCTCCCGACCAGGCATGGCCGGCCCCATGAACCAGCCACAGCTCGACCACAACGTGATCGCGGGCGTCACGGTAGATGGTGCGGCTGTAGGCATGCCCCTGGGGCACCTGGCCCCGCTCCAGCGTCACCCGTGGATCCGCCCCGTATTGCGCTTCCAGGCTCTCCTCCGCGACACGATTATTGCAGTCCGTACCCACCTGCTTGCCATTACTCGGATGCACGGTCGTATCCCGGTCGCCGTGAAACACGATGGTCGGGACGACAGTCGGCCGAGCGGCGCCGCGATTGCGCGCACCACCAGGTGCGGCCGCACCGCGCATGGCAGAGAACGCCGAGAGCATATCGTGGGCGGCGGAATGGTCGGGCCCGGAATGGATGCCGACAGCCGCATAGAGATCCGGGTAGGTCTTACCCATGATCGCCGCCATGGCGCCGCCGGCGGATAACCCGGCCACATGGATTCGCCGTGCGTCGACACAATAGGAATCGACGATCTGCCGGGTAATACCTGCGATCAGCGAAGGCTCTCCCCGATCGCGCTGCTGATCGGTCTCCTTGAACCAGTTCCAGCACCTGGACACATTCGCGGCAAGTGCTTGCGCGGGATAAGCCACAAGCCAACGCTGCTCTTCGGCGAACGCGTTCATGCGCGTACCCGCGGCGAAGTCATCGATGCCCTGCGTGCAGCCATGAAGCATCACGATCAAAGGCAACGCCTGCCCATGGTAGCCACTGGGGATGTATAGCTTGTAGTCGCGGGTCCCGGCCGAGTTGGTGTAGGAGCCTGGCAGAAAACGCCCGCCATCCGGAACCACATCGGGTGTCGGACCCGGCGCAACCGGCTTGAATCGCGATGCCGGCCGGTTGAACCCGCGCCATTGCGGGTGCTGTGGGGTTTGAAAGCGCGAGCGCGTCTCTGAACGCCGCTCTCCAGAGACATCCGCATTGACGGCGGGCCCAAGGCGGGCCGTCTCGAGGACGCGAAAGCTGCCCTCGATGGGCGCATCCCCAGCCTCACCCCTGGATTTATCGGCAGCAGCGGAAGAGTTCATTCCGCGAAGCGTACGTTGAATCAGGTCGGTCGCCTCGGACAGCCGCCCCGCCTGCGTCAGACGGGTGGCTTCACGCATTCCAGCGCGCATGGTCTCGTTCATGGTCATGGTCTCCCTTTCGTGGTGGTTAACCTCCTCCGGAACGCCTGCTCTTGTTGCTATGTTCATTTCGGGTAGCGGATCCGCTCGGCCAGGATGGCCTTGACTGCCGGGCTGGCGTGCAAGGCGCCCAGCACAAACAGGGAATCTATGGTGGCCAGCGCCAGATCGGGGGACACATCCTCGGCAATGCTGGCCAGACCAAGCACATGGATCTGCAGTGTCTGCCCCGCCTCCCGCACCGCCTCCAGGTCCTCGCGGCTGTAGTGCTGCAAGCCGAGTACGAAAGCCTTCCGGGCCACGGTCTGTTTCAGCACATCGGCATGCAGCGCCAGTTGGTTGCGAATCGCCGTGCGGATGAAATCCGACCGGTTGGAATAGAACGCCTCCTGAATCAGCAGGTCGACTTGCCCCAGATCGACAACGCCTAGATTGATGGTGATTTTCTCGGTCTCACCGGTTTTTGTTCGTAGTTCGTGCATACCATTCTCCATCCACACACCATCCATATAGATGGTATAAGGATGGTAGAACAGGTTCGAAAAGCAAGCAGCTCGCCAGAGCTGGTATTATCCGCCGCCATGACTCTGGCAGCCGCGATCCACATCCTGCTTCACATCGCTGTTCCCGGCGCGGTCGCCGTCGTCTTCTTTCGGTCGCAGTGGCGCAGCGCCTGGCTGATCATGCTGGCCGCCATGGTGGTGGATCTCGACCACCTTCTGGCCGATCCCATCTATGACCCGAACCGCTGCAGCATTGGCTTCCACCCGCTGCACGGTTATCCGGCCATCGGCGCCTATGCGGCCATGACCATCCCCAAAGCCACACGCCTGATCGGAACAGGCCTGTTGATCCACATGGGACTCGACTGGCTGGATTGCCTGATGATGTGAATGACGAATCGGAGAGACTTCTGGAGAACTGCGTAATGGATTTCGATGATGACGATGAGGTCGATCCCGGCCCGAGTCGAAGTGAACGCAAGCGCGAGGCAGAGGCCCTGCAGAAACTCGGCAATGCCCTGATCGCTTTGTCAGCCGATCAACTGCATGCGATTCCGCTGGAGACGGACTTACGTGAGGCCATCGACCTGGCAAGACGCCTCACCGCCCGTGGCGGGCGGCGCCGACAGTTGCAGCTGGTCGGCAAGCTCATGCGGTCGGCCGATGTAGAAGCCATCCGAGCCGCCCTAGAGCAACTGGATAGCCGCGGCAAACAGGAGGCGGTTCGGCAAAAGCAGGCCGAGGGCTGGCGCGAGCGGCTGCTCGCGGAAGGTGACGTCGCAGTAGCCGCGTTTCTGACCGCGCACCCTGATACCGATGTCCAGCGCCTGCGTCAGCTGATTCAGAATGCGCGGCGGGAGCAAGCCGCCGGCAAGCCGCCCCGATCAGCGCGGGAACTGTTTCGGCACATCCGAGCGGCACTGGAACAATAACCCGCGGCGTCGGCCATCGGCATGAGGGGCCGACAGCCCCTCATGCCCAGCACGGCTATTCCGGAATACGCACCTGGTCGGACTCGAAGACAATGCGGTCAGCCGACGGCGGATGCGGATGGATGGCCGGGAGATTGCCCGGCCCGATAGCGGGCACGGTACCATCATAGTTGCGGCCGCGCGGTGTGGTGCGCACCACCTGGCTAGCCGGCAGTTGCGTGCCCTCGGTCAGGTGGGCGTACATCAGGTCCATGGCCTGGGCAAAATAGAAATGCAGCGGTATGAAGCGCGCATCAAGGCCCGCCAGCGCATTGAGCGTGTCCAGATGGTGGGCATTGAGCACTTCATAGTACCGGAGCCCCGAACCGCTCCCCTCCATACGGCGGTTCAACCCGAAGTAGGCGCGTGAGGTATGGTTCGGCGACAGGATCGCATCGCTCCGGCCGTGCAGAACAAGCGCCGGCCGACCCCCGAGATCGCCGTCGGCAAGGATACGGTCAATACCCAGACCGACGCGCACGGCGCGGGCCCTCTCCCGACCCCGAAGCGCACCATCCGTAACGGGGTCTTCGCCGGTCGCCAGGGAACGCAGGCAGAGAAAGCCATCCAGGCTATGGTCCGCCAGCCCTGAACTCGGTGAAAGCCCGGCCGTATAGTTAACCGGCCCCTGCGCGGCGTTGTTATAGATCAGATTGACCCCACCGGTTGGCGGAATGCCGTTACTGGTACCGAACAGCCGCTCCCCCGCCGCCTGGGGCAGCGGCACGGGCGCATGGCCCTGACCGGCGTCAGTGGCTCCCATGCTGAAACCGCACAGGTTATCGCGCACACTGAATCGGCCGTAGGCGTTCGCATAGGTCACGGCTATGGACTGCGGCACATTGAGCCACCAATGCAGCGGTTGCAGCACATTCTGCTCCGGCGGTATGCCGTAATCATTGATGATCCGCTGCGCCTCCAGCGCCTGCTGATGCGCGGAACCGGGCTGCAGCAGGCCCTTGTTGGCCAGGCTGGTGCACGCGTCCGGCACCGGCGCCAGATTGAACGGCGCATCGGGCTGCGCCACGTTGGCACACCCCTGGTAGAGCGACAGCAGCGTGGTGTAGTCATAGAGGCTGCGGCTATGCTTGCGCAGCGCCGGCCCGTTGCCCTGCACGATACTGAAGCCCGGATCATGGGCCGGGGTAACGTTCGGCTCCGACACCACAACGCCGTCGATTAGCCCCCGGCGATCAAGCTCCGCCGCCCTGACCGAAGCCCCACCGCCGTTGGAGACGCTGGAGGCGATCACGACCGTATTATCGGGTGTCAGGCGGCGCGGCCCGTTGCCAGCGGCCCAGCCCTGTGCGTGATGCGTGTTGAGGATATGAAATGCGAGCTCGATGGACTGAAGCACGTTCCAGCCCCAATCCTGCTCGGGGTTCTGCTGCGAATGCGCGTGCTTGAATGCAAAGCGGTCCGGAGTATCGGCATTGAAGCGCGCGCGCTGCGAATCGGACATGCGCGCCGCGAACAGCGCATCACGGCCGGCCGCCCCGGCATCGGCCAGCACACCGTCGATACCTTGAACGGTGTTGTCCTGCAGATTGTGAGCCCCGGTACCCGTTCCCTTGTCCGTGTAAGCCACCACGCAGCCCTGCTTCAGCCCCCATTCGCCGGCCGTTCCGATGGCACCGTAAATCCCGCGGGAGCCTGACGAAGGCGCGGTGACGATACAGGGGCTATCGGGATTGAAATGATCGGGCACCTGCACCATCAGCGTGACCTTGCCACCCCGCCCCGACCGCGCGTAGGCCAGATACTCATGGCCGGCAATCCGTCCGCCCTGCGCCGTGATGACCGATGACGCCCCCACCGTGGGCCCATACAACGTGCCGTAGCCGCCACCGGGCGTGGTGTCCACCAGGGCCCGATAGTTGTTGTAGATGGCCAGCCGCCGCAACTCGGTGGCGGCACCGGCATCCATCACCGGGGGCGGTACTGGATCACCCAGGCCGTCCGCCCCCAGGCCGGCGGTGAGCAGATCGTCAATGATGCCGTCAAAATAGGCATGCCGCACTTCACCGATCAGAAACGACGGCCGGCCATCGCCCATGGCTTGCGCGACCTCGGCGTAACTGACACTGAGCGAGCCGGTAGAAAAGGCGAGCACCATTACACCGAATACATTGCGTCCTTGCATGGTCAGTTTCCTGTTTTATTGGCGATTACGGCACGACGAAAACATCAAGGCCGTGGGATGACCTGGTTCCAGTGGCTCATTATTTGCGGGAACCCTTTCAAGTCCTAGCAGACGCTGATCAATATTTCCAGCATACGTGACTAGCGGGTATTGAGATTGTGTCGTTATTACCCGGATAAGCGATTACAGTAATTCACAAGCATCCCAAGCCACGCAGTGACGCCTACAAAGTAGAATGGGAAATATCCTTCACCCACGTGAAAACAGATGCACCTTAAAGCATGCATGCTCACCGGACGGAACGTGAAGACTGCAGAGGCGTTTTCATGTTGTTTCTTCGCGATTGAATAATAGTCGAAACTGTTGCTTTGTTTTCGTGCTGGCCGCAAATGTTCTGAGGTTATTGACCGGCGACAAACGGCAATGATAAGTTCGATTCCGTTGCTGCCAGGGAATTGGGATGGTCGCTCGTTGACAAGGGATTTGCGCGTACGGCAACGCCTTTTCCTGCCCGAGTTCCCCGCTTTTAATTCCTCGCAAAAAACCTCGAAATATCGGATGGCGCCGATGGGCATGCCGCGAAACCGATATCGAGGGCAGGGACATTACGCCGAGAAGGATCTCCCTTCCGGCGTGATGACCGGGCTCCGGCGGAGCCCGTGTTGCATATAGCCATGGAAAAACGGAAAAGAGGAAAGGAAACGATGTCTATCTTTATGAATTATCAGGGGATTGCAGGCGAATCTTCGGACAGCAATCATTCCGGCTGGATGGATGTCCAGAAGCTCGGCTGGGGCGTGAACCGCAACATCACCTCCGCCACGTCCACCCAGGGCGACCGCGAATCCGCCAACGCCTCCATCAACGATCTGCGCGTAACCCGCACCATGGATAGCGCCACGCCCAGCCTGTTCATCGAGAGCTGCTGCGGCAAGGGCAAGGACGTGGTGATCCACCTCACCAAAACCGGGTCCGGTTCGGGCGCCGACGTGTATATGGAATACACGCTGAAGAATGCACTGATAACCAACTACGCGGTCGCCGCCAGCGCCGATGCCACGTCCCGTCCCACGGAGACCCTGACCATTTCCTTTGTGGATATCGAGGTCAAGTACACCCCGTACGATGAAGATGGGGTTGCGCAGTCCTCCATCGCCGTCGGCTTCGATACCGCCACCAACACCAAGCGGTAATCCTCGCAGGCCCGCACGCGGGTGCCGCCTCGGCGCGGCAACCGCGTGCCTTCGCGACCAACGACAGGAATTTCTCAAGGAGCGAGACCATGCCTACCAGCCACGCGGAACTCTTCTTCCACATCGTCCGCCAGCCCACGACCCTGCGCCGCCTGAGCAGCGAAATCTACCCGTACGCGAACCACTCCCGGGCGCGGGACTTCGTGCGCGTCAACATGCCGGTCGCGGGATCGAACGGCCAGTTGCAGGAAGGACAACTGGTGTTTCTGCCCGAAGCCTGTTTCCGGCAGGAGGCGGAAGACGTCATCACGGAAACGCTGGTCGCCGTCAACAACGCCGTGCTCCACGAGATGGACTCCCAGGAACGGCGGATGCTCGCGGACTCCTACGACTTCCTCGACAACCTGAACAGCAACCCGGACACCTTCGACGTGCGCCTGGAGGTGGCGAACTCCACCGCCTCCACCCTGAGCGCGGTGATGGCCTTGGAGATGCGCCTGCTCGGCGACCTGCTCAAGGATCTGGAGAGCAAGTACGTGGACACCTTCCGGGCGCACGGCCGCATGACCCCGGAGTTCTTCGAGTACCGGCGGCGGGTCTACCGGATGCTGGACACGCACCTGGGGCGGGTGATCAGCGCCGTGGGCACCCAGTCGCCGTTCGCGCTGAAGGCGCGGAACCGGCTCAACATCAACACGCGCAGCCAGATCAGGTACTGGAGCCGACACGGCACGGCGGGCGGCGTGCGTGACTTCCAGCGGCATTTCGGCAACGTCCAGCGGGCCCAACGCTGGCTGCGGAACGGGGGCTACGTCGGCATCGCCCTCGGCGGCGGGTTGACCTACCGGGACATCAAGGAGGCCTGCGAGGTCGGCGACGAGGCAGACTGCCGCAGGGAGACGGTGGTGCGGAGTTCCGAGTTCGGGGGCAGTGTTGCCGGGGCGGCCGGCGGGAGTGCGCTTGCGTATACCGCTTGCAGTTTTGGTTTCAGCTACTTCAGCCTTGCGACGAGTTTCATCTGGTGCGGCCTCGTGGCGGGGGCTGCCGGGTCGGCCGTCGGCGGATATGGAATGGGGAAGGTTGGTAAAGCGCTCGGCACCGGGGCTCATGATGGCAGCGTCATTCTTTATGAAAGGTTCGCCAAGTAGATGAAGGGCATGCTGCTGATACCGCGCCTGCTGATCCTGTTGTTCCTGCTCCTGTTCGGCGTCTACCTGAGCCTGTTCTGGCTGGTTTGGCATCTGCAGCCCGAGCCTGTTCACTGGCTTGAAGTGTATGCATTCGTCACCGGGGGATTGTGCTTCATCGGGAGTCTGCTCCTGATTCCCTATGGGTTTTCCCTGATGTACGGCATCGTCCCCTATCTGGATCCCATCGTGGATCCGTCCACGCACCGACATCTCCGGCGCCATGGCGACTACCAGTGTTACCGCGTACATCGGATGCTTTTCTACTCAGCTTCCGCGGGCTCGCGCCTGTTCAACCGCCGGCTAATGCCGGGCTATGACTTCAGGCAGCTTCCGCGCAACATCCGGGTCCTGCTGATGGTGGAGTTCTACGGCGTGTCCTCCACCATGTTCGGCATGGTGATTAGCTTAGGCGCGTTGAAGCTGCTGGAGATGTTCGGATACGCCTACTCATAACCCCTTTGCGCGCCGGCCCGCCGCATGGCGGGGCCGGTTTTTTACCTCCCTGGCCGATGCGATGCCGGTTGGCACACAGGCCAGGGACCGTTCACGGACCGAGGAATAACAGCAATGACGGACGCGAAGACTCGCCACGTTTGTCTAACGGCATGGTTGGCACTGATGATCGTCATCAACGCCATGAACGTTCTTGTGTACTCACTGGGAAGTGAAGCACTTCAGCAGGCGCTGCCCGACGTGCCCGCGTGGGCATTCCCGGTTTTGATCGCCCTTTCGTTGTTCAACCTGGTATGCGCCATCGCTCTCTTCCAATGGAAGAAGTGGGGTTTCTGGGGGGTTTGCGTATCAAGCGTGGTCACGTTGGTCGTGAATCTCTCGCTCGGCTTCGGGATCGGCGCGGTTTTTACTGGTCTGGTGGGGGTTCTGATGCTCTACGGTGTTCTCCACATTGGGAAGGAAAACAAGGGCTGGCCTCAGCTTGGCTGAACAGGTTGCCGAATCAATAAGACGTTAGGTAGTCAAGAACCTCTTCCATCAGCGCATTAATGGCGACATACCGGCTACCCGGTGTGTTCCGCAGATCCGATTCAGACTGAATGAAACGACCGGCAACCAGCTCATCGGCACAATGGGTGATAATCGACCCCGCACTGTCGGGCGTGGTTTCAAGATGGAACTGCAAGCCGACAACCCGCCTGCCGATCTGAAATGCCTGATTCCGACAGGCAACGCTGCTGGCCAGGTGAATGGCATCGGCAGGTAGATCAAACGTTTCACCGTGCCAATGGAAGACTTCAATGCTTGCGGGGAAAGCAAAGGAGTCGGGCGCGCCCGGTTCGGCATACACCGGAAACCAGCCAATCTCCTTTTCCACACCGGGGTAGACCCGCGCTCCCAATGCACTGGCAATGAGTTGCGCACCCAGGCAGATGCCGAGTACGGCCTTGTTGCTTGCAACCGCATCGGCGATGAAGCGTTTCTCGTCCCGTAACCAGTGAAACTGATCCTCATCATTCACACTCATTGGGCCGCCGAGCGCAATGATGAGGTCAATGTCGTCCAGCGACGGAAGCTGCTCCGCGTCGAAGAAACGCGTGCAACTGACGCGGGCGCCTCTTTGCGTCAGCCAGCCCGCGATACGACCAAGCCCCTCGAAGCCGACGTGTTGCAGTACATGAACGTGCATCAACGATGCTCCGGAACTGTATGGATCAGCGCGATGGCGGCGCCCGGAAGGCCCCGATGCGACAGCTGCACCGGGGCGTTCTCATGAGACTTGGGGGGTGCCTGTCAGCCTCCGGCAAGCAGCTTGTTGATCCGCTTCACGAAGGTGGTGGGGTCTTCCAGTTGCCCGCCCTCCATCAGCAATGCCTGGTCGTAGAGGACTTCCGCCCACTCCTTGGTGGATGTTTCATCCTTGACGCCTTCCACCCGTTTCACCAGCGCGTGGTCGGGGTTGATTTCCAGGGCCGGTTTACCGGCGGGGAACGGGTGGCCGGCGGCCTGGAGCATGCGCTGCATGCTGAGCGCGAATTCGTGCTCGCTGACCACCAGACACGCCGGTGAATCGGTCAGCCGCTTGCTGACCCGCACGGTATCCACCTTGCCTTCCAGGGCGGCCTTGAGCTTCTCCACCAACGGCTGGTATTCGGTCTCGGTCTTCTCCTGTTCCTTTTTCTGCTCCTCGGTGTCTCCGGCGCCGAGCTTGTCCAGGTCGAGCTCGCCCTTGGCGGCGGAAACCAGGCGCTTGCCGTCGAATTCCCCCAGGTGGGTGACCGCCCATTCGTCAACCGGGTCGGTGAGCAGCAGCACTTCCACGCCGTGCTTGCGGAAAACTTCCAGGTGCGGGCTGTTCTTCGCCGCACTGAAGCTGTCCGCGGTGACGTAATAGATGGATTCCTGACCCTCCTTCATTCGGGAGATGTAGTCCTCCAGGGAAACCGTCTCTTCCTGGGTATCGGTATGCGTGCTGCTGAAGCGCAGCAGTCTGGCGATGCGCTCGCGGTTGCCGTGATCCTCGGCGGGGCCTTCCTTGAGCACGCGGCCGAAGGTCTTCCAGAAGCCGGCGTAGTCTTCCGTCTGGTCCTTGGCGAGCTTGTCGAGCTGGTCCAGCACACGCTTTATGGACGCGGAACGGATGCGGTCAATCTGCTTGTTGTGCTGGAGAATCTCGCGGGAGATGTTCAGCGGCAAATCGTCGGAGTCGATGACACCGCGCACGAAGCGCAGGTACCGCGGCATCAGCTGGTCGGCGTCATCCATGATGAACACGCGCTTCACGTAGAGTTTGACGCCGTGGCCTGCGTCGCGGTCCCAGAGATCGAACGGCGCGCGCCTGGGGATGTAGAGCAGCGAGGTGTAGCTCTGGTTGCCTTCTACCTTGTTGTGCATCCACGTGAGCGGCTCCTCGAAATCGTGCGCGACGTGCTTGTAGAACTCCTTGTATTCGTCGTCGCTGATCTCGTTCTTGGGGCGCATCCACAAGGCGCTGGCCTTGTTGACGGTCTCTTCCCCGCGTTCCTCGTCCTTGTCCTCCGCATCGTCTCCGGCCTGCTCCGCGGGCATGCGGATGGGTAGATCGATGTGGTCCGAGTACGTGTGAATGATGTGGCGGAGGCGATGACCATCGAGGAACTCGTCGGCGTCTTCCTTGAGATGGAGGATGACCTCGGTGCCGTGCCGGGGCTGCTCGGCCTGCTCGATGGTGTAATCACCTTCACCGGTGGACTCCCAGCGCACCCCCTCATCGGGTTTGGTGCCGGCCTTGCGGGTGTTGACGGTGACGCGATCGGCGATGATGAATGCGGAATAGAAGCCAACGCCGAACTGGCCGATCAGGCGGGCGTCCTTGGCTTGATCGCCGCTCATGCTCTCCAGGAAGGCCCTGGTACCGGAGCGGGCGATGGTGCCGAGGTTCTCGATCACTTCGTCGCGGTTCATGCCGACGCCGTTATCGGCCACCGTGATCGTGCGGGCCTCCTTGTCAAAACTGACGTGGATGGCAAGTTCGCTTTCGCCTTCCAGCAGACGTTCATCCTGCAGCGCCTGGAAGCGCAGTTTGTCGGCGGCATCGGAGGCGTTGGAGATGAGCTCGCGCAGGAAAATCTCCCTGTTGCTGTACAGAGAGTGAATCATGAGATTCAGTAGCTGCCGGACTTCTGTTTGAAATTCCTTGGTTTCTTTCTGGGCGGTTGCGCTCATTGGGCCTTGTCTCTCCCTTTGTTCGGGGGTCCGTTCGTAAACTGGATGACACCGACCCTGCCGGGCCGGCTCGACGGATAGTGAGTGGGTATCGTGAGGGGGAATTTCAAGCGCTGGCCTGAAGCTTGATACCCGCGCGTGGATGCAGGGGCCCGGATTGCGGCGGCAAACCGAGGGGCGGCCCGCGGGCCGCCCCTCGCAATCAGAACAGATCCGGCGTGTGGAGGGGATCGAACTCGCCGCGACGGGCTTCGGAGCCGGGGTCCCGCGAGGGGATCCATTCACCGGTGACCATTTGGCGGTAGTTCATGCCGGGACCGACCATGGGGTAGACACTGGCATCGCCGTCAATCATCACTTCAAGGAAGGCCGGCCCTTCAAATTCCACGAACCCCTTGAGGGCCTCGGTTACCTCGCCCTTTTCCGACACCCGGCGTGCGAACTTGAAACCGTCGGATTCGGCGGCCTTGACAAAATCCTTGCGGTGCAGGGACTTGTCGCTACCGGAAAAGTTATCGTTGAAATACAGCCGCTGCCACTGCCGCACCATGCCGTCACCGAGGTTGTTGAGCAGCAGGATCTTTATCGGCAGGTCGTAGTTGGTAACAGTTTCCATCTCGCCCAGATTCATGCGGATGCTGCCGTCACCGTCGATGTCGATCACCATCTTGTCGGGCCGCGCGAAGGCAGCGCCGACGGCAGCCGGCAAACCGAAACCCATGGTGCCCATGCTGCCGGAGGTCAGCCACAGCCGCGGTTCGCGGAAGTCGCAGTACTGGGCCGCCCACATCTGGTGCTGCCCCACACCCGTGGAGATGATGGCTCGGCCGCCGGTTAGCTTGTTCAGTTCCTCCACCACGTAATGAGGCTGGATGAGCTTGCTGTCACGGTCGTAATTCATCGGGTGGTTCTTGCGCAGCTGGATCACGTGTTTGATCCAGGCCGTGTAATCCTTTGTGAAGCCATTTTCCTTGCCGTGGTTAAGCAATTGCGTGAGGCTCCTGCCCGCCTCGCCCACATGCGCCCAGTCCACGACACGCACCTTGCCGATCTCGGCGGCGTCGATGTCGATATGGGCGACATGCTCGGCCAATGGTGCGAACTCGTCGATCTTGGCAGCCACGCGATCGTCGAAACGCGCGCCCACGGTGATCAGAAAATCGCAGTCTTCAACAGCGTAATTCGCATAGGCCATGCCGTGCATGCCAAGCATATGCATGGACAGCTCATCCCTGGTGTCAATCGCACCGAGGCCCATCAGCGTGGTCACCACGGGGATGTTGAACGTCCTGGCGAAGGCAGTGAGCTCTGTTGCCGCGTTGCCGTTGATGACGCCGCCGCCCACGTACAGCAACGGTCGGTTGGATTGCTCCAGCATCTCAAAGAACTGCTTGCACTTGCGCTCTGACAGCCGGGCACTGCGCAGGGAATCCATGCGCTGCCGGTAGCCGCGGATTTCCAGCAGCCCCTCACCGAGGAACTCGCCCACCCAGTTCTGCATGTCCTTGGGCACATCCACCACCACGGGCCCGGGCCGGCCGGAGCGGGCAACTTCAAAGGCGGTGCGAATCGTGGCTTCGAGGCGCTCAGGGTGCGTCACCAGGAAGATATGTTTGACGCAACTGCCCATGATGTTGACGATCGGCGCTTCCTGAAAGGCGTCGGTCCCCATGGCCGCGGTCGGTACCTGGCCGGTGATGACCACGATAGGCGTCGAATCGGCCATGCAGTCGCGGATCGGGGTGACGGTGTTGGTGGCGCCGGGGCCGGATGTCACCATGCAGACGCCAACCTTGCCGCTGGCACGGGCATAACCGGCGGCCATGAAACCCGCACCCTGCTCATTGGCGGGCACGACCAGCTTCACCGGATCGACGTCGGCATCGCCGCGGTGGGCGGCGTTGTAGCGGAAGATCGCATCATAGGACGGCAGAATGGCGCCGCCGCTGTACCCGAAAACCGTATCCACGCCCTCGTCCGCCAGGACCTGGATAATCATTTCGGCACCGCTCAATGTCTTACCGGCCAGGGCGTGGCGCTTGGCTTTCTGCTGCTTGTTCATTTGGCATATCCGGCTAGTCTGACGCACGCGGCTGCGCACGCTCGGCAAACGAGCATGATAAAGCCCCACTCTTGTGCGGGACAAGGGAGGAAATGCGCCGCGCCGACGCGCAGCGCGCGCGGCGTGCCGGACCTACGGCCTTCAATGCGCCTCAGTCTTCTCCTTCCGGCTCGAAATCCAGCGACGCGGAGTTGATGCAGTAGCGCAGGCCCGTGGGCTGGGGGCCGTCCGGAAATACGTGCCCCATGTGCGCGCCGCACTGGCTGCAGTGAACTTCCTCCCGGCGCATGCCCAGAGAGGTATCGACTTCCACGCCCACGTTCTCCGGCTCCACGGGGGCCCAGAAGCTGGGCCAGCCGGAGCCTGAATCGTATTTATGCTCGGAGCTGAACAACGGCGCGCCGCAACAGACGCAGACAAACGTGCCTTGCTCCTTGAAGCTGTTGAACTTGCCGGTGAACGGCCGCTCGGTTCCCTTTTCCCGGGTCACCCGGTACTGTTCGGGCGTTAGTTCTTCCTTCCAGTCGGTCTCGGTTTTATCGATGGTGGACATCAGTTCGTACCTCCAGAGGGGCTTCAGGGCCGTGCGCGACTATGGACTTCCCCGAAGCGGGTCGGTTCCATTGTGACGGGTGCACTGTTTGGGCATGGCAACACCTCGGTATACTGCGGGCAATATGAACGCCAGGGATAGTGCATTGGCCGAACCCGCGCGGGCGGCCTGAAGGGATCTTGCCATGACAATCCGGCCCGTTACCAACCCGATCCGGCTCGTACAGCGCGAGATCAACCAGAGCCTGGAGCAGGCTTCGGCGCTGCTTGACGCCTTTGAACAGAACGCAGATGACGTTCCACCCTGGGAGCGGTGCCGGGAACACCTGGAAGAAGTCCACGGCGCACTGGTGATGCTGGACCTGGTCGGCGCGGTCTGCCTGGTCGACGAGTGCCTGGCCATGATCAACGCCCTGGAGAACGATCAGGCCCTGGCCAGGGACCAGGGCCTGGATCTGCTGGTCTACGGCATGCTGCTTCTGCCCCGCTACGTGAATCGCGCCCGCGGCCAGAAGCGGGAATTGCCGGAAACCCTGCTGCCCGCGCTCAACGCCCTGCGCGCGCTGCGCCGCGCGGTGCTTCTGCCCGACTACCACTTTGCGGAATTCGATCACGTCGACCCCGCCCTGGCGCCCATGGCGGCCCCTGCACGGCAGGTTTCCGGCAATATGCAGGAACGCGCCTGCCGGCTCAGGCACATGTTTCAGGTCGGCCTGCTCGGACTCTTCCGCACCCCGGATTCCGCCGTCCACGCCAAGCAACTGCACCGCTCGCTCACCCGCATGGGCGAGACCTTCGGCGATACCGTGACCAGCCGCTGGCTGCGTTTGGCGGCCAGACTGGCGGCATTGACCGTGACCGGGGAAATGCCGGTTGATGCCTCCGTTCGACTGATGTACTCGCGCCTCGACATTCACGTGCGCGAAGCCGTGCGCAGCGGCCTGGAGCGGGAACCGCCGGCCATGCTGCGCCGCGGCCTGCTCTACTATACCCTGCTATACAGTCAGGTGGATGCGCGGCTGAAGGCTTTGCAGGACGCCCTTGGGTTACACCAGGCGCTCAGCTTTCCGTCAATAATCGAGCATGAGCGGGAGGCCATGGCCGCGCCGGACCACTCCGTGATGCAGGCGGTGAGCGACGCCCTGGCCGAAGACCTCGATCGCCTGAAGGCCACCATTGAAACCCTCAGTCGCCTGAGCAGCGTCACCGCCAGCGAGCGCGAAGACCTCTGCCTGCAACTCAATAGTCTCGGCCACACCCTGACCATGCTGGGGCTGTCCGAACCTGCCGCGCAACTCAAGCGGGAACACACCCGGCTACAGTCGGTGGGCAAGGACGTCTCCGCCGAACGCCTGTGGGAGTTGCTGCAGAGCACGGCCGAGGCACTGACCCTGGCCGAGGAGTCGGTGGACTCGCTGGCCGTATCCGGCCGCTCGGCAAGCGGCCACAAACGCTCCGAACGCATCCGCGCGGCGGAGCATCAGGCCATAACCGAATGCCTGACCAACCTGGCCCGCGTGCGCCACGCCATGGAGTATCTGAACGGCGATGTGGACGAAGGCGAGGAGCTGGACGCCACCGAAGAGCCGCTGCGCGAGGTGTCGGGGATCCTGCGCGTTATGGGCCGGGAGAGCGCCGCCGATCTGGTGGAGCGTGCATGCAGGCAGATCGGTGGACTCACGCCGGAGCACGAAGGCTCGGAGGAACTGGCCACACTTGCAGATGCGCTGGCCGCGGTGGAGTGGTATCTGGAAGGCCTGCTGGAAGACTCCGACAATGGCGAGGACGCCCTTGAAATCGGCGACGAGGCGCTGAAAACACTGGAGCGCGGCATGCGGCGCGTCGAGCCGACCAACCGGACGGTCATTTAAAGAGCCTCTGATCCATTCCCATGGGGCTCTGCGGAGCCAGGGTTGTTTCCCTCAGGCAGCGACCGCCAAACGTCCAATACCCCGTTTCACCCCGCCCTTCGCCACATCCCGCTCTGTATCGCATACAATGCACAGGCGCTTCGAGGCCGGCAGGTCGGCAACAGAGACAGGACATCCAATGAGTGAAATCATCCTCATCAACGTTTCCGGGCAGGACAAGCGCGGCCTGACCTCGTCGCTGATGGGCATACTGGCCGAGTACAACGTGGGCATACTGGACATCGGCCAGGCCATGATCCACGACACCCTCTCACTGGGTATGCTGGTGAAAGTGCCGGAACAGGCGCAGCTGTCCCCGGTACTCAAGGATGTACTGTTCCACATTCACCACCTGGGCATGCAGGTGCGCTTCACGCCGGTGAGTGAAGACGACTACGACCTCTGGGTGCAGGGCGCCGGCAAGCCTCGCTATATCTTCACGCTGCTGGGGCGCCGTATCGAGGCCGATCATATCGCCCGCATCGCGGCGGTGATCACCGAGAACGACCTCAACATCGAAGACATCGTGCGTCTGTCCGGCCGTGAACCGCTGTACAAGAGCAGCGGCCAGCGGAGCCGAGCCTGCATCGAGCTGACCGTGCGCGGCGAGCCGGTAGACCTGGACATCATGAAGCAGCGCTTCCTGGAGATCTCCCAGGACCTGGATATCGACATCGCCTTCCAGGAAGACAGTGTGTGGCGCCGTAACCGCCGTCTGGTGGCGTTCGACATGGACTCCACCCTGATCCAGCAGGAGGTGATCGACGAGCTCGCCAAGCGCGCCGGAGTAGGCGAGGAAGTCACCGCCGTGACCGAGGCCGCCATGCAGGGCGAAATCGACTTCAGCCAGAGCCTCCGCCGCCGGGTCGGTCTGCTGGAGGGGCTCGACGCCAGTGTGCTGGAAGATGTAGCCAACAACCTGTCGCTAACCGAAGGCGCGGAGCGCCTGATCCGCACGCTCAAGACATTCGGCTACAAGACAGCCATTCTCTCCGGCGGCTTCGGCTATTTCGGCCGCCATCTGCAGCAGCGCCTGGGCGTGGACTACGTTTATGCCAACGAGCTGGAAGTCGTGGACGGCACGGTCACCGGCAAGGTGCTGGGCGAGGTCGTGGATGGCGAGCGCAAGGCGCTACTGCTGCGGGAAATCGCCACCGGCGAGGGCCTTAGCCTGGAGCAGACCATCGCTGTCGGTGATGGTGCCAACGATCTGCCCATGCTGCGGCTGGCGGGTCTGGGTATCGCCTTCCGCGCCAAGCCGGTGGTCAAGCGCAACGCGCGCCAGTCGATCTCGGCACTGGGCCTGGACGGGATCCTGTACCTGATCGGCATCAAGGATGCGGAAGCAGCGGAGGAGAATGGTTAACCGGGCGCGCCCCGGAAATGATTTTTGACGCCGTGCCGGCCGCGGCACCCACCCTCAATCGAAAAAACCCCGACCGTGTGCTGAACACGACCGGGGTTTTTTTCCATCCAGCGTCACAGGGCTGCCTCAAGCAAACGACGGCGGGCGGCTTTTGGCCACCCCCGCCGGTTGCACCGGCAAGGCCCGGTAAGCCTTTCCGTTCGGTTATACCTTTTCCTTGATGCGGGCGGACTTGCCCTGACGCTCACGGAGGTAGTAAAGCTTGGCCTTGCGCACGTCGCCGCGACGCTTGACGGTCACGCTCTCGATCAGCGGGCTGTAGGTCTGAAACACACGTTCCACCCCTTCCCCGTGGGAAATCTTGCGCACCGTGAACGCCGAATCCAGACCGCGGTTGCGCTTGGCGATCACAACGCCCTCGAAGGCCTGCAGCCGCTCACGGCTGCCCTCCCGGACCCGCACCTGCACCACCACGGTATCACCGGGCCCAAAGGCCGGCAGCTCGCGCTTGATGGCGTCCATCTGTTCCTGGTTCAGTACGTCGATGATATTGCTCATGCCACTTATCCCCTGCCCGTGTCGGTCGGGTCATTCCCGCCGCCGCGGCGTTCGTCAATGAATTCCTGCAACAGCCTGCTGCTGTCGTCGTCGAGCGTAAGCCGGTCTATCAGGTCCGGGCGACGCAACCAGGTGCGCCCCAGCGCCTGTTTGCGCCTCCAGGCGGCGATCGCCTGATGATCGCCTCCCAACAGCACCGGCGGCACGCTCATGCCGTCTATCACTTCCGGGCGGGTGTAATGCGGGTAATCCAGCACCCCGTCCGTAAACGAATCCTCGTCCGCGGAGTCCGCGTGACCCAGCACGCCCGGCAACAGCCTGGCCACCGCATCCACCAGCGCCATGGCCGGTAGTTCACCACCGCTAAGCACGTAATCGCCGACGGAGATTTCTTCATCCACTTCCGCGGCAATCAGGCGCTCGTCAATACCCTCGTAACGCCCGCAAACCAGAAGCAGTCGCTCCCGGCCCGCCAGTTCCCGAACCAGCGCCTGATCCAGCCGCCGTCCCTGAGGGCTAAGATAGCTCACTTTCACCGGCCGCGGATCAGCCACCCTGGCCCTTTGAATCGTGGTACGCAGCGGTTCGACCCGCATCACCATACCCGGCCCGCCGCCGTAGGGGCGGTCATCCACCGTCCGGTGGCGGTCTGCGGCATCGTTGCGCGGATTCCAGGCCCTGAGGCCAAGCAGGCCCCGCTCCGCCGCGCGGCCGGTGACGCCGTAACCGGTGACTGCCTCCACCAGTTCGGGAAACAGTGTGACCACATCGATGCGCATGGTCAGAAATCCGGGTCCCAGTCGACCTCGATCAGCCCCTGCGCCAGATCTACCCGGGTCACATACTGCCCGATAACCATGGGGATCAGTCGCTCCCGATCACCCCTGACGACCATCACATCGTTGGCGCCGGTTTCGATCAGATGATGCAGCCGGCCGAGTGCAACACCATCCACGGTGATCACCTCGAGGCCTTCCAGATCCGCCCAGTAATATTCGCCTTCCGGCAATGGTGGCAGGGCATCCCGTGGCAGCGCGATATCCGCGCCCATGAGCTCCCGGGCCTGCTCCCGGTCATTCACGCCCTGCAGCGCGGCAACAATGCCCTTGCCCTGCATGCGCCCTTCAACCAGGACCATTTCCTGCCATTGCCCTTCACGCCGGACCAGCCAGCGTGGATAGGTCAGGATGTTATCCCGCGGCTGCGTATCGGAGCGGATTTTCACCCACCCCGCTACTCCATGGATGCCGCTGATACGGCCGATCGTGATCAGCCGGGTGGTCATCTCAACCACCTTGCTCCGCTCAGGCAGCCGCTTCCTGCTGCTTGCTGTAGACTTTCACCAACTGGCTGACGCGCTCGGACGGCTGCGCGCCCTGCGCGACCCAGTAATTGATGCGCTCCAGGTCCAGACGCAACGGTTCGTTCTTCTCCTGACCACCGGGGACCGGGTTGAAGAAGCCCAGACGCTCGATGAACCGGCCGTTGCGCGATTTGCGGCTGTCCGCCACCACGACATGGTAGAAGGGACGCTTTTTGGCGCCGCCGCGTGCGAGACGAATGGTAACCATGCTGTTGCAGTTCCTCTTGACTATCCACGGGCGGGGACGAGCACACCCGCCGATCTGGTGAACCGCGCATTGTACTGAAAAATGCGGGAATGTGAAGCGCGGAGACGATTATGTCAGAAACGCATCCCGCCCGGCGGAAGGCCGCCGCCACCCATGCCGCCGAACTGCCGCATCATCTTTTTCATTCCGCCTTTCTTGAACTGTTTCATCATCTTCTGCATCTGCTTGAACTGCTTGAGCAGACGATTGACGTCCTGCACCTGGGTACCGGACCCCATCGCAATGCGGCGCTTGCGGGAGCCGCTGATGACATCCGGTTTACGGCGCTCCAGCGGGGTCATGGAATTGATGATGGCCACCAGCCGGCCCACTTCCTTGTCACCGACCTGGCTTTTCATCTTCTCCGAAACCTGTCCCATCCCCGGCAGCTTATCGATCAGGCCGCCAATACCGCCCATGCTGCCGATCTGACTCATCTGATTGCGGAAATCTTCCAGATCGAATCCCTGGCCGGTCTTGAATTTCTTCGCGAGCTTTTCGGCCTCGTCGCGGTCGACGCCCCGCTCCACCTCCTCCACCAGGCTGAGCACATCGCCCATGCCCAGTATGCGGGACGCAACCCGCTCGGGATGAAACGGCTCCAGCGCCTTGGTCTTCTCGCCCACGCCCAGAAACTTGATGGGTTTACCGGTGATATGGCGGATTGACAAAGCCGCGCCACCACGCGCATCACCGTCCGTCTTGGTGAGCACAACACCGGTGAGGGGCAAGGCCTCGTTGAAGGCGGCCGCGGTATTCACGGCGTCCTGACCGGTCATGCTGTCCACCACGAACAGGGTCTCCACCGGCGTAACGGCCGCGTGCAGGGCCTTGACCTCCGCCATCATGGCCTCGTCCACATGCAGCCGGCCGGCGGTATCCACCAGCACCACGTCATGGAACTGACGACGGGCATGCTCAAGCGCCGCGCGGGCGATGTCCACCGGTTTCTGATCGCCGCTGGAGGGGAAGAAATCCACCCCCACCTCGGCAGCCAGGGTCTGAAGCTGATCGATGGCCGCGGGACGGTAGACGTCGCAACTGACCACCAGAACCTTCTTTTTCTCCCGTTCGCGGAGGAACAGGGCAAGCTTGGCCACGCTGGTCGTCTTGCCGGCGCCCTGCAGGCCGGCCACCATCACCACCGCCGGCGGCCGCGCGGAGAGATCCAGAGCGTCGTTGGACTCGCCCATGACACGGACCAGCTCATCCTTGACGATCTTGATGAAGGCCTGGCCCGGCGTGAGGCTGCGCCGCACCTCCTCACCCAGCGCCCGCTCCTTGACGTCGCGCACGAACTCCCGCACGACGGGCAGGGCGACATCCGCCTCCAGCAAGGCCATGCGCACTTCGCGCAGGCTGTCCTGCACGTTTTCCTCGGTCAGGCGACCCTGGCCGCGGAGGCGTTTCATGACGGCGTCCATGCGCTCGCTGAGATTACTGAACATCGTTTATTGCCCCTGGGGGTTCGCAAGCGGGCGGGCCAGCCTGCGGAAGGTGAGGAAAAGGTCTATAGGAGACACTGATTTATTCCCATGGTGGTCTGCGGAGCCATGGGAATAAATCAGTGTCTCCTATAAAGGTAACGCCTGACGGTGCCCCGTTCAACGCCCTACCCTGTCCGACCAGCTTTGACGTATGCCGCTTCTGTGCCATCATCCGGCTACAGCCTGTTCGGCAACGCGACTTGTGATGGAACATACCGCACTGATCCTCCTGACCATTGCCCTCTACCTGTTGGCCGGCCTGGGCTTTTCGTTCCGGTTGCTGCGGGCGGACGACGGTACCATGATGCTCCGCCCGGCCGCGCTCGGCCTGGGGACACTTGCCGTGCTTGGGCATGCGGTCATTCTCTATAGTCATACGCTGGCACCTGAAGGACTCAATCTCGGCTTTTTCAATGCCGGTTCTCTGGTCGGATGGCTGATGGCCATCCTGGTGTTGCTGGCGGCAATACGCATGCCGATTGAAAATCTTGCCGTCGTCATCATGCCGGTCGGCGCCGTGGCATTGGCACTGGCAGCGGCTTTCGCCCCGGCCGCCGCCATGGCGGGCCGTGTCCCCGCCGGCCTGGAAGCGCATATCCTGAGCTCCGTTCTGGCATTCAGCGTGCTCAGCATTGCGATGATTCAGGCCATGGTACTGGCGTACCAGGATCACAACCTGCGCAACCGCCGGCCCGGCGGCCTGGTACGCATGCTGCCGCCGCTGCAGGTCATGGAAGACATGCTGTTCCAGATGCTCACCCTGGGCTTCCTGCTGTTAAGCGTGGCCCTGGTCTCCGGTGTCCTGTTTCTGGACGACATCTTCGCGCAGCACCTGGTTCACAAGACCATCCTGTCAATCGCCGCCTGGCTGGTATTCGCCACCCTGTTGTACGGGCGCTGGCGTTACGGCTGGCGCGGCCGCACCGCAATTCGTTGGACACTGGGCGGATTTCTTGCCCTGCTGCTTGCCTATTTCGGCACCAAGCTGGTGCTCGAACTGATCCTGCAACGCTGATTGCCATGGCCAACGAATACAATCAACGCTCATCCGGTGCGAGTTCCCAGCCGTGAACGAAATCCCACTGGGCGTTCTGTTCACGATACTGGCCCTGCTGATTGTGCTGTCGGCATTCTTCTCCAGCTCGGAGACGGCGCTGATGACACTCAATCGCTACCGGCTACGCCATCTGGCCAAGGCCGGACACCGCTCCGCCAGGCTGGCATCTGAGCTGCTGAAACGACCGGACAGGCTGATCGGCGTCATCCTGCTCGGCAACAACTTCGTCAATATCCTGGCTGCATCGCTGGCCACGCTGATTGCCCTGCGACTGTATGGCGAGGGAGCCATCGGCGCCGCCTCACTGCTGCTGACGCTGGTCATCCTGATCTTTGCCGAGGTCGCGCCTAAGACCCTGGCCGCCCTGAACCCGGAGCGCCTTGCCTTCCCGTTCGCCTGGCCGCTGGCGGCCTTGCTGAAGTTGCTTTACCCACTGGTCTGGCTGGTAAACGGCGCGGCCAACGGCGTACTGCGGCTGTTCGGTATCCGCCCCGATGCCAGCGGCCCGGATACGCTGAGCCGGGAAGAGCTGCGCACGGTGGTGAACGAGGCCGGCGCCATGATCCCCCGGCGTCACCAGAAGATGCTGGTCAACATCCTGGATCTGGAAAAGGCCACGGTGGAAGACATCATGGTGCCCCGGAATGACATCGTCGGCGTCGATGTCAATGACGACTGGGACGATATCGTCAACCAGCTGAGCGGCAGCCAGCACACCCGGCTTCCGGTCTACCGGGACAGCATTGACGATGTGATTGGCATCCTGCACCTGCGCCAGGTTATCGCCAATCTGGTCAAGGGCAGTCTGGATGAAAAAGCCCTGCTCACCCAGGTCCAGGACCCTTATTTCATCCCCGAAGGCACCCAGTTGCAGACCCAACTGGTGAATTTCCAGCGCAACCGCAGGCGCATCGGCATGGTGGTGGACGAATACGGGGACATCATGGGGCTGGTAACGCTTGAAGACATTCTCGAAGAGATCGTCGGTGAGTTCACCACCGACCCGGCCGCCGGTTCCCGCCACCTGCGGCCGCAGCCGGACGGCAGTTATGTGGCCCAGGGCAACATCAGTATCCGGGAACTGAACCGCGCACTCGACTGGGGGCTACCGACCGACGGCCCCAAGACGCTGAACGGGCTGGTCATGGAGCACCTGCAAGCCATTCCCGAGCCAGGCATCAGCATGCTGATCCACGGCTTTCCGGTCACCATCGTCCAGACCCACGAGAACCGCGTGAAGACCGCACAGATCATGCCCAGACGGGTGAAGCAGAAGCGCAGGGACGGCGACGGCTAGGGAGACACTAACCGGACTTTCGCCAGCTGCTGCCCCCCGCGCTGTCCTCGATCACGATTCCTTTCTCCTGCAGTTCATCCCGTATCGCGTCAGCGCGGGCAAAATCCCTTGCCTTGCGGGCAGCCTGTCGCTCGTTCAGCAGCGCTTCGATGCGCTCGACGGCAAGGCCCGGCACGGCTTCGTCGCCGGATTCCGCGCCTTGTAGATAAACCTCCGGATCCGTCTGCAGCAAACCGAGCACGCCCGCCAGCTCTCTCAACAGGCCGGCCAGTCGGCCAACCGTTGCCGGCTCGGTCTGGCGACAACGATTGATCTCACGCGCCAGATCAAAGAGCACGGCCATCGCCACCGGGGTGTTGAAGTCATCGTCCATGGCAACACTGAAACGCTCCCGGAAGTCATGACCGGCGTCACCGGGGGCGACCGGCTCGAGGCCGCGCAGCGCCAGATAGAGCCGTTCGGCGGCTCCCCGGGCATTGTCCAGCGCATCGACCGTGTAGTTCAGCGGGCTCCGGTAATGGCTGGACAGCAGAAAATGGCGCACCTCTTCCGGCCGGTACCGCTCCAGGATCTGCCTGACGGTGAAGAAGTTGTTGAGGGACTTCGACATCTTCTCGTCGTCCACCCGGACATGGCCGTTATGCATCCAGTAATTCACATAGGTGTGACCGGTTGCACCCTCACTCTGGGCGATCTCGTTTTCGTGGTGCGGGAACTGCAAGTCCAGGCCGCCGCCGTGAATGTCGAAGTGCTCGCCCAGGCAGGTCGTGGACATGGCAGAACATTCAATATGCCAGCCGGGCCGACCCTCGCCCCAGGGTGAAGGCCAGCTCGGCTCCCCCGGCTTGGAACGCTTCCAGAGCACGAAATCGCCGGGGTGGCGCTTGCTTGCTTCCACGTCCACCCGGGCACCGGCGCGCAGATCTTCCAGCCGCTTGCCGGACAACCGCCCGTAGTCGGGGAAGCCGGTAATGTCATAGTAGACGTCGCCGTTGTCGCCCTGATAGGCCAGGCCCTTTTCGAACAGCACGGCGATCATGTCCAGCATCGGGCCGATCGCTTCGGTCGCCCGTGGTTCCTGGTCCGGCGGCAGCACGCCCAGGGCGTCGGCATCCTCGCGCATGGCGCCGATGAACTCTTCGGTAAGCTCTCCCGGCGTCACGCCGCGCTCGTGTGCACGACGGATAATCTTGTCATCGACGTCAGTGATATTGCGGACGTAGGTCAATTCGTAACCAAGATGCCGGAGATAACGGGCCACGACGTCGAACACCACCAGCGCGCGGGCGTGCCCCAGGTGGCAGTAGTCGTAGACCGTCATGCCGCACACATACATGCGTACCTTGCCGGGCTCAATGGGCCGGAAGACTTCCTTGCGGCGGGTCAGGCTGTTGTGAATCTCCAGCATGGGTGCAATTCCGCGACCATTCGGTCGATTATCGGTGTATGGGAGACACGCCGCGTCGACGCGGCGCGAACCAGGCTGCAACAGCCGCCCGATTCATGGCTGCGTCATGTTATCGGAAAGCCGTGATGCCTCAAAGCGCACGCGCCGCGCGCTTTGCGCGCAGTCGAACATGCCCGGTATGCTTGCGGCACAACAGAATTCAGGAACCGCTTGATGAAACCCGTACTTTTCATTTCCGATCTGCATCTGGACGCCGACCGCCCGGCCATTGTCGAACTGTTTTTCCGCTTTCTTCGGGAACGCGCGGCCACCGCCGAGGCCCTTTACATACTGGGCGACTTCTTCGAGGCCTGGATCGGCGACGATGCCGTGCCACCGGAGCATCCGGTGCTTGCCGGCCTGCGGCAGCTCACCGCCACAGGCCTGCCGGTCTACGTGATGCGCGGCAACCGCGATTTTCTGCTCGGGCCGGCATTCGAGCAGGTCACCGGCACACAACTGCTCGCCGACCCCACCATCATACGGCTGAACGACGAGCCGGTGCTGCTCATGCATGGCGATCTGCTGTGCACCGACGACGTCGAGTATCAGCAGTTCCGGGCGATGGTAAACGACCCGCAATGGCAGACCGGTTTTCTGGCGAAAACCGTGGAACAGCGCATGACGCTGGCAAGGCAGGCTCGCCAGGAAAGTGCCACCCGAAACAGCGCGCTGGCCCAGACCGCCGAGCAGATCATGGACGTGAACCAGCACACGGTCGCGCGGACCATGCGCGAACATGGCGTGCGCCGCCTCATCCACGGCCACACCCATCGCCCGAACATTCACCATTTCACGCTGGACGACGCCCCGGCAACCCGCATCGTCCTGGGCGACTGGTACGCGCAGGGCAGCGTGCTGGAATACCGGGACGGCCAGTATGATCTTCAGACGCTGCCACTGTAGACCCCTTGCCGTCAGGGCGACGCTGATCCATTCACGCGACCGCGCTCGAGGCTGGGAGACTAGTCGTGCAGGAAACCGGGCGCCTCGGTGCGTAGCCGCTCCACCCACCACCGAAGTCCCTTTCCCATCTCCCGGCTGCGCCAGGCCAGCCAGGCCGTCTGCGGCTGCCGGGGCTCGGCCACCGGGAGTTGTCGCAGGCGGCCGGCGCGAATCGATTCCCGCACATGGAAGCGCGGCAGAAAGCCAACACCCAGGCCGCTTTCATGGGCGATGTGCTTGTCCACGGGAGACGGCACGGTGAGCACATTCTGCCCGGCTTGAACGCCCGTTGTGCGCACCGGCAGATCCCGCGCGGTATCCGCCACGGCCACACCCCGATGGCGGCGAATGGCAGCCGGGCTGAGCGGTAGCGGCTCCTTGCAGATGGGGTGATCGGGCGCCGCCACGAAGACAAAGGGGACTTCTCCCAGCGGCTCACAGGTATAGCCCCCGCCGGCCGGCCCATCGCCCATGACGCCGACCACCAGATCAGCGCGCCCGCTGACCAGCGCGTCCCAACTTCCGCTCTGTACTTCCTGCAGAATCCTTAGCCGGACACCACTGGACTCGGCATCGAACGCGCGCACCAGGGGAAACAGCGTCGACGACGGGAAGATGGCGTCCACTGCCAGGCCAAGCTCCGCCTCCCAGCCCGTGGCCATGCGTCGTGCGGTGGCTTCCAGATCGTTGGCGGCGCCAAGCAGAACGCGGCCCTGCTCCAGCACCACCCGACCCGCGGCGGTGAGTACCGCGCGATGGCCGGAGCGGTCGAACAGCGCCACCCCCAGCCCATCCTCAAGCCGCTTCACCGTATAGGTCACCGCCGAAGGCACCCGATGCAGCGTGTCCGCGGCGGCGGAAAAACTGCCTTTCCGTGCAATCGCATCGAGCACCTGGAGCGCTTCCAGTGTAAGCATTCGATTCTCGTTCAGTATTTTTGAATGTTCAGGTGAATATTACTCGCTTTGATTCATTGTCGACATAGGTAGGATTGAGCCAGGTGATTCACACAATCCGAACAGATGAGGTGAGCAATGATCAACATACGCAAAGGCGATGCCCGCGGCACCAGCCGCGCCGGTTGGTTGCACAGCCGCCATAGCTTCTCTTTCGCCGACTACTACGACCCGGCGCACATGGGCGTATCCGCGCTGCGGGTGCTGAACGAAGACCGGGTAGACCCTGGCGAAGGCTTTCCGCCTCACGGTCATCGCGACATGGAGATCATCAGCATCGTGCTGGAAGGCGCCATGGCCCACGAGGACAGCACCGGCGGCGGCTCGGTCATCCGGCCCGGCGATGTGCAGCTCATGCATGCCGGCACCGGCATCATGCACAGCGAATTCAATGCCTCGGACACCGACCCTCTGCATTTTCTGCAGATCTGGGTCATGCCGAACCGCACCGGCGTGCGGCCCGGCTACGAGCAGCACCAGTTCATGGAGCCCGACGAGCACGGCGTGATGCGCCGGATCCTGGATCCGGACGGCGCCGAGGGCGCACTGCGCATCAATCAGGACGTCCGCGCCTGGCAGGCGCGCCTGACCGATGGCCAGGATCTGGATCTGCCCCTTTCCCCCGGTCGCCAAGGCTGGCTGCAAGTGGCAAAGGGTGACGTGCTGCTTGATGGGGAAACCCTGACCGCCGGGGACGGCGCGCACATACAGGATACCGGTGTGCCGGTGATTCACGCCCGCGGCGACGCGGAACTCATTGTCTTTGATTTGCCATAGAACTGGAGAATATCAATCATGAATAATGCAAGAAGTCTGCTGTTTTCGACCGATGCAAGCTGGGCACCGCTGATGCTGCGCGTGGTTGCGGGCATTATCTTCATCGCGCACGGGGCACAGAAGCTGTTCGGCTGGTTCGGCGGCTACGGGCTGAGTGGAACCGGCGAGTGGATGGCCTCCATCGGTCTGCAGCCGGGGTTGCCGATGGCGTTCCTGGCCGGCGCCGGCGAGTTCTTCGGTGGTATTGCGCTGATTCTGGGTCTGCTGACCCGGCCCGCGGCTGCCGTGCTGACGTTCACCATGGTGGTGGCGATTGCAGCGGTTCATCTGGGTAACGGCCTGTTCGTGTCCAACGGCGGCTACGAATTCTCATTGGCACTGCTCGCCATGTCGGCCGCATTGGTCGTAACCGGCGGCGGAAAGCTGTCCGTGGACCGCCAGTTCGCCCACCGCACATCGGCGTCACGCGCCTGAACAGACCTATGCCAGTTGCGTGACCGACGTACAGCCGAAAGTGTAATCGACACCGCCACCGTGGATCAGGGCGATCTGCAGGAAATCCTCGGTGCGCGGAAGTTCGAGAGCAAGCTCGCCGTGCGCTCCCGCGTACCGGGGGTGGCCACCGGCCTGGCGGGGACGCCGGCGCCATTCCCAACGACAGCCCGAGCGCCGGCATTGTGATCTACACTGCGCTGGTGTCGTTGCTCACCGGGCGCTGCGTGCGCGAGTGTGTGGCGATGACCGGCGAGATCACCTTGCGCGGCAAGGAGAAGGTGCTGGCGGCGCAACGTGCCGGTATCCGCGACGTACTGCTGCCGGGGCGTAACCTAAGGGAGTTCGACGATATGACGGAGAACGCCCGCGAGCAGCTGAATGTTCACTGGATCGAACGGGTGGAAGATGCCCGGGACCTGGGCCTGGCCCCGGATGACCGCGATACTCGCGGCGCCGCGACCAGAGAGACCGACACGTCATGATTCCGATCGCCGACGACACGCCGAGCCGAATTGTTCCCATTGTTACCTGGTTACTGCTGGCCACCTGCGTGGTGGTCTTTTTCTGGCAGGTGTCGTTGCCCGCACCCGATCAGATGGCGGTGGTACACGCCTTGGGCGTGATCCCGGCGGTGTTGTTCGGTGAGGCCTATCTGCCGCCGGAGATTCAGCTCGTGCCGGCCTGGCTGACGGTTTTTACCTCCATGTTCCTGCATGGAGGCTGGCTGCATCTGATCAGCAATATGCTGTATTTGTGGGTGTTTGCGGATAATGTCGAAGATGCCATGGGCCATGGCCGGTTTCTGCTGTTCTACCTGCTCTGCGGCGTGGCGGCTGCGCTGGCGCAGTCCTTGCCGGCGATGGATTCGGCCATTCCCATGATCGGCGCTAGCGGCGCCATATCCGGCGTGCTCGGCGCCTACCTGCTACTGTATCCTTGGGCCCGGATAACTGTAATCGTGCCGCTGGGTATCATTCTCTATCCGATGCAGGTTCCGGCGTTCGTTATGTTGTTGGCTTGGTTCGGTCTGCAGCTTGTCAGCGGACTGATGATCGACCCTGGCGAGCCGGGGGTGGCGTTCCAGGCCCATGCCGGCGGATTCGTCGCCGGCATGTTTCTGGTCGGACCGTTCAGGCGTCAGGGTATTCGAATGTTCAACAGGGCCAGGGTGCGGAGCCGCTAAAGAGACACTGACCTATTCCCATGGGAATAAGTCAGTGTCTCCCTATCCGGCAATGCGGCGGCGGGCGGTCGCCTCTTCCACCTTGCCGCTCAAACCCGGCTCACGCCTGCAGGCGCGCACCAGGCTGTCATGACGATAGCGAGCCAACCTTGCCAGGCGTTCATCACTTTGTCGCAGCAGCGGCTCAAGCTCCGCAAGTCGTTCCGGACTGGTGATGCGCTCCAGGGCCGCCAGCCGGACGCGGATATTCGTATCCTCAACGGCGACCTCGGCCAGCAGCCGCTCCCCCGAGACCCCCCGCACGGCTACCAGGCGGAGTTCCGCCTCGCGGGCGCGGCGGGCCACATGCGCCAGCAGAGTGGCGTCCGTGCAGGCTTGCAGCCCGGCCAGGCGCTGCGCCATGGTCAGACTGCCATCGCCGCCAATGAACAGCATCCGCAACCGCTCCGCCGCGGCTTCCCGAACACGATCATCGGTATCATCACGGCGCAGTTGAAGCAGACGGCCAAGGTCCGACAGCCGACGTACGGCGGCCAGACGCACAGCCGGATCAGCGTCCGCGCAGGCCTGTTCAGGAGGCGTGGGAGAGGTTTCGGTACGAAGTCGACCGAGCAGTCGTCGAAGCATTCGGGCCACCTGTCGGGGAAATCAGGCTTCCCATGGTAAAGCAAACACTTGCGAAGACGGCGAACACCGTCACGGATTCCCGGTGACGGTGTTCGCCGCGCGGCTCACTTGCGCCGGCGGGCCTGAAGCTTCAGGCGCAGGGCGTTGAGTTTGATGAACCCGGCGGCATCCTTCTGATCATAGGCCCCGGCATCGTCCTCGAAGGTCGCAATGCGCGCATCAAACAGGCTGTCGGTGTCGGATTTGCGCCCCACCACCGACACGGCGCCCTTGTAAAGCTTGAGCCGTACCACGCCATTGACCACCTGCTGGGTATGGTCGATCAGTGCCTGCATGGCCTCACGCTCGGGGCTGAACCAGTAACCGTTGTAGATCAGCTGAGCGTAGCGGGGCATCAGCTCATCCTTCAGGTGCGCCGCCTCGCGGTCCAGGGTGATGGACTCGATACCACGGTGCGCCTTCATCAGAATGGTGCCGCCGGGTGTCTCGTAACAGCCACGGGACTTGATGCCGACATAGCGGTTTTCGACGATGTCCAGCCTGCCGATGCCGTGCGCGCCGCCGACACGGTTGAGTTCCGCAAGCAGCGTGGCCGGCGTCATGGCCTTGCCGTCGATGGCCACGCAGTCGCCGCGCTCGAAGCTCAGCTCCAGATAGACGGGGCTGTCGGGGGCCTTTTCCGGCGGCACCGTCCAGCGCCACATGTCCTCTTCAGCCTCGGCCCAGGGGTCTTCCAGAATGCCGCCTTCATAGGAGATGTGCAGCAGATTGGCATCCATCGAATACGGCGATCCGCCCTTCTTCTTGCCCTCGATGGGAATGCCCCGCTTTTCGGCATAGGCCAGCAGCTTCTCCCGGGACAGCAGATCCCATTCGCGCCAGGGCGCGATCACCTTGATACCGGGTTCCAGACCATAGTATCCAAGTTCAAAGCGCACCTGATCATTACCCTTGCCGGTGGCGCCATGAGAGACGGCGTCAGCGCCGGTTTCACGGGCAATCTCGACCTGACGCTTGGCGATCAGCGGCCGGGCGATGGAGGTGCCGAGCAGGTACTCGCCTTCATAGATGGCATTGGCGCGGAACATGGGGAAGACGAAATCGCGGACGAATTCCTCGCGCAGATCCTCGATGTAGATCTCCTTCACACCCATGCCCTGAGCCTTGGCTCGCGCCGGCTCCAGCTCCTCGCCCTGGCCGAGGTCAGCGGTAAAGGTCACCACCTCGCAGGAATAGGTGTCCTTGAGCCACTCAAGGATAACCGAGGTATCCAGCCCGCCGGAGTAGGCGAGCACGACTTTCTTCACATCACTCATTGCGACAGCGCCCTCTGAAAAACGCATGAAAATTATCGCGCAATGATCCGCGTTGAAGGCCGAGAGTGCAAGAATCCGCCCGTGCACGCGGTAAACACGCCATAAAGGCCTTGCCCTGGTCATGCTAACGTATGCGCTTGCAACGCGGAGGAGACAGCACCATGCGATACCAGCTCGACGATCGCCGTGTCCAGTGCGCCGGCGACCATTTCATTGCCCACAATGCCACCGTAATCGGTACCGTCGAGATCGGTCACGACGTCAGCATCTGGTTCAACGTCGTCATCCGCGGCGACATGGACCGCATCGCCGTCGGCGACGGCAGCAACGTACAGGACGGCTCGGTCCTGCACACCGACGAGGGGTTCCCGCTTGAAATCGGCCGTAACGTGACGGTCGGCCACAAGGTCATGCTCCATGGCTGCCGCATCGGCGACAACAGCCTGATCGGCATCAACGCGGTCATCCTCAATAATGCGAAGATCGGCCGCAACTGCCTGATCGGTGCCAACACGCTGATCACGGAAGGCAAGGATATTCCGGACGGTTCCCTGGTCATGGGCTCCCCCGGCAAGGTCGTTCGCCAACTCAACGACGACGAGATCGCCGGGCTTGCGGAGAGCGCGAGGCACTATGTGGAGAATGGCCGCCGCTATCGGAGCGGGTTCCGGGCGCAGGCATCGGACTGATACATACCGCCTGCCATCGTCGGGCGGACACGTTATACTGGCCGGCTACTTCAGGCCTTGAGCAGCTACAATCAATGGACCGCCTGACACTCACCCGGCCCGACGACTGGCATTTGCATGTGCGCGACGGCGACGTACTTGAGGACGTGGTGGCGTTCACCGCGGCACAATTCGGCCGGGCCATCATCATGCCGAATCTCAAACCGCCCGTGACCCGCCTGGACCAGGCTCTGGCCTACCGAGGGCGCATTCTGGCGGCGGTGCCCTCGGGGCAGCGCTTCGAGCCGCTGATGACTCTGTACCTGACCGACAGCACCACGGTGGACGCTATCCGCGAGGCGGTGACCAGCGGCGCCATACACGGCGTGAAACTCTATCCCGCCGGCGCCACCACCAACTCCGATGCCGGTGTCACCGATCTGGCCCGCTGTGCCGAGGCGCTGGCCGCCATGGAGGAAGCCGGCCTGCCGCTGCTTGTTCACGGCGAGGTCACCAGCGAAGGCGTCGACATCTTTGATCGCGAAACCCGCTTCATCGAAGAACGGCTGATACCGCTGCTGGAGCGTTACCCGCGGCTGAAGCTGGTATTCGAGCACATCACCACTGCAACCGCTGTCGAGTTCGTGCGCCAGGCGCCGCCCACGGTTGCGGCAACCATCACCGCGCATCACCTGTTATACAACAGAAACCATATGCTGGCTGGGGGAATCCGGCCGCATTACTACTGCTTGCCGATACTAAAACGCGAGGAAGACCGTCATGCTTTACTGGAGGCCGCCACCTCCGGCAACCCGAAGTTCTTTCTCGGCACCGACAGCGCTCCTCACGCCCGCGGCGACAAGGAATCCGCCTGCGGTTGCGCCGGCAGCTTTACCGCGCCGATCGCCATGGAACTTTACGCCGAGGCCTTCGAGGAGGCCGACCGTCTCGACCGGCTGGAGGGCTTCGCCAGTCATTTCGGCGCGGATTTCTACGGGCTGCCACGCAACACCGATACGATCACCCTGGAACGGCGGGGCCAGGACGTTCCGCCGGAGTATCGATTCGGCGGGCAACGGATCGTGCCGCTACGGGCCGGCCAACGCTTGCCCTGGCGTGTAAACCATCAGACTTGACGGGAGCAACATGCAGGATTACGCCAAAAGTTCGGACCGGGCCACCGACACCGGCAATAGCCCCGCCCTCATCGCGCAGCGGTTTCGCAGCTTTTTGCCGATCGTGGTCGACGTCGAGACGGGTGGCCTGAACAGCAGCACCGATGCCCTGCTGCAGATCGCCGCGGTGATCGTCCGCATGGATGAGCAGGGGCGCATGTATCGGGCCGAGACCCATTCCTGCCATGTACAGCCTTTTGCGGGCGCCAACATTGACCCCAGGGCGCTGGAGATCAACGGCATCGACCCAGGTCATCCGCTACGCATAGCCTACCCGGAGCAGGATGCGCTTGGCCGCATTTTCAAGCCCATCAGGCAGGAAATCAGAGACACGGGATGTTCCCGTGCCATTCTGGTGGGACACAATGCGACGTTCGATCTGAATTTTCTGAATGCAGCGGTGGAACGAGCGGGCATTCGCCGCAATCCATTCCACCCCTTCGGCAGCTTCGACACCGCCACGCTGGCCGGGCTGGCCTTCGGGCAGACCGTGCTCGCCCGCGCCGTAAAGGCCTCGGGAGAGGCCTGGGACGGCCACGAGGCGCACTCCGCCATCTACGATGCGGAGAAGACGGCCGACCTGTTCTGCACCATTGTCAATCAATGGGACAGACACATCGGCATCCCGGTCTGACCAGCTGCAGCTCAGGCGCTCTGCGGCTTGTTCGCCACTGCTTCCTTAACCAGCGTGTGCAGATCGCCGCTTTCGTACATCTGCATGATGATGTCGCAACCGCCGACCAACTCGCCGTTCACATAGAGCTGCGGAATGGTCGGCCAGTTGCCGAATTCCTTGACACCCTGGCGAATGCGCTCGTCTTCCAGCACGTTCACATAAGCGAACTCAACCTCGCACCCTGCCAATGCCTGGGAAGACCGCATGGAAAAACCGCACTGCGGAAATTGCGGCGTGCCCTTCATGAACAGAATAACCGGATGACTCTCGACCTGCTCTTTGATTGCCTGCTGAATTCCTTCCATCAATGCACTACCTCTGTCTGCAATGGTTGGCGGGGACTCTCCCCGGCCCTGCCTGTCAGTGTACAGGATACGCCGCATCAATCTCA
This sequence comes from Aquisalimonadaceae bacterium, assembly GCA_040877625.1. Lineage (GTDB taxonomy): Bacteria > Pseudomonadota > Gammaproteobacteria > Nitrococcales > Aquisalimonadaceae > Methylonatrum. Next base: position 209,740 of record JBBDNK010000033.1, read on the forward strand.
CGAGGACGTTGGCGACAACCTGAAGTCGGGGCTCTCGGCGGCATATTCAAGAGCTGATGACCAGACACCCATTGAAAAGCCGTCTTGCCGCCGCCATCCCTCGGGATGATCCGGGGTTAATGTACCTGACCACATCCATGGATGAATATCATCCGAGCGTGGATTGCATTGCCCCGGTCGGCTGGTAGACTCGGCTGGCACATTGTTTGCCTCTGTCTGGCAGACGACTGATTTCAGCCGTAACGCTATGTGAAACTCCCAAGGAGCACACGATGAAACACGAACTCCCACCGCTTCCCTATGCGAAGACTGCCCTGGCACCCCATATCTCCGAGGAAACCCTCGAGTACCATCACGGCAAGCACCACCAGGCTTATGTAACCAAGCTCAACGAGCTGATCCCCGGCACCGAGTATGAAAACATGTCGCTGGAGGACATCATTCGCAATGCGTCCGGCGGGCTGTTCAACCAGGCCGCCCAGGTCTGGAATCACTCATTCTACTGGAACTGCCTGAGCCCGAACGGTGGCGGCGAACCCAGCGGTGAGCTGGCGGATGCCATCAAGCGTGACTTCGGGTCGATCGATGCCTTCAAGAAGGAATTCACCGACAAAACCATTGCCAACTTCGGCTCCGGCTGGGGCTGGCTGGTGAAGGACAAGGCGTCCGGCAAGCTCTCCATCGTTGAAACCGACGATGCCAAGACGCCGCTGACCGACAGCAAGGTCGAGCCACTGCTGACCTGCGATATCTGGGAGCATGCCTACTACATCGATTACCGGAACGCCCGACCCAAGTACATGGAAGCGTTCTGGAACCTGGCTAACTGGGACTTCGCCGCGGCGAACTTCAAGAACGCCTGAAGCTATCCGGCATGAGCAAAGCCCTGATCGAGGCAGTCTTGATCAGGGCGTTTTATTTGCAGGCCCGTCCTTCGCACCCGGCGTTCAGGCGGAGACGATGAAAAAGCCGTTCAGCAGGTTCTCCTTGTTGTACGACAGCGGCTGATCGGGGCTGTCCGCCTTCACCACCTTGCCGCCGGCGGCTTCCACTATGGCCTGACCGGCCCCGGTGTCCCATTCCATGGTCGGCCCAAAACGCGGGTACAGGGTCGCCCGACCCTCGGCCACTGCGCAGAACTTCAGCGAGCTGCCCACTGGAACGGATTCCGCGACCTGCACATTCTCCAGATACGCCGCGAGCTCACCGGACGGGTGAGAGCGACTCTTGACCACCGCGTGCCCCTCCCCTGCGGCCGGGCTGCGAACCGAGATCGGTTCTCTGGGGCCCTTGCCTGTGCGGCGCCATGCCCCTTCACCCCTCGCACCCACGTATAGGGTGTCTGTTGCGGGGGCGAAGATCACGCCAAATACCGGTTGGCCATTCTCGACCAGGGCGATGTTCACCGTGAACTCACCGTTGCGCTTGATGAATTCCTTGGTGCCGTCCAGAGGGTCGACCAGCCAGAACCGCTGCCAGTGCCGGCGTTCCTGCCAGGGGATATCCCTGCCTTCTTCCGACAGCACCGGTATCTCCGGAGTCAGTGCCCGGAGGCCCTGGTCGATGACCGCATGGGATGCCCGGTCCGCGGCTGTCAGCGGAGAATTGTCGTCCTTTGTTTCCACGCTGAAGTCCGGGCCGTTGTAGACGGCCAGAATGGCATGACCCGCCTCGACGGCGAGGTCAATGATGGCGTTGGCGTCGTATTGCGTCATGGAAGTTCCTGGTGTGTTTGGTTGAAACCAGGCCGCGTCTCCTTCTGCGGCCGCCGCATCCTGCCCTGGATCATTCCCGGTCGATGAAGCCCTGCTTCTCCAGATGGAGAATAATCTGGTGGGCCAACTCATCGGCGGAGTAACGGGAGGTATCCACGGTCACTTCAGCGTGCTCGGGGGCCTCGTAGGGATCGTCGATACCGGTGAACTGCTTGATCAGGCCGGCCCGGGCCTTGGCATACAGACCCTTGCGGTCCCGGTCCTCGCATACCTCGATGGGCGTGGCCACGTGAATCTCGATGAAGCCACCGTATTGCGTGATCATTTCGCGCACCTCGCGGCGCGTGGCGGCATAGGGGGCGATGGGCGCGCAGATGGCGATACCCCGGTTCTTGGTGATCTCGCTGGCCACATAGCCGATGCGCTTGATGTTCACCTCCCGATGCTCCTTGGAGAAGCCCAGCTCACTGGACAGGTGCTTGCGCACCAGATCGCCATCGAGCATGGTCACCGGCCGGGTGCCGAGTTCCATGAGTTTGGCCATCAGCACATTGGCGATGGTGGACTTGCCGGACCCGGACAGACCGGTGAAGAACACGGTAAAGCCCTGTTCGCGCTTGGGCGGAAACGCCTGACGCAGGCGCGCGATGACTTCCGGATAGGAGAACCACTCGGGCAGGTCCAGGCCCTCGCGCAGGCGGCGTCGCAGTTCCGTGCCGGAGATGTTCAGCACCCGGGAGCCCTCGGGCACCTCGGAACCGGGCATGTACTGGGCACGATCCTCGACGTAAACCATTTCTTCGAAGGGCTGCATGGTAATGCCCAGCTCTTCCTCGAAGCGCCGGACCAGATCCTGGGCCTCGTAGGGACCGTAGAAATCCTCACCCTTGCTGTTCTTGCCGGGGCCGGCATGATCGCGACCAACGATGAACCGCGCACAGCCGTGATTCTTGCGAATAATCGCGTGCCAGACGGCTTCGCGGGGGCCACCCATGCGCATGGCCAGAGGCAGCAGCGACAGCGAGGTGGTCTGCTCCGGGAAATGCTTGACCACCTCCTGGTAACAGCGAACCCGCACAAAGTAATCCACATCACCGGGCTTGGTCATGCCGACTACCGGATGGATCAGCAGGTTGGCCTCACCCTTCTGGGAAGCGCGCTTGGCAAGCTCGACGTGGGCACGGTGCATGGGATTGCGGGTCTGGAAGGCAACCACATTGTTCCAGCCCAGCTTCACGAACCATTCCCGCAGCTCCCTCGGCGTGTGCCGCAAATGCTTGAAGGTATGATGGGGCGGCAGTTCCAGCCCCTCCAGCCGGCCGCCCAGATACACCGGGTTGCACTGGTGAAACAGACGGAATACTTCGGGATGGGCTTCATCGGCGGCACCATAAACCTGCTCGGCTTCGCGGCTGAAATCCGGCCGATAACTGTCTTCCAGCGTGAGGATGGCCAGAACCATGCCTTCAGGGTGACGCAAGGCGATGCGATCCCCCGGCTTCACGGACTCCGCGAACGCCTCGGTCACGTCCAGGTTGATGGGCATCGGCCACAGAGCGCCATCGGCCAGGCGCATATCCGCGCAAACGCTGCTGTAGTCCTTCTCCGTAAGAAACCCGTTCAGGGGCGAAAAACCGCCGTTGAGCAGCAGTTCCGTATCGCAGACCTGGCGCTCGGTGAGGTCCCAGGATGGCAGCTCCACCGCCTCGCGCTTGAGCGCATCAACCCGGTCCGGGTCCACCAGTAGCTCCTTCAGCACGCCGCCATGAGGGGCTACCAGGTCATTGCTTGATCCAGTCATGGTGTTTCTTCTCCTCGGAATCTCGGATTCAGTCGTGCCCCGGGCCGCCCAGCAGACCGGGGCGTTTTCAGAACGGCCAGATCCAGGGGATCACAGCCACGGCTACGGCACCGGTTATCAGGTTCAGCGGTAACCCCAGGCGCAGGAAATCAGCAAACCGGTACCCTCCCGGCCCCATCACCATCAGGTTCGTCTGATAGCCAATGGGTGTGGCAAAGCTCGCGGAAGCTGCCAGCATCACTGCAATGATAAAGGGCATGAAATCCACGCCGATATCCCCAGCCAGTGCATAGGCGATAGGAAACATCAAAACGGCCGCCGCATTATTGGTGATCACGGCCGTAAACAGTGCAGTCAGAATATAGACCACCGCCAGATTGAACCAGGGCAGATCACCGGTCAGACCAATGACACCGTGGGCCAGCGCTTGTGCAACACCGGTCTTGTCCATGGCCAGGCCGATGCCGAATGCCCCGGCAATGACCAGCAGCACCGACCAGTCCACGCTCCGCCGGGCGGCATCGGCACCGACACACCTGGTCACTATCATACCTCCCGCTGCGAGCAGTGCGCCTTCAAGCATGCTCATCCAGCCCAGGGACACCACCACAACCATCAGCAACAGGAGCGCCAATGCAATCGGCGCCTTCTCGTGACGCAGGGTGGCCGCGTCTTCGAGCTTGCTGACGAGGAAGAAATCCCGGTTGTTGCGTTGCTGCTCCAGGAATGCCGGCCGCGCCTCCAGCAGCAGGGTATCTCCCGGCCGCAGGACCACGTCACCGACTTTCTGCCGGAGGCGCTCACCGTCGCGGGCAACGGCAATCACCACGGCATCGTACAGCGAACGAAAACGGCCATCGCGAATGCTCCGGCCCGCCACCGGGCAGGTGCCGGATACCACCGCCTCCACCAGGGTTCGCTGCGAACGGTGACCGTGCAACTTGAAAACCTGGTTGGTCGCCGGTGTCAGGCCACGTATACGCTGCAGCTCGACCACCGACTCGACTATCCCGACGAATACCAGCCTGTCTCCGGCCTGCAGGCGCTCTTGCGGCGAGACCGCCGGGATCACGTTGCCGCCGCGATCGATCTCCGCCAGGAACATGCCGGAGAGGTGCCGCAACCCGGCATCTTCCACGGTCCTGCCCACCAGTGGCCCATGGCGGTCCACAAGCATTTCCACCGAATATTCGCGGGGATCGCCCATCTGGCTGATGGCCGGCCGGCGATCCGGAAGCAGCCACCGGGTCGTCAGGAGGATGAAGACCAGGCCCGCCAACGCAACCGGCACACCCACCCAGGCCAGATCGAACATGCGCAGTCCGTCGGCCGGGGTGTACTCGATGATCAGGCCATTAACGACCAGGTTGGTGCTGGTGCCGATAAGCGTACAGGTACCGCCAAGTATGGCGGCATAACTTAGCGGAATCATGAGCTTGGAGCTGGCCAGGTTGAACTTGCGGGCCCACTCGCTCACCGCCGGAATGAGCATGGCCACAACGGGGGTGTTATTGAGAAAGGCGCTGAGCACGGCGACAGGAGCCATCAGCCGGACCTGCGCATGCGCGAGCGAGCTGGGCCTGCCGAGCACACGTTGCACGATCCAGTGGATGCCGCCGGTCTCCTGCATCCCGGCCACCACGACGTAAAGTACGCCGACGGTGATCAGCCCCTGATTACCGAGGCCGGCAAATGCCTCGTTCGGCGTGAGTACACCGGTTACGAGCAACAGGGTTACGCCGCCGAGGAATACCATGTCCGCGGCAAGCCGGGTCAGGCTCAGCACCGTGAGCATGGCTATTACTACGGTAATTGTTAACCAGCCCTCCCAACCCACCGGGCGGAGCCCCCCAGGAAATAAACCTGAACAGAAACGTTATCTGTGCCGACGACAGACAACACCGGACGCAAGACGCCTGGCGCAACGCGATACCAGACACGGGAGCGCCGCACTTTATCGGCTTGACGGGATAATGCCAATACAGTTTGAAGGCATAAGCATAGGCCCGACAGGCATTTGGGCGTCGGGCAGAGCCAACATCTCGCTCAATACCGACTCAGAGAGCGCCGCCGTTGCCGGACAGTCCGCGTTCATGCAGATAGGCCGCAAACGCTTGCCCCAGTTCCGGATGCTTGAGTCCGTATTCCAGGGTGGCCTTCAAATACCCCAATTTGCTGCCGCAGTCATAGCGGATGCCGCGAAATTCGTGTGCCAGTACGGTTTCCCTGTCCAGCAGCGCGGCGATGGCATCGGTGAGCTGGATTTCGCCCCGGGAATCCGGCCGCGTTTCGGCAAGCAGGTCGAAGATCAACGGTGTGAGGATATAACGGCCGACAACCGCCAGGTTGGATGGCGCCTCGGTGGGTTTCGGCTTCTCGACTATGCCGGTGACCCGGGACAGGCTGTTCGCAAAATCCTCGGCACTGACCACGCCGTACTTGTCGGTTTCCTGCTCCGGCACACGCTCCACACCGAGAATGGAACATTGGTGGGTCGAGAATTCCCGGGCCATCTGACTCAGCACCTGGGCACCGTCGCCGCCATCGATAAGATCGTCTGCCAGCACGACGGCGAACGGATCGTTGCCGACCACCGGGCGTGCGCACAACACGGCATGCCCCAGCCCCAGAGCCTGCCCCTGACGAATGTAGATGCAGTTGACGCCCTTGGGCACGGTCTTGCGCACGATCTCCAGCATCGCGTGCTTGCCCTTGGCCTCAAGTTCGACTTCCAGTTCATAGGCGGTATCGAAGTGATCTTCGATGGCGCGCTTGGTGCGCCCCGTGACGAAGACCAGGGTATCGGCTCCGGCGGCAACCGCCTCTTCCACTGCATACTGGATCAGCGGCTTGTCCACGACCGGCAGCATTTCCTTGGGACTGGCCTTGGTGGCCGGCAGAAACCGGGTTCCCAGACCTGCGACGGGGAATACGACCTTGCGAATACCTGTGGTCATCATGCTCTCCATTGTTGAGTCTACCCGCGTTCCGGCCCGGCACTGTCAACGATGCCGGTGAACGTAGTTCAGCAGGCCTCGGGTGGACGGGTCTGCCTGCTCCACGCCAGCCTCGCCGGTAACCGCGGGAAGCAGTTCCTTTGCCAGTTTCTTGCCCAGTTCGACCCCCCACTGGTCGAAGGGATTGATCTGCCAGATCACGCTCTGCACGAACACCTTATGCTCGTAGAGGGCAATAAGCAGCCCCAGAGTATACGGATCCAGGCGGTTGAACAGTAGCGTATTGCTGGGCTTGTTGCCCGGATGCACCTTGTGCGGAACGGCGCGTTCCAGCGCCTCGGGCGTCAGACCGGCGGCCAGCATGTCCGCCCGCGCCTGATCGGCGGTCTGCCCCTCCATCAGGGCACGGCTCTGCGCAAAGCAGTTGGCGAGCGCCAGATCATGATGCCGGGGGTATTCGGAGGAGCCGTTCACCGGCGCCAGGAAATCCGCGGTCACGGTGCGTGTGCCCTGGTGCAGCAACTGGTAGAAGGAGTGCTGGGCATTCGGCCCCACCTCACCCCAGACGATCGGACAGGTATCCCAGCCCACGGCTTGGCCGTCGCGGGTCACACCCTTGCCGTTGCTTTCCATTTCCAGCTGTTGAAGGTAAGCCGGAAAGCGGTGCAGACGATGATCGTACGGCAAGACCACATGGCCGCTGGCACCCAGAAAGTTGCCGTACCAGACGCCCATCAGGGCCAGGATGACCGGCATGTTTTCCGCCAGCGGTGCATTGCGGACATGCTCATCCATGGCATGAAAACCTTCCAGCATGGCTTCGAAATGGTCCATGCCGACGGCGATCGCCACCGGCAGACCGACCGCCGAGGGCAGCGAATAACGGCCTCCCACCCAATCCCAGATGTGGAACCTGTTGGCCTCCGAGATGCCGAACTCGGCCATGGCGGCATCGTTGGCGGACACACCGAGAAAATGGACACTCATCGCCTTGTCGTCGCCGACCTGGCGAAGAAACCACTCCCGCGCGGTCAGCGCATTGGTGATGGAATCCAGCGTTGTGAAGGACTTGGACGAGATGATGAACAGTGTCGTCTTCGGGTTGACGCGTTCCAGCACATCGGTGACGTGCACGCCGTCAATGCTGGAGACGAAGTGCATGCGGATGGCGTTGGTACGAAAGGGCGCAAGCGCCTCGGTCGCCATGACCGCACCCAGATCGGAACCGCCCACGCCGATATTGACGACATCGGTGATCACACGCCCGGTACAGCCTTTGTAGTCGCCACGGTGCAGGCGGTTGACGAACAGGCGCATCCGCACCCGTTCGCGCTGCACTTCGGGGACGATATCGGCACCACCGACCTTGATGACCTCGTCACCGCGTGCACGCAATGCCACATGCAGGGCCGCACGGCCCTCGGTATGGTTGACGATCTCACCGGTAAACATGCGCTCCAGCCAGCCGCTGACATCGCGCTCACGGGCTAGATCAAGCAGTAACTCAAGGGTTTCGGCCGTGATCAGGTTCTTGGAAAAATCCAGCAACAGGCCATTGGTGGTGAGGCTGTGGCGGCCAAACCGATCGGCATCGGCGGCGAACAGATCACGAATTCGCCGCCCCTGCATCTCTGCCGCATGGGCCTGCAGCGCCTTCCAGGCCGACGCACCCGGCGATGCCCGCTCCCCTGCCTGCCCGGCTACTGGTTCCCCACTCATATAGCGCTCTCCGCAGCGGCCCTATAGGCTTCGCACGCTTGCCCCTCGACCCATTGCATAATAGGTAAACCCGGCGTCCAGCATATCCCGCGGGTCATAGAGATTGCGGCCGTCGAACACGACGGGTGCCGCAAGCGCCTTGCGCAGCCGCTGGAAATCCGGGCTGCGGTACACTGGCCACTCGGTGCAGATGGCCAGCGCATCGGCGCCATGCGCGACCTCGTAAGGATCCTCACAAAACTGCAGATCGTCGCGCTCGCCATAAATGCGCCGGGTCTCGGCCATGGCTTCGGGGTCGTGAACGCGGACCCGGGCGCCCGCCGCCCACAAGGCTTCCATAAGCATTCTGCTCGGCGCTTCACGCATATCGTCGGTATTCGGCTTGAACGCAAGCCCCCAGAGCCCGATCGTCCGCCCGGACAGCAGGCCGTGGAAATGCTCCTGTATGCGCAGGAACAACACCTGCTTCTGGCGGTCGTTCACCGCCTCCACCGCATCGAGTATCAGAGGCTGGAAATCCACTCCCCGCGCGGTGCGGGCAAGCGCCTTGACGTCCTTGGGGAAACAGGAGCCGCCGTAGCCGCAGCCGGGATAGATGAAATGGTAGCCGATACGCGGATCGGAGCCGATGCCGTGGCGGACGTTCTCGATGTCCGCGCCCAGCCGCTCGGCCAACCCCGAAAGCTCGTTCATGAAGCTGATCTTGGTTGCCAGCATGGCATTCGCCGCGTACTTGGTCAGTTCCGCCGAACGCACGTCCATGACGATCAGCTTGTCGTGGCTGCGGCTGAACGGCCGGTACAGTTCCCGCATGACGCGGGTAGCCCGTTCATCATTGCTGCCGATGACGATTCGGTCCGGCTTCATGAAGTCCGAGACGGCGGCCCCTTCCTTCAGAAACTCCGGGTTGGATACCACGCTGAAGGGGTGCTCCACCGCTCGCTCGTTCATCGCTGCCGCCAGCGTTTCCCGAACCCGGTCCGCGGTTCCCACGGGCACGGTGGATTTATTCACAACCACCCGATAGCCATCGATGTACTCGCCTATGGACCGCGCGACCGCAAGCACATAGCGCAGATCGGCGGAGCCGTCTTCATCCGGCGGTGTACCGACCGCGATGAACTGCAATACACCATGCGCGACGGCATCGGCCACGTTGGTGGTGAACCGAAGGCGGCCGGCTTCGCGATTGTTGAGGATGAGCGCATCGAGCCCGGGCTCGTAAATCGGCACCGCGCCGCCATTGAGCCCGTCGACCTTGGCCTGGTCGACATCCACGCAGAGCACATCGTTGCCGGCGTCCGCCAGGCAGGTTCCGGTTACCAGACCAACATATCCACTACCAAAAATTGTGACTTTCATGTCTGCCTACTTGTTGGTTATTGAACTAAGGGCTCAGACCTTATTCAGACCTTATAGTACTCCCGGTACCATTCCACGAAACGTCTGACGCCCTCTTCCACCGGCGTGGACGGCTGGTAATCGACGTCGCTGACCAGCGCATCCACGTCGGCATAGGTGTCCGGGACGTCGCCGGGCTGCAGGGGCAGCAGATTCTGCTCCGCCTTGCGCCCCAGGCATTCCTCGATCACTTCGATGTACCGTTTGAGTTCAACCGGCTGGCTGTTGCCGATGTTGTAGAGCCGATATGGGGCGGCGCTCGACGCGGAATCCGGTTTTTCGCCGATCCACTGCGGATTGGGAGCGGCAACGTGATCCAGCGTGCGGACCACGCCCTCGACAATGTCATCAATGTAGGTGAAGTCCCGGCGATGATTGCCGTAATTGAAGACGTCGATGGGCTCGCCCGCCAGAATCTTCTGCGTGAACAGGAACAGTGCCATGTCCGGGCGGCCCCAGGGGCCGTACACGGTAAAGAACCGCAGACCGGTGGTGGGCAAGCCGTACAGGTGTGAGTAGGTATGCGCCATCAGCTCATTGGCTTTTTTGGTGGCCGCGTACATCGACAGCGGATGGTCGACGTTGTCGTGTACCGAGAACGGCATGGTCTTGTTGGCACCGTAGACCGAACTGGACGAGGCATACACCAGGTGCTTGACGCCGGAATAACGGCAGCCTTCGAGTATGTTCATGAAGCCGACGAGGTTGCTGTCGACGTAGGCATTGGGGTTCTCAATGGAATAACGCACCCCGGCCTGGGCGGCCAGATGAACGACCCGGTCGAATCGGCCATGCTCGAACATGGATTCCATGCCCGGGCGGTCGGCCACATCCATATGCACGAAACGGAACCGGGGCTGGCTCTCAAGCCTTGCCAGCCTCGCCTCCTTGAGGGTGACGTCGTAATAGTCGTTGAGATTGTCCAGCCCCATGACCTCGTCGCCACGGGCCAGCAGATAACGGGATACGCTCGAGCCGATGAAACCGGCGGCGCCGGTCACCAGAATATTCATAGATTCTCGTCCTCTCAGGATGTCCTGGTTTTATGCGGTCCGTCGCTACCGGCCTTGCACTGCCCTCTGGCCGGACAGACCCCCGACTGTGCCTCTAATGACGACGCAGTACACTAGCATAGTCGGTGCAAAGAATCAGTGCGCAAAGGTAGACAACCAGCCGCAGAAATGGGTGACGGTTCCGGTATACTGCCCGCGACATAATCGTGGCAACCGTAAATTCGGGGTAACCCCAGACGTATGGCCGAAGTGACCAGACAGCTCCAGCGCGCGCTTGCCGAACGAATCCTGATACTGGATTCCGGCATGGGCACGATGATTCAACAATACCCGCTCACCGAGGAGGATTTCCGCGGCGCGCGCTTTGCCGATCACCCCGCCGACCTCAAGGGCAACAACGATCTGCTGGTACTCACCCGGCCGCAGATCATCCGCGAGATCCACGACCGCAATCTGGCCGCCGGCGCGGACATTCTGGAAACCAACACGTTCAGTTCCACGACAATCGCTCAGGCCGACTATCAGCTTGAGAGCATAGCTTACGAACTGAATGTTGCAGCCGCGCGACTGGCCCGGGAAGCCTGTGACGCCGCGGAGGCCGAAACTCCCGATTGGCCGCGCTTCGTCGCCGGCGCACTGGGCCCCACCAACCGCACAGCCTCCATCTCGCCGGATGTGAACAACCCGGGCTATCGCAATGTCAGCTTCGAGGAGCTGCGCGCGGCGTATCTGGAGGCGGCGCGCGGTCTGGTGGACGGCGGCGCCGACCTGCTGCTGATCGAAACCATTTTCGATACCCTCAACGCGAAGGCCGCCATCTTCGCGCTGGAGGAGCTTTTCGAGGAAATCGGGCGGCGCCTGCCGGTGATGATCTCCGGCACCATCACCGACGCCTCCGGCCGCACCCTCTCCGGCCAGACCACCGAAGCTTTCTGGAATTCCGTCCGTCACGCCCAGCCCTTTACCGTGGGCCTGAACTGCGCGCTGGGCGCGGAGCAGATGCGCCCGTTCGTGCAGGATATCGCCCGGATCGCCGACACCTTCGTGACCGTCTACCCGAATGCGGGCCTGCCCAACGAGTTCGGCGAATACGATCAGAGCCCGGAGTACATGGCGGGCCTGGTGAAGGATTTTGCCGCCAGCGGCTTCGTCAATATCGTCGGCGGCTGCTGCGGCACCACGCCGGAGCATATTGCCGCCATTCGCGACGCCGTGAAGGGCCTGCCGCCTCGCGCCGTACCCGAGCGCGAGAAGGCCATGCGCCTGTCGGGACTGGAACCGTTCAATATCGGCGCCGACAGTCTGTTCGTAAACGTCGGCGAACGCACCAACGTCACCGGCTCGGCGCGCTTCAAGCGGCTGATTCTGGAGGGGGATTTCGACACCGCCCTGGAGGTGGCCAGACACCAGGTCGAAGGCGGCGCCCAGATCATCGACATCAATATGGACGAGGGCATGCTGGACGCCCGCAAGGCCATGGTTGATTTCCTCAACCTGGTGTCGGCGGAGCCGGATATTGCCCGGGTGCCGGTGATGATCGACTCCTCCAAGTGGGAAGTGCTGGAGGCCGGCCTGCAATGCGTACAGGGCAAGGCGGTGGTGAACTCGATCTCGCTCAAGGAGGGCGAGGAGCCATTTCTCGCCCAGGCCCGGCGCATCAAGCGCTACGGCGCCGCGGTTGTGGTCATGGCCTTTGACGAGGAAGGCCAGGCGGATACCTACCAGCGCCGCATCGAGATCGTCGAACGGGCCTATCGGCTGCTGACCGAAACAGCCGGCCTGCCGGCCGAAGACATTATCTTCGATCCCAACATATTCCCGGTCGCCACCGGTATTCCGGAGCACGACAACTACGGCATCGATTTCATCGAGGCCACCCGCTGGATCAAGCGGAATCTGCCCTACGCACGCGTCTCCGGCGGACTGTCCAACCTGTCGTTCTCGTTCCGCGGCAATAATGCCGTGCGCGAGGCCATGCACTCGGCCTTCCTGTATCACGCCATCAAGGCGGGGCTGGACATGGCCATCGTCAATGCCGGCCAGATCGAAGTTTACGACGACATCCCGAAGGACCTGCTCGAACACGTCGAGGATGTGATTCTCAACCGGCGCTCGGACGGCACGGAACGGCTGCTGGAGTTTGCCGAATCCGTGAAGGACACCGGCGGCAAGGCACGCGTCGAGGATCTGTCCTGGCGCGAACAGCCAGTGTCCAAGCGTCTGGAGCACGCCCTGGTCAAGGGCATCATCGACTACATCGATGAAGATATCGAAGAAGCCCGGCAACAGTTCAACCGCCCCATCGAGGTCATCGAAGGGCCGTTGATGGACGGCATGAACGTGGTCGGCGACCTGTTCGGAGACGGCAAGATGTTCCTGCCCCAGGTGGTGAAGTCCGCGCGGGTGATGAAGAAGGGCGTGGCCTATCTGCTGCCCTACATCGAGGCGGAAAAGGCCGGCGGCGTCAGCAAGCCTGCCGGCCACATTCTGATGGCGACGGTGAAAGGCGACGTGCACGACATCGGCAAGAACATCGTCGGCGTGGTGCTCCAGTGCAATAACTTCAAGGTTACCGACCTGGGGGTGATGCAACCGGCGCAGAAGATTCTGGATACCGCCATTGAACTGGACGTGGACATTGTCGGCCTGTCCGGCCTGATCACCCCCTCGCTGGAAGAAATGGTCAACGTGGCCAGGGAAATGCAGCGCCGGGGGTTCACGGTGCCGTTGCTGATCGGCGGCGCCACCACGTCCCGGGTACACACGGCGGTGAAGATCGCCCCCGGTTACGAAGGCGACGTCATCTACGTCAAGGACGCCTCCCGGGCCGTGGGCGTGGCCTCCAATCTGGTCAGCGACACCCGCTACACGGATTACGTGGCCGGCATCCGCGAGGACTATGAAAAGGTCCGCGTGCAGCATGCGGCCCGCCAGAAGAAGCAGAAATGGCTGAAAATCGAGGAGGCGCGGGCCAACCGCACCCCTCTGGACTGGGACAGCTTCGCGCCCACGCGGCCCAGCCGGATAGGCGTACAGGTGCTGGACGACTATCCGCTGGAGCGGCTGGTGCCCTATATCGACTGGACGCCGTTCTTCAAGTCCTGGGAACTCGCGGGCAGCTACCCGCGCATACTTGATGACGAGGTGGTGGGCGAACAGGCGCGCTCCCTGCTCGCCGACGCCAAGGCCATGCTGCAGCGGATCGTCGACGAGCGCTGGCTGACCGCCCGCGCCGTCTACGGCCTGTTCCCCGCCAACGCCGTGGGCGACGATACCGAGCTCTATACCGACGATCAGCGCAGCCAGGTGCTGCTCACCCTGCATCACCTGCGCCAGCAGAATGAAAAGCCCGCCGGCAGGCCCAATCAGAGCCTGGCGGACTTCGTGGCACCACGAGAGACCGGCAAGGGCGACTACATGGGCGCCTTCGCCGTCACCGCCGGTATCGGCATCGACGAGCACATCGCCCGATTCGAGGCCGACCACGACGATTACAACAGTATTCTGGTTAAGGCCCTGGCGGACCGACTCGCCGAGGCCTTTGCCGAGCACCTGCACGAACGGGTACGCAAGGAATTCTGGGCGTATGTGCCGGATGAGCACCTCGAGAACGATGCGCTCATCGACGAGCGCTACCAGGGTATCCGCCCCGCCGCCGGCTATCCGGCCTGCCCGGATCACACCGAGAAGGACCTGATCTGGGAGTTGCTGGACGCGGAAGCCCGTATCGGCCTGCACCTCACCGAGAGCAAGGCCATGGTGCCCACGGCCGCGGTCAGCGGGCTGTACTTCGCTCACCCGGAATCACGCTATTTCGGCCTCGGCCGGATCTATCGCGACCAGGTGGAGGATTACGCCCGGCGCAAGGGCATGAGCTTGCGGGAAATCGAGAAGTGGCTGGGCCCGAACCTCGGCTACGAACCCGAGGACTGATTGTCTTTCATGGAAGGGTGGATGGAGCGCAGCGCTATCCACTCTTTCTACGAAAAACCAGCCTGGCGCCGCCCGAAGCGCTCCTCGGCCATGCGGTCCGCCACCAACTCCGGTCGCTCTCCGCTGCGCTCGGCCCTTTCAAACACATCCATTAACGTCTCCGCGATACCCAGCACCCGCCGCCTGACGTCCGCCGCGTCGTACTCCCCGCGCTGAGCCGCCACATCGATCACCCCGCCGGCATTGATCACGTAATCCGGCGCATACAGCACGCCCCGCTCATGCAGTGCGAGACCATGTTCCGGACGGGTCAGCTGATTGTTGGCGGCACCGGCAACGATACCGGCCTTGAGATCCCGCAGCGTGACGTCGTTGATAGCACCGCCGAGGGCGCAAGGAGCATAAATCTCACACTCCACGGCATGAATGCGCTCCGGCGCCGCGGCGCGGGCGCCGAATTCGATACCGGCCCGCTCGACAGCGAGCGGATTGATATCGCTCACGACCAGTTCCGCGCCAGCCGCGTGCAGATTACCCGCGAGGCGATAACCCACGCTGCCCAGGCCCTGAATGGCCACGGTCATGCCGGACACGCTGTCCGTGCCATGCACTCTGCGCGCGCAGGCCCGCATCCCCTCGAAGACACCCAGGGCGGTGGCCGGCGAAGGATCACCGGAACGCTCGGCACCATCGGCATCGTGCCCGGCGTGCAGGCCCGTGACGTGATCCGTGCACTCCGCAAGATGGCGCAGATCCTCAACACTGATACCGGAATCCTCGGCGGTAATGTACAGGCCGCCGAGCCGATCCACGAAATGCCCCATGGCCCGCATCAGCGCCGGCGTGCGATCCCGCTTCGGGTCGCCGATAATCACCGCCTTGCCGCCACCAAGGTTCAGCCCGGCCATGGCATTCTTGTATGTCATGCCACGGGATAGCCGCAACACATCGCCAACAGCCTCCGCCACGGAGCCGTAGGGCCACATGCGCAGTCCGCCGAGGCCGGGGCCGAGAAACGTATTGTGTACGGCGATCACTGCACGGAGACCGGTGCCGGGGTCGTACCCGAAGGCCACATGCTCGTGATTGTCGAAATCGGGGTTGTCGAAAATATCCATCGGCTGCACTCCCTGGCTCGGCAAGATCCGGCATGACCCGAGGCGAAACGCCGGCCTTCCAAGAGGCCCTCAAGTTGTTCCTTCAGCGACCGCGGCCGTCAGGGCTGGTCCACTATCTCGCTCCTGACCGCAACCGCCAGGTTGCGGGGCACGACCTTCCTGCCGCGGGCAAGCATGTGCACCTTGGTGAATGCGGCACCGAACAGCAGGATCAAGGATGAGTAGTACACCCACAACAGCAGAATCACCAGTGAACCCGCCGCGCCGTACGTGGAATCCGGGGCGGTATAGATCAGGTAAATCGACACGGCGTAGCGGCCCAGCGAGAACAGCAGGGCCGTGACCAGCGCACCGCTGGCAACGTCTCTCCAACTGATCACGACATCGGGGAGCACCTTGTAGATCATCCCGAACAGGACGGCGAGCACCAGCAACGAAACCAGAAACTCCCCGGAATCCACCACGATCCCGGGCGTCGGGATCCACGGCTCCGTGAACCGCAGCATGGCGCGCATGGCCAGGCTCAGCACCAGAGAGACCATCAGGATAAACCCGATCGCCAGCACCACGGTGAGTGACAGCAGCCGGTTCTTCAACAGGATAAGCATGCTGCTGCGGGTGGGCTTGGCCGTCACCCCCCAGATGGCATTCAGCGAGATCTGCATCTGGGCAAACACGGTCGTGGCGCCCACCAGCAGGGCGCCCATGCCCAGCACCGTCGGTAGCCAACCGGCGTAGCCGACCCGCGAGCGCGCCACCGCCTCCTCGACGGCTGCGGCGGCCTGCGGGCCAATGGTCTCCTCAAGCGTGCCGACAATCTGACCATGGGCCGCTTCCTCGCCGAAAACGGTGCCGATCACGGCCACGGCGATGATCACCACCGGAGCCAGCGAAAACAGCGTGTAGAAAGCGAGCGCGCCAGCGTAGGTAAAGGCGTTCCGGTCATTCCAGAGCTGCCCGGCATCGCGCCAGACAGCCCACCAGTAAACAGCTTTCCGCCGCACCTGCATGCCCGCGGGGCCTCCCTGTACCGAAACCGGACCATCACCTTAGATCATGAAGCCGTGATCTGCATCGGACGCGGCCATTCCCGGTATAGTAGTGGGCCTCGAGCCGCACGCCTGTTGCGGTGCGAACTGCGATTTGTTCACGTACACCCACGGAAAAGCGATCCATGCCCAGCGATTACATCCGCATCCGCGGCGCCCGCCAGAACAACCTCCGCAATCTGGACCTCGACCTGCCCCTGGGCGAGCTGATCGTGGTCACGGGTGTGAGTGGCTCCGGCAAATCCTCCCTGGCCTTCGACACGGTGTACTCCGAGGGGCAGCGGCGCTACGTGGAAACCTTTTCGCCCTACGCGCGACAGTTTCTGGATCGCATGGACAAGCCCGCCACCGACCGCATCGAAGGCATACCGCCGGCCATTGCCATCGATCAGACCAACCCGGTACGCACATCGCGCTCCACGGTCGGCACCATGACCGAGCTGAACGACCATCTGAAACTGCTGTTTTCGCGCATGGCCGAGCCCTGGTGCGCGCGCTGCGGGCGCAAGGTACAGCGCGACGATCCGGAAAGCGTCGCCGGCCGGCTGATGATCCGCGCCGAAGGCACGCGCGCCATGGTGACCGCCACCGTGAACCTGCCCAAGGGCCTGAACAAGACCGATATGCAGGCATTGCTGGAGCGCCAGGGCTACACCCGCGTCCACCGGGCGACGAAAAAATTCGTCGAAGTGGTGGTGGACCGCGTGCGCATCGCCCCGGACCACCGGGATCGGCTGGTGGAGGCGGTGGAAAAGGGCTTCAAACTGGGGCGCGGCAAGGTCTCGGTGTACCCGCTGGACGCCGAGCGCAGGCCCGGAGAGCCCCACCAGTTCTCGGCCGATCTGCACTGCGCGGACTGCGATATCCACTACCAGCCGCCGATATCCAACCTGTTCTCCTTCAACTCCCCCATCGGCGCCTGCCCGGACTGCCGCGGCTTCGGCCGCACCATGGGTATCGACTACAGCCTGGTCATCCCCAACGAGAACCGCAGCCTGGCCATGGGCGCCATACGCCCGTTCCAGTCCGGCAAATCCGCGGAGTGTCAGGACGATCTCATGCGATTCGCCCGCCTGCGGGGCGTGGCCACGGATATTGCCTGGTGCGACCTGCCCGAAGAAGACCGGCGCTGGGTTATCGAGGGCGACGGCGGATGGAACTCCAAGAAGTGGTACGGCGTGCGCCGTTACTTCGACTGGCTGGAGTCCAAGAGCTACAAGATGCACGTGCGGGTACTGCTATCCAAGTACCGCTCCTATGATCTCTGCGGCACCTGCCACGGCGCCCGGCTGAAGCCCGAGGCCCTGGTCTGGCGCGTGGGCTCGCATGAAGACGCGGACTCCGTCGTCGACCGCGCTCAGCGCTTTCGCCCCCACGACAGCCATCTGCCTGATCAGGCCTTCCACGGCCTGCCGGGGCTCAACATCGTCGATACCCTGCAACTGCCGCTGACCCGCGCCCGTGCGTTCTTCGACCGCGTACACATGCCCGCGGGCCTGGACGAGGCCGCCGAGCAGGTGCTGGACGGTATCCGCACACGGCTGCGTTACCTCTGCGAAGTCGGCCTCGGGTATCTCACACTGGACCGCCAGTCCCGCACGCTGTCCGGCGGCGAGGTTCAGCGCATCAACCTGACCACGGCGCTCGGCACCTCGCTGGTGAATACGCTTTTCGTGCTGGATGAACCCTCCATCGGCCTTCACCCGCGCGACATGCAGCGCATCATCGGCGTCATGCACCGGCTGCGCGACGCCGGCAACTCCCTGCTGGTGGTAGAGCACGACCCCGACGTCATGCTCACCGCCAATCGCATCCTCGATGTCGGCCCCGGCCCCGGCGAACAGGGCGGCAACCTCGTCTTCAACGGCACGCCGGCGGAGATCATGCAGGCCAGAGATTCGCTGACCGGCGATTACCTCTCCGGCCGACGCACCGTGCTGGAGGGCCAGGAGACCGGCCACATCCGGCCCGTGGACGCGGAAACCAAAAAGCTCTACATCTACGGCGCCAGCGACAACAACCTGCGCGACATCGACGTGGAAATCCCCCTGCAGCGCCTGGTGGTGCTCACCGGTGTTTCGGGCTCCGGCAAGTCGACCCTGATGCAGGACGTGCTTTACTACGCCCTGCTCAAACGCCGGGGCCGGCCGGCGGATCCGCCCGGCGCCTACCGGGACATTGACGGCGACGACCAGTTCGACGACGTCGTGCTGGTGAATCAATCCGCCATCGGCAAGACCACCCGCTCCAACCCGGCCAGCTACGTCGGCGCCTTCGACCCCATTCGCAAGGCCTTCGCCGCCCAGCCGGACGCCAAGGAGCGTGGCTACACCGCCGGCACCTTCAGCTTCAACACCGGCAACGGGCGCTGCCCGACCTGCGGCGGCAATGGCTTTGAGCATGTGGAGATGCAATTCCTCTCCGACGTCTACCTGCGCTGCGCGGCCTGTAACGGCACGCGCTACCGCGCCGAGGTGCTGGAAGTAAAGCTGGCGCCGGCGAAAGGCAGCAGCCTGGGGCCGAAATCGATTGCCGATGCCCTGAACATGACCGTCAACGAGGCCGTGACCTTCTTCGCCGACAATCAGGAAGCGCTCACACGGCTGGAACCGCTGCTGGCCGTCGGCCTGGGCTACATGAAACTCGGCCAGCCCGTACCGACGCTGTCCGGCGGCGAGGCCCAGCGCCTGAAACTGGCCGGCCACCTGGCCAAGGCCGCCGGGCGGCGGCGCAACGACGACAGCCTGCTGTTCCTGTTCGACGAACCCACTACCGGCCTGCATTTCCACGACGTGGCCGTGTTGCTGCAAGCCTTCCGGCGATTGCTGCAACAAGGCCATTCCCTGCTGGTCATCGAGCACAACCTGGACGTCATGCGGGCGGCGGACTGGATTATCGACATGGGGCCGGAAGGCGGTGATCAGGGCGGCGAGATCGTCGCCACGGGCACGCCCGAACAGATCATGGCGGTGGAGCACAGCCACACCGGCCGCTCCCTGAAGCACTACGTCGGGCAACTCGGCAAACCGTTGCAGGCGGAAGCGGCGCAGGTGGCGGATGCCTCCGCCCTGTACCGGGACCATGCCATCGCCATCCTCAATGCCCGGGAGCACAACCTCAAGGGCATCGATCTGCGCATTCCCCGCGACAAGCTCACCGTCATCACCGGCCTGTCCGGCTCCGGCAAATCCACCGTGGCCTTCGACATCCTGTTCAACGAGGGGCAGCGCCGCTACCTGGAATCCCTGAACGCCTATGCCCGCCAGTTCGTGCAGCCGGCGGCGCGGCCGGACGTCGACGCCATCCTGGGCATTCCGCCCACGGTGGCCATTGAGCAGCGCACCAGCCGCGGCGGCCGCAAGAGCACCGTAGGCACCATGACCGAGGTCCAGCACTTCCTGCGCCTGATGTACGTGAAACTGGGCACCCAGTACTGCCCCGCCTGCGATGTGCCGATCCAGGCGCAGACGGCGGACGCCATCTTCGCCCAGATCATGAGCGACTACCGGGACCGTGAGGTGGAACTGCTGGCACCGCTGATCGTGGCCCGAAAGGGCTACTACACGGATCTCGCCACCTGGGCCGCCGGCAAGGGCTTCGATAGCCTGCGGGTGGACGGCGAGGCCATGCCCACGGACAACTGGCCACGGCTGGACCGTTACAAGGAACACGACATCGAGCTGCCGGTGGGCCGCCTCGCCGTCACACCGAAAAACGGCGACCGGCTGCGAGCCCTGATCCGCGAGACCCTGGATTACGGCAAGCAGACGCTGAAACTGGCATGCGCCGGCAGCGAAGACGCCATTTTCTCCGCCAAGCGCGCCTGCCCGAGCTGCAGCCGCAGCTTCGAGGAGTTGGACCCGCGGCTGTTCTCCTATAACTCCACGCACGGCTGGTGCCCGAGCTGTTACGGCACCGGCATGATCATCCCCGGCTTCGATGCCGAACAGACCGGCGAGGAAAGCGCCTGGACCGAAACCGGCGAAGGCGAGCCGACCATCTGCCCCGGTTGCCAGGGCCACCGTCTGAACGACGTGGCACTGGCTGTCCGCTACCGGGACCATTCCATCGCCGAGCTCACGGCGCTGTCGGTGGAACAGGCGGCGGACTGGTTCCAGGCCCTGCGGCTTGAGGGCCGCGAGCAGGCCATCGCCCAGGACATTCTGCCGGAGATCCGCAACCGCCTGGCCTTCCTCCGCGAGGTAGGTCTTTCTTATCTGGCCCTGGACCGGGCGGCGCCGACGCTGTCCGGCGGCGAGGCCCAGCGCATCCGCCTCGCCGCCCAGCTCGGCTCCAACCTGCAGGGCGTGTGCTACGTGATGGACGAACCCACCATCGGCCTGCACCCCCGGGACAACCGCATGCTGCTGGACACCCTTGCCCGCCTCGAGGGCAAGGGCAATACCATCGTCGTGGTGGAACACGACGAGGACACCATCCGCCGGGCGGAACACGTGGTGGACCTCGGACCCGGCGCCGGTATCAACGGCGGCCGGGTGGTCGCCGAAGGCACGGTGGCCGACCTGCTGGCCAACCCGAAATCAGTCACCGGCCGCGCCCTTGCCAATCCCCTGCGCCACCCCCTCCTGCAGAGCCGCCGCATCGCACCGGCGGACCACGTGCTGCGCATTCGCGGCGCCAGCCTGAACAACCTGAAGGACGTGGACGTGGATATCCCCCTTGGGCGGCTGGTGGTGGTTACCGGTGTCTCCGGCTCCGGCAAGTCGACCCTGGCGCGGGACGTGCTGGAAGATAACCTCCACCGGCTGGTGGCGGAACGCCGCAAGCCGAGCGGCAATGCGTTAAAAGGCTGTCGCCTGCTGGAAGGCTGGGAGTCAGTGGAACGAGTACTGGAAGTGGACCAGACGCCCATCGGCAAAACGCCGCGATCCTGCCCCGCCACTTACGTGGGCTTCTGGGACGACATCCGCAAGCTCTACGCGCAGACCGAGGAGGCCCGCATCCGCGGCTACGAGCCCGGCCGTTTCTCGTTCAACACCAAGGACGGCCGCTGCCCCGGTTGCGACGGCCAGGGCGTGAAGCGTATCGAAATGAGCTTTCTGCCGGACGTGACCATGCCCTGCGAGGTCTGCCACGGTCAACGGTTCACGCAGGAAACCCTGGCGGTGGAATACAAGGGCAAGTCCGTCGGCGATGTGCTGAACATGGCCATCGACCAGGCCGTGGAGTTCTTCACCGCCCACGGCAAGATCCATCACCCCCTGACCCTGCTGCAGGACGTCGGCCTTGGTTATCTGACCCTGGGACAGCAGAGCCCGACCCTCTCCGGCGGCGAGGCCCAGCGCATCAAACTGGTCACCGAGCTGGCAAAGGCCCGCCCGGACACCGGCCGCCGCAAGCCGCCACACACAGTGTACGTACTGGACGAACCCACGGTAGGCCTGCACATGGCCGACGTGGAAAAACTCATCCACGTGCTTCACCGCCTGGTGGATGCGGGCAACACCGTCATCGTGATCGAGCACAACCTCGACATCATGGCCGAAGCCGACTGGCTGATCGACATGGGCCCGGAAGGCGGCGACGCCGGCGGACAGATCGTGGCCAAGGGCGTACCGGAAACGCTGGCGGTGGACGGAAAATCGTACACAGCGGAAATACTCGCGGAGTTCCTGCGGGAACGCTCCTGGAAAGCGTTCGCAGACAAGCGGAAAGTCCCTCTTGGGTAGAGTGGATATTCGCTTAATAGTTACTCCCTATTAAACAGGTTTGAATATAGAGAAAACCACAAACCGATTCTTCGAGCTATTATCGACATGGCGCTTCGCGACACGTCCCCAAACTCCAGAACATCACATTGACAAAAAAAGGTATCCAGGTATCATTTTTCTCTCGACAAATTACAGATGACACTGGGAAAGGAAAACCATGTCTATATTCATGAAGTGTGAAGGAATATCTGGAGAATCGTCGGACAAGCTTCATAAAGGTTGGATTGATGTTGATCATATCGACTGGTGTGTTGCCCGCCGCATCAGCTCAAACCCAGGCACCCGATACAACCGGGAAATTGCCAACGCCGAAATTACAGATCTCATGCTGACCCGTCGGATGGACAGTGCGACTCCAGCGCTCTTCATCAATGCATGCTGCGGCAAAGGTCAGACGGTCGAAATTCATTTCACCAAAACCGGATCCGGATCCGGATCCGACTCCTACCTGGAGTATGTACTTCATAACGCATTAATCTGCGACTACCATGTTTCCGCCCAGGCCGGAAATGCCAAGCACCCTACCGAAGAGCTGATCATCAGCTTCCAGGAAATGGAAATCAAGTATGTCACCTACGACAATAATGGAAACGTTATTTCCCCCATTATCGTTGGCTTTGACACATCAACCAACACAAAAAAATAGTTCATTGTTGAATGGAAGCAAGACACAACTGAAAGGGAAATCGAGATGCCGACCAATGTAGTGCAGCACGAGAGATATTACAGCAAATGCCTTGCACGTCTTGATGTGGAGGGTATTGGGGTAAACGGTACCTATTACCTGAAAGGCGAAATCGTTGTCAGACGAAACGGGACGGTGTTTATCTCTGCCAAGGGCTTTACCGCTGCCATGGATTTCGCACGGCAAAACGGCGGCAGCGTGCGGTATTTTGCGCGGGCAAAATTGATCAAGGACCGCGCAGTGGTGCGAGCAGAACAACTGAGCCGTAGCCTGGATGGTGAAGCGTGGAATGGGGACCACTTCCTCCCAATCGGTTCCTGTACGTTAAAGATTCCCAACTCATATCCCGGCATTGAGTACAGTGTCTCTATTGAGTACTGGTACGCATACAAAACCGGGATTGGTATCGCATACCCTATTCCACAACCAGCGAAGGAAACGATCCAGATAGGTTCGCCATCGCTCAGCGGTTCGGCCCGGAGTTCGACGGCATGAGAGGCAAAGCCGAAGTGAAATCTCGCAGCTTACCCCTCCTATATACACTCTGTATTTCGCTCCTTTGGGGGTGTACCTCTCGCGCTCCCGGCGAACCTAACGCGGCCACTCTTCATGAGCAGGCCATTCTGGTCCTCAGAGAAGGGAATGATCGCGAACACCTCGAGAAGGCGCTGGAACTGACCACGCTGGCAGTCGAGAAGGATCCGAATTACCCCTACGCCCTGAACACACGGGCCCAGGTACTCCTTGAACTCGGACGTCACGAAGAATCGATTGCCGACCTGGAGCGGCTCGTGGCAATTAAGGATTTCCCGGAACGCAGAATGTTTCTGTGCCTGGTAAAGGATGTAGCTCCGGGACATGACGAGGATGCCAATGCCTGTTACCACTCCGTCGCGGCAACATACAAGGAGATCGAAGGAGAGCTGGCCTACAGGAACATCAATTATCTTTTCGCTCTAAAGATGGCCAATGCGCAGATGTTCCAGATCGAGGCTGACCGTTTCATCGCCGAAATTGATGAAGACAGCGAGAAGTGGGACCCATACGATTTCAAGCGAGACCTACTTGAAACGGATAGAGATGAACTGCTTGAGCATTTTGTGGGCACACCGGGAAATTAGCCCATGCACCGGTCGCATGAATAAATCAGTGTCTCCCTAGGGATTGGCCACCGAGACCGTGGCCTTGCTGGTGGATATCGCTGCGCTTCACCTACTCTGCTTATCGGTACGCGGAATGCGGAACGTAAAAAGGGCGCCTTGTGGCGCCCTTTTTCATCGAACAGGCGATGCCCTTACGGGAACAGGTGCTTCACCGCGTCCCGCTCTCCCACCAGTTCCTTCTCGGTCGCCTGCATCTTGCCACGGCTGAAGGCGTCCACTTCCAGGCCCTGCACGATTTCGTACTTGCCACCCTTGCAGGTGACCGGGAACGAGTAGATCAGGCCTTCGGTGATACCGTAGCTGCCGTCGGAGGGAATACCCATGCTGGTCCAGTCACCCTCGGCCGTGCCCAGCGCCCAGGTGCGCATGTGGTCCACCGCCGAGCTGGCCGCGGAACCGGCACTGGAGGCGCCACGCGCCTTGATGATGGCGGCGCCGCGCTGCTGAATGGTGGGGATGAACTCGCTCTCGTACCAGGCCCGGTCAACCTGTTCCAGGGCAGGCTTGCCCTTGATCAGCGCATGGCTGATGTCCGGGAACTGGGTGGCCGAGTGATTGCCCCAGACGATCACCCGCGTGACGTCCGTGGAATGGGTACCGGTCTTGCCGGCAAGCTGCGCCAGCGATCGGTTGTGATCCAGACGGGTCATGGCGGTAAACTGGGCCGGATTCAGATCGGGGGCGTTCTTCTGCGCGATCAATGCGTTGGTGTTGGCCGGGTTGCCCACCACCAGCACCTTGACGTCACGGCTGGCAACGTCGTTGAGCGCCTTGCCCTGCACCGAGAAGATGGCCGCATTGGCTTCCAGCAGATCCTTGCGCTCCATGCCGGGGCCGCGCGGGCGCGCGCCAACCAGCAGAGCGTAATCGGCATCCCTGAACGCCACGTCCGCCTTGTCGCTGGTGGTGATGCCTGCAACAAGTGGGAAGGCGCAATCTTCCAGTTCCATGACCACGCCGCCAAGCGCTTCGAGTGCCGGGGTGATTTCCAGCAACTGGAGGATGACCGGCTGATCCTTGCCGAGCATATCGCCGGCGGCGATCCTGAACAGCAGGCTGTAACCGATCTGGCCAGCCGCGCCGGTCACCGCTACGCGTACGGGTGCTTTCATAAGTACTCTCCCATGGGTTGACCCGGGCGTTGCCGGGCTAATCCAGCCCTTGTGGGGACTGAGACATTGGTGCGCCGCAGCGGCGCAGCGGGCGCATAGTGTACCAGACTGCAGCGCCAGGCGGCAGCGTTGCCGGGATGCCTGTTTTCCGGAGGCGGTTCACGGCCGCAGCAGGCGCACCATCATGCCGACTTCAAGGCCCAGAATCCGGTCGGCACGGCCACCATTGACGGCAATCTCTACCAGCCCGCTTGAATTGCGATACCAGAAGCCGGCACCGCGCGACATGTGCCCAAAGGTTTCAGCCCGCGTCAATTCGGTTTCCCCGGCCTGGACAATGGCCTGATCGGAAACCACATCTCCCCGGATTCCCGTGATCGCATTGCCATAACCATCAACGTAGAGCACCTGGGGCGTGTCGTCCCCCCAGTCCACCCGGTAACGGCGCTCGGCGGCTTCGGCCTCATCCCCGGGCAACTCGCCGCGTAATACCGCGGCCGCGGCGGGCGCAAACACATCCCGGCCATGGAAGCTGGGCGATGCGTCTTCCCCCGCCGGCGGCAGACGCCGGTATCGGACATCCCTGCCCCGCCTTGCCACGAACTCGAACAGCCCATTATCCGGCCCGACGAACCAGCGCCCGTCCGCTTCAATGACGCAGGCCGGTCGCGTCGTTCCCACACCGGGGTCCACGACACCTATCACCACGCAACCCGGCGGCAGCGAACGGCAGATCGGCTCGAGCAGAAAGGCTGAAGACCGCGGGTCCAGGGCCGGTGCGTCGTGCATGAGGTCGATCACCGGCACACCGGGCGCATGCGCATGCAGGGCTGCCTTTAGCTGGCCCACATAAGGACCATGCAGAGTGAAATCGGTAAAAAGTACAAACATGGGGGAAACAATCCCGGCTGAAAGCTGAAAGTCTAACGTCCACGGCATGATCTGTAATCCCGGACCGAGGCCGTCCGGCCACCGGTCCGTGAACTTGTACTACTTGTCCTGTTCGCGTCGTTATCGGGCATCCGGCGGTGAACCATCGGCGGGCAGCCACGCACTACCACGGCGCACCCGCAGCCAGCCGCCGCCTCCAGACCCATCGATGGGCATCTCCTTTAGCTCGGTTTTTCAAAGCCTTGCGCGGCAGCCTCCGTACCCGGCGCCGCTGGCACGGGCGATGCAACATACAAATCAGAAGGTTATGTCCTGGCAGGACAAGTTGGAGAACCGAGAGGATAAGGAAATGCGCTGGACTCACTGCCTTTTCACCGGCGCCCTCATGGGCGTTACCGCAACCGCCTCGGCGGAAACCATCCGTATCGGCATCGGCCACCAGAGCATGTGCACCGATACCTACACCGCGGGCATTATCGTCAAGGAACTGGGACTGATCCAGAAACACCTGCCCACTGACGGCCGTTACGAGAACGTTGAATACGTCTTCGACTGGAAGGACTACACCTCCGGCCCGCCCATCACCAACATGATGCTGTCCAACCAGCTCGATTTCGGCGTCATGGGCGACTATCCGCTCATAGTCAACGGCGCGCAGTTCCAGAAAACCCGCAGCCTGCGCTCCCTCTACGTGGCCGGCACCGGTTACAACGTCAACGGTTCCGGTAACGCCATCGTGGTACCCGTGGAGTCCGACATCTACAGCTTCGAGGATCTCAAGGGCCGCGACATATCCGTTCCCGTCGGCAGTGCCGCCTGGGGCATGCTGCTGAAGGCCCTGCAGGATGCCGGTATCGGTGCCGGCGAAGTCGAGATCAGAAACCAGAGCCCGCCCGTGGGCGCGGCCAATATCGCCCAGGGCCGTATCTCCGCGCATGCCGATTTCTGCCCCTGGTCGGAGATCATGGAGTTCCGCGGCACCGGCCGGAAGGTCTTCGACGGCAGCGAAACCGGCATGCCCTACCTGCACGGCGTGGTGGTCCGCGCGGATTATGCCGAGAAATACCCGGAAGTAGTGGTGGCCTACGCCAAGGCCATCATCGAAGCCGGCGACTGGGTACGGGAGGATCCGCTACGGGCGGCAACCATGCTGGAACAATGGACCGGCGTGGAGAAGGAGGTCCAGTACCTCTACTTCAGCAACGGCGGCCACCTGACCCTGGAGCCCACCATCAAGCCCGAATGGAAGCAGGCCCTGGGTATCGCCCACGAGGTGCTCACCCGCGAGCGCAGCGTGCCGCCGCTGGATCTCGATGCCTGGATTGACGACAGCTACGTTCGCCGTGCCTATCAGGAGCTCAACCGCGATTACGAGGCCGACCTCGCCCATATCCACGACCCTCGGACCGCCAACCGGGAACTGCCTCCGGCTGAACTCTGGCACCCCCGCGACGGCATACACAGCTTCGACAGCATCAAGGCAATGCTTAGCCAGGCGGCCGAGTTCACCGCCTCCGGTCACAAGCTCAATGCCACGTACGTCTACGACCAGGTCACCGGGCTGAAATTGCTGGGCACGGTCGCGTTCTACGTGCGCGGCGAAGACGGTTATCTGAGCTTCTTGCGCAAGCCGGACGCCGAGCGCCATGCCGGGGACCACGGTGGTCGCGTAACCACCTACGACGCCATCATCAGCGACTACATGGAACAGATCGCGGTGCGTGAGAGTCGTGAATCGGCCTCACCCGGCGGCGCGCTGGCGGTCAGGTAAATCGCGGCCGGTGGCGCGGGCGTGCCGCTGGCCATTGTTCGGACCGGACAGGGATAAACCAGTCATGACAACCAGACCAGGCTCCGCCCTGCAACCCGTAATCACAGCCCCGGGCGCCCGTCAGTCGGCCGCCATGCCGCGGGCAGCCGCTGACGGCAAAGGCGGCGGTGTCCTTGTTCGCACGAATGTCTGGACCCGCTACGCCATCCGCCTGATCGCCGTGGCAGTGGCCGTCGTGCTCTGGCATCTGGCCTCCACCCACGAATTCCATCTGTTTCTGAACTTTCAGAACGTGCCGCCACCCGCCACGGTGGGCGCCGAGCTGATGCGCCTGCTGGGCTCGGAGACCTTCTACATTCACATCGGTGTGAGTGTCGGGCGGATTGCGCGGGCCTTCGCCCTGGCGACCGTGACGGGAATCGCGCTGGGCGTGTTGATGGGCCGCTTCCGGCTCATGGAAGACATGCTCACACCGTATATCGAGATTCTCAGACCGATTCCCGCCGTGGCCTGGATCCCCCTGGCCATTCTGATGCTGCCCACCGAGGAAACCAGCATCATGTTCATCACGTTCCTGGGCGCCTTTTTCCCGATCGTGCTGAACACCGTGCACGGGGTTGAACAGACGCCCAGGGGGCTGATCCGCGCCGCCCGGGCACTGGGTGCCGGCGACGCCGCCATCCTCTGGCACGTGGTACTGCCGGGAGCCCTGCCCAGCATTGTCGCCGGCATGGCCATCGGCATGGGGGTGGCCTGGTTCTCACTACTGGCCGGCGAAATCATCAGCGGCCAGTACGGCATCGGCTATTTCACCTGGCATGCCTATTCGCTGATCCAGTACCCCAACATCATCATCGGCATGCTCACCATCGGCGGCCTGGGCACGCTGTCCACCCTGCTGGTACGCACTGCCACGCGGCCCCTGCTGCGCTGGCAGCGCCTGGACGGAGGCCGGTCATGACTGATCTCGCGCGCCTGCTGCAACGACGCTGGGCATCCTGGTTGCTGGGCATGGTCGTCTTCACCCTGCTCTATCACCTGATGCTGTTCGCCGCCGTCGTTCTGCGCTTCGGCGAATGGCCGAACTACGCCGTGCGTTATGAAGTGGTGCGGGATATCGGCCTGATTGTAAAAGGCACGCCGTCCCTTGCCGATGCAATCGTCCTGCTGATTCGGACGCCCTGGCTGGAAGCCGGGTACCGCAATGCCGAGTACTTCGGCATTGCCGAGTGGAGTTTCCTCGTCATGCCCGCCACCCTGCTCCAGGTCATGGCACTGGGCGGCCTGCTCACTGCCACTTGGCTACTGCTCAAGGAACCGCATCGCCGACTCGGCACCGGCGTCGGCACCAGCGCCTTCACTGGTGCCACGCTCACCGGCATCACCGGCGCAACACTCACCGCGGTCAGCTGCAGCACCAGCCCCTCCTGGGTCGTCCTGCTCACTCTGTTCGGGCTCAGCAACGGCCACGCCCTGGCGCTGGAGACACTCGGACCATGGCTTCGGCTAACCGGCCTGCTGCTACTTGCCGGAAGTCTGCTCGTGACCGCCGTCGAACCCCGGCGCGCACGCCGGCAGCCCGCCGCAAGTCAGATACAGGAGATACATTCATGACAGCCGCCAACTCCGTGTACCCCCGGCGAGCGACCGCGCTCGACCACGGCCGCGCCTTTTCCCCCGTCCGCCGCCCGCGCAAGGGCGAAGGCGAGGTCAACATTGACCGGGTCACTGTCGCCTTCGACGTCGGCGGCGGCCGGCGCATAGCAGTGGACGAGGCCCAGCTGCACGTCAACCCCGGCGAGTTCGTCTGCCTGCTCGGTCCCTCCGGCTGCGGTAAATCCACACTTCTGAACACCGTGGCGGGCTTCGTTCAGCCGTCCAGCGGTGGTGTTCAGATTGACGGCAGGCCGGTGCGACGGCCAGGGCCGGAACGGGGCATGGTGTTCCAGCAACATTCCCTGTTTCCCTGGAAGACTGTCCGCCATAACGTCGCCTTCGGGCCGTTGATGAGCGGCCACAGCCGTCGCGAGGCGGACAGTATCGCCAGAACCTTCCTCAACCTGGTCGGCCTTTCCGCCTACGAGAACCAGTATCCCGCCGCCCTCTCCGGCGGCATGCAGCAACGGGTGGGCATCGCCCGGGCACTGGCCAACTACCCTCGCGTACTGCTCATGGACGAACCCTTCGGCGCACTGGACGCCCAGACCCGCGCCATGATGCAGGAGAACCTGCTGGAGATTCGCGGCGAATTCGGCACCACCGTACTGTTCGTCACCCATGACATCGACGAAGCGGTATTTCTCTCCGATCGCATCGTCGTGATGAGTGCCGGACCGGGCCGGCTGATCGCGGACATCCCCGTGGACCTGCCGCGCCCGCGAGGACACGGTCTGGTCATCGACCGGCGCTTCGTGGAGATCAAGAAGCACTGCATGGACCTGATTCGCCAGGAAACCCTGCGCGCCTTCGAACAGCAGAACGCGGACCAATAACATGCGCCTCGCCACACACCGGAAGCGCACGTTCCTCGCCCTGTTGTCACTGGCGCTGATTGCCACGGCTGTGCCTGGATACCAAGCCTGGCGGGACCGTCACCTGCCCGCCGACCTGCGCGGCGTGGTGCGTGCCGATCCGTCCCCATTAGGCGCGTTCAGGCTCACGGACCACAGGGGCCGTCCGCTCGGCCTGGAAAGCCTGATGCGCCAATGGACCCTGATCAGCTTCGGCTTCACGCACTGCCCGGATATTTGCCCGGCAAACCTCATGCAGCTGACGCTTACCCTGGAGTTGCTGGCCCCCGACCAGCAACCGGCTGTGTGGTTCATCAGTGTCGACCCGGAGCGGGACACCCCGGACGTGCTGGCCGATTACGTCGGCTATTTCCATCCGACCATGGTTGGCGCAACCGGGGATACCGCCGAACTGCAGGCACTGGAACAGCCGCTGGCAGCCTTTCACCGGACGGAGACGCCGCCCCCCCGACAGGGTGCGGACCACCACAACAACCGCGTCGCCCACAGCGCTGACGTCTATCTGATCGATCCGCACGGCCGCTACCGAGCCCGGTTCGCGCCACCGCTGCGACCGGCGGACCTCGCCCGACAGTACACGCTGATTCGCGATTCCGACCGCAACGGCCCATGACCCGAAACGCGCCGGGCAACGGCCGGGGAGGCCTGCCTGGCCTCGTCATACCACGTCATGACAAGCGAGGAATGCAATGTGAAAACCGAGACCTGTCTTCAGTCGAATCCACGGAACGGACTTCGATCCCACCAGCCGCTGTACGTCCAGATCAAGGAGACGCTGCGCCAGCGCATCCTGGACGGCACTTACCTGCCCCATGACCGCCTGCCGTCGGAAAGCGAACTGATGCGCGCCTTCGGCGTAAGCCGCATCACCATCCGGCAGGCATTGCGGGACCTGCATAACGAGGGTCTGGTATTCAGCGCCCAGGGCAAGGGCAGCTTCGTGAGCAAACCCAAGGCAGTACAGAATATTCAACGACTGGAAGGCTTTGCTGAAGCGATGGCCGCCAAGGGTTACGAAGCCACGGCAAAACTGATCAGTATCCAGGAACGCCGCCCAGCCAGGTCGGTTGCGGCCGCACTGGAACTGAGCGCCGGTGAGGACGTGGTCGAGGTATGCCGGGTGCGCTATCTGAACCGGCAACCAGTGTCCCTCGACCTTAGCTTCTTTCCCCTCGACATCGGCCACCGGCTATTTCGCCACGATCTCACCGGCGACATCTTTCCCCTGCTGGAAAACGCCCTCGGCATCCCGCTGGGTGCGGCGGATATCCGGATAGACGCCGCCCTGGCCGATGGAGACGGCATACGTCATCTGAACCTGAAACTCGGCGAGCCGTTACTGCAGGTGGAACGACTGACCTACACCGCCGACGGCCGGCCGGTGGACTTCGAATACCTCCGCTTCCGCGGAGATTCCTACCAGTACCAATTCCGAGTCGAACGGAAACCAGGAGAAACAGGATGACCGCGATCACCGACATTCCCATCCACGATCTGGACGTGCTGGTCATTGGCGGCGGCACCGCCGGCCCCATGGCCGCAGTCACCGCCAAGGAGCAGGACCGGGGCCTCAGGGTCATGCTCCTGGAGAAAGCCAATGTCAAACGCAGCGGCGCCATCTCCATGGGCATGGACGGGTTGAACAACGCCATCATTCCCGGCCACGCCACGCCGGAGCAGTACGTCAAGGAGATCACCATCGCCAATGACGGGGTGGTCAATCAGGCCGCACTCTGGGCCTACGCAAGCCGCAGTTTCAGCATGATCGAGCAACTGGACGCCTGGGGCGTGCACTTCCAGAAGGACGAAACCGGCGACTTCGACGTCAAGAAAGTCCATCATCTCGGCACCTACGTGCTGCCCATGCCCGAAGGCCACAACGTCAAGAAGATCCTCTACCGCCGACTGCGCCGCGCCCGTGTGGAAATCGAGAACCGCTATCAGGCCACCCGCCTGCTCAAGGACAGTCAGGGCTGCATTGCCGGTGCGGTTGCGGTTAGCACCCGCACTGCCGAGATCATCATCCTGCGGGCGAAAACGGTCGTACTCGCTACCGGCGCCGCCGGCCGCCTCGGGCTGCCCGCCTCCGGCTACCTGTTCGGAACCTACGAGAACCCCTCCAACTGCGGCGACGGCCACGCCATGGCCTATCACGCCGGAGCCGATCTGGTGAATCTGGAGTGCTACCAGATCAACCCCCTGCTCAAAGACTACAACGGGCCGGCCTGCGCCTACGTGACCGGGCCACTGGGCGGCTATACCGCGAACGCCTTCGGTGACCGTTTCATCGAGTGCGATTACTGGTCCGGGCAGATGATGCTCGAGTTCTACAAGGAGCTTGAAAGCGGTTCCGGCCCGGTATTCCTGAAACTCGACCATCTGGCCGAGGAAACCATTCAGGAAGTGGAAACCGTGCTGCACACCAACGAGCGACCCAGCCGCGGGCGCTTTCATACCGGGCGCGGCGTCAATTACCGCCAGAGCATGGTGGAAATGCACATCTCCGAAATCGGCTTCTGCAGCGGCCACTCCGCCTCCGGCGTGTGGACCGACGAGCACGGCCGCACGTCGGTACCCGGCCTCTATGCCGCCGGCGACATGGCCGCGGTGCCCCATAACTACATGCTCGGTGCCTTCGTCTACGGTCAGATCTGCGGCGAGGATGCCGCCGCCCACGCCCGCCACCGAAACGCACCGACACTCGACAACGCCGCCGTCGCCGCCGAGGTGGAACGGATTCGCGCACCACTGGCCGTGGCAGACGGTATTCCCCCAGCGCAGTTCGAGTACAAGATCCGTCGTCTGGTCAATGACTACCTGGAACCACCCAAGGTGACCCGCAAGATGGAAATAGGGTTGCAACGCTTCGCGGCCATCCGCGAAGACATACCCAGAGTCTCGGCCGCCGACCCCCACGAACTGCTCCGGGCGCTGGAGGCGCAATCCATCCTCGACTGTGCGGAGATGGCGGCGCGTGCCTCCCTGTTCCGTACGGAAAGCCGCTGGGGCCTCTACCACTACCGTGTCGACTACCCGGAAAAAAACAATGACGAATGGTTCTGTCACACCCGTCTGTTCAAGGACGCCAACGGCAACATGTGCAGCGCCAAGCGCCCGGTCGAGCCCTACGTCGTCGCACTCGACGACGAGGAGAAAAACGCCTACCAGAAACTCCGCGTCAACAGCGCGGCTAACGCCTGAGGAAAAATACCATGCCCACAGCAAGCCACCGCACCACCGTTCCGGTCATCGTTGATGAGGACAAATGCATTGCCGAAAAGGGCTGCACCGTCTGCATCGATGTCTGCCCCCTGGACGTGCTCTGGATCAATCCGGACACCGGCAAGGCGCACATGAAGTACGACGAATGCTGGTATTGCATGCCCTGTGAAGCGGACTGTCCGACTAACGCCGTGACCGTAAACATCCCCTATCTGCTGCGTTGAGAGGTGCCCCCATGACCGTCTATGACGACCCCTTGCTGAACGACATCGCCGAGCGCCTGGGTTCCGACGATCCGGGTATAAGACGCATTGCGGTGCTGGATCTGGTGGACTCCGGCGAGCCGGAGGCCATCGACCTCCTGTCCCTGGCCCTTCGGGACCCCGACATCAACGTGCGCCGCGAAGCGGCGAAAGTGGTGGACGAGTTCGACGCCACGGAGATGGCGAACGCCCTGCTCAAGGCCCTGAGCGACGAGGACGAACTGGTGCGCAACGCCGCCGCCAACGCGCTGGCGGACCTCAAGGACCCTGCCGCCGCCACCCCGTTGCTGCGCGTCCTCGCCGAAAGCACGGACCCCTTCGTGGTCGCCGGCGTATTGCGCGCCCTCAAGCCGTTGCGCATCCCCGCTGCCGCGGACGCGGCCAGTAACCACCTCGACGCGCCCGACCCCCGGGTACGCCGCGAAGCTATCGGCGTACTTGGCTATCTGCGAGAGGAGAACAGTCTGCCGGCACTGATCGCCTTGGCCCGGGGCGACCTGGATGCGGAAGTCCGCCGTGCCGCCGTCGGCACCCTGTTGTTCGGGAGTCCCGAGACCGTGGCGGAAACGCTCATCGCCGCACTGGGGGATGAACACTGGCAGGTCCGCTGCGAAGCCGCCAACAGCATTGGCAAGATGCGCCTGAAGGCCGGCACGGATCCGCTCATCCAAAGCACCAGAGACCACCTCTGGCAGGTGAGAGAGAGAGCCGTGGAGGCCCTAGGCAAGCTGAGCGCCGTAAAAGCGATCCCCTGCCTGGGGCTCTGCTCACGGGATGACGTCAGCAATCTGCGCAAGGCCGCCGTGGCAGCCCTGGGCCAGATCGGCCATGCAGACGGACGTCCGTTCGTGGAAGAAGCCCTGCAGGATCCCGACCCGGATGTTCGCAAGCTCGCCCGCTGGGCTCAGGAACGGCTCAGAAGCATCGCCTGACAGAGAAGGTACCCGGCAATGACCTATGGGATTGCTCTTCACCCTCCCCTCGTGGTGCCGCCACCCGAAGAGATCCGCCTGCGCAATGAGCGGCGGCAGCTGGAGCTCCGCTGGCCGGACGGCAGCCTCAGCAGCATTACCGCGGCCCGCCTGCGAACCGCCTGCGGCTGCGCCGCCTGCCGAAGGCGGGATCAGGCCGGCAAAGCGGTTCAACCCGACCCAACCGTCTCGCTGAGGGATGTGCAGCCCTTCGGAGCCAGCGGCCTGCGGCTGGTGTTTTCCGACGGCCACGACCGCGGACTCTACCCTTGGCGCTACCTGCTGGACCTCGCGCGCACAGCACCCTTTTGCACAGGGTAGAACCCGCTTCGCTCCATCCATGCTGCGCCGGAGGGGATGGACACCGTTGCCGTTCGGCTAACCGCTCCCCTTGCCGGGCCGGTAGAGGACTTGCACCTCCAAGTCATCCGAAAGCCACCATGGCGTCCGGAATAACGCCAGGTATGGCGCACAAAAAAAACCGGGCTTGCGCCCGGCTTCAGAGGAAAAACACGTCGGCTGGGAGATTACTCCGCCGCCGCTTCTTCGCTCTTGTTCTTTGCCGTTCCCTTCTTTTCTTTCACATCTTCCTCGATCTCTACCGGCGGCGCCATATCCGCGCGATCCACCAGCTCCACATAGGCCATGGGAGCGTTGTCGCCGGCACGAAAACCGCACTTCAGAATACGCAGGTAACCACCTGGACGCTCCTTGTAACGCGGGCCGAGCTCTGCGAACAGCTTGCCAACTGTAGCCGTATCACGCAAGCGCGAAAAGGCCAGACGCCGCTTTGATACGGAATCTTCCTTGGCGAGAGTTATCAGCGGCTCTGCAACCCGCCGCAATTCCTTGGCTTTCGGCACCGTCGTCTTGATGGCCTCGTGAGAGAACAAAGACACCGCCATGTTGCGGAACATCGCCTCGCGATGACTGCTATTGCGGTTAAGTTTCCGACCGGATTTCCGATGACGCATCGCTATCTACCTTCTATACAGTGTTGGCCCGTGCCGCATGAACGACATCAGCCGGCCGCGTGTTCCTTTTCGCCAAGACCTGCCGGCGGCCAGTCCTCAAGGCGCATCCCAAGGGACAAACCGTGAGAGGCCAGCACCTCCTTGATCTCGGTCAGGGACTTCTTGCCCAGATTCGGAGTCTTCAGCAATTCCACTTCGGTCCGCTGCACAAGATCGCCAACGAAGTGGATGCTCTCCGCTTTAAGACAATTGGCAGAGCGCACCGTCAATTCCAGATCATCGATCGGTCGCAGCAGCACGGGATCCACTTCCGGTTCATGATGCTCCGGCTCCGAGAAATCCTCCCCGCCTTCCAATGCCACGAAGACCGACAGCTGATCCTGAAGCAGTCCCGCGGCAAAGCGAATCGCTTCTTCCGGCTCAATCACGCCGTTGGTCTCAATTTCCATGACCAGCTTGTCAAGGTCCGTGCGCTGTTCCACACGCGCACTCTCTACGCTATAGGACACCCGGCGCACAGGGCTGAAGCTCGCATCCAGCTGCAGACGCCCAATCGGCCGTTCCTCATCAAGGTCGCGCTGGGTGACGGCTTCGTAGCCCCGCCCTCGACGCACACGCAGGCTCATGTTCAACTCACCCGCCTTGGTGAGATGCGCAATGACGAGATCCGGATTCTTGATCTCGACGTCATGCCCGCCTTCGATATCCGCGGCCGTGACCACGCCGGGCCCCTTCTTCTTCAGGGTCAGCATGGCCTCGTCCTTCGCGTACAAGCGAACAGCGAGGTTCTTGAGATTCAACAGTATGTCGACAACGTCTTCCTGAACGCCTTCAATCGCCGTGTACTCATGGAGCACGCCGTCAATTTCCGCCTCCACCACCGCAAA
Source organism: Aquisalimonadaceae bacterium (assembly GCA_040877625.1). Lineage (GTDB taxonomy): Bacteria > Pseudomonadota > Gammaproteobacteria > Nitrococcales > Aquisalimonadaceae > Methylonatrum. Next base: position 246,648 of record JBBDNK010000033.1, read on the forward strand.
ACCGGGCATGGAAGACAGCAGGATTCGCCGAAGGGCATTGCCCAGCGTATGACCGAATCCCCGCTCCAGCGGTTCAATGGTTACACGTGCCTGGCGGTCATTCTGCGCCTGCACATCGACGATCCGCGGCTTGAGGAAATCTTTGAACTGAGCCTGCATTGGCACGTCCCTCTCTGCGTTCCTGATGGGTGACCCCGGCGGGGGCTCTTACTTGGAGTAGAGCTCGACCACGAGATGCTCATTGATCTCTGCCGACAGGTCGCCACGCTCCGGCCGCGCCTTGTAGGTCCCTTCGAAAGCTTTACTATTCACTTCGATCCAATCCACGAGCCCGGCCTGCTGCGCCATCTCCAGTGCGACCTGGACACGGTTCTGGTTGCGAGCCTTCTCCCGAACTGAAATCACGTCACCAGGCTGAACCTGGTAGGACGGAATATTGACGGCCTGACCGTTGACAAGGATTGCGCGATGCCCGACCAACTGACGGGACTCCGAACGCGTGGACCCGAAGCCCATACGCCAGACAACGTTATCCAGCCGCGACTCAAGCAACTGCAGGAGCCGCTCGCCCGTGGCGCCCTTCTGGCGAGCCGCTGCCTTGTAATAGTTGCTGAACTGCTTCTCCAGCACACCGTAAATACGTTTCAGCTTCTGCTTTTCGCGCAGCTGCAGACCGTAGTCGGATACACGCGTGCGGCGCTGGCCATGCTGCCCGGGGGGCGTATCCAGCTTGCACTTGCTCTCCAGAGGCCTAACGCCGCTCTTCAGGAACAGATCTGTTCCTTCCCGGCGGGCCAGCTTGCACTTGGGACCGATATACCTAGCCATTCATGGACTCCAGTCGATCAGACGCGACGCTTCTTGGGCGGACGGCAGCCGTTATGGGGAATCGGCGTCACATCGGAAATATGCGTAATCTTGAAGCCGGCGTTATTAAGCGCACGCACGGCGGATTCGCGACCCGGGCCAGGGCCCTTTACGCGGACTTCCAGATTCTTCAGGCCATATTCCTTGGCGGCCTGGCCGGCACGATCCGACGCCACCTGGGCAGCGAACGGGGTGCTCTTCCGGGAACCACGGAAACCACTGCCACCTGAGCTGGCCCAGCTCAGGGCATTACCCTGACGGTCAGTGATCATGATGATCGTATTGTTGAAGGTGGCATTGATATGCGCAATACCATCAACAACATTCTTGTTTACGCGCTTGCGCGCACGGCTCGTCGCTTTCGCCATAGCGGTATTCCCAGTTTATGCGTTACGCATCCAGTTCCGGTCTGCTCCTGCCGTGCCTTACTTGCGAACGGCGCGGCGCGGCCCCTTGCGGGTGCGGGCGTTGGTCCGGGTGCGTTGACCACGGACAGGCAGACCACGACGATGACGGATGCCGCGGTAGCAACCCAGATCCATCAACCGTTTGATATCCATTGCGACCTTACGCCGCAGATCACCTTCAACCAGCCCTTTGGTAACCTCGGCGCGCAGGGCTTCTACCTCCTGCTCCGCCAGGTCACGAACCTTGCGGTCCGGGGCGATACCAGTCGCCGCACAGATCTCGGCAGCCCGCGCCCGGCCAATCCCGTAGATCGCGGTCAACGCGATGACGGTATGTTTCTGGACCGGAATGTTGACGCCAGCAATACGCGCCATGTGTCAAACTCCCAAAAATATGCGGAAAACCCGCAATGTTAACCAACACTTACCCCAACCCGCAAGAACCAGGCCGAAATCAGCCCTGTCGCTGCTTGTGCCGCGCATCCGTGCAGATGACGCGAACGGCGCCTCCGCGACGGATGACCTTGCAGTTCCGGCAAATCTTCTTCACTGAAGCGCGTACCTTCATGATCTTTCTCCGAAACAAAACCGTAATCACGAAGGGCGCGTAGGATAGCAGATTTCTGCAACCAATGCGCCCGCCGCGATGAGTAGCCCATCAGGATTACCCTGAAAGACAACAGAGCTGCATGTGACAGAGAGCCTGTTGGGCTGATCCTGGCCTGTTACGGCCTGAATCAAACCGACAGACTCCTACCGTGGTACGCCGGAGCGCCCATAGGACTTCAGGTTTGCCTTCTTCATCAGCGGCTCGTACTGATGCGAGACCAGGTGCGATTGCAGCTGCGCCATGAAGTCCATAACCACGATCACGATGATCAGCAACGATGTACCGCCAAAATAGAACGGTACGTTCCAGTACAGGATCAGAAACTCCGGCAGCAGACACACGGCGGTAATGTAGATCGCACCCACCGCGGTCAACCGGGTCATGACTCCGTCAATATACTTTGCGGTCTGCATCCCTGGACGAATGCCCGGTATGAACGCACCGGACTTCTTCAGATTCTCGGCTGTATCTTTCGAATTGAACACCAGCGCCGTATAAAAGAAGCAGAAGAATATGATCGCCAAGGCGTAGAACAAGACGTACAAAGGCTGTCCGGGGCGCAGGGTATTGGCCAGCTGCGCGATCAGCCCGCCACCGGCCGGATCGCTGAACCAGGTTCCCAGCGTGGCCGGAAACAAGATGATACTGGACGCAAATATGGGCGGAATAACACCGGCCATATTCAGCTTCAGCGGCAAGTGCGTACTCTGCGCCGCGAACATCTTGCGGCCCTGCTGCCGCTTCGCGTACTGGACCGTGAGCCGCCGCTGACCGCGTTCGACAAACACCACAAACGCCGTGATTGCCAGCACACCGACAAACAGGAAGGCCACCAGGGCCATGCTCAGCTCGCCGGTGCGAGCGAGTTCCAGCGTTCCGCCTATGGCGCTCGGCAGGCCGGCAACGATACCCGCAAAGATGATAATCGAAATACCGTTGCCGATACCCCGCTCGGTAATCTGCTCGCCCAGCCACATCAGGAACATGGTCCCGGTGGCTAGCGTGACCGTACCCGTGAACGTAAACGCGAAATTGAATCCGGCGTCGGCTCCAGCAAGCGTAATACCCTGATTCTGAAGGGCAACAGTAACGCCAACACCCTGAACAATAGCAAGACCAAGCGCCCCGTACCGCGTGTACTGCGTAATCTTGCGACGTCCGGCCTCACCTTCCTTCTTCAACCGCTCAAGCGTCGGAACCACCACCGTCAGCAACTGCATGATGATGGAGGCCGAAATGTACGGCATGATGCCGATCGCAAAAATACTCAACCGCTCAAGAGCACCACCCGAGAACATGTTGAACATGTCCAGGATGGTTCCAGCCTGACGATCGAACATGTCGGCCATCGCCGCCTGATCGATACCGGGGATGGTCAAGTGAGACCCGATCCGGAACACGATCAGTGCGATAAGCACAAACATCAGCCGCTGACGAACTTCAGTCAGCTTGGCGATTCCACCCAGAGACGACATATGCGCTCAGCCCAGCGGTTCAGTCTTCAATTTTGCCACCGGCCTGCTCAATGGCAGCACGGGCACCCTTGGTGACGCCAACACCGCGTACAGTCACGGCCGAGGTGATTTCTCCGGAAAGAATAATCTTGGCGTTTCTGCACTGCTCAGCAATAACGTTGGCCTGCTTCAGAGTCAGCAGATCAATAACGCCACCTTCCACTTTAGACAGCTCGGAAAGACGAACTTCACCGGTCAACGCTGCTTTCCGGGAGCGAAAGCCCACCTTCGGCAACCGCCGCTGCAGCGGCATCTGACCGCCTTCGAAGCCAACCTTGTGGTAGCCACCGGAGCGAGCGTGCTGGCCCTTATGGCCGCGACCCGCCGTCTTGCCGGTGCCGGAGCCTATGCCGCGGCCGACACGTTTGGGGTCTTTCTTGCTCCCCTCAGCCGGTTTCAGCGTATTCAGACGCATGTTCAAGCTTCCTCTACCGTGAGCATATAGGACACTTTGTTAATCATGCCCCGATTCTCGGGCGTGTCCTGGACCAGAATGCTCTGGTGCATGCGGCGCAGCCCAAGCCCGGACACGCACGCCTTGTGGCGCGCGAGACGGCCATTCAGGCTACGGCTCAATGTAATCTTAAGCTGCTTATTCTTGCCCATGGCTTCAGCCCTGAATCTCTTCGACAGTCTTGCCACGCTTGGCGGCGACATCTTCCGGCGCGTTCATCGCCTTCAACCCGCGAATGGTGGCTCGCACCACATTGATCGGGTTTCGGGAGCCGATGCTCTTGGCCAGAACGTCATGCACGCCAAGCACTTCAAAAACGGCGCGCATGGCGCCCCCGGCGATAATACCCGTACCCTCCGAGGCCGGCTGCATGAACACCTTGCTGGCGCCATGCTCCGCGGACATCGGGTACTGCAGGGTATGCCCCTTCAGGCTCACCGTAATCATGCTGTTACGGGCTTTCTCCATCGCCTTCTGAATCGCGGCCGGCACCTCACGCGCCTTGCCGTAACCGAAGCCAACGCGACCCGCACCGTCACCAACGACGGTCAAGGCCGTGAACCCGAACTGTCGTCCGCCCTTGACCACCTTGGCCACGCGGTTGACGGTGATCAGCTTCTCCTGGAAGCCGTCGTTACTGTCGTTCATCGCCATAATCTTGCCCTTGCCTAGAACTGCAGACCGGCTTCGCGCGCGGCGTCAGCCAGCGCACGGACCCGACCATGGTACTTGAAGCCGGACCGGTCGAACGCCACAATCTCCACGCCAGCGGCCTTGGCACGCTCGGCAATCAGCTTGCCGACCTCGACGGCGGCACCCTGATTCCCGGTACTTTGCAACCGTGCGCGCAGGTCCTTGTCCAGCGTGCTTGCCGCGGCGACGGTCTTTCCGCCTTCCGGACCAATAACCTGAGCATAGATATGCCGAGGCGTACGATGGATGGTCAGACGAAACGCACCAAGCTCGCGAATTTTCATCCGGGCGCGACGGGCGCGGCGTATACGGGATGTCTTTTTGTCCATGATCATCTATCCGCCTACTTCTTCTTGGCTTCTTTCATGACCACGCGCTCTTCCGCATACCGAACACCCTTGCCCTTGTAGGGCTCCGGCGGACGATAGGCTCGAATTTGCGCAGCCACCTGGCCAACCTGTTGCTTGTCGATTCCCTTCACCAGCACTTCCGTCTGTGAGGGGGTCTCCACGGTAACACCTTCCGGCACCGGATAAGCCACCGGATGAGAGAAACCCAGGGTCAGATTCAGGGCCTTGCCCTGAGCCTGCGCCCGATAACCCACACCCCGCAATTCAAGCTTGCGCTCGAAGCCGCTGGTGACGCCGACAACCATATTATTAAGTATGGCTCGAGTCGTGCCGGTGATCGCGACAGTGCTCTGACGTTCGCCCATCGGCGAACACAGCAGCTCATCACCTTCCTGCACCACCTTGACCTGATCATGAAGCTCAAAGGACAACGTGCCCTTTGAACCCTTGATCGTGACAATCCTGCCTTCAAACGTCACCTGGACGCCGGAGGGAATACTGATCGGTTTTTTCGCTACTCGGGACATGGTGAACCCTGCCTCAGAATACTTCGCACAGGACCTCGCCGCCGATTCCGGCAGCGCGGGCAGCGCGATCAGTCATCACGCCCTTGGACGTGGAAATGATGGCCACGCCAAGCCCGCCCTTTACCTTCGGCAGGGAAGCCGTGTCCTTGTAGATCCGCAGACCCGGTTTGCTAACACGCTTGATGGTTTCAATAACCGGCCGCCCCTGGAAGTACTTCAGCTTGACCACCAGTTGGGGCTTGCTGTCGCCTTCCACACGGAAGTCCTCGATATAACCTTCTTCCTTCAGGACGTTCAGAACGGCCTGTTTCTGCCTGGAAGAGGGCATGGAAACTTCCGCCTTGACGGCGGACTGCGCATTTCGGATCCGGGTCAGCAGATCCGCGATTGGATCGGTCATGCTCATGAATCTTTACCTGTGTGCCGATGCTCTAGGGGCAGGCCGTACGCCTTACCAGCTGGACTTGGTCAGTCCCGGGATCATCCCATCCATGGCGGCTTCGCGAAGCTTGTTCCGACCTAGACCGAACTTCCGGTAATAACCACGCGGACGTCCGGTAACACGGCATCGATTGCGGACACGCACCGGGCTGGAATCCCGCGGAAGCTTCTGCAGCTTGTCCTGGGCTTCCATCTTGTCTTCCGGTGAGGCCTCGGGGTTCTGGATCACGGCCTTCAACGCCTTGCGTTTCGCTGCGTACTTCTTGACCAGCTGCGCGCGCTTCGTGTCCCTTGCAATCATGGAGAGCTTCGCCATTACCGACCTCTTTATTTCCTGAACGGGAAGTTGAACGCCTCGAGAAGGGCCTGCCCTTCCGCGTCGGACTTCGCGCTGGTCGTGATCGTCACGTCCATGCCGCGAATCTTGTCCACCTTGTCAAACTCCAGCTCCGGGAAAATGATCTGTTCCGTTACGCCGAAATTGTAATTGCCCCGACCGTCGAACGACTTCGCCTGAAACCCGCGAAAATCACGGATTCGCGGCGCAGCGACATTGATCAGACGATCAAGAAATTCCCACATGCGGTCCCGCCGCAACGTTACCTTGCAGCCAATAGGCCAGCCATCACGGATCTTGAACCCGGCGATGGACTTCCGGGAATACGTGACGATGGGCTTCTGCCCAGCAATAGTTGCCATGTCCGCCGTGGCGTGCTCAAGGATTTTCTTGTCCTTGACCGCCTCACCGAGGCCCATGTTCAGGGTTACCTTGGTGATCCGTGGAACCTGCATGATATTGACGTAGCCGAACTGCTCGCGGAGCTGTCCGACCACGTCATTCCTGTACTGCTCTGCCAGCCTAGCCATGAGCAAACACCTTACCCGTCAACGAGTTCGTTATTGGACTTGAAAAACCGCGCCCTGCGGCCATCTTCAAGCGCCTTGATGCCGACGCGATCACCCTTTCCCGTCGCCGGGTTGTACAGCGCAATGTTGGAGATATGCAGCGACGCTTCCCTTTCCTGGATGCCGCCGGACTCTCCGCGCTGCGGGTTCGCCTTCACGTGCTTCTTGACCATGTTCACGTTCTCCACGACGACTCTGTTGTCGTCGCGCAGAACGCGGATGACCGTGCCGCGTCGACCCTTATCCTTTCCGGCGATAACGATTACGTCATCACCCTTCTTGATCTTCTGCATGACCGTCTTCCGCCTTAGAGAACTTCCGGAGCCAGCGAGATGATGCGCATGAACTTCTCCGTGCGCAGCTCGCGGGTCACCGGGCCAAACACGCGGGTACCAATCGGCTGATGCTGATTATTGAGCAGCACCGCCGCATTGCCATCGAAACGAATCACTGACCCGTCCGGACGGCGAACGCCACGCCGCGTACGCACAACGACGGCATTGTATACCTCGCCCTTCTTGACGCGTCCTCGCGGGATGGCGTCCTTGACACTGACCTTGATGATGTCGCCGATGGCCGCGTACCGGCGCTTGGAACCTCCCAGCACCTTTATACACTGCACCCGGCGCGCACCACTGTTGTCGGCCGCGTCCAAAATACTCTGCATCTGAATCATGGCGATCTACCCGCTTTCAGTTATTCGCGTCGGCCCGGGTGTACACGGGGGCGCGCTTGCGATTCAGCGCTGCGCGCGCTCGATGATTTCCACCAGGCGCCAGGATTTTGTCTTCGACAGTGGTCGACACTGTTCAATGGAGACCACATCTCCTTCCTGACATTCGTTGTTCACGTCGTGAGCGTGAAGCTTGCTGGACCGACGAATGAACTTGCCATACAACGGATGCTTCACCGTGCGCTCGATCAGCACGGTAACCGTCTGATCCATGCGGTTGCTGATCACACGCCCCACCTGGGTACGGGCAACCTTCTTCTCTTCACTCATGACGTCTCACCCGCCTTCAACTTTTCATTCAGCACGGTTTTGATGCGTGCAACGTCACGCCGCGCCTTTTTCACCAGATCGGGCCGGCTCAACTGACCGGTGGCACCTTGCATCCGCAGGTTGAACTGCTCCTTGCGCTTCTCGAGCAATTCTTGCTTCAGGCCGGCTTCATCCTTACTACGCAGCTCAGATACCTTCATCACATCACCGTCCGGGTTACAAACCGCATCTGCAGAGGCAGCTTGGCCGCTGCGAGGCGGAACGCCTCACGCGCCACTTCCTCGGAGACGCCTTCAATTTCATAGATCACCCGGCCGGGCTGAATTTTCGCCGCCCAGTGATCGACATTCCCCTTACCCTTGCCCTGCCGAACTTCCAGGGGCTTCGAGGTAACAGGCGTATCCGGGAATATCCGAATCCACACCTTGCCACCACGTTTGACGTAACGATTGATGGCGCGACGACCGGCCTCGATCTGACGGGCGGTAACAGGACCACGGGTGGTGGCCTTTATCCCGAACTCGCCAAAACTGACCTTGTCACCACGGGTGGCCAGACCACTATTCCGGCCCTTCTGCTGCTTGCGAAATTTCGTTCGCTTCGGTTGCAACATGGCTGCTAATCCTTATTTCGAGGCGGCGGCGCGTTCGCCCTTGGCGTCGGCGGCCTGGAAGACTTCGGGTTCGAGAACTTCGCCCTTGAACACCCAAACCTTCACACCAATGATCCCGTACGTGGTCTTCGCTTCAGCGAAACCATAGTCGATGTTGGCGCGCAAGGTGTGCAGCGGCACGCGACCTTCGCGATACCATTCGCTTCTTGCAATCTCCGCCCCGTTCAACCGACCACCGACGTTGATCTTGATGCCCTGGGCACCAAGGCGCATCGAATTGCCCACTGCACGCTTCATCGCGCGACGGAACATGATTCGGCGCTCAAGCTGTTGCGCAACGTTCTCCGCCACCAGCTGTGCATCGAGTTCGGGCTTGCGCACTTCCTCGATATTGACCTGTACCGGCACGCCCATCAGCGCACTGATCTGGGCACGCAACGCCTCGATATCTTCGCCCTTCTTGCCAATCACCATCCCCGGTCGGGCAGTGTGAATGGTAACCAGCGCGTTACGGGCCGGCCGCTCGATGCGAATCTTGCTCACGGAGGCGTGCGAAAGCTTCTTCTTGATGAACTCACGCACCTTCAGATCCGTGTTCAGGTAGTCACCGAACTCGTTGCTGTTGGCGTACCACATGGACCGCCATTCTTCGGTGATACCCAGACGGAATCCGGTCGGGTGAATTTTGTGTCCCATACAGCCTCCGCTACTGCTCAGCCACTTTCACGGTAATGTGACTGGTGCGCTTGAGAATCCGGTTCGCCCGGCCTTTGGCCCGCGGCTGGATCCGCTTGTAAGTCGGACCCTCGTCGACAAACACCGTGGATACGGCCAGCTCGTCGATATCGGCGCCTTCGTTATGCTCTGCGTTCGCGATAGCGGACAGTAGCACCTTCTTGACAATCGCCGACCCCTTCTTGGGGCTGAATTCAAGAATCTGCAACGCCTCACCCACGGACTTGCCGCGAATCAGGTCGGCCACTAACCGCGCCTTCTGCGGAGACACCCTCACGAACCTCAATTTTGCTGCGACTTCCATGAGGAACCCCTACTTCTTGGACTTCTTGTCCGCCGCATGACCCCGGTATGTCCGGGTAGCGGCGAATTCGCCCAGCTTGTGACCGACCATGTTCTCCGAAATCAGAACTGGTACGTGCTGGCGGCCGTTATGGACCGCAATGGTCAGACCCACCATGTCCGGCAGGATCATGGAGCGACGTGACCAGGTCTTGATCGGGCGCTTGGAGTTCGCCTCCACCGCCTGCTCCACCTTCTTTACAAGATGGAGATCAATAAATGGTCCTTTCTTGACTGAACGTGCCACGGGTCAGAACCTCTAGCTGCGTTTATTCTTCCGACGCGAACGCACAATGAACTTGTCAGTGCGCTTGTTCGAACGGGTCTTGTAACCCTTGGTCGGCATACCCCACGGCGAGACGGGATGACGTCCGCCGGACGTACGCCCCTCACCACCGCCGTGCGGATGGTCCACCGGGTTCATTACCACACCGCGGACCGTCGGTCGGACTCCGCGCCAACGGGTGGCACCTGCCTTTCCGAGAGAACGCAGGCTGTGCTCGGCATTGCCCACTTCGCCCACGGTGGCCATGCACTCCGTAGATACCTTACGCATCTCTCCCGAGCGAAGACGCAAAGTCGCGTAGCCACCCTCCCGGGCCACCAGTTGAACGCCGGCGCCGGCGGCACGCGCAAGCTGCGCTCCCTTACCGGGACGAAGCTCTATGCAGTGCACCTGGGTACCTACCGGGATATTCCGGAGCGGAAGGGCATTACCAGGTTTGATCGGCGCCTCCACACCCGACTGGATCGTCGCACCGACCTTAAGACCGCGGGGCGCGACAATATACCGCCTCTCGCCGTCAACATAAAGTACCAATGCGATATTCGCGCTACGATTGGGATCGTATTCCAGCCGCTCAACCGTGGCCGGCACACCCGCCTTGTTGCGCTTGAAATCGATAACCCGGTACCGCTGCTTGTGGCCACCGCCTACATGACGCGTGGTTATGCGGCCCGCATTGTTGCGTCCACCGGTCTTCGTCTTCTTCCGCACCAGCGGCCCATAAGGCTCGCCTTTGTGCAGTTCGTCATTTCGCACCGAAACGACGAAGCGCCGACCCGGGGACGTTGGTTTAGCCTTGAGCAGTGCCATGATTCTTGCCCGTCGCGTTAAGCGTGTTCGTTACTCGCCACCCAGGAGATCGATATCCTGGCCAGCCTCGAGGGCCACGTAGGCCTTCTTCCAGTCAGACCGCCGCCCACGGATACGACCCAGGCCCTTGGCCTTGCCTTTCACCAGCGCGGTCTGCACCTTCTTCACCTTCACGTCGAAAAGCTTTTCGACGGCCTGCTTGATCTCACCCCGGCTCGCGTCCTTCGCAACCCGGAACACGACCTGATTCGTGCTGTCACCCAGAACGGTCGTCTTCTCTGAAACGTGCGGGGCCAGCAGGATGGTATAGAGACGTTCCTGATTCATGACAGCCACTCCTCGACACGCTTGAGCGCATCCACCGTGATCAGCACGTTCCGATAACCGATCAGGCTGACCGGATCCACACCGGCGACATCACAAACATCCACCGTATGCAGATTGCGGGAGGCCAGATACAGGCTCTCACTCACGTCCTCGGTGATAATGAGCACGTCACTAAGACCGTAACCTTCCAGCAGATTCAGCAACGCCTTGGTCTTCGATTCCTGCAGCTCAAGGCCTTCCGTGACAACCAGGCTGCCCTGACGGGCCAGTTCGGAGAAAATAGACGCGATACCGACCCGATAGGCCTTGCGGTTCACCTTCTGGCCATGATCCTGCGGGCGAGCCGCAAACGTTACGCCACCGTGACGCCAGATCGGGCTACGCGTGGTGCCGGCACGGGCACGGCCAGTGCCCTTCTGCCGCCAGGGCTTGGCGCCGCCACCACGTACGTCGGACCGGGTTTTCTGCGCTCTGGTGCCAGAACGACCGCCTGCCATGTAAGCAGTAACAATCTGGTGAACCAGCGACTCGTTGAAATCCCGCCCGAACGCCTTGTCGGAGACAGTTATTGTCCCGCCGTTCTGAATCTGGAGTTCCATCAGCTATCTCCTCCCGCACGGGCCTTGACGGCCGGGCGAACCAGAACATCGCTGCCCGGAGCCCCGGGAACGGCGCCCCGAACCAGCAACAGGTTTCGCTCGACGTCTACCCGGACCACGACCAGATTCTGGCTGGTGGTGCGGACATTGCCCATTTGCCCGGCCATCTTCTTACCCTTGAACACGCGACCCGGCGTCTGCGCCATACCGATTGAACCGGGTGCGCGGTGCGACAGCGAGTTGCCATGGGTGGCATCCTGGGTGCGGAAGTTGTGACGCTTCACTGCCCCCTGGAATCCTTTACCCTTGCTGGTGCCGCGAACGTCGACTTTCTGACCTTCAGCGAACGTGTCCACCTTGAGTTCCGCGCCGACTTCGAGACCATCACCCTCGCCGCCCGCCAGGCGGAACTCCCATAGGCCGCGGCCGGCTTCGACCCCCGCCTTGGCATAATGCCCGGCCACCGGCTTGGTGACTCGTGACGGACGACGCGTACCCGTTGTAACCTGAACCGCGCGATAGCCGTCGACCTCATCGGTCTTCAACTGCGTGATCCGGTTCGGGGTCGCCTCGATGACGGTCACCGGGACGGACACACCGTCTTCAGTGAAAACCCGCGTCATGCCGCGTTTACGACCGACGATTCCGATAGTCATCGCTACCTCTTCCAGAGACAAAGAGCCCCGACCGCGCCGATGCACGGCCGGGCTCATGCTTTGTACAACGCGTCAGGACAGCTTGATCTGAACGTCGACACCCGCGGCCAGATCGAGCTTCATGAGCGCGTCCACCGTTTTGTCTGTCGGATCAATAATGTCCATCAGTCGCTTATGTGTGCGAATCTCGTACTGATCACGAGCATCCTTGTTCACATGCGGGGAAACCAGCAATGTGAAGCGTTCCATCTTCGTCGGCAGCGGAACCGGGCCACGCACTTGCGCTCCAGTCCGTTTTGCCGTTTCCACGATTTCGGCCGCGGACTGGTCTATCAGTCGGTGGTCGAACGCTTTCAGTCGAATTCGAATCTTCTGATTTGCCATGACCGTTTACTCGAAAATCTTCGCGACGACGCCAGCACCCACGGTGCGGCCGCCTTCACGGATGGCAAAACGCAGCCCGTCTTCCATGGCGATCGGCGCGATCAGCGTGACCACCATCTTCACGTTGTCGCCCGGCATCACCATCTCGACGCCTTCCGGCAGCTCGCACGAACCGGTGACGTCCGTGGTCCGGAAGTAGAACTGCGGACGATAACCGTTGAAAAACGGCGTGTGACGGCCACCCTCATCCTTCGACAGGATGTACACCTCACACTCGAACTTGGTGTGCGGCGTGATCGAACCCGGCTTGCACAGCACCTGCCCACGCTCGACGTCATCACGCTTGGTGCCGCGCAGCAGCGCGCCGATGTTGTCGCCCGCCTGACCCTGATCGAGCAGTTTGCGGAACATCTCCACACCCGTGCACACCGTCTTCGTGGTCGCCCGGATGCCGACGATCTCCACTTCCTCGCCGGTCTTGATGATGCCGCGCTCCACGCGACCGGTCACCACCGTGCCGCGACCGGAGATCGAGAACACGTCCTCGATCGGCATCAGGAACGGTCGATCCACCGGACGCTCCGGCTCCGGGATGTAACTGTCCAGCGCCTCGACCAGCTTCACGATCGATGGAATGCCGATCTCCGAGGTGTCACCCTCCAGCGCCCTGAGCGCCGAACCGGTGATGATCGGCGTGTCGTCGCCGGGGAAATCGTAGGTGCTCAGCAGATCGCGCACCTCCATCTCCACCAGCTCCAGCAGCTCCTCGTCGTCCACCATGTCCGCCTTGTTCAGGTAGACCACGATGTACGGCACGCCCACCTGGCGCGCCAGCAGAATGTGCTCGCGGGTCTGCGGCATCGGGCCGTCGGCCGCCGAACACACCAGGATCGCTCCGTCCATCTGCGCCGCGCCCGTGATCATGTTCTTCACGTAGTCGGCGTGGCCCGGGCAGTCCACGTGCGCGTAATGCCGCAGCGTGCTCTCGTACTCCACGTGCGCCGTGGCGATCGTGATTCCACGCGCCCGCTCTTCCGGCGCGTTGTCGATCTGATCGTAGGCGCGGAACTCGCCACCGAACTGCTCGCCCATGACCTTCGTCAACGCCGCCGTCAGCGTCGTCTTGCCATGGTCAACATGACCGATGGTGCCCACGTTCACGTGCGGCTTCGTACGCTCGAATTTACCCTTGGACA
>JBBDNK010000034.1:0-79619 GCA_040877625.1 Aquisalimonadaceae bacterium
GGACAAGTGGATCAGGCGGCGCTTGCGGAGTTATGTGTGGAAACAGTGGGGCAGATCATTCAGGGGTATACCTAGGCATTTTTGTGTCTAAAGATACGTTATTAGCCCTTAGTTGAGCTCTAAGGTCTCCGCATGGGAATTGGCCAGTTTCAGTACCCCACTGTGAAAGCACGCCGAACGTGCTTTGGTGCTTCTGCCTCATCCAGCATTGCGACCGCGAAGTCTTCGATTGAAATGCGAGACTCTCCGCTTTCATCAACCACCAGAGTATCGGTACCAAGCCGATAGCGCCCTGTGCGGTCTCCTGGTTCCAGCATTGCGGCCGGTGAAAGATAGGTCCAATCAACACGCGTTTCACGCAGGCAGTGCTCATATTGCGCCTGACAGGCGCGCGCTATCGCAACCGCCGAGGCGGGGAGGAAGTCCGGTGTGCTCAACACCGTTTCGCCTTTCCGCTGGGGCGCACTAGGTACCAGCAACCGTGCCGCGCCGCCAACGAACAGAACACGTACGCCTGCGGCTGCCGCGCCTTCTAGTACCGCGTGCGTCAGCGGGACCAAGGTATCCTCGTACCCCTCCGGCGGACGCAGCGCACTAATGGCCAGATCCTGACCTTTAATTGTGGGGAAGAGTTGCTGCTGGTCGCATACATCTGCGGCACAGGGGTTCACGTTATCGGGCAACATGTCAAGCTGTGCCTTCGTTCTGGCCACGCCGGTAACGTTATGTCCTCGTGCCAGTGCCTCACCTACAATGCGCCTGCCGACACTCCCTGTGGCGCCGTAGACAGTAATATTCATCAGGTATCTCCTTAGTAGTGGTGGGGGGTGGACTGTTCACGCTTGGTATTGCCAAATGTGAGCAGGACAACGCCAACGGCAATTAGGCCGGCGCCGAGAAACAGACCTTTGGGCGGCGCTTCGCCCTGCAGAAATATTGCGGCCGGCACGCCTACAAGGGCACCGACAGTTCCCAGCAGGCTCAGCAAAACTGGCCCACCTGTTTTCTGCAGCAGGAACAACAGCAAAAACATCCCCGCGAAGACTACGGATTGTATGCCGATCAGGACGAACGACAGGCTTTGGTCCATCGGTACTATGAGTGAGAAACCGGGCAAGAACCCAGCGCCCAGCAATATCATCGCGGCGGCAATCAGCATCCCCGGTGCCAATGCATCGGCAGATACGCCTTTGGGCCAGCGCAGTGTGCGGTAGAGGTTGCCAATGGCCAGCAGAACCGGTCCGACAAGCGTCAGGAGTATCCAGAAGCCATCAGCATCGGACGCGGAAAGTTTTCCCGCCGCCAAAACAACAGCTCCTGCTAACGCCGCCGCCACACCCGTGGCGCGAACTGTCTGGAACGGTTCCATTTTGAGTACCAATGCGCCGACATAAGTCAGGAGCGGCGGCAGTGAGATGATCAAAGCTACAAAGCTAGCTCCGACATGTGGGACAGCCGAAAAGAAGATCAGATTGGAGCCGGCCACTCCTGCTAGCGCTGACACAGCGTAGTATTCAAGTGTGCGAGCGTTAACTGGGGGCAGCTCCCGGCGAAGCACGGCCACGATGAGCAGGATCAGCGCCGCGCCAATGATCGACCACAACAAAAAGGCTAACGGTGGTAGGCGCGCCTCGCTCGCAAGTTTCGCCAGATTAGTAGAAAGGCCTAACAGTGCTCCGCCGGACAAAAGGCTTAGAAATGGGGGGAGGGGCGATCGTTTACGCTTAGATGCGTTTGTTACTGGATTCATCATATTGTGCGCTCCGGAAACTATCTTGACATCAAGATATATGCAGTTAATCTTGATGTCAAGATAGTTCCGTGAGAAACTAGACCAAATGGATCGTATCGAAAGAATTCTCACGCAATGGCGGCAAGAGCGGCCTGATCTTCAAGTTGCTCCGATGGGCACGATTGGACGGATCAAGCTGCTGAATCAACTGCTCACGCGCGGGATGGAAAAGACATGGTTGGCGCACGGCCTGAATGGTGCGAGCTTCGATGTTCTAGCTACCCTGCGCCGGTCGGGTCTACCCTATGCACTATCACCTGGAGACCTGATGGCGTCGACAATGGTAACTTCGGGCACGATGACGCATCGTATCGACCAATTGGTAAAGGCCGGGCTGGTCGAACGGGTCAAGAACCCTGACGACGGCCGCGGTTTCTTGATTTCTCTCACTCCGCAAGGGCACGAACTCATCGACGAAGCGGTTACCGCCCATGTCGAGGCGCAGGCGAAACTGGTCGCTGCTCTTACCGACGAGCAACGCGCTCAATTGGACGATCTGCTGAGAGGGTTCTTGCGCGGATTAGAGTGCAGCTGATCTGCCTATCGGCCGGCGGGTAGGGCTAACAAGCCGCTGAATGCGGGCGTTGGGCCTGACGGGCCTGGGCGGTTTACGCTGGATAGCAGCGTGTAGCGAGTCAGGAGGTAAACATGGCCACCGCAAAGGAACAGATGTCTCGCATCATCGAGGCGCAGCCTGACGACAGCTCCTACGAGGAACTCCTGCGTGAGCTTGCGTTCGCGCGAATGGTGGAGCGTGGGTTGCAGGATTCAGAGGCTGGACGGACCGTAGATAACCAGGAGATGCGGGAGCGCATCCGCTCATGGCAGAGCTCATGAAATTGACTGGCGGTTGCTTCTGCGGACGTGTGCGTTACCAGGTTGATTCACCACTTGGGCCAGGGCGCAGTTGCCACTGCTCTCGATGCAGGAAGGCATTCAGCGGGGCAGGCTCTGCTTACGCTGAAGTCGTGCCAGGTTCATTCTCTTGGGTCAGCGGTGTCGAACAACTCAGCTTCTATGAGACGACTCCTGGATGGGGCCTATGCTTCTGCCGGACCTGTGGGAGCACACTTTGCGGAACAGCAGACGGCAAGGTTCACGGAGTGACACTCGGAAGCGTCGACGGAGATCCAGGTGTTCAGATCGAGATGCACATATTCGTCGGTTCCAAGGCGCCTTGGGACCACATTGGCGGACATGCGCCTCAGTTTCAGGAGTTTCCTTCGCATCTTTGATGAAGCAAAGGCGAAGGAGTTCTACGTTGGCTTTCTGGTGTCAGAACATCATGGTGACAGCTGCCCGGGTTCAGCTCTCCGTATAGAAACCGATGAGATTGAGCCTTTCCATCAGCAGCTTGTGGCAGCGGAGTACAAGTACGCCAAGCCAGCGCTAGAAAATACGCCTTGGGGAAGCAAGGACATGTCGGTGGCGGACCCGTTTGGAAACAAGCTGATCTTCACCAATGCAATAAGCACCTGAGCGGTGCAACAAGAGCCAACAACAGCTTGAAGCCGACGGGTTAAGCCCAGGCGCTGGGATTGTAACCCGATACGCCTCAGGTTACAGTCATCCCATGATCAAGGGATTCAAGCACAAGGGGCTGGAGCGGTTCTTCGTGTCCGGCATCAAAGCCGGCATCCAGGCCAAGCACGCAGACCGACTGCGTTTGATTCTGGCCCGCCTCCACGCGGCGACCGCGCCGGATGACATGAACCTGCCCGGCTTGTTCCTCCATCCCTTGAGTGGCGATCGCAAAGGCACCTGGTCCGTCCGCGTCAGTGGGAATTGGCGTGTCACGTTCGCCTTCGAGGCAGGCGATGCCTATGTGGTCGATTACGAGGACTATCATTGAGGTTATGGCTATGCGTATGCACAACCCTCCGCACCCGGGTGAGGTTCTCAAGGGGCTCTGCCTGGAGCCGCTCGGGCTGAGCGTCACCGAGGCGGCGGACGCTCTGGGCGTCAGCCGAAAGACGCTGTCCAGTATTTTGAACGGCCGCGCCGGCATCAGTCCCGAGATGGCCATCCGGCTGTCCATTGCATTCGGCACCTCCGCCGAGAGCTGGCTCAACCAGCAGTCCATGTTTGACCTCTGGCAGGCTGAGCAGCGGCTTCCAAGGCCGCACGTCCGGCGCCTGACGTCTAGCGGTGGCCAGCCCAACAACGGCATCGAGCCGACGGCCTAACGGCCGCGGCTCATGCCTGGCGTTAGGTGACAGTCAGCCATGGATTACGCTCCGATCATCAACGAGGTGTTCAAGCTTTGGTGGGTCATACCCATCCTGTTTGTCATCTCCATATTCAAGACGCCGTGGTTTAAGGGGCTGATTGGTGAAGCTCTTGTTAAATTCGCAGCGAGGCTTCGATTGCCCGAGGACACATACCATCGGATTCATAACGTGACGCTGCCAACGCCGGACGGCACTACGCAGATCGACCACATTTTCGTGTCTCGGTTTGGGATCTTTGTTGTCGAAACCAAGAACATGAAGGGCTGGATCTTTGGTGGCGAAAATCAAGCTCAGTGGGCACAAAAAATATTCAAGAAATCGTTCAAGTTTCAAAACCCACTCCGCCAGATTTGCTGCCGAAAAAACGGCTGTCGCCTCAAACTCCGCTGAACTCGGGCGTTATGCATGAGAAGGAGCTATGATGGATCTAAAAAATCACTTTGAATTGCTGGCCTCATACAACAGGTGGATGAACTCAAAGGTTTACGAGGCTGCGGGTTGTCTCAGCGCATCGGAACTATCCAAGGATCGAGGGGCTTTTTTCGGTTCCATACTCGGTACCCTAAATCATATCGTCGTCGGCGATACCATCTGGCTCAAGCGGTTTGCCACACATCCCTCATGCAAGGTTTCTTTGAGGGACATTACTCAGCTATCAAATCCAAACAGCTTGGATCAAATTTTGTTCCCGGATTTCACAGATCTGGCAGAACACAGAGCGTGGATGGATGACCAAATTTGTGTGTGGATTGCTAGGCTTTCGGAGAATGATTTGAGCTATGCTCTTGATTATCGAAATACCAAAGGAATCCCGGCGACTAAACGGTATTCGAACCTTATCCTTCATTTTTTTAACCATCAAACGCATCATCGTGGTCAAGTCTCAACTTTGTTGTCGCAGGCTGAAGAGGATGTTGGAGTTACAGATCTTCTGGCTTTAATTCCAGAGGAGGCTCATGCATAACTAGTGCGTCAACGGGATTGGTTTTCCGATGGCGCTCCATACCAACCCGTTACGCTAACGTTAGGCGTCAATTCAAATGGAGGAATCAGAATGACGCGAGTTCGAGTTGAAAGCTTCACGATCTCTATAGACGGATATGGAGCGGGTCCGAATCAAGATATCAATAATCCGCTCGGCGTGGGTGGGAAGGACTTACACCAGTGGTTCATCCCAACACGCACGTTCCAGCGGACCCACGGTGCGGGCGATGGCACGACCGGTGTCGACGAAGATTTTGCCGCGCGGGGATTTAGGAACCTCGGAGCGTGGATCCTGGGGAGGAATATGTTCGGACCGATTCGGGGTCCCTGGCCCGACTCGAACTGGAAAGGCTGGTGGGGAGACAACCCACCCTATCACGTTCCAGTCTTCGTCTTGACCCATCATGCGCGTCCATCTATCCAGATGGAAGGCGGTACGACGTTTCACTTCGTCACGGGCGGCATTCACGAAGCGCTAGACCGGGCCCGCGGAGCCGCGAACGGCATGGACGTGCGCATTGGGGGAGGACCCAACGTGATTCGACAGTATCTTCAAGAGGCTCTCATTGATGAACTGCATATCGTGATCTCGCCGATCCTGCTGGGCCGGGGCGAGCGGTTGTTCGAGGGGGCGGACCTGCGGGCTCTAGGATATGAATGCGTCGAGTTCGTGGGATCGGAGAAGGCAACCCATGTTGTGCTCCGGCGCCGGGAAACCAATGATGCCTAACAAATCAACAACATGAAGAGCTCGCAAAAATTTTGGGATAAAGTTGCGCCTCGTTACGCCAAGAGCCCGATTAGGGACGAGAAGAGCTATCAAAAGAAGCTGGCGATCACGCAGGAGTACTTCCGACCCGACTGGTCCGTGTTCGAGTTCGGCTGCGGGACCGGAACCACGGCCATCATCCACGCGCCCTACGTCAAGCATATTCTCGCTACCGATATATCGGGCAATATGTTGGATATCGCGGAGAGTAAAGCGCGCGATGCAAGTATTGAAAATGTCCGATTCCAACAGGGCACACTGGACAGTTTGGCGCTGAAAGAGGAAAGCTTTGATGCCGTGCTGGGGCTCAACATATTGCACCTCCTGGAGAATGTAGAAGCGGCGATTGCCCGAGTAAATGCATTACTGAAGCCAGGAGGCATATTTGTATCCAGTACCGTACTGATCGCTGAGTTGAAGTCCCACTGGCGGCTGTTGATTCCGGTTATGCAGGTCCTGGGTTTCGCTCCCTATGTGAATCGCTTCGAGAAGCAGGAGCTTGTGTCTATGTTGATCAATGCTGGCTTTAGCATTGACTACGAATGGAAAGCGGGTAGGGGGTCGGTGTATATCGTTGCAAAGAAGGAAAGATAAACGAGAAAGCCGGTTAAAAAATTTGTTCACGCGCTGGAGCCGACAGCGGGGCGTAGACATCCACCTCTCGCGGATAGCCAGGCCAGCGGCTTAGCTCTGCGTTAGGTCCCTTGAGAGCCTCTCTACGAAACTATCCTCTACAAAAATTTGGCTTAGGAGAAAACATGGCAGATTCAATCGTCCGTCTTAACCCATCGGCATTACCGAATTCTGGAGAAATGGGGTATTCACAGATCTCGATAGTCGAACCGGGTCGTATGGCTTATATATCTGGCCAAGTCGCCTGGCGACCAGACGGTGAGGCAGTACCTGAAAGCTTGACTGAACAAATGAGCATCGTCTCGGTTAATGCAAAGGCTGCGCTGGATGCCGTTGGGGCTACACCGCATGATGTTGTGATCGCGCGTATCTATATGGTTAATCTCACTCCAGAACGCTTAGAAGAACTTATGCCGCCGTTTCTAGCCGCTTTCGAGGGAGCTCAACCTTGTGTTACTGGTGTCGGCGTTGAGGCGCTGGCTGCGCCTGACCTACAAGTCGAAATGGAGCTGGTTGTCAGGCTTCCTGATTAACTGCTGCCTTCAGGCTATGGGGACTGAGAATATTTATGAGGCTGTAATTTTGTCTAACAAGTCAATGAACTTCGCGCCTTCGGCGCCGGACGGCTTACACTGCGCTTCGCTCCGTTTCAGCCGCCGGTTATTGAGGCGTTAGGCGTTAATGTGGTTGCCACCTTGTCGAAAACCGGTGTGTTCATCCGACTAAGCTATACAGACCACAACGACGGAGCACACCATGAGAAAGCTTATTGCGTTTGAATTCATTTCACTTGACGGCTTTATGGCCGGACCGCCTGATCATGAAATGGATTTCGTTCTGACGGGTTTCGACCGCGACATGGAGCAAGATCTTGCTGAACAATACAAAGACCTTGATGCCTTCGTTATGGGTAGGACCACATTCCAAAGCCTTGAGACGTATTGGCCCACATCCAAAGCAGAGGCGGAACCATTGCAAGGAGTCATGAACACGATGGAGAAGCTAGTGTGTTCTACCACCATCACGGAAGCACGATGGAATAATTCCCGTATCTTGCAGGCCGATGCCGCAACTGAAATCGAGAGGCTCAAACACAACCCTGGGAAAGACATCATGATTATTGGTAGTGCGAAAGTAGTCCAGTCGCTTATCCGATTGGGCCTCATAGACGAGTTTCGATTTTTCCTTTTCCCAGTTGTACTCGGCTCTGGAAAGTCGCTATTTGACGCTCAGTCTAGCCCGGTACAGATGAAGTTGTTACAAACAAAATATTTCACTACGGGCGTTGTGAGGCTTGACTATGCCCGCGCCTAACAAAGCCAAGCACGGCGACAGCTTTTTCGTTACGGCTTCGCCTCCACTACAAAGCTGCGCGTGTTGGTGGCGTTGGGCAAAAGGGAATCCATGAACTATCCAATCACAATCGCGGGACTAATTGTTTTGCTCGCGTTCTTCGCGCACACATTTGTTGGCAGCCGAGAGGCTCTGAGCACCCGCCCGCGCAGAGTTTCGGCGGAAAGCGGCGTAGATGCCACGACCATTGAACGGAACTGGGTTCAATCCCTTTGCGCCTTCCAACTGGTCACCATAGACCTGTTCGTTTTCTCGTTGCTGCTGTTGGTGCTGGGCACGACAGATCTATTGCCTGCTAGACGAGAAGTCGCGCTGGTAGCTGCGGGCTTCTTCATGCTTTGGGGTGCAGCATGGCTTGTCCAACTGCTTGTCTTGCGTCGTGGCTTGAAGGACTACCTCTTGTTGGGGCAGTGGGCCTTTTGGTTCGTTTGTGCGGGGCTGCTCGTGTGGGGCGCGCAATCGCTATGATCGCCATCGCCCACCGAATAAGGATATGTCGTGCGGGGCACGGGCCACGACATCATCCGGCTGTTGAACAAGCCCGGGGTTCCTGGGAAGACCTTACTTTAAGCAAATCGCTTTTTGGACAGCGACATCGACGCCCAGCTTGATGCTCATATACGCTCCTTCTATCAGGAATTGACCAGAATCTACAGCCAGGTCGAGACCACGGCCGAGGAAGATGTTATTCCGCCACAAAGGCAGCTCTTTGATTTGCTTCGCGTCAACTGCCTAGCGCTCAAGCGTTTCGCCGAAAGCAAGAAGGCCAAACGGAGCCATTTCCCGGGCCGACTGACCAAGGAAATGGTCAATGCGTTCCCGGCTGCCGCGGTGCCCCTGCTCAACGACGAAGACCAGGCACACCGCCGGTGCAGGCTCTGGATGGCTTGCTGCTGCTCGGTTTTGACCGGCACCTCCAGAATCTCGCCACAGCCGGCTGCTTCAAGCAATGCGGCGGCATCGGCCCGATCGGTCTTGTTGCGCTGGCGGTAGGGACGAACGTACTGCGCGGGCAGCAAGCGCACGGTGAATCCCAGCCGGGACAGTTCGCGTCCCCAGTAATGTGCCGTGCCGCAGGCCTCCATGACCACGGTGGCAACATCCCGATTCTGGAAGAAGCGCTGGAACTGAGAGCGGCTCAGTCGCTGACGTTCGATGATCTTCCCGTGGCCGTCGGAGACGGCGACCTCGAAGACGGTTTTTGCCAGATCAACGGCGATGGTCATACTGGTAGCCATGGGCTTCGCCTGTTCTTCGTTGCTGAAAGCACCACTTTCAGCATGGCACCTGGATGCCGAATAAGAGGGCGGGAGGAGTCCATCCCATCACTGCAGCCGACAGCTTCGCTGCGGTTGAGTTTCGCGTTGGGCGTCTAGGGAGCCCCATGGGAATAGATCAGAGGCTCCCTAGAAATGGTGCGCCGAGAATAGTCGATGTCTCCGATAGAAAGTATTGTGGAGAGCCGGTATGGATGAAGACCTTGATAAACTGAGTCGTGAAGAGCTGATTGATGAGGTCAAGAATTTACGGCAAGGGATTCGAGAGCATCGTGATAGCAGAGGGCACGATTTGGAGCGAAGTTGGGCGGCCCTGTTAAAGAGCGGGCGGAGTTTGCTTCCAGGTGTGAACCAGACATCCTGTTTGATGGGCAGGAAGTACTTCTGGGCAACATCGAGGTGATTCCAACCCCTGGGCATACTTCGGGCAGTACCTGTTTTCTGGTGGAATCAACCCACAGCAAGCGCTATCTTTTTACCGGCGACACGCTGTTTCGTGGCAAGGATGGTAGCTGGGAAGCAGGGTACATTCCTGGTTACAGTGACAAGGCCCCTCTGATCGAAAGTCTCAAGCTCTTGCAGGAGATCAAGCCGAATATCGTTCTGTCCAGCGGGTCGGAGCAGGATATCGGTTTTGAGGAAATCGTTCCGGAGGATTGGGGTGGGCATGTAGAGCGCGCATTATCGAACCTGCTTAAGGCGAAACGCCAACAGACAAAGGAGAAAAGGCTCTCCTAAATGCTGGATGAGCTTGAGGGTGGAGGCATCTATATGAACATGGAGCACGCAACGTCAGAAAAGAAATGATCAGCCGGCTCTATGCTCAGACCCTGTTACCCAACAAGATGCTCCAGTCGACCGTCAACCCGCTCCGCGATTTTCCGGGGGCTGAGCTGGGGCGTTAGGCGTCAATGCCGCTGTCGAATTCGGACACTTCCGATCGACTATAGATAGCCGCTTACGGCATTGACTCAGAAAGGAGAACCAATCATGACGAACATTGCAAAGAACACGATCTGCCTTTGGTACGATGACGCCGCCGAGGACGCTGCGCGATTTTACGCCGAGACATTCCCCGCTTCGTCGCTCGGCGCGGTGCACCGTGCACCTGGGGATAATCCATCGGGGAAAGAAGGTGACGTATTAACGGTCGAGTTTACCGTGCTAGGCGTTGCGTGCCTCGGACTCAACGGCGGACCCGCCTTCAAGCATAACGAAGCGTTCTCGTTTCAGGTTGCGACCGAAGACCAAGACGAAACTGATCGCTACTGGAACGCAATCGTCGGCAACGGCGGTCAGGAGAGCGAATGCGGATGGTGCAAGGACAAGTGGGGCATCTCTTGGCAGATTACGCCGATTGCCCTGACAAAAGCATTCACCAGTCCCGACCGCGCAGCCGCCAAACGGGCGTTCGATGCAATGATGACGATGAGGAAAATCGACATTGCTATGATCGAGGCAGCGTTTCGCGGTTGAGATGTGGGCGGTCCCACGAGGCAATGATAAATTGGACTTGTCCTGGTGAATTGAACACCTCTTCATTCTTGCAATTGATGAGGTGTGACATGAACTACCGCCGCTACGATGAGCAGTTCAAGGTGGAAGCCGTGGAGTTGGCCCTGCAACCGGACGTCCAGACGCAAGTCGTGGCTGCCAAGCTCGGCGCTTGTTTTCCAGCACCGCCCGGCCGATCCAGTCCATGAGTGCCAGGTAATCGAGGAATGCGAAGGGGAGAGACGCATGAACCAGGATAAGTCGGCGAGCCGCGCGCGCAGCACCCATCAACAGGGCCAGCAGCAGCACCAGCAAGCCAGCGACGACCAGGGCGAGATGGAATTCCGTCATGCTGACGCTTCATCAGTTGCTGCAGTGGGTCAGCGCCATTCGCCCTTGAGCAGAGGCTCTACCGGATGGTGCGATTTCGTCATTCTCAGATCCTTGATGATATTGGCCGTGCGCGGATTTTCCTGCTCGGGCTCCAGATCCAGGCCGTACTGTTCTTCCGGGTTGCTCCGCGCACCCACAAGCACGAATTCAATGCCTTCGTAGTCCAGCAGTTCCGGCTGCTCGCTGTCGAAGCGACGGTTACGGAATTCCTCCTGTTTCTCCTCCGGTAAATCCGGTTTTTCCTTCGACCGCAGACCGGCGTCTTTCGGCTGGCCCTTCTCCGGGTTCTTCACGGACAAGGCGAAACTGGCCTCGGGCGCGATCTTGAGGTCCTTCTGTACCTCGCCCGGCCGTTTCGGCAGTTCCAGCGCGTAGACCAGGTGCATCTGCTTGTCCGTCTGCGCAATTGCGTAGGTGCCCTCGCCTGCGGGTCGGGCGGCGGGTACGGTCCGCTTGCCGCGGGTCTTGGTCTCGTACGCGTGTTCCTGCAGTTCCTGTTCGATCTCCTTGGGGTTGTCGGTCACCATGTCGACGAAGCCCCATACCCGCTCGTGCTCGCGTACGTCGGGCAAGCGCTTGCGGCCGATGACCATGAGCCGGTAGTTGCTCTTGCCCTTCGGTTTCAGCGCCATGTAGAAGCGTTGCACGTCGCTCGGATCGTCCGCCCCGTCCTGCTGCACGCGAGGCCGGTACATGAAATAGATGTTGCCCTGTTCGAGCACGTTCGCGTCGGAGTCGTCCTGCCGTTCCCTGACCATGGCTATACCTCCTGATGCGGTCTCCCGGTAGGGGATGCCGAACCAAAAATGTGGCTGCGCAACTGCCCATATTTTAGGTCAGGTTCGAAGAACCGGCGGTGGGGGCGATGTCGGTGGCAGAGCCTGTCTTGCGCGGAGGACGTGGAATACAGGGAATACAGGACATCCATGTCCTGAACTCGGCACCATTCTTTTCTTTACATCGGCGCGGATTTCGCGACCTCCCATCAGCGTCCTCGGCCTAACCGGGAACAACCTGTTGAGATTCCACATCTAGGGTTTCGCTGGAAGTTGGCATGTTAAAGGTTAAATTTTGTTTATGGAAAATCGTATATTTTTAAAATAGACAAAGTGTGGTTTGGAGATGAAGGTGTGATACGAGGGCCTGCTGCCCTATTTGGCCCTTTCTGACTCCCGCGATGTCGTTGTTCCGCATAAGAAAGAGAAGGAGGATAGAAATGAGGTACGTTCAACCAAGACCGCTCGTACGAGCGGGTTTGACGTTTTCCATTGCGGCAACCGCCGCCCTATGGGCGATTCATGGCGAAGCTCGCGTTACTGCGCTTTTGATCGATCAGGTCGAATCACCCGCCTATGATGGCCAGATCTTCGGCGAAGTCGGGCAGTACGAGCGATTGACTGGGCGAATCATTGGCGAGGTCGATCACACGGATTCGCGCAACGCCATCATTCAGGACATCGAGCTTGCACCGCGTAACACCAACGGGAAGGTGGAATATGAGGCCACCTTTACAATGCTCAAGCCCAAGGACATGGACATGGGCAATCACATCCTGCTCTATGATGTGGTGAACCGAGGCCGCCATGTGTTGCCTGGCACTTTGCACTGGGACGGTAACCCAGGAGACGGATTTTTATTCCGAGAGGGCTATACGCTGCTGTACAGCGGATGGCAAGGGGATGTTGTGCCGGGGGGTGGCAGGGAGACGCTACAGGTGCCGGTGGCGAAGAATCCTGATGGCTCGGATATCACCGGGCCGTTTCTTTTGCGCTTCACCAACGCCAGTGGCAGCACGGTGTCGACCGGCGGAGGTTTACACGGACCCTTATCCTATCCGCAGGTGAGCCTTGCTACCAGCGATTCGACCCTGCGCGCGCATCCGCCGCAGACCAGTGCGGGCGAACCCACGGGACCATCGGTGACCATATCCGCTTCGGATTGGGCTTGGGCCGATTGCAGGACGTCGCCATTTCCCGGAACGCCCGATCCCTCCCGTGTCTGCCTGAAGGACGGCTTTGATCCCAGTCTTGCATATGAGCTGACTTTCACTGTGAAGGATCCACTGGTGCTAGGTTTGGGGCTGGCGGGGATTCGGGACGTCAATTCCTTTTTCCGCCATGAGGCCGCGGACGACAGCGGCACCGCCAATCCGGTGGCCGGAGAAATCGACTTCGCGATGGCGTTCGGGCACTCGCAGGCTGGCAATGTGGTGAAGACCTTCATTCACCTCGGTTTCAACGAAGACGAGCAAGGGCGGCAGGTCCTCGACGGCGCCAACCCGAATATCGCCGGGCGGCAGGCGCCGCTGAATTTCCGCTTCTCCCGCCCGGGCGGCGCAGCCAGCCTTTATGAGCCGGGCAGCGAGGGGGTGCTGTGGTGGGAGCAATGGCCGGATACCGCCCGCGACCGTCCCACCGCGGGAATGCTGGACCGCTGCCGTGCCACCAACACCTGCCCGAAGATCATCGAGACCTTCAGCGGCTCTGAGTTCTGGGGGCTGCGCATGTCGCCCGGCTTGGTGGGCACTTCGGCCGATCAGGACATTCCCCTGCCGGATAACGTGCGTCGCTACTACATAGCAGGCACCACCCATGGCGGGGGTAATGGCGGCTTCAGTGTAGAGCAGCCCAGGGGAGGCTGCATGCTGGACAACAACCCCAATCCGATGAAGGAAACGATGCGCGCGCTGTACGTTGGGCTCCGGCAGTGGGTGGTTGACGGCGTCGAGCCGCCGCGGAGTAGCTACCCGCTCTTGCGCAATGGAAGGTTGACCCTGACTGGCATTGGCTTTCCCGATATCCCCGGGGTGCCTTCACCGGAAGGGTTGGTCAACGTGGTTCTCGACTACGACTTCGGGCCGGAATTCATCCATAACGACCAGACCGGGGTGATTACCAACCAGCCGCCGGTGATCAAGCAGGTGATACCAACCGTTGTTCCGACAGTCGACCGCGACGGTAACGAAAGGAGCGGCATAAGCACCGTCCTGCACTCGGCACCGCTTGGGAGTTACCTGGGTTGGAACGTGACGGCTGATGGTCAGCTCTGCGGCTTCAGTGGCGGCTATGTGCCTTTCGCCAGAACGCGGGCCGAGCGGATGGCAACGGGCGATCCGAGACGCTCGTTGGAGGAGCGCTATCCGAGCCAGGACGTCTATGTAAAGCGTGTTGAGCAGGCGGCGAAAAAGCTGGTCAGAGAGCGATACCTGCTGCCTGAAGATGCGGCCCGCCTGGTGCAGGAGGCAAGGGAAAGCAACGAGTTGCCTGGTAATCCTGGTAGAGGTAGACAATAAACAACCCGTTGCACGCACCTTTTAGGTGCGCGGGAACGGTTTGCCGGGCGACTGGGATGTAGCCCCGGGGAATTAAAAGGCCGGCAGCGCCATGCGCTGCCGGCCTTTCGCTGCCAGGGCCCATTTTCTGAAAGAGATTTGTAATTTAATTTTATAAAAGAAAGTCTAGAAATTTTAAAATAGACATAATTAACCAGGTTCGCGAATCTCGTTTATGCAGGGTGACCGTGGCCGGCGTATGGGCACGGAATCGAATAAGAGATGGCGTTGCCACCCGTCACCCCGCTAATAACTAAATAAACAGAGGAGCGAATTCCGTGGCAAAACTCTCTTTGATAGGTGCGGGCGTTGCCCTGGCCATCAGTATGTGTGGTCCGAGCATTGGCCTCGCACAGCAGTCCGGTACCGGCAATGCGCTGGACCGCATTAACGACAACCTTCAACAGCGACCCGGAGTGCCTGGCCTGGAGGTCGCCAGGGAACGTCTACTTGTTAGTCATTGCCAGTCGCTCGGGAAACTGGAGCTTCAGGATGCCGAGGTCGTATCCGCACAGCGGGTCGAGGCCACTGATAACCTGCCAGCCTTTTGCGAGGTCAGCATCCAGGTGCGGCCGGCCGGTTACAGCACCTCACCGGACTCCGTGATCGGCATTGAGGTGTGGCTGCCCGAAGCGAGCGAATGGAACGGGAAATTTCAGGCCATAGGCAACGGAGGCTACAGCTCGAACATCAGTCGCGGCGCCTTGGGCAATCTGTTACGGCAGGGATACGCCGCTGCTGGTACCGATACTGGGCACACGGCTCCAACCTGCTGTTCGTGATTGATCATCGGGAGCGGATTGATTACTGGGGGTATCTGGCGATCCACGAAACCGCCAAACAAAGCAAGGAGGCGATCGCGAACTACTATGGCTCCGCCGCACAGCAAGCCTATTTCAGCGGGTGCTCCACCGGGGGGCATCAGGCACTCATGGCGGCGCAGCGATATCCGGATGATTTCGACGGCATTATTGCCGGTGCGCCGGGTAATAATCGTACGGCGTTGAATGCGGCGTTTCTATGGCAATTTATCCAAAATCACGCTCCTAACGACGACGCCAATCAGATCATTCCCGCAGAGAAGCTGCCCATGATCACCGAGGCCTCGGTGGCTGCCTGCGATGGGCTGGACGGCGTGGTGGACGGGATCATCGACGATCCTCGTCTTTGCAACTTTGATCCTTCCACCTTGCTTTGCGAAGGCCCCGATGGAGCAGACTGCTTGACCGCCGCGCAGGTGGATGCGCTGGAGATGATGTATCAGGGGCCCCGTAATCCTCGCACCGGGGAGCAGATTTATCCCGGTTTTCCAGTGGGTAGCGAGGGTGTGGGTGGCCGCGGCTGGTCACCGTATTGGGCGGATCCCTCGAGCGCTGAACAACCGGCCAGAGTGGACTTCTGGCGCTACTGGGTGTTTGAGGACCCGCACTGGAACTGGTGGTCGTTTGACTGGGACTACGATTACGCCTTCGCAAAGCAGAAAATGGGCCCTCTGATCGATGCCATGAATCCGGACCTGAGCGCCTTCGAGGCGAGCGGTGGCAAGCTGATCCTCTACCACGGCTGGGCGGATCCGGTGGTCTCGGGAGTCGACACAGCCGACTACTACGAGGCTGTGACGGCAACCATGGGCTCCAGTGAACGCACTGAGGCGTTTGCCCGCCTGTTCATGGCTCCGGGCATGGCGCATTGCGGTGGCGGGCCCGGGCCTAGCAGCTTTGACGTGCAGACGGCTCTGGAACGCTGGGTGGAGCATGGTGAAGCCCCGGACAGCTTGCTGGCCACGCGCAGCCAGAGCGGCGAAGTGGTCATGTCCCGCCCGCTGTGCCCGTACCCGCAGGTGGCGCGCTATCTCGGCCAAGGCAGCACTGACGACGCCGCCAACTTCGCCTGCGTCACACCCGAGTGACTTACGCGGAAGGGCCGGCTCAGAAACGCTGATATTGAGCTGGCCCTCTGCGCCTCCAGCAGCCTGTCGACAATCCCGAAGGAGCGGTCACTGCGATTGCGCGGTGCTCAGGTCTCGCGTCAGGGCCAGCAGGGCCGAGGCGGCCGAGGATAGCGGGTGGCGTTTGCGCATCACGACACCCAGCTCTCGCGTGATGGAAGGGTGTACCAGGGGGCGGTGGCCCACGCCATCGGCGGCGATCTGCCGGAAACTGAGTGATGGCAACACGCTGATACCCACGCCGGCGGCCACCATACGGCCCACTGTGGCGATCTGACTCACGTCGCAGAGGATGTCCAGAGAGGCGCCCACCTGAGCCGTGATCCGGTCCACATCCTGCCGCACGCCGGACAGGCGGTTGATGGCGATGAACGGGTGGCCGGCAAGCTGATCCCAGCGCACCTGGTCCAGCGCCAGCAAGGGATGCCCCAAGGGGCAGACCGCTACGTAGCGGTCTACCAGCAGCGGTTCGAAAAGGATATCGTCCGTCTGCACCGGCGGTGCGGTAAATCCCAGGTCGGCACGACCCTCCCGGACCAACTGCGTGACCTGGTCCCCCAGCACGTCGTGCAGACTGAGGTTGATCAGGGGGTGGTGCTCCCTGAATGCCGCGATCACATGGGGCAGAATGCCGGCGGCCAGGGTGGGCAGGGCCGCCACGGTGACCTTGCCGCGCTTCTTCAGAAAACGTTCGTTGAGATCCTCAAAGGCTTCCATCCAATCGTTCAGCAGGCGCACCGCCACAGGCAGGAATGCCTCGCCCTCCGGGGTCAGTGAAAGCTGGCGGGTGGTGCGGGCAAACAGCGGGCCGCCCACAGTCTCCTCCAGTTTGCGGATGGCGATACTGAGCGCGGGTTGTGAAAGGTGCAGCCGCTCGCTGGCCTCGGCCAGACTCCTGGAGTGGGCCACTGCAACAAAGGCGCGAAGCTGTTTGATACTGGGATTCATTTATAGAATATAAGAAAGTATAAATAGATTTGAATATACAAAATAATATCCCTTGGCGAACATGTCTGTCGAGCGATATCGGATCAACGGGTATCGCGAAGAGCAACAGACAAAGGTCCGAAACACGGGCCGTGGGAGGAGACCATGAGAAAGCTAATCACCGCCGCCGCGGCGGGTGCCGTCATGCTGGCCATTGCCGGTACAACGCAGGCCAATGAGCGCCTGCTGATCGGTTCCACTTCCAGTTCATCCAGCCACTACGGCTATTTCGTCGCCGTCAACCAGATCATCAACAGCCAATTGAACGGCGTGAGCTCCTCCGTGGTGGAAACCGGTGCCACCGTGGATAATCTGCGCCGCCTTGGCCGCAAACAGATCGACATGGGTCTGGTGACCACAAACACCGGCTACCACGCCTATCAGGGTAGGGGTGACTTTGAAGGCCGCGCGGTAGACAGCCGACTGCTCTGGGTCTACACCGTGGCCCCGCAGAACGTGGTCATGCGGCAAGATTCAGGCGTTACTGAAATGGCGGGGCTTGAAGGTGTGCGCTTCAATCCTGGTATCACCGGCTCGGCCACCGAAGCGACCACCGAGGCCGTAATGCGCGCCCTGGGTATTTCCCCCGACTACGTGCGTGGTTCCACCACCGATGTAGTGGACTCCATCAAGGACAATCGCATTGCCGGCTACGTCAAGTCCGGCGTGGGTGAACGGCTGGATGGCTCCACCATCGACATCGCTACCTTCACTCCCATCAATGTACTGTCCCTCGCGGACGAGCAGGTGGAGATCCTGCGCCGTGAAATGCCAGATGTGGGTGTGGTGAACATCCCGGCTGGCGCCGGCCAGGGCGTTCCGGCGTACACCACCTGGGCGTTCGGCGTGGCCGTGCACGCCTCTCCCGACCTGGATGACGACATCGCCTACGGCATCGTCAAGGCGGTGATGGAGAACATGGAGCCCCAGGCCAATGCTTTCTCGGCCGTGAAGGATGCGGATCTGGCCGCCATGACCCTGAGTGTGGGCACCATTCCCTTGCATCCGGGTGCCGCGCGCTACTTCGAGGAGCAGGGGCTGGATATACCCGATGCGCTGAAGCCCACACGCTAGTACAGGGGTGGAGACTGCCGTCATGCGGGAGAAACTGACTGGTCTGCTGGCCCTGGCATTGGGCGGCCTGATTCTCTACACCTCGGCAACGGGGCCGTTTGAGAGTCTGGTCCAGCGCAGCATCTTTCTGGCCCTGGTGCTGTTGCTG
This sequence comes from Aquisalimonadaceae bacterium, assembly GCA_040877625.1. GTDB lineage: Bacteria > Pseudomonadota > Gammaproteobacteria > Nitrococcales > Aquisalimonadaceae > Methylonatrum. The sequence continues at coordinate 18,415 of JBBDNK010000034.1, forward strand.
GGTATGACCATCTATCCTCTGGGCGCCGGCACTCGCTGGCGCCCCCTGGGGATAACGGTGGACGCTATCCTGGCCGCGGGTGCGGTCGCGGCTTGCGGTTTTGTGGCGCTCAACTACGAGCGCATCCTGCGGGAACTGCCCTGGGCGACCACCACGGACATGCTCATGGCAGGTGCGCTGCTGCTGGCCATCCTGGAGATCTCCCGTCGCGCCATCGGCGTTATCTTCCCCGCCCTGGTGCTGTTGGGTGTCGCCTATGCCTATTTTGGCGGCAGCATCCCCGGCACCCTGGGGCATCGCGGGTTCGACGCCGAGTTCATCACCGAGACCATCTTCCTGGGGGACCTGGGCGTGTGGGGCATGCTGGTGGGGGTGGCCGCCACCACGATCGCCAGCTTTGTGCTGTTCGGCTGCCTGCTGCTGCATACCGGCGGCGGTCAGACGTTTATAGATCTGTCCCTGCGGGTGAGCGGTCGGACGCCGGGTGGGGCGGCCAAGGTGGCCACGGTGGCATCCGGCCTGTTTGGCATGGTCAGTGGCAGTGCGGTGGCCAATGTTGCTACCACAGGCAACTTCACCATTCCCATGATGAAACGGCTTAACTATCCGCCGCCCTTCGCCGCCGCCGTGGAGGCAGTGGCCTCGACTGGCGGCCAGATTGCGCCGCCGATTCTGGGCGCGGCGGCGTTCATCATGGCTGAGATCCTCGGGGTGAGTTATATCCGTATCGCCCTGGCGGCCTTGTTGCCCGCCATTCTCTTCTATTTGGGCGTATTCCTGACCATCCACTTCGTCGCCAGGCGCCGGGGGCTGCAGGTGGTACCCGACGGGGAATTGCCATCCTGGCGGAGCGTGCTGCGGCCGCAGCGCATCGTGCCCATCGTCGCCGCGCTGGTTGCGCTGTTCTACGGTGTGCTGTCCGGGCGCTCCATACAGACAGCGGCGTTCTACGGCATCGTCATGACACTGGCCACCTATACCGTCTTCGCCCTGACCTCCGGCACACGTTCCTGGACCATCGTGAACACCATACTTTCCGGAATGCGGGATGCCGGCAAGGGCATGGTCATCATTGGCGTGCTGCTGGCGGGCGCGCAGATCCTGGTGGCCATGATCGGCATGACCGGCATCGGCGTCACCCTGGCTACCCTCATTGTCAACGTGGGTGGGGAATCCCTGTTCCTGGTGGCGGGCATCGTGGGCGGCGTCTGCCTGATCCTGGGCATGGGCATCCCCACCACCGCGGCCTATGTGCTGGTGGCCTCGGTGCTTGCGCCGGCGCTCACCACCATAGGCGTGGAACCGCTGATCGCCCATCTGTTCGTGTTTTATTTCGCCACGTTGTCGGTGATCACGCCGCCGGTGTGCGTCGCTGTCTTCGTGGCTTCCGGGATCGCCGGTACCAATTGGCTGCCGTCGGCCGTCGAAGCGATGCGCCTGGCCGCCGCCATCTATGTGATTCCGTTCCTGCTGCTGATCTACCCGGCCCTGGCAGGCTTCGGTGGCTGGGGCGATGTGTCCCTGGCCGCGACCCAGGGGGGTATCTTCGTGCTGGGCTTTGCCGCCTTGATGTCCCGGATTGCCATCACCGGCTTTCGGGCACTGGACGCCGCCAGCCTGGTTCTGGTGATTGCTCTGGCCCTGTTGCCGGGGTGGTGGAGCACCGCCGCATCCCTGGTGATCCTGAGTGCCTTGTACGCTCGCCGGCGTCAGCTGGTGCGAATGGAGGCCGAGATGACGCATGGCGCCTCGGTGCCCGGAAGTGTGGTCGGGAACAGGGAGGACAGGTCATGACGTTTCTGCTTGGCAGCGGCGCGGGATTTTCCGGGGATCGTACCGATGCACCCATCCCCGTGGTGGCGGAACTCATCCGGCGCGGCGGCCCGTCGGCCCTGCTGTTCGAGACCTTGGGCGAGAGAACACTGGCCGCCGCGCATCGCGCCATGCGGGAGGAGCCCACGGCCGGCTATGAGCCCCTGCTGCGGGAGCTGTTGGAGCCGGTGCTGGGCGACTGCCTCAATCACGGGATTGCCATTCTCGGGAATTTCGGCGCTGCCAACCCCCAGGGGGCCTGCGAGTTGGTGCTCGACATGGCGCAGGCGCTGCCCTGGCCGGGCGCGCGCATCGGCCTGGTGCAGGGCGATGATGTGCGGGACAGGCTGACCGAACTGGACCTGGTGCCCTGGGAGGCGGAGACCGAACCGCTGCCCGACGCGGAAAGCCTCATTTCCGCCAACGTCTATCTGGGCGCCCAGCCCCTGGTTGAGGCGCTGACGCAGAGTGCTCAGGTGGTGGTTACGGGGCGGGTAGCGGATCCGGCACTGTTCCTGGCACCCCTGGTTCATTACTTCGGCTGGGATTGGGATGACTGGGACCGTCTTGCCCGCGGCGTCATGGCCGGGCACCTGGGAGAGTGTGGCGCGCAGATTACCGGCGGCTACTTCGCGGATCCGGGCCGCAAGGAGGTGCCGGGCCTGGCAACCCTGGGTTATCCCATTATCGAAGTGGAGTCGGACGGGTCCCTGGTGATCACCAAGCCTCGGGATACCGGCGGACTGGTGACGGAGCAGACCGTTAAGGAGCAGTTGCTCTACGAAGTGCATGACCCCTCCAGCTACGTAACGCCCGACGTGGTGGTGGACCTCTCCGCGGTTCACGTGCGTCAGCTGGGGCCTGACCGCGTGGCGGTCCGCGGCATTGGTGGCAAGCCCGCGCCGGGTCGGCTGAAAACCACCATCTGCTACGAGAGCGGCTGGCAGGCCGAGGCGGAGATCTCCTATGCCGGCCCCAATGCCTTGGCCCGCGCCCGCCTCTCGGCGGACGTGCTCAGGGAACGCCTGACCCACCGGGTGCCGGAAAGCCTGCGGCGGCGCCTGGATATTATCGGCCTGGCCAGCGTGTTCGACGGTGATGACGGCGGACTTCCCAAGGACTTGGAGGCCACTGACGGGGCAGGGGACTATCGCCTGCGCCTGGCGGTCCACCATACGGAGCGCCGCTGGGTGGAGCGCGCCACCCAGGAACTGCTGGCCCTCTATTGCACCGGGCCGGCGGGCGGTGGAGGGGTGCGGCGCAGCCTGCAGCGTCGTATTCGCACGGCCTCGTACCTGGTGGCCCGCGGCGACGTGCACACCACTGCCAGTATTCTCCAGGCGGAAGGAGCCCGGCATGCCACGCGCTGATCATGGGCGCCCCGTGTCCACTGTGCTGCTGCACGCACTGGCCCATGCCAGGGCGGGGGACAAAGGCGATCGCCTCAATCTGTCGTTGTTCGTATTCGAGCCCCGGCATTACGATACGGTGCTGGAGCAGGTCACCGAGGAGCGGGTATTGGCCCTGTTCGCCCATCGGGGGGCTACCCAGGTTCGCCGGTATCCGCTGCCGGCGCTGGGCGGCATGAATTTCGTCATCGACTCCGTGCTTGAGGGCGGAGTCAATGGTGCCCTGAACCTGGATGGTCACGGAAAGACGCTGTCGTACCTGCTGCTCGGCCTGCCCGTCCGCCTGGATGTGGACGGGGGGTGATTTCACTCTTTCGCACTCCCGCGTTATGTTTCTCAATATGGCACCACGAGTCGATTCAGCATCGAGGCTGATACAGGCATCCACCGCGTCCATCTATCGGGCTTTTTCCGAGCCTGGCGCCATGGAGCGGTGGCTTCCCCCGAGCAACATGACGGGCAAGATGTTGCACTTTGATTTCCGCGACGGCGGTTCATACCGCATGCGGCTCACGTACAAGGAACCGCAGCATGGACAAGGCAAGACCTCCGACGATTCCGACGAGGTCGAAGTGCGTTTGACGGAACTCCGAGACGAGCAACGGATCGAGCAAGAAGTCACCTTCGAGAGCGGAGACCCCGCGTTCTGCGGCATCATGCGCATGATCTGGACGTTCCAGTCGGAGGGTGATGGGACGCTCGTCACGGTCCGCGCGGAAGACGTGCCCGAGGGGATTCGGCCCGAGGATCACCAGGCTGGGTTGGACTCTTCGCTGGAGAACCTGGCGGGGTTCGTGGAGGGGGCGGAGTAGATGATGGCGAAAACGGGACACGTGGCGGATTATCTCGAGAAGGGAGGATAAAAGATGGCTGCGACGATCTATACCCTTGGTATGTGGCGAGTCAAGCCCCGGTCCGAAGCTGACTTTGTCGCCGCGTGGAAGGCGCTCGGGGTGACTTTCTCTCAATTGCCGGTTCCGCCCGCGGGCACGGGAACGCTAATTCAAAGCACGACCGATCCCAGCTTGTATTATTCATTTGGACCTTGGCCGAGCCTGGAGGCGGTCGAGGCCATGCGTCAGAATCCCCTGGCGCAAGCCGGCATCGACCGTCTCCGCGGGCTGTGCACTGACGCAATCCCAGGGAGTTTCCGTGTCGTTGCAGAAAGTTAGCCAGGCGGAAGACAGAGGCAGCGGGGGCATGCCGGGCATCAGGGAGCTGCCCAACAAATCGCTCCAACCGACCGAGCGCTCCGCGGCGCAGCGGCTGACCTATATGGTTATTGCGAATACGCTCAATGCAGCGAAAAGCACGTTGCATCGCGCACGTTGACAATAGCGAGACTGCCAAGCCATCGGCGCTGCGGTTCGTGCACTCTCAGGTTTCGACCACTGGCGTTGTGATGAGCACCTATGTACCAGGCGGCGATATCCAGCCCGGTTCGTTCCCGAGTGCCGAGCCGAGCGAGAGGGAGCTGGCCCGACGCAAAAAGATGGCGGATGAGATGTGGTGATGAGAAGAGGACAGTTCGCGCTGATCGTTCATTCAAGCCGACGCCACTTCGTGGCGCGGCTTAATTCAGGCATTGGTGCCCAATCAAATAAGAGGGATGCGCGTGCATCAGAGAAATCGCTTGATTACACTTGCTCTTCTAACCACCGTTTTTGGCTTCGGCCACCATGTGGATCACGTCATCCGGGGGAACCATGTTGGCTGGCCTCTGAATTCCGAGGTCACGCCCTTCACCTATAGCCTTGGCTTCTATCCATTCATCGCCCTTGGTTTTTACCTCTATCTGCGTGGGCGTACTGTTCCCGGATTCTGGGCTATTCTGACCGGCGTTGGCTTTTTCTTCGTGGGGCTTGCTCACTTTGGGCCCTTTGCCGTAGAGCCCGCGGCCGATATCGTGGGCCCATACAAAAGTGCTTTGGCGGGTTACGCAGCGCTTGTTTGGCTTGTGGTTTTTCTAGTATTTCTCGCTAGCACCTCCCTCTACGCAGGGCGGCTATGGCGGCAGCAGACGTCACAGAAGAGGTCAGCCGATGAGCGGCTCTCCTGATATACCTTTGCAGGAAGTGGGTCAGCCCGTTCCAGGTCTGCTCTGAGCAGTAATGGCCTTTGAACCAGGACAGATTGGTTAGCCGAACGTGCAGCACCGTGAGCATCGCGCGGGCTTGGCCGACCTCGGCGTCACAGGCGGTTTCCCCTTCCCGGCCGCGGCGATCATGCAGCGCTCCGTGCCGTATGGATGTTCAGCATCCGTTTACGGAGTTGATCCGGTGAGTCAATATGGGATGGGTGTCCTGCGAACCTGTGCGGTAGGGGTCGACACCTACACTTACTGCCTGCCTTGTGGCTGAACGATTTACCTGGGAGGTGCATCGTGAGCGACGAACAAACATACAAAGCAAGCTGCTTCTGTGGCGCAGTCCAATTTACCGTTACTGGCGAACCTGTCGCCATGGGTTTTTGCCACTGTGAGTCGTGCCGGCATTGGTCTGCCGGACCGGTAAATGCTTTTACCCTGTGGAAGCCTGAATCAGTACAAGTTACCCAGGGTGCCGACAATATTGGAACGTACAACAAAACGCCCCAAAGCAATCGCAAGTGGTGCAAAAGTTGTGGAGGGCACATCTATGCTGAGCACCCGGCAATGGGGCTAACAGATGTATACGCCGCAATGATACCCAGCCTTCCGTATAAGGCTCAAGTTCATGTGAACTACCAGGAAGCTGTATTGCGTATCCATGACGGGATACCTAAATTGAAAGATTTCCCTGCGGAAATGGGCGGCTCTGGTGAAAGCATCGCAGAATAGCACTGAGGTGTCCTGATCTTGTGGCGTCCAACGAAGCCATGCAGCCGACGCCGAAAAGCGGCGCGGCTGATGGCCTGTGTGTGTGCCGGGCATGGCACAGAGCTCGGGAGGTGAAAGTACTTTTGCCAGGTGTTCGCATAGCCGAACGCTGGGAGAAGGGCAAAAGTGTCATCGCGAGGTGGCGTGCGGAGGAATCCCAATCCAAAGCTGCGGGGCAAGGGGCTCCGGTCCTTCTACGAGTCCGGGAGTGCCGCGGGTATCCAGCCACAGCACGCGAAGCGGCTGCGGATGCAGTTGGCGGCCCTCGATACCGCAGCCGCCATTGAAGACATGGATATCCCTGAGTTTCGTCTGCACCCGTTGAAGGGGCGGGAACGCAACCGGTGGTCGGTCTGGGTCAACGGGAACTGGCGTTTGACATTCGAGTTCCGCGACGGCAACGCCTATGTACTGGATTACGAGGTCTATCTTGAGCCGTTCGGCCTGAGCGCTAGGCACCTCGCAGCGAAGCTCAAGGTTTCGCCCTCCACCGTTGCGCGAGTCCTCCAAGGCCGAAGCGCGGTCAGCCCGGAGATGGCACTGCGTCTTTCGAAGGCTCTCCGCCGCTCTCCCGAATGCTTGTCGCACCGCCGGAGGCTCTGTACAACGCTACGAAGTCCCTGCCAATATCGAATGACTACACGGCTCTTCCGTCAAACCTCAGGGTGCGTTATGGCTAAAGTTGCGAGCGGAGCGCGGTGACCGCGGGCGGCAGCAATGCCGATCCCACAGCGGATCTGGTACTGAGCTGGACCACAAACGCCAATGCATGGACCTCCGCCGTGCGCGGTGGTGCATCGAAAGCCGACGCCTCGTCACGGACCACGCCATTGTCGGGGCGGTACTCGCTCGACAAGCCAGACGGGTGTTTGACCTGGGTTGCGGGGAAGGTTGGCTGGTGCGTGCACTGGCGGAGCACGGCATAGAAAGCGTGGGTGTGGATGGTTCGCCGCCCTTGATCGAGGCTGCGCAGGCCGCCGGGGCTGGCGCCTTTCACGTCTGTTCGTACAACGATCTCGTCGCCGACCCGAGCAAGGTAGGCGACGGCTTTGACGTTATTACGGCGAACTTCGCACTGCTGGACGCGGAGACTGTACCCTTACTGAGTGCTCTCCGGCTCGTGCTCGCCCCTGGCGGAGCGGTTGTTGTCCAGACCGTCCACCCATGGACAGTGGGCGGGGTCTACCGCGATGGCTGGCGCGAGGAGAACTTTGGTCGCTTTCCGGGCGTATGGCAGCCGATGCCCTGGTACTTCCGCACCCTTGAAACCTGGCTGGAAACGCTGCAAGAGAGCGGTTACGTCATCACCGAAGTGCGCGAACCCAGGCACCCGGATACACAGGCGCCCCTCTCCTTGCTACTCGTTGCCGAGCCAGAAGATGCGTGAGCCTTGAAACCCAGGGAGGGGTTGGATAATGGGATTGGTTGCGGACGTGGCAGGCGTGGCGGCAGGTGCCCTTGAGCTGGCGGGTATCGCCATTATTACATTACAAGCGGTTTATTCTCTGCTTCATGCTGTTGTACAGCGGCTGCGATATCGCGGCGGTGAACACCTCTTTACGGTCTGGAGGATAGAATTAGGCAGGGGCATCCTGCTGGGGCTGGAGTTTCTGGTTGCCGCGGACATCATCAAGACAGTCGCGGTAGAATTGTCTCTATACAGTGTTGGCGCGTTGGCGGCGATCGTGGGTATCCGGACGTTCCTCAGTTTTACCCTCGAGGTTGAGATGACTGGCCATTGGCCGTGGCAGAAGCAGCGCCAGCGCGATTAATCGGCTTCGGGTGACCGAATTCTTTCGCCATTTAATCAGGAGCGCGCGTGATTCGCATACGCGAACTTGATCACCTCGTCCTGCGTGTCACCGACCTGGACAGGATGCTTCGCTTTTATTGCGACGTGCTTGGTTGCACCATCGAGCGGCGTCAGGATGCGATTGGCCTGGTGCAGCTTCGCGCCGGCAATTCGTTGCTTGATCTCGTTCCCGTCAGCGGCGAGCTTGGCAGTGCTGGTGGCGCCGCACCCGGTGCCGAAGGGCGCAATGTCGACCACTTCTGCTTTCGGGTTGAACCATTCGACGAGGCAGCTATTCGCAATCATCTTCAGGCTCACGGTGTCGAACCCGGTCTGGTGAAGTCGCGCTATGGCGCCGAGGGCGAGGGCCCTTCCATGTACATTAACGACCCGGAAGGCAATGTGGTGGAACTCAAGGGCCCGCCAGATCGCTAGCCCTTGGGATCGTGGCTTGGGTGCAGGGTCGGATCAGCGAGGTTAACGGATGATTGAACTTCAACCTCCCTTCAGGCGCGCACGACCGGGTGATGCGCTGGCATTGGCGGAACTTGTAAACATGGCTGGCGAAGGGCTGCCGCTGTACCTCTGGACGGGCATGGCCGGGGCCGGTAAATCCCCATGGGACGTTGGTCTGGATCGAGCCAGAAGAGAGACCGGCGCCTTCTCGTACCGCAACGCCATCGCTCGGGAAGAAGGCGGTGAGATTGCTGCCTGTTTGATTGGGTATCCCCTGGAGGATGACCCACCCCCCATCGATTACTCAGAAATTCCACCAATGTTCGTCCCCATGCAGCAACTCGAGGACATGGCGCCGGGCACATGGTATCTGAACGTGTTGGCGACGTACCCCGACTACAGAGGGAAAGGGTTTGGCCGTGAACTCATGGCCGTGGCCGAGGCCATTGCGTCGGATCTTGGCAAACGCGGGTTGAGCATTATCGTCGCGGACGCGAACACCGGAGCGAGAAGGCTCTATGAGGAGCAAGGTTATAGCGAGCGGGCGAGACGCCCGATCGTCAAGGAGGCTTGGCAAACCCGTGGGTCCAGTTGGGTATTGCTCGTTAAAGATCTATGAGCCGCGGTGATTCACTGCTTTGACCGTCGCACGCCTGGTTCGTCTACAGTACGCTTTCAATGGCCTCGCGCAGTTCGTCTGCATCGGGTTCGACACGGTTCGGGAACGCGGCGACCACCCGGCCGTCACGATCGATCACGTATTTGTAGAAGTTCCAGCCTGGTGCCTGGCTTTGTCGCGCAATTTCCTGAAAGACCGGATGGGCATCGGCACCGGTTACCGGTAGAGGGGAGAACATGTCGAAGGTGACGCCGTAGTTGATGCGGCAGACTTCGGCCGTTTTCGCCTCGTCGCTCGCCTCCTGGCGGAAGTCATTGGACGGGAACCCGATGGTCCTCAGTCCGCTTTCCTTATAGTGCGCGTGCAGGGCTTCCAGACCCTCAAATTGCCGGGTATAGCCACAGTGGCTGGCGGTGTTGATCACCAGCAGCGGTTTGCCGCCGTAGCGTTCGCAGAGGTCAATGACCTCATCGCTGTGGAGCTGGCGCAACTCATGATTGAGCCAGGCAGGGCAGCCAGCCGGCGCCGAGCTGTCGCGATCTGCGGCGATTCCCGGTTGAATAAGCATGGCGAGGAACACGAGTGTGGCCAAGCGGATCATTTGGGGTCTCCTCCGGGGGGCGGTTGCATCCCGGTAGAATTGCGGCTCGAGTTTCTATTGTATACCCGTGCAATCCGCGCTGGCGATTCGCCGTACTAGTTGCCATTCCGTGTCAGGCCAAGAATCCGAGCTTCCTCGCGACGGCGCAGGCGGATGTCCCACCAGACGGACCCACCGAGCAAGATGAAGCCTGCCAGCTCCACCAGCGCATTGTAGTTGGCCAGCACGGCATAGAGGATGGCACCGGCACCGGCGACCGCCAGGGCGGCGGGACCGAACGCCCGGTGTTGCAGCACGCCCGGTGCAATGGCCAGCACGGTCAGTACCGAAAACGCCGCAATCGCGCCTGCCCATATGGTCTCGTCCAGCGCGAGGCTCATGCCAAGCAGTGCCAGCAAACCCAACGCCGCCAGTGTTCCGTAGCAGGCCAGCACGGCCATCGCCATGCTGGCGACCCCCATGAAGCCTCGACGCCAGAGTGAGGCGAGTAGCCGTACCGGGTTGATTCGCCGGAAAAACTGCGTTGCCCTGGTAGGCGCCTGAGGTCCCCGCCGCATTGTCACCTCCACCGAGCGGGCGCCGAAGCTGGCGGCCACCTCCCGGGTCTGTTCGCTTGGACTATGGGAGAAGTAGTCGAGCCTACGCAGGACGCGGACATTTTCGAAACCGGCGTCACGAAACAGCATCAGGAAGTCGTCCTCGACAGTCGCCCCCACGACGCATTCCACCCACAGCCTGGGGTCGGTGTGGCAATCGACACTCACCGGGCGGTCGATCACCACATCCGCGATCTGCAGCTGCCCATGCGGGCGAAGCACACGAAACATCTCGGCTACCGCTTGCCGCTTGTTCGGCACCAGGTTGAGCACGCCATTGCTGGTGATGCTGTCGACGCTGCCGTCCGACAGAGGTATCCGTTCCGCGGTCGCCTGAACCACATCGACGTTGGCGATGCCGGCTTCGGTCACAGTGTGGCGTAGCTTGCGGGTCATGGCCGGGGTCAGATCCATCGCGACCACCTGGCCAACGTTGCCGACCACCTGGCTGGCGATCATGGCGTCGGTCCCCGCGCCGGCGCCGATGTCGAGCACAGTGTCTCCCAGGTTGATTGCATCGGCATGGAAGGGATATCCAACGCCGGCGAAGGATTTCCGTAATGGTGCCGGTAGCTCCGCGATCTGCTCCGGCGGATAGCCGAGCAAACGGCAGGCGGCATCGCCAACGGGAAAATGGAAGTCGGACTCGGGGCGTTCCGCGACCGCGGAGTACATACCCTTTACCGCCGTGAAGATCTGCTCCCGGGAATAGCCAAGAATGGCAACCATGGATCTTTCCCCCGTCTGGTGACGGCAACCAGCATGGAAGCCGTCAGAAATTGTCGAGCAGGCCCTTTACTCTACGGCGGAGACGTTCGGGCGCTTCCACCGTCGCGGTCTGGCCGACTTTTTCGCGCAGACGTTTCTCGAACTCCGCGCGGCTGAAGCAGTCGCGGCATCTTTCCAGGTGCGCATCAATCGCCGCACTGTGGCGGTTGGTGAGTTCCTTGTCGAGGTAGGTGAAGAGTTGTTCCATGACCTCCTCGCAGGTGAGATCGCCTGAGCTCATGAGCTGCCTCCCGACGTGTCCGCGTCGTGTACTGAGCCTTTCACCAGGCCTGCCTCCCGGCCTTGTTCCCAAAGCGCCCGCTGCAGTAGGGCACGCCCACGGCTGAGTCGTGAGCGTACGGTACCGAGTGGTATGTCCAGCAACTGTGATACCTCATCGTACGTGTAGCCCTGTACCTCAACCAGCACAATGGCCACCCGAAATGCATCCGGCAGGGCGTCCAGCGCTGTTTGGATGTCTTCCTGCAGGAGCGCGTTCAGGAACTGATTCTCCGGCGTGCCCCACCAGAGCAGGAACGGTTGGTGCAATTGGCGGAACAGCGAGAAATTCTCCGTCTCGTCGGCTTCTTCGCTCGGCGACGTGTCGACGTCCGAATCCAGCGCCACCTCGTTTCTGGCCTTGCGTCGGCGCCACGCGCTTACAAAGGTGTTATTCAGAATTCTGAACAGCCAGCCTTCAAAGTGTTGCGGATCCCGCAGTTTGTCCAACTGGCTCCAGGCCTGGCCCACCGTTTCCGCGACGATGTCCTCGGCATCATCCGGGTCGCGGGTCAACCGCAAGGCGGTGCCATAGAGTCTGTCCATCAACCGCGACACCTCGTCCTCGAAATACCGCCGACGCGCCTGCCGGGATTCGCCTGTCGGTTTGATCGGTTGCTTCTCCGTCATGACGTCCCCGGAGCGATGTTTTCGGGGTTTCCGCGGTTGCCGCGCCGCGATGGCGGCGGAACGCGTTGTTGTGACCATGGACCTTTTAATCATGGATCATTGCCGGGTCAGGGGCCAATTTCCGGGAGCCGGCCCGTATGGGGGTAGCCATAACAGCGGCATCTGTCGGCGAGGACGCACCCGGAACCCAAAAGGTTCCCGTTCGCCGTTTGATGAACTGATGGGAACATTTCACGTCACTCTCGCGTCCTGGGGTTCACTCGGCGCCGATGCGTCGAGAATCCGCAAATACAACGTGGAGGATGTTTCCAATGACTACAAATGCACAGACAACCACGGCCGAGGTCGATCGGCTGGCGCTGGAACGGAAGGTGAAGGACATGTACCGCCGCGTGGCCGAAGAGCCCAATGGCGATTTCCACTTTGCGATGGGGCGCCCGCTGGCGGAGCAGCTTGGTTATCCCCCTGAAGACCTGGACCGCATCCCCGGCGAGGCAGTGGACTCATTCGCGGGCGTTGGCCATTACCTGCAGCTGGCCGCCATCGAGCCCGGTGAGGTCGTGCTCGATCTGGGCAGTGGCTCAGGCACGGATACGTTTCTGGCGGCGTTGAAAGCCGGCCCGGAAGGCCGTGTCCTGGGGCTGGACATGACCGAGGCGCAACGTCTCAAGGCAGAGCGACTGGCACGCGAGCATGGGTTTGAAACGGTTTCCTTTCATGCCGGCTACATCGAAGAACTACCATTCGAGGATGGCAGTGTTGATGTCGTCATCAGCAACGGCGTTATCAATCTTTCCGCGGACAAGAACCGCGTGTTTGCCGAGGCAGCTCGGGTGCTCCGCCCCGGCGGCCGGCTGGCCATTTCCGACATCGTGACCGAGAAACAGCTTCCGGAAAATGTCACCTGCGACGCAACCCTGTGGGCTGCCTGCATTGGTGGCGCCATGCAGCAGGACAGCTACCGGGGTGCGATCGAGGCGGCCGGGCTGCGGGTGCGTACCGTGGTCGAGAATTCGCAGTACCACTTCCTGACCGGATCCGCTCAGGGCGCCAGTCGCAGCTATGGTGTAAAGAGCATTTCCCTGTTGGCGACCAGGAACGCGTAGCACTCACGCGTGCCATCCGAATCAGAGGAGAATTGATCATGAACAGAGCATACATCCTATCCATGACCGTCATTCTGACGTTCGCTGTCGGTGGGGCTGCGTGGTCGGCGGACATGCCCTACCAGGGCAACGGGCATGTTCTGCTGGACCCGTCGGAGCTGAAATGGGGCAAGGTTGCATCCATGGCTCCCGGTGCCCGGATTGCCGTCATCGAGGGTGAGCTGGGAGCCGAAAAACCCTTCACCTTTCGCCTCAAGCTGCCGGCGAATTATCGGATCGATCCCCATCGGCATCCGGCATATGAGCGCGTCACGGTGCTCTCCGGCACCTTCCACTTCGCTCACGGCGAGGAATTTGATCGCCAGGCCACCACGGCACTGCCTCAGGGTGGCGTGGCCATAATGCCTCCAGGCGCACCGATGTTCGGTTATACCGAAGAAGAAACTGTCATTCAGCTGCACGGTGAGGGACCGTGGGGAATTGAGTATTTGAATCCGGAGGACGATCCGCGCAATTGATGGCGGCGAGCGGTCCCGGCGGGGCTGGCGGAGTGCCCCGTCGGGATTCGTGCTTGCAAGGCGGGCTGGGGAAGGGGATCGTGACCTGGTGTGCGAACGGTGGTGTATTGCGTATGCAGAAAATCGGTACGAGGAGGGCTGGACATGTATGGTCAATCGGGGCCGCGGTCATGGCGCGTGCTGTTCTGTCTGCTTGCCGGCGCGTTATTGGTGCAGACGGCTGTGGCCCATCACGGCTGGGGCTGGGCGACGGACGAGAAATTTGAACTTACGGGGGTGATCACCCAGGTGCGGCTGGGTAATCCCCACGGTGAAGTCACGCTGGACGTGAATGGTGAGGAATGGGTGGTGGAAGTCGGGCAGCCATGGCGCAATGACCGTGCCGGGCTTACCGAGGAACTGCTGTCGGTCGGGAGGGAGGTCACCGTCCAGGGGAATCGGTCCGCCCGTCCCGACGAGCGTTTGATGAAGGCGGTGCGTATTGTGATTGATGGACGGAATCATGATCTCTATCCCGGCCGCACATCGTAGAGCGCACTTGGCGTGACCGGAGAATGGCTGGCGGCGCTGGAGGCGGCTCCGGTCGTCGCCGCGTTGCGCGGCTCGATGTGGGTTTATCCCCTGGTGAATGCCGCGCACATTCTCGGGGTGGCACTGCTCGTGGGCGGGATCGTGCCGCTGGATCTGCGCTTGCTCGGGATGTGGCGGCCGATTCCTCCGGGCTACCTCTGGCAGGTGTTGACCCGCACCGCCGCGACCGGGCTTGTGCTGGCCGTGCTTACCGGAGCGCTGCTGTTCTCCACCCGGGCCACCGAGTATGCCGTGTCCGGGCTGTTCCTGAGCAAGTTACTTATCATCAGCCTGGGTGTGATAAATGTAGTCATTGTCCATCGAGCCGCAGCCCGTCAAGCCTGGCGGATGAACTCCACCACCGGCCCGTTGCCCTGGCGCTTTCGGGCGGCTGCCGGCGTTTCGCTCGCCGCCTGGGTATCTTCCCTGGCGCTCGGGCGCCTGATCGGTTATTTCTGACGCCCCGGTTATCATTGCCAGAGAAGGTCGTGTGAATAAATCAGAGTCTCCTTAATGTATCGGCTGATAGTCGGGTTTCATCAGGACGAGGAAGGGTACTGGGTGGCGGAGCTGGAGTGCGGCCACAACCAGCATGTGCGCCACAAACCCCCCTGGTTCCTGAGACCCTGGACACTCACCCGCGTGGGGCGTGAGCGCATGCTTGGAACGCCACTTCCCTGTCGGTTGTGTAATGAAGGTAGGTAGCAACACCCTTTGTAATTGCTCGGTTTGGGTAAGCCGCGAGGAACCCCACATGTATCTGCAGTATTCCCTGCGGCCCGGCCGGAACATTCCTGGTCTGGTCGGTCTCCTGATTGCCGTTCTGCTCATAAGCGGCTGCGGTATCAACAACATCCCGACCTATGACGAGCAGGTCAAGGCGGGTTGGGCTCAGGTGGAGAATCAGTACCAGCGGCGTGCCGATCTTGTCCCTAACCTGGTGGAAACCGTGAAGGGCTTCGCGGCGCAGGAGCAGGAGGTGCTGACGGCGGTGGTGGAGGCCCGCGCCAGTGCGACCTCCATTCAGCTTGATGTCAGCGACCTGGAGGACCCGGAGCGCCTGCAGCAGTTCGAGCAGGCGCAGGCCCAGCTTACGGGTGCCCTGAGCCGGTTGATGGCGGTGTCCGAGAATTACCCGGAACTGCGGTCGAATCAGAACTTCCTGGCGCTGCAATCGCAGTTGGAGGGAACGGAGAATCGCATCGCGGTGGCGCGGCGTGACTACATTCTTGCCGTCGAGCGCTACAACCGGGAGCTGCGCACATTCCCGGGCCGCATCTGGCACGGCATGCTCTACGGTGATCTGGAGCCGCGGGAGCCGTTCCGCGCGACCAGCCCGGATGCCGATGAGGCACCGACGGTGCGGTTTTAATGCTTGCTGTCCGTCATCTGTGGGCCATCCCGGCGCTGCTCCTGTGCATGGTGGCCGCACATGCCCAGCCGAACTTTCCGTCACTGACCGGCCGCGTGGTCGATCAGGCCGGAGTTCTCGACGCACAGATCGAGCGTCGTCTCTCGCAGGCGCTCGAAGCCCACGAAAACACCACCACGGAGCAGGTGGTGGTGGTCACGCTTGACGATCTGCAGGGTTACCCGATCGAGGATTACGGCTATCAACTGGGGCGACAGTGGGGCATCGGCCAGGCCGGCAGCGACAACGGGGCGCTTCTTATCGTTGCGCTGGAAGAGCGCAGGGTCAGGATCGAGGTTGGTTATGGGCTGGAGGGGCGGCTGACGGATGCGCAATCCGCCATCATTATCAATCAGGTCATTACGCCCGCATTTCGGCAGGGCGACTATGCGCAGGGTATCGTCAATGGCGTGGATGCGATCCTGCGGGTGCTGGGCGGTGAGCCGCTGCAGGGCCGGTCCGCTGCGCCTTCCGCCGAGGAGCGCGATCGCCCATCATTTTCACCGTTATTCGTTGTGCTGCTGTTCGTCATCATCTCAATGTTGCGAGGCGGCGGTCGCCGTGGCTTGCTCGGTGGCCTGCTGCTCGGCTCGGCCCTGGGCCGCGGCAGATCCCGGGGCGGCATTGGCGGCGGCGGTCGCGGGGGGTTCGGGGGTGGTGGCGGCGGTTTCGGGGGCGGCGGCGCCTCGGGTGGATGGTAGTTCAATGGGGCGTGCATCATGGCATTACTGAACGAGCAGGAGCAGCAGCAGGTTGCGGAGGCCATCGCCCGTGTCGAGCGGGAAACGGATGCCGAACTGGTGACCGTGCTTGCAGCCGGCGCGGACGACTACACCTATATTCCGCTACTTTGGGCGGGTGTTATCGCTTTGGTGCTGCCCGGCGCGATCAACTATTTTCCCGGCTGGCTCGATGCCCGGACGCTGTTGCTGGTGCAATGGGGGGTGTTTATCGCGCTTGCCCTGCTGTTTCGTATCCCGACGCTGACGACCCGGCTGGTTCCTCGGTCCGTACGTCACTGGCGAGCCGCCAACATGGCACGGCGCCAGTTCCTCGAGCAGAATCTGCACCACACACCCGGTGCGACCGGTATGCTGATATTCGTCTCGGAAGCCGAACATTACGTGGAGATCCTCGTCGATCGGGGAATCTCCAGCCGCATCAGCGACGAGACGTGGAAAGAAAGTGTCGATGCCTTCACGGCAAGTGTCAGACAGGGGCAGACTCTAAAGGGCTTTCTCTTCTGTATCGAGACCTGTGGCGAGCACCTTAAGCGGCACCTGCCCGCCACGCATGCGCGTAACGATCTGCCCAACCATCTGGTGATTCTGCCCTGACCAGGCCGGTGCCGGCGGGTCAGCCCATCGCCATGGCCGGCACACCGGCTATCCAGGCGTGCAGGTAAACGGCAAATACGTAATAGGCGATCAGGCCGATCACCACCGTGGCAATCGTATTGACGGCGCGGGCGGCTTCCGGCGCGACCTGCGCCTTGCGGTCCCGCCTGCGCGCTGCACGGAAAGCAACGATCGCCCAGACCATGAAGGCCCCGAAGAAGACGATATCGCCGAGCCGGCCATTGGCCAGCAGATGAGCAAATGCCCAAAGTTTGACCGCACCTAGCATAGGGTGCCCGAGCGTCGCGCGGATATGGTTGCCGGGTATGTAGGCGGCGACCAGGAGGACGAATGCCGGGATCATGAACAGGGCGACGGCATGCCGGGTTGCCACCGGTGGAAACCAGATGAACGTCGGATCCAGCCGGGTCTGGCCATAGCCCCAGATGGCGATCGCCAGGCCGATGATAGAAATCAGCGAATAGAGGCCTTTCCAGGGTAGTTCGCCCATGCGTTGGATTTGCATGGTGCGCCAGTCGTCGGCAAAGACACGTACGGAATGGACGCCAAGGAACATCAGCAGGCCGAGAATCATGAATGCCATTGTGGTGATCGCTCACTGTTATTGGTTGTTTTCTCCGCCGGAGCTTACACCCAGATGCGGAAAGCGCCGAATGCACTGGCCTGAGAGCCTATCGGAAAGCGGGGACAACGACCAATAAGGTGGACATCAAGACATGTTTGCCGAGGTCGGTTTCGTGTAGCCGCGAGGGCAGCCTCGGCCTAATCACGCGACCGCGCGAGATCCCGCTTGCCGCGATACATGGCGGCATCGGCCTGGCTGATCAGCGTGTGTGCATCCTGGCCGTTGTCGGGGTAGGTCGCCCAGCCGGCGGACGCGGCAAGCGGAATAATGTGCTGTTCCACCCGGAACGGCTTTTCCAGGTGCGCGCGAATCTTGCCGGCAACCACTTTTACCGCATCCATCCTGTGCAGATCGGGTAGCACGACCACGAATTCGTCGCCACCGAAACGGCAGGCGGTATCGGTTGCCCGTAGACAGTTACAGAGCCGTCGGGCAAACTGCTTGAGCAGGGCATCGCCTACCTGATGGCCGTAGCGATCGTTGACACTCTTGAACCCGTCCAGATCAATGAACAACACCGCAACCCCGACGGTTCCCAGACGCTGTGCCCGGCCCAGGGCCTGGGAGAGGCGATCCATGAGCAGGCTACGGTTCGGCAGGCCGGTCAGGTCGTCGTGATAGGCACGGCGCAGGGCTGCCGCCTCGCGCAAGCTCATGGCTTGCAGCTGTTTCTCCAGACAGTCGTTGCCGGCCTCGAGCGAGTTGATCCGGTGCATTGCACTGTCGAGTTTTGCGCCGCGTTCGGCGACCAGTTGCCGCAGTACCTTCAGTTCGATGTTGGCCCTGTCCAGTTCCGACAGACCATGGGCCACCCTGGGCAGGGTGGCCCGTAGCGTTCGGGCGGATTCGTTTCTCGAAGCTGACATACCGCAATCCCTCCATTCATCCCCGACTGGCTTAAATGACCAGGAATGTAGACACACTTAACCTGAGCGATCGACGGAAGTCACCCTGTTACTCACAGGCAACATGAGCCGTCTGTATGTAACTGATGAAATAAGAAAAATTAATTTATGTCAGTGGCTTGGCAGATGTGGTGCTGCCGTGTCGATTGGTAGCACGGGTTGAGGCGGGGGGGCCGGCGGGCGCAACGGGGTGATCAGCGGCTGGCCAATTGCCGTAATTGTGATCCAGCTCTCACATTCGAAGGAGGTCCGAAGGGGCTTGTAGCCGGCATCCGGCATGCTGCAAAGCCCCGCAGGGCGGGCCATCGGCGCGCACTGGACTGCGTTGGCGTTGTTGCCAAGGGCGACGGCCATTGCCTGCGAACGCCGCCTTGCCAGTGCGCGCCGATGGCTCCGCAGAGCTCCATGGGAATAAATCAGAGGCTCCCTAAATGAGCTTGTCCGAGATCTGATGCATAAATATTGTTCATGCTGATTGCGATGTGTGAGCATGAGGTTCATTTCGCTTCTGGCTCAAAACGGCTACGGACGTTCTGGCCGGTTTGGCAGATTTCTCTAAAGTATGCGTTGTGAAGGGAAGGAAATGATTGATGAATGATCGCCTTGATCTCAATCTGATTGCAGCATTCGACGCACTCTTACGAGAGGGGAGTGTAACCCGGGCGGCGGAGCACATGGGCGTTACCCAAAGTGCAATGAGCCATTCTCTTCGGCGGTTACGCGCTTTTTTCAATGACCCCCTGTTCATCAAGGTTGGAGACCGCATGAGGCCGACTCCCAGGGCAGAGGATCTGACTTCCTCGGTCTGTTCAATAATGACAACAGTCCGAACGGAGGTACTGTCGCAAACCAGGTTCGATCCCCTTCACAGCACGCAGACATTCACGCTCTGTCTGTCTGATATGGGCGAACTGTCTCTGCTGCCGCCGTTGTTCGAGCGCCTGCGCATACTGGCACCCAATTGCAGCATTCGCACGCTTCGAGTGCCGTTGCAGCACATCGAAGCGACTCTTGAATCGGGAGAAGCGGATCTAGCGATAGGGTCTCTGATTAGCGTTGCCGAGGGGCTGTATCAGCAGGAGTTGTTCACGCATCCATTCGTAACGCTGGTGAGTGCGAACAATCAGGAGGTGGGTGAGCGCATCACCCTTGAGCAGTTCTGCGGAATGAAACACGTCGTGGTCAGCCTTTCCGGGTCGATCAGCGGGGCGTATGATCGGGCTCTGGACGAGGCGGGCATCAAGAGAGATATTATTCTTATTACGCCGCACTTTCTAGTAGTGCCCTTTATTCTTGAAAAGCAAGCGCAATGTGTTGCAACGGTCCCGAGAGAACTCGGCACTGTGTTTCAGAACTATAACCTTGTCCGGGTGCTTGACCCGCCGATTCAGATTCCTCGATTTCAGTTACGTCAGCACTGGCATCCTCGCGTTCACTATGACGAAGCGAACATCTGGCTTCGAAAGCTGATAAAAGTAACATTTGACGATTATCCGGGTTATACCTGATGAATCATGATGGCGGGTGTGTCGCTGGCAATTGTTGTCGGTTGCGGGATTGCATGAGGAAAAACATGAGTGACCGCCCAGCAATTGTTAATGCAAGGGCGGCCATCCATGGTGAAATTGATCGCTACTGACCGGCGTACTTCTCAATCAGCTCTTTTGCGTCTTCATACAGAGCCTGACCTTCATAGCCGCGGCTGTTCATGTCATCTATCCAATCTTTTGTGACTTGGTCAGCTACTTCCCGCCATGGGTCAATTTCATCTGGGCCGATCGTGAAGAACTCGTTATTGCCTTCATAAGCTGCAATCGCCTTTGCATCGGATTCATCGAGAAAACGGCCAATCTGCCGAGCCTCGTCTAATCCGGAATTGTCGTCAATGACTTTCCTGAGGTCCTCTGGAAGTGATTCGTAGCGATCCTTGTTCATCACGATCACGTGGGATGTCGTGCAGAATCCCTCATCATTGGCGGAATTGAAAGAAATCTGATAATCGGTGAGTTCCTCAATTCGTAGCGAAACCGCGGCTTCAAACGGTAGTGTGATGCCCTCCAGTACACCCCGCGACAGTGCTTCCGGTGCGGCCGGGACGGGAATCGACATTGGTTGCGCGCCAGCGGCCTGGAAAAATGCCGAGACGGTCCGGTTGCTGGCTCGAATCTTCATGCCCTGAAGATCGCTCGGCGTCTTGACGCGTCTTTGTGAATTGAGCATGCAGGGGGGGTTCGTAAAATAGTTGATCATCCGGACATCGTCGAACTCGTCCTGTAGATGCTTCTCAAAGAAGGCGTAACCTGCTTGCGAGGTAACTTCGGCGCTACGGCCAATTAGCGGAATATCAAATACCTCCGCTTTCGGGAAGCGGTTAATTGTATATCCCGGCACAGCCCAACCGATATCCACCTGTCCGTTCTTGACCTGGTCGTACAGCGCCGGTGGTTTCCCACCCAGCTGCATCGATGGGTAGACTTTGACGTCGAGCCGATTATCGGATTGGTCATTGACACGATCCGCCCAGTCCGACAGGAATTCGTGCATGGGTGCGCTGGGCGGCAGGAAATGGTGCAACCGCAGGGTGATCGGCTCCTGAGCTTGCGCGAGCGAAGAGACTACGGCCATGAAAGTGGTTACCGCGACGATTTTGGTTGCGGGTTTTATAAGTGATATGAAGTGCTTTTGAAGCATCTGATTCTCCCCCTTGGATGGGTTCTTGTGATGATGAACGTCACTTGCATTTTCTTTCGGATGAAATGCAAAAACCGCTTTCTACACGATCTGTGAGTTAGTAGAAAAGTCTGACAAGAAAAAGCGATATTCCCGGAAAGGTGATCAATATGGAGATCCGAACGAGATCCGCGGCAAGAAATGGGAACACGCCGCGTATTGTCTCGATCATCGGGACATCGCGTGCCATTGAATTGATAACAAACAGGTTCAGGCCGAGGGGAGGGGTGATCATGCCAACCTCAACCACCATTAGCGCGAGAATGCCGAACCAAAGGGCAACCTCATCCGGAGGTAAACCGAAATCCAGTGCTGTTACGATGGGAAAAAAGATCGGAATGGTCAGCAGGATCATGGACAGAGTGTCCATGAAACAGCCGAGAATCAGGTAGCACAACAGGATTACCACCAGGATCAGCCACGGACTGACGCTTAACTGCACAATCCACGCGGCACCGTCTTGCGGCAATTGCGTCAGGGCTAGGAAACCATTGAATACGGCAGCACCCAGAATGATAAAGAAGATCATTCCGGTACCCGTTGCCGTGTTGTAAACGCTGTGTTTGAATTCCTTCCAGCCGAGTCCCTTCCGGGCCAGCGCCAGTGCCCCTGTGGCTATAGCGCCCACGGCCGCGGCTTCGGTAGGCGTGAAGATGCCAGCATAGATACCGCCAATC
Organism: Aquisalimonadaceae bacterium; assembly: GCA_040877625.1. Lineage (GTDB taxonomy): Bacteria > Pseudomonadota > Gammaproteobacteria > Nitrococcales > Aquisalimonadaceae > Methylonatrum. The sequence goes on from JBBDNK010000034.1 coordinate 40,134, forward strand.
ACGACGACGAATATCAATACGACTGGCCAGACATCGATGATCGAGCGCAGGCGCTGATGGCGTGATGCGCGTGGCGCCAGAGGCGCGGCCTCGGGATACCGTCGGGCATACAGTGAAGCTGCAACGATATAGGTGAACACTGCCAGAAGACCGGGCAGCAATGCCGCCGCGAAAAGCTTGGCGATGTTCTGGCTGGTCAGTACTGCGTATATCACGAGCACCACGGACGGTGGAATAAGGATTCCCAGAGTGCCGCCGGCGGCCAGCGTGCCCGTCGCGAAGCCGCGGTCATAGCCGGCCTTGCGCATTTCAGGCAGTGCCACCTGAGCCATGGTCGCGGCGGTAGCCAGCGATGAACCACAAACCGCACCGAAACCGGCGCAGGCTCCTATCGTGGACGCGGCCAGACCACCGCGACGGTGTCCGAGCCAACTACCGGCCGCATTGTAAAGAGCAGTGGACAGTCCCGCATTGGATGCAAACTGACCCATGAGCAGGAACAGAGGGATTATGGAGAATGAATAACTCGAAAACTCCTCATAGGGAGCCGTGTTCAGCATGTTTAGAATACCATTTAGGCCAAGTATCGATGCGCTACCCAGAAAACCGACCAATAACATGGCAAGGCCAATCGGTACTCTGATGCCCATGAGTAAAAACAGCGCACCCAATCCGACGAATCCGGTGGTAGTTTCAGTCATTACTCACCCGTTGCCGCCATATCCTGGCCCCGGTTCCGGCTGTAGGGATCTTCGCCCCTAAACAGACCGAGCACGGCGTCTAATACGGTGTAGCTACATACCACGGTGAGAAAGCCCAGCATTGCGACGCTTGGAGCAAATCCGTACCACATTGGTAACCCCAGCATCATGGTCGTCTCTCCGTACATGACTTTCTCTTCCATGCCGAGGTAAAGCCGCCAGGTCATCAACGCGGCGACGACCGTAAACAATAAATTGACCAGCAAGGTAATCAGTGCTCTCAGACGAGGGCTCGCGGGAGATATGAAAATGTCAACCGCGACGTGGCCGTACCGCAGCTGGCAGTAGGGGAGGAACAGAAACACGGCGATGGCATTGCCCATTTCCATGAGTTCGAAATCGCCGGGCACGGTACCTACCCAACTGAATGTCGTGGCAATGGGGGGAATGCCGGCCAGCCAGCGTCCGAGGATGCTGACCACCGACATCGCTGCCAGGAAAATAAGGAGTATTCCCCCGCATAGCGCGGCTAACCGAGCGATGAGTAGCAGTAGGCGGCCTCCCGCCTTGTAGAGCCTTGTCCCGGTATTGCCCGTCACGAAAAACCTCGCATGCCTACTTCTGCCACCCGCGCCTGAACAGTTCCGTGTTGCCTTCCGTATAGCCCAGCAACTTGAGGAACTCGGGGTCCATGGAATCGACAACGTCCTTGCGAAGAGCGGCGTTCCAGTTTCTTTGGGCGCGTAACCAGGGCAGTACGTAGTAGCCGAGGATTCCGCTCCGATACTGGTTCTGCGTGCGGTTCTCCCCCGAGGTGTGCCACACCCGTCCGTCCATGATGATAAGAGAGCCGGCAGCGCCCTCGATTGATACTGTGGGATAGGTCTGGTCCGGGTCCGGCGATTCGCGCGATAGATGCGTTCCTGGCACATAGCGCGTTGCGCCGACCTCCTCATGGAAATCGTCGATCATCCACAAGGTGTTAACGGCAAGCGGTTTGTCCGGCCAGGGTGGCATCACATAGCCCTGATCGGCATGAAGGCGCATGGACCCGGAGCCGGGGCCAGTGATGTTTGCGGTGTAATTCGAGATCAGGAAACGTTCGCCGAGTACATGCCTAACCGCCGTCAACGCGGTCTCGTTCATGGCCAGATCAACAAACGCGAGATCCCAGTTGAACAACTCCAGGATACGAATGTTATTGGTGTCCGCGTCTGCCGGGACGGCACCTCGTGTACGTATGCCGTGCTCATCGGCCATGCCGGCCGCGCGCCACAGGCGCTCTCGGATGTCATCGGTCTGGGCGGTACTTAGCGCCCGGTCGACAATGCCGACGCCATGCTCGTCGACATCGCGCAAGGCCGCTTCGAGAGTCGGTTTTGGTGCAGGAGCACGCGTGGATTGGGGATTCAAGGTAGTCCTCCTCCTCCTGATACGGCCGGTTGCCATGGGGCAACGGTCGGGTTGTGCCGCACCAGCATGTTTGTTAGTAGGAATTCAGTGCCGCCGTTCGCAGAGGCAATCCTTGCGGGGTACCAGGCTGCGGACTGTAATCCGCCCGGGCGATATAACCGCCGTGGGGGGTGCGGTTCGTATCTTGCGAGATCATCGTAGGGTGCTGCTGGTGACACGTCGACATGATCGCGATAATGCCGTTAATGAACCCTGTTCATGGCATTGCCCATACGCCTTCCCTACACTGGGCGCCTGATGCACGCCTAAACCGGGGCGAGTTCCAGGAGATTGGCAATGGCTTTTAATACCGAATCCTATCCCGGCGTACGGGACCAGGCGCCGTCAGCGGCCGAGGGGTTTTCGTTCAACCACACCATGCTGAGAGTGACGGACCCTGATAGATCGCTGGCCTTCTATACCGGGGTGATGGGTATGAAGGTGCTTCGGCGGTTGGATTTTCCAGAGATGCGCTTTTCCTTGTATTTTCTGGCCAAGCCGCTGGAGACCGAGACGGTTCCGGATGATGTGGGTGAGCGCACGGCTTGGACTTTCAGTCAGCGGGGCGTGCTCGAGTTGACACACAACTGGGGTACCGAAAACGACCCTGAGGCGGTGTACCACGACGGCAACTCCGAGCCTCAGGGGTTTGGGCATATCTGTTTTTCGGTGCCGGACCTCGATTCCGCCATACGGTGGTTTGATGACAATGGCGTGGTATACGTCAAACGTCCCGATCAGGGAAAGTTGAAAGGTATCGCCTTCATCAAGGATCCTGACGGCTACTGGATCGAGATCGTCGAACCGCAGCGAATGTCAAACCTAGGGAGACACTGATGTATTCCCATGGTGCTCTGCGGAGGCATCCGAGCGAGCTGGCAAGGCGGCGTTCGCAGGCAATGGCCGTTAGTGCTGGAGCGCCGATGAAGCACGTATCCGGTTTTCAGGCCCGAGGCGTGTATGGATAAGTTTGAGGCTCGCGACGGTTCGTTGCCTAGCTCGAGCAGAACTGATATCTCGACGCTCTGGTACACGCGATGCCCGGTACCGACTGCATCCAGTGTGGCGGTGCATCTGGGCCTGCTGACGCGGGAGTTCGAGGCTGACGGTATTGCGGTGCGTTCTCTACGTGCGTCCGCTGAGCGTGGTGTGCGAGAGTCCCACTTCGATCACTCGCAGGCGAATTCATTTCGCGAGGGCGGAAATACGCCGCCGCTCTGGAATTGCGCAAAGCGGGCGGACATCGTCATTATCGGCCTGACCTGGGTGGACGAGTATCAGGCTATTCTGGCATTGCCCGAAAGCGGCATTCGTACGGTGGAGGATCTCCGCGGCCGCCGTGTCGGCGTTCCGGTGCGCACCAGTGATCAGATTGATTTCTTCCGCGGCATGGCCGTGCGCGGCTATCTGAGTGCCATGCGAACGGTCGGCCTCGGCCGCGACGAGGTGGAGTTCGTGGAAATCCCGGTCACCGAGAGCTACCTGGGCGATGCCACGGTTTCCAACGATGGGCAGCTGTGGTCGGGTGGCAACCGCGCCCGGCGTCAGCAGGCGGATGCGTTCGCGTTGATCCGAGGGCAGGTTGACGCTATCTATACGAGCGGTGCGGCCGGGTTGCAGCTAGGCGCGTTTCTTGGCGCGCACGAAGTCATGGAGTTCGGCTTTCATCCCGATCCGGAGGTTCGCGGCGGCAATGAGCAGCCGGTGGTGCTTAGCGCCAGCGCGGCGCTCGTTCGCGAACGACCAGATCTTGCCGCGCGTTACCTCCGGCAGGTGCTGAACGCGGCGGAATGGGCTGAATCTCATCGCGAGGAAACCATTCAGCTGTTTGCCAATGAAATCGGGACGTCTTTCGAGTGGGCGGATGCCGCCTACGGCCCGGATGTGCACAGAAAGCTTCGACCGTCCCTCGATGAGGAACTGGTTTCCGCTCTGGATGTTCAGAAGGCATTTCTGCTGGAGCACGGGTTTCTGCCCGCCGATTTCCCACTCGACAGCGTGATCGAAAGAACACCGCTTGAGTTGGCATTGGCCCGGGCTTTTACTGCGTGACGGTAGCGGACTGTTGCTGGTTTGCCTGCCAGGCTGTCGAATATTCGAGGATTCGGGCGGTTTCAGACGCAACCTTGTCTCCCAGTAACCGCTGCAGCAGGTGTAGCGTGACATCCATGCACAGGCTGACGCCACCGCCCGTGACCACTGGGCCGGCATCCACCACTCTGGCGGTCATCGCCTTTATCTTCGGGTATTGCTCTCGCATTATATTGAGCGGCGGAACCTCCTGGCCCTCGATGACTTCCTTTTTGGTTGTGGCCTTGTGGCCGTCAAGCACGCCGCTGGCGGCCAGTATCATGCCGCCGGTGCACACGGATGCGACGAGGTGGCGAGCGGCGCAATGCCCGAGGTAGTCCAGCGTGGGGCGATGGTGTGTCTGGTCCATCCATCCAGGGCCGCCGGTGACGATCAGTACGTCCAGGTCCGGCGCATCGTTGACGCCGAAATCCGCCATCACCACCAGCCCGTTGGAGAAATGTACCGGCCCGGCCTGAGGGGCGATGGTGATGATCTCGATCTCCGGCGCCACCCGGCGTGCCATGGACAGCACCCCAAAGGTCGCAAGGTCAATGGGCTCGACTCCCTCGTAGATGAATACCCCGAATCGCATCGTACTCTCCCCAAGGTTGTTTGGCGGGCCTTCCCCGCACTTGCACAATCGTGAAGCAAAAGTTGCTTGATAAGAAACATTTTGGTGCGAAGTATGTTCCAAGTGTTGTGACTTAAATTAACACAGCTCAAGGATTTAGCGAGAATTGGCGAGGGGTAGTCACAGATTATGGTGACTTAACTTGATTGGCATGTTTCCTGCTGGATTACTTCGGTAGCGTTGCCCGTGCAACGCCGGCAAGCCCGTCGGGCCAGTGTCGACCGGATCTGCAGTGGAGACAGAGCAAATGTCAGAGCAAGACTCGAACAGCACCTCACGCAAGCCAACTCAATCAACCGCCGACGCGTCACGGCGGAAGTTCCTCGGTGCCGCAGGCGCTACCGCCGTAGGTGCCGCGGCCTTGGGGTTCCCTTATATCGCCACGTCACAGTCCACCATCCGCTGGCGGTTTCAGAGTACCTGGCCGCCCCGGTTTCTGTACCAGGAAGTGGCGGTGGACTGGACGAAGAAGGTGGAAGAACTCTCCGGAGGCAAGCTCAAGATCGAGATGATGGCCGCCGGCTCCGTGGTGCCCGGGCTGCAGATCATCGATGCGTCCAGCCAGGGCGTGCTTGACGGCGGGCATGGGCTGCCGGGGTTCTGGTTCGGCAAGGATACCGCCTTCGGCCTCTACGGGGCCGGCCCGGATTTCGGCATGAATGCCAATCAGATGCTGGGCTGGATCGAATACGGCGGAGGTATGGACCTGTACCGGGAAATTCAGGCCGCGGCCCGTGTCAACGTTGAGAGCTTCCTGCTGGGGCCGGTGCCTTCCGAGCCGATGGGCTGGTTCAACAAGGAAATAAAGACCCTCGAGGACATGCAGGGCCTGCGCTTCCGCACCGCCGGACTGGCGGTGGATATGTTCCGGGAGCTGGGCATGTCCCCGGTGCAGATGGCACCGGCGGACATCATTCCCGCCCTCGATCGCGGCCTGCTGGATGCCGCCGAGTTCGCCAGTGCCACGGACGACCGCGTTATGGGCTTCCCCGATGTGGCGAAGTACTACCTGCAGCAGAGCTACCACATGTCCAACAATGTCTGTGAGGTCATGATCAACAGGCGTCGTTACGATGCTCTGCCGGACGAGCTCAAGGCCATTCTCAAGCATGCCGCGCATGCCGCCTCCGCGGATATGCACTGGAAGAATATGCACCGTATGTCCCAGGACTACCTTGAGATTCAGCAGAATGAAAGGGTGACCACCTACCGGACGCCTCAGGCCATCCTCGATGCGCAGCTGAAGGCCTGGGACAAGGTGGTCGAAAAGCATTCCGCGGAGAACCCGCTGTTCGCCAGGGTTGTGGAATCCCAGCGCGCCTGGGCAAAGCGCGTGGTTTACTGGCATAACGAAGTATCCCCCAGCCAGACCGCTGCCTACGCCCATTACTTCGGCGATGGCCCCGATACCTGATCGAGCGAGCAGGCCTGTCGGACGCATTGCTGCCCGGCAGGCCGCGGGAGTCCTGCCATGTCCACACTCCATGCTTCCCCCGGCCGTGTATCAGGGTTTGCCCTGCGGCTGGTGGCATTTGTCGATTCGGCGAGCACGCTGGTCGGGCGTTTGTCGTCCTGGCTGATCCTGGTGCTGACGCTGCTGATTTCGGTCGAAGTGGTGTCCCGGTACGTGTTCGGCTGGCCCATCGACTGGGTTTTCGACACCAGTTACATGCTTTACGGCGCTGTCCTGCTGCTCGCCGGCGCTTATGCACTGGCCAAGGATGCCCATGTACGGGCGGATCTCCTATACGGCACGCTGAGGCCGCGCGTGCAGGCCGCGTTTGATCTGGTGCTGTACCTGTTGTTCTTCATGCCGGGCGTGCTCGCCCTGCTGATCGCCGGCTACGGGTTTGCGGCCGAGTCCGTGGCCATACGCGAGAGCTCCTCCCTGACGCCCGACGGGCCACCCATCTATCCGCTGAAGATGGTCATGCCGTTGGCTGGTGCACTGTTGCTGGCGCAGGGGCTGATCGAGATCGTGCGCTGCGTGCTGTGCCTTGCCACCGGTGCCTGGGCGCCGCGGGCCCCTGATTTCAACCCGGTGGATATTGACAAACTGCGCGCCGAGGTATCCGCCCCGTCGCCGGACCCACGGAGGACGGCATGAATAGCGCGGCGCGATTCGGGTTCGGGCTGCTCGCCGTGATCGTGGCGGTGGTGATGACGCTGTTCCTGTCCATCCCCGAGATTACCGACGGCCATGTGGGGCTGCTGATGCTGGGGCTGGTGGTGGTAGTGATCATGCTCGGTTTTCCCGCGGCTTTTACCCTGATGGGCATGGGTGTGCTGTTCGGGCTGTATGCGTTTCAGGGCGATGCCGACATCACCACCTATATGGTGGTGCAGCGTGCATACGCCATTGTTACCAACGATGTGCTGGTCGCCATTCCCCTGTTCCTGTTCATGGGCTATCTGGTCGAGCGCGCCAATCTCATCGAGAAGCTTTTCCACACCATGCATCTGGCCATGGCCCGCGTGCCTGGTGCGCTGGCGGTGGCCACACTGGTGACCTGTGCGCTGTTCGCCACTGCCACCGGCATCATTGGCGCGGTGGTCGCCGTCATGGGGCTGCTGGCGCTGCCGGTGATGCTGAAAGCCGGCTACGATGTCCGGCTGGCATCGGGGGTGGTTGCCGCGGGTGGCTGCCTGGGGATCCTCATCCCGCCTTCGGTGCTGTTGATCGTGTACGGCGCCACCGCGGGGGTCTCCGTTGTGCAGCTTTACGCGGGTGCCCTGTTTCCCGGCCTGATGCTTGCCGGCCTCTATGTGGTTTACGTGGTCGTGCTGGCGAAGTTCAAGCCGCATCTGGCGCCGCCGCTGACCGCTGTCCAGCGGCAGGTGCCGGTGCCATCGTTCGCGGCCCGTGCCGGCGGCGGCAGCGCCGCGCTGCCGGCGATGCTGGCAGCGATCAAGGGCAGGCGTAACGCCGACGTTCCTGCTGCCACGTTATACAGATACGCCACCATCCTGGCCCTGCCCTTACTGGCCTATCTGGTCATCGGCGCACTGGTGTTCGACCGGGTGGCGGTGGCGGATATCGGTCATGGCGCGGCGGCCAGCGGCATGCCCGTGGGCTTTCTGATCGCCAGTGCCGTCGGTGCGACCCTGCTGCTCGGCTTCTACGCCTGGTTTACGCTGGCCCGGCTGGAGATCCTGAAGATGTTGCTGGGGTCGTTCTTCCCGCTGGCGATCCTCATCACCGCCGTGCTCGGCTCCATCGTGTTCGGCCTGGCGACGCCAACCGAGGCCGCAGCCATTGGTTCACTGGGCGGGTTTTTGCTGGCGTTGCTTTATCGGAGGCTGAATCTCGCCATGGTCAAGGAATCGCTCTATCTCACCGGCAAGACCACGGCCATGGTGGGTTGGTTGTTCGTTGGCGCGAGCATCTTCTCATCGGTGTTCGCTCTGCTCGGCGGGCAGCAGCTGATCGAGAGCTGGGTGTTTACCCTGGACCTCACGCCGCTGGAGTTCATGATCCTGGCCCAGATCATTATCTTCATACTGGGCTGGCCGCTGGACTGGGCGGAAATTATCGTCATCTTCGTCCCCATCTTCGTGCCGCTGCTGGATCACTTCGGCATCAATCCGCTGTTCTTCGGCCTGCTGGTGGCAATGAATCTGCAAACGGCCTTCCTGTCGCCGCCGGTGGCCATGGCTGCCTTCTACCTGCGGGGCGTGGCGCCACCAGGCGTTACGCTTTACCAGATCTTTGCCGGCATGCTTCCATTTCTGGGTATACAGATTGTGGCGCTGGTGCTTCTGTACACCTTCCCCGCCATCGCTCTCTGGCTGCCGGCACAACTGTACGGCTAAGCCCCTCTATAAGGAGAAACCCATGCAACAGATAGAAAAAAGACTCGCCGAGCTCGGCATCGACCTGCCCGCGGCGGCGGCACCGGCCGGCAACTACGTGGCATACACCATCTCGGGTTCACAGGTGTTCATTTCCGGCCAGTTGCCGATTGAGAACGGCGCTATGGCGGTGAAAGGTATCCTGGGCGATGACCTGGACATTGACGACGGTTACCGTGCGGCGCGGCTATGTGCGCTCAACCTGTTGGCCCAGCTTCGCGTCGCCTGCGGCGGCGACCTCGATCGTGTCTCCCGTGTATTGAAGCTCGGCGGGTTTGTCCGTTCCACACCCGCTTTTGTCGAGGCGCCCAAGTGTATCAACGGTGCGTCGGATCTCATGGTGGAACTGTTCGGTGAAGCGGGCAGTCATGCCCGATTCGCGGTGAGTGTCGCGTCCCTGCCCGCGGGAGCGGCGGTGGAGGTAGACGGCATTTTTGAAATCGACGCGTCCGACCGGCGTGCGGTTTGAACGGAGGAGAGCGATCCATGAGTAGCAAGGCACGAATACGTTATTACGGCTGGTCCGCCCTGTCCGTCGAGACGGCGCAGGGCGCCCTGTTTTTTGACCCCTTTTTTCGCAAATACTGTGGGGTGCAGTGGTTCAGTGCCGATGCCTTCGACAGCGCCAACATCATCTGCGTGACCCACGGCCACGAAGAGCATTTTCTCGATGTGCCGCTGGTGGCGTCGCGTACCGGCGCAACCGTTGTGGGGCCAAAGGCGGTTACCCGGTTTTTGCGCCGGCGTTCGGGTCTGTCCGACGAGCAGTTGGTGCCGATCGATTTCCAGGATGCCACCCGGCTTCCGGGCTTCAAGATATCCGCGTTCGGCTGGAAGCACCGCGACATCAACCTGGTGAAGGCGCTCAGCAAGGCCGTTTTCAAGGGCAACACGACGCAGCTCGCCTGGGCATGGAGTAGTGCCACCCGTGCACCTTTCTATGCACCCTATACCGGCTACCATGTGGAACTTCCCGACGGCACGACCATCCTCAACTACAACGAGGGCTTCAATACCAAGATGACCGACCGGGAAATAACCGAACTGGGCGAGCGCTTTCACACCGACGTGCTGCTCGCCGGCATGCAGCTGGATTTCGTCGACGACGTGGCGCGCGGCGCCGCGGCCCTGAAGCCGAAGATTGTGCTGCTATACCCTCCCCACGAGAAGTTTCACGACATGATGGGCGTCGGCTCCAGGCCCTGGGCGGAATTCGCCGCAGCCGTTCGCGCGCGCCTGCCGGATTCCCTGGTCATCATCGCCCGTCCCGGAACGGCGATCGACGCCACAACCGGCGAGGTTCTCGAACACCCTGCGGAAGGTGCCGCCTAAGGTGAAATGGCGACTGCCACGGCGGTATCCGGCAAGCGTGGATTATTTGAACACGTACACCGCACCGCTGCCGGACGCATCGTCGTTGTCCTGGTCGTCGTCCATGCCGGTGGCGTCACTGTCTTCCGCCACGGCGCCAACAGCGACGGTATCCCCGAACAGAGCGACACTCCAGCCGAACTGATCGCTGGCTCCGGTGTTGGAGGCCTTGAGGTAGGCCTGCTGTGTCCAGATACCTCCCTCGTCGCGGGTGAATGCATAGGCAGCGCCGTAACTGGAAGGGCCGGTGCCGGTCTGGTCTCCGTTGATGCCGATGGAATCGCTTTTCTCAAGGTGTGCGCCCACCACCAGGGTGTCACCGGACAGTGCCACGCTTTGGCCGAAGGAGGAATCGAGAGTCTCGGTATTGGAGGCCTTTACATAGGCCTGCTGAGACCAGTTGTCGAGCTCGTTGCGGGTGAACATGTAAACCGCGCCGCTATCTTCCTTGTCGTTATTGCTCTCGTCGCCATTGACGCCGATGGCGTCGCTGTCCTCAGACGGCGCTCCCACGGCGAGGGTGTCGCCGGACACGGTAACGCTGGATCCGAAGAAATCGGATGCTTCGGTATTGGAGGCCTTGACGTAGGCTTGCTGCGACCAGTCGCCGAGCGCGTCGCGGGTGAACATGTAAACCGCGCCACTGTTATTCGCATCGTTGTTGCTCTGAGTGTCGTCGACGCCGGTGGCGTCGCTTCCCTCCTGGCGAGCACCCACCGCCAGGGTATCGCCGGATAGTGCGATGCTCCAGCCGAACACGTCGTCATCCCCGGTATTGGAGGCCTTGACGTAGGCTTGCTGAGACCAGATGCCCGCCGTGTCGCGCGTGAACACGTAAGCCGCGCCGCTTTCCAGAGCGTCGTTATTGCTCTCATCGCCGCCGATGCCGGTGGCGATGCTGTCCTCGCCGAATGCCCCTACCGCCAGGGTATCGCCCGACAGCGCGACGCTGTATCCGAACGCGTCGAACGCCCCGGGGTTGGAAGCCTTGACGTAGGCCTGCTGTGACCAGGTGCCGGCCCCGTCGCGGGTAAACACATACGCGGCGCCGCTGGCAAGCAGGTCGTTGTTGCTCTCATCGTCATTGATGCCGCTGGCATTACTGGCCTCGAAATTAGCCCCCACGGCGAGCGTATCGCCGGACAGCGCAAGACTGTAACCGAACTGATCGCCGGCTTCGGCGTTGGAGGCCTTGATATAAGCCTGCTGAGACCAGGTGCCGCCCGCATCACGGGTGAATACGTACACCGCACCGCTGCCGGACGCATCGTCGTTGTGCTGATCGCCGTCGATGCCGGTGTCGTCACTGCCCTCGGACGGCGCTCCCACGGCGAGCGTGTCGCCAGACAGGGCAACGCTGTGGCCGAACTGATCATTTGCCCCGGTGTTGGAGGCCTTGGCGTAGGCCTGCTGGGCGAAACTGGCGGCCAGCTGGCGTGTTGCGTCCAGCGTGTAGGTGACGGTCGTCGCACCGCCTGCCTCGGTGACCGCGATGGTGATGACGGTCTCCGCGCCTTCCTCAAGCGGAATTGCCTGGCTTGCCTGTCCCGAATCAACCGGTTCGCCGTTGACGGTGATCGTGGCGGCGGGATCCACGGCGGTGGGTATGACCCGCAAGCTCTGGCTCAGAAAGCCCTGGGTCGTCGTGTAGGTGGTCAGGACAGGCTGGAAGATCTGGTCCAGATTACCGCTGCTCAGCGTCAGCGCGCTGAGGCTGGCCGGGCTGTGCGGGTTCGTTTCATCACCAACGCCGCTGCCGCCGCTGCAGCCGGTCAGTAGCACGGTCAGGAAAATCATGACCAGATGGCGCTTTACTCGGTTTGAAGCTGGATTCCTTGACGGCACTGTTTTCCCTCGGTTGCTAAATTTATTGTCCAAAAATACAAATATATAGACGCGGTGCAACAAAAAACTCCACTCGACACGGAGTTGGGGGGCTGGCAGAAACGGCGGCGGGCTCTTTCTTGTCATGATCGGACATGATCCGCCTCCATGCACACCCGGGTGTGTCCCTGAAGTTCCCCGTACAGGCGGTTGGAGTTTACGGACACGTTCCGTCAGGTCAATATGGCGGATGAATTCGCCCTGTAACGTCTGGTTTCGGGGTTTGAAACAGACGCGAGGTTTGCACAATGGGTATGGCGGGAGGCTGGGGGATCGCGGCCTGGCACGTATGGCTGTTGCTGGCGCTGGCGCTGGGCATCACCGATCTGGTAATCGTCGGCGTCAGCGGTGTGCTGCTCGCACTTGCAGCCGGTGCGCTATTCGCCATGGCCGCGGCCCTGCTGGGTTTTTCATTCCTGACGCAGTTGCTGGTCGCGGCGTTCTCCGGGCTGGCGATGATGCCCATACTGGTCTGGTTGTTCCGTCGAATCACCGGCCGGCAGAACGGCACGACGGTGGCCGATTCCCGCCTGACCGACGAGCGCTTTCAGGTTGTCGAGGAGCGCGGCAAGACGGGTATCCGAGTGCTGGGTGATTTTTTCCCTGCCACCGACGCGGACGGCGAGGTGCCAGCACCGGGGGATACCGTGCGCTTGCTGCGTTTCCGTGGCATCACCGCGGTGATCGAGCGCGATCCCGATACCGGTCCGGACGCGTAATAACTCAACGCCCCGGCATTGTCGGGGCGACTCATGTTCATACCTAGCACGCAGGAGTTCCAGCATGTCCTTCATCATCGTGGGCGTCATTGCCGCCCTGGCAGTTCTATTCATTATTAGCGGCCTGATACTCGTATCACAGCGTCGCACCATGGTCATTGAGCGGCTCGGCAAGTATCACCGCACCCTGGAACCGGGCCTTAATTTCATCATTCCTTTCGTCGATCAGGGCAGGGCCATCAATATCCTGCGCTTCCAGGGCGAGCAGCCGTTCATCACCAGTGAACGCAAGATCGACATGCGCGAGATCGTGCTGGATTTCCCCCGTCAGTCGGTTATCACCAAGGACAACGTCGGGGTGGGTATCGACGGCGTGCTGTATTACCAGATCATGGATGCGCAGGCCGCGGTTTACGGCACCGAGAACCTGGTGCTGGCCATTCAGACCCTGGCCCAGACCACGCTGCGCTCCGAGATTGGTAAGATGGAACTCGACGCCATCTTCGAGAGCCGTGAGCAGATCAACGATAGCCTGCAGAGCACCATGGACGAGGCCGGCAACAAGTGGGGCGTCAAGGTCAACCGGGTGGAGATCCGCGATATCAACATCCCCGACGAGATCCGCGATGCCATGAACAAGCAGATGGTCGCGGAGCGTTCCCGGCGCGCTGTCGTGCGTGAGGCTGAAGGTTACAAGGAGGCCGAGATTCAGCGGGCCGAAGGCGACAAGCAGGCGGCAATTCTCAAGGCCCAGGGTGATCGGGACGCCGCCGTTGCCCGGGCCGAGGGTGAAAAGCAGGCGGCGGTGCTGACCGCCGATGGCGAAGGTCGGGCCATCCAGATAATCAGTTCGGCGATCTCCGAAAAGGTGGCGCCGGAAAATGCCATCCAGTATCTGATCGCGCAGCGCTACATCAGCATGCTGCCGCATCTGGCCAAACAGGGTGACCGCGTGTTCGTGCCCATGGAGGGTACGGCGCTGCTGGGTTCGGTCGGCGGTATACGTGAACTGCTGGGGCCGGGAGCGATGGCAGCCGTTGACGCCGGAACTGCCAGCTAGGCTCCCACGGGGCTCTGCGGAGCCATCGGCGCGTGAACGCATGGTTAGAACTCCCATGCGTTCATCTCGTGCCTTGGGTAATTGTTCAGTGAAATGGAGTTTGCGGATGCAAAAAATCAGTCAATGAGTGTAGTGGAGGCTTTTATGTATACGCGGTCAATGTACAAAATGCCGGTCGTGAACCTCCAGGAACTGGCGGAGAAGCTTGGCAAGGAGGGCAAGCGCGTCAGTGTTCAGTGGCAGGAGGATGATTCTCTCGCGTTTGTTGCTCGCGGGCGGGAATATCGAAGCGAATTTCATCTGAACCCCAGTGATGAAGTCATGTACATGATCAAGGGAACAATGAACCTCCACTTCCGTACCCCGGAGGGCAAGGAGGACATTGCCGTGATTCCCGAAGGGTCGATGATATTCACGCCCTGCGGCATCCCTCATTCGCCCCGATTCCCGCCAGATGCGTATGCACTGATCCTCGAAAGGAAACGGCGAGAGGGTGAAGTCGACCGCTTTCACTGGTATTGCCCGAGCTGCGACGCGTTTCTTCATGAGGAGACGTTTGTTGTTTCCGACTATCAGACCGATCCCGTGTCCAAGGCGTACGCACGGTTTTTTGATAGCGAGGAATATCGCACCTGCAAGGCATGTGGCGATGTAATGCCTGCCCCCGAGACCGTTTGATGCATTTTCGGCATGTTGTCCACACTGAAACAGGTGAGACCATGAAACCGCTGCAGATCGGCGAGTACCGCATTGAGACAATTGAAGAAGTCTCCGGGCCGCGCTATCGACCCGAATGGCTGCTGCCGGATTCAAGCCCGGAGCTCATAGACCAGCATGCCGCGTGGATGGCGCCGGATCTGTATGATCCCGCGACCCGTCTGCTGGCGATGATCCGGCAGACCTACGTCGTCCGCACACCGCAGCGCACCATCCTGATTGATACCTGCGTCGGCGACCATAAAGAGCGTGCCAGCCCGAATTTCAATCGCCTTCAGACACCGTGGCTGGAGAATTTCAAATCCCTGGGGCTGTCATTCGAAGACATTGATCTGGTCATGTGTACGCACTTGCATGTGGACCACGTTGGCTGGAATACGCGGCTGGAGAACGGGCGCTGGGTGCCGACATTCCCCAATGCGAAATACCTTTTCGGCAGAACCGAGTTCAACTTCTGGACGGAGTCCCTGAAACAGGGCCCCGATCCCGATGGCCCGATCTTCGAGGACAGCGTGCTGCCCGTTGTCGAAGCCGGTCTTGCCGAAATAGTTGATGACGACTACGAACTGTCCACCGGCATATGGTTCGAGCTGACTCCGGGACATACGCCGGGGCATCTCTGCGTGAACATCGAACACGGCGGGGCGTCCGCCATCTTTTCCGGTGACCTGATGCACCACCCGATTCAGGTGCGCGAGCCGCAATGGAACAGCCGCTTCTGTCATGACGCCGAGGCGGCCAGAACGATGCGGATGTCCTTTCTGGATAAACATGCCGATAGCGACAGGATCATTATCCCGGCGCACTTCGAGAGAGGCACCGCCGGCCGCATACAGGGCGCCTCCGATGGATTTCATTTTCATTTCCTCGACGGACCATCAACGCGATCACGCCGATAAACCAGCTGGCTGCCAGCCCCTCTCCCGCGCCTCCGGCGCGTCATGGCCGGGTAAGCCTGGCGGCTAAGGGTTCGATCTTCCGGAATGTAATTGCCGTTGTCGATGACGGTGTTCGGCTTTCCTTGCCGACTGGAATAAAAAATCTGGGCACTGTTTGTCGGAAAAATCATTCCGCTGGTCTATTCGATGGTTGAAATTGCGAGGCCGATCACGTTCTGTGAACGGGTTCTCATAAGACTATGTCCCTCGACAGACTGCACAAGAACGAGAGTGGCCTGTGGCGGATTGGCGTTGGCGGCGACTTCGTCGCGCTGCGAGGTACTGCGGCCGGAAACGACATCCCAATTTGCGATAACGATTCTCGGTGGGAAATCATGGCAGTAAACAGGGCGTTCGGCCGTTCGGCCAAGGTGAGAAGCAAAACTGCATCGGGTTTTACCCTGATCGAGCTATTGGTCGCCTTGGCCGTGCTGGTGATTGTCACAACTGTTGCAATTCCCTCCTTCACCGAACTGGTTCGGAATAATCGTCAGGTCGCGCAGGCGAACGAATTGCTGACCGCGTTTATCTATGCGCGTAGCGAGGCCGTTCGCTTGCGTGTGCCGGTGCGCGTCTGCGCCTCGAGTAGCGGCGACGCATGCCTGGCGACCAGCACCTGGGAACAGGGCTGGCTGGTGTATGCCGATGAAAATGACGATTCGGTTATCGACGACGGAGAGATATTGCGGGTATGGCCAAAGCTGGATGGTGCCGATATTACGCTTCGCCCGGAGCCGGACGCCGCCGTCATCAGCTATGACGCCAATGGCGTCATCGACGACAAACGTTCGTTCGTGCTCTGTGATGGTCGCGGTGCGACGGCGGCGAAAGCCGTCAACATTCTCTCCGTCGGCCGCGCCCGCATGGCTTCACACACCGGAGCGTCGGGGAGTAATGACTCCGCGATTGTCGATGACGTCAATGGGAGCGACATCGCATGTTGATGAGGCACCACAAAGCCCGTGGCTTCACGCTCATAGAGGTGCTGGTGGCGGTGCTGGTGCTGTCACTCGGGCTGCTGGGAATCGCCGGGCTTCAGTTGTCGAGCCTACGTTACAACCAGAGCGCCCACATGCGCACGCAGGCCACCGCGGCGATTTCCAATCTGATTGACCGCATGCGTGCGAACCCGACCGGCGTTGCCGAGACCAGGTTCCACAATGTCGACAGCACGTCTCCCCCTGCCAATGTCGTCGATTGCACCGCCGAAGGTTGCATTGCGTCCGAACTGGCGGATTACGACGTACAAGCGTGGATCGGACTGATTCAGGAACTGCCGGGCGGTGCCGGCAGTGTTACCTATCACGCGGCCGATGACGTCTATGAAATTACCGTGAGCTGGAGCGAGATCATGCAGGAAGATGAGTCCGCCAGTGGCGCATTGTCCGCCGTCAGCGCGAATGTGAGGCTCTGATGAACGGCTACCCAGCCATTCGCAAGCAGTCCGGCCTCTCGCTGGTCGAACTTATGGTGGCTGTTGTTCTGGGCCTGTTACTGATGACCGGGATTTTCAGTGTGTTTCTCGCCAGCAAGCAGACCTACCGTCTGTCGGACGCCGTATCGCGCATGCAGGAGAACGGACGCTTTGCCCTGGAGATGCTGGCGTCCGACATCAGAATGGCCGGGCACCAGGGGTGCGCGGACCCTCGCCTGGTGCAGGCCAATGCCGCGACAGCAATTTCGTTTTCCTATCCGGAGGATGCCGTTGCCGGCACGGAAGGCGGTCATGGACCGGATAAGATCATGGTGCGCTACGGCACTGCCGAGTTCGGCGAGCTCACGTCGTCCATGCCCAGTCAGGCGAGCGAAATCGCTGTCAGCAAGGTCCCCCACAAGCTGAAGGACAACGGCCTTGCCCTGATCGCCGACTGCGACAGCGCGGATATATTCAGCGTCTCGGCGGGGGGGCTGGACAGAGGTAACGGCCGCGCGCACCCCGGATCCGCCCTGAGTCGAGCCTACAACCACGACAATGATGCCGATGACGATGCGCGCAGTGCCGCACGGCTAATGGGCCTGGAGACGGCCGAGTTTGAAGTGAAGCAAACAGGCCGCAGCAATCACGCCGGGAATCCCGTACATGCGCTGTACCGGGAAGGCGAGGAGGTGCTCGAAGGAGTTGAGAACCTCCAGGTCAAATACGGCGTCAGGACCGGCAACCAGGTGCAGTACGTCGACTGGTCGGGATCGATCGACAAGGAAAACATCATCAGCGTGCGCATCGGCTTGCTCCTGCACAGCATTGACCCGGTGCTGGATGCCGACGATGAGGCGGAGTATGCGGTCGCCGGTGTAACCATCAGACCGGCACCAACCGGCGCCACGGGGCCGACCCATGGCGGTGACAGGCGTCTTCGTCGGGTCTTTGAAACGACTGTCGCGCTCAGAAACCGTTAGGAGATTCGCGTGCATTCCTCAATCGGGGCAACCAGGTCGATCGCAACGTCACAGGAGGGGGTGGTACTCGTAACCAGCCTCATCCTGCTGCTGATTTTGACGATTGTCGGCATTACCGCGATGCGAACCTCGACTCTGGAGGAGCGCATGGCGGCCAACGGCGCACTGCAGATGCGCGCATTCCAGGCCGCGAACAGTGCCGTCGACGGTTACATCAGCGGCTTGCTCAAGGACTACACGGAGGACAACGATTCCTCCGCGCTGGGCGCCATCGCCGCAGGAGACGGCAGCACGGAAACGATCGCACTGCGGGATGCCGAGATCACGGCAACGGCTGAGCCGGCATACCTCGGTCAGGGGCTGGGCATCGGTCACAGCATCGGCGTCGGCTCCGCGGGCATTGCATCACACCGGTTCGAATTCATTGGGTCGAGCGAGCTGCAGCACGGTGGCGCGCGCGCCACCCGGGCTGCCGTGGCCGCCGGAATTTCGGTTCTGGGCCCGAGCAACTGAGGTAAGTCGAATGAGCCTGAATACGTTATGGGGGCGTCTGGCGGTCTGCTTTGTGCTGATTGCCGCGGCGTGGTCATCCGGAGCGCTGGCCGGCCCGCCGATTGAAGAAGCCATTGAGCTGGCCCGTGTCGAGCTGGTCGACGGTGCGCCTGGGCAGGTAACGGTCCACAAACTCACATGCCCACGCTGCGAAGCGCAGACGTTCGAGCTCGATGAAGGGCTCCAGCTCTTTGCCAACGGCCGGGAGGTGTCCCGGGACTACCTGCGGACCAGCGTCAGCAGAAGCGCCACGGTGATTTATCGCCTCAAAACCAAACGCATCGTCAAGGTGCTCTGGTAACGGATGGACATGCCCATGCCTGACCGACAAACAACAAGGATCGTACAGATAGGCGCCGCACTCTCGTTTGCCGCTGGATATGCCGTTATCGTCGCCGCCGATGACACTGACATTTTTGTGGGTCAAACCGACGGATCGATCCGGCCGAACGTGATGTTTATCGTCGACACGTCCGGCAGCATGGCCGCCAGTGAAGAGATCGTCAGGAATCCCTACGACCCCTCGAAAACATATGCCGGCGATTGCCCGGACGGCAGAATTTACTGGGGCGGGAATAACGACAGTGTGCCGTCCTGCTCAGGTCAACGATGGATCGACACGAGCGCCAATGCCTGCGATGCCATCGTTCAGACCCTGGTATCGAATGGCCGGACGATTGCAACGCGGGCGGCACAGTTGCGGCGGGTCAATTTCTGGTTTTTCTCGCGCTGGCGATGGACCGGACTGCAGTCCGGCGATCATGATTCATGGGTGGAATGCGCGGAAGACGGGGGGGTGCATGGTGAGGACGCACTTTCCAATGGCAAGTATGCCGAGGACAACAACGCGTCCGGTTGGAGCACGAGCGCCAACGACGAAATCAGCTGGAGCTCACAGGGGCAGTATGCGTTCTATTCCCCCAACTACGTGAACTGGTACGAGAACGAAAGCGATGCCCTCGCGATGACGCGTCTGGAGATCGTTCAGGATATCGCCAAGGACATTATTAATAGCGTGAGCGGTATCAACATCGGCCTCACGCGTTTCGACAATGACCAGTGGTTGCCATTGAACGGCGGATTCGTGGACCTGGAGATCGACAACGTCACCAGCAACCGCGCGGAATTTGGGCAACTGATCGACAGCTACGATGCGCGCGGGGGCACACCGCTCTCCGACGTGCTTTACGAAGCGTACCTCTACTTTGCCGGCCGGGATGTCTATTTTGGTGACAGCACCAACCCGCGGCGGAGCACGTCGGGTTCACGCAACGGCTGGACCTATGAGTCACCCATCGAGGAAGCCTGTCAGTACAACCATGTCGTTTTCCTGACCGACGGCACGCCGGAAGGAGATGGTCGAGCGGAAAACCGGATCGAAGATCTGCTGGGCAGGAACTGCAGCGGCAATTGCCTGGATGACCTCGCCGGCTACATGAACAAGAACGACGTGAATTGGGATGTCGATGGCGACAATGTTGTCATTACCCATACGGTTGGCTTCAAAACGAACCAGACCCTGCTGGCGGACGCCGCCGAAGAAGGCGGGGGCGGCTATTACACGGCGGACAATTACGCTGAACTGCAGGCTGCCCTGACAGAAATATTCTCGGGCATTCTGGCGACCAATAGCCTGTTTACGGCACCTGCGGTTTCCGTCAACGCCTTCAATCGCCTGACCCACCTTGATCAGGTGTATTTCGCCTTGTTCCGGCCTGCCGAGGGACCGCGCTGGAACGGTAACATCAAGCGTTACCGATTCGACGCCGCGAGCGGAGAACTGGTGGACGCCAACGGCGCCGATGCGGTCAACCCCGCCACTGGCCTGTTCGCGGATAATGCCAGGAGTTACTGGAGCCCGGAAGTCGACGGTAATGACGTACTGAAAGGCGGGGCCGCGGGCATGCTGGCGTCGCGCAGCAATGTATATACCTATACCGGCGACACGGCGCCCGGCGATGTCTTGCTGACTGCGCTCGAGCATGCTCTGCACGAATCGAACGACGAGCTTACGGGAGCCTTGCTGGGCGATGCGGGGATGCCCGCCGACGACCGCGAAGCCCTGCTGAAATGGGCACGAGGCATCGACGTATGGCAAGGGGCTGGTGGCCAGCCCCGCCTCGAACTCGGTGATCCACTGCATACGAAGCCGGTGATCGTAGGCTACGGCGCCAGTGCGACCGCGCCGGAACTGACGCTGTTCGTCACCACGAATGAAGGCTACTTCCACGCCATCGACACGGAAAGCGGAGAGGAAATCTTCGCTTTCATGCCCCAGGAACTGCTACCTAACCTGATGGCCCTTTATGAAAATTCCTCCACCGAGGACAAGGTCTACGGGCTG
The DNA here is from genome assembly GCA_040877625.1 of Aquisalimonadaceae bacterium. Taxonomy (GTDB): domain Bacteria; phylum Pseudomonadota; class Gammaproteobacteria; order Nitrococcales; family Aquisalimonadaceae; genus Methylonatrum. The sequence continues at coordinate 60,825 of JBBDNK010000034.1, forward strand.
GACGGCCCGCTGACCGTCTGGACCAACGATGACGGCAAGAACGGCATCGAGCCCGGTGAAGGGGAAAGCGTTTACGCCTACTTCGGCATGCGCCGTGGGGGCAGTAACTACTACGCGCTCGACGTCACGCATCGAAATGCGCCCAAGCTGATGTGGATGATCGAGGGCGGAACGGGAGCGTTTGCCGAACTCGGCCAGACCTGGTCACGGCCGATCCACACCAGGATAAGGCTGAACGATGTCAACAGAGACGTGCTGATCTTCGGCGGCGGTTACGATCCCGCCCAGGATGCCGCCGAACAGGCGGAATCGACCCGCGCGGCGGACGCTACGGGGCGCGGCCTATTCATCGTCGACGCGGAGACGGGCGCGCTGGTGTGGTCCGGTGGTCCAACCCCCTCCGGTCATGACGAGACGTTCTCCAGTATGGAGTACAGCATTCCGTCCGACCCGCGCGTCATCGATATCAATAACGACGGCCTGGCGGATCAGATCCATGTTGGTGATACCGGCGGCCAGCTTTGGCGATTCGATATCGACAACAGCGCCCAGATGGCCTCCAAGCTTGTAACCGGCACAGTCATCGCCGACCTCAATGACGGTACAGCCACCGGCAACCGCCGCTTCTACCATGCGCCGGATGTGGCGATCATGAAGGATTACGACGGCAAGCTGGTGTTCTCCATTTCCATAGGCTCCGGCTGGCGGGCGGACCCGCTCGACGAAGACGTGGAGGACCGCCTCTACATGATCAAGAGCCCGTACGTCTTCGGGCCGCCACGCAATCCAGGCGGCATCGTGACGTACCCCGCCACCCTCACGGAGTCGGATCTTTTTGACGCCACGGACAATGCGATTGGCGCGGGCGATACCGACGCGCTGGCCACGCTGCAAAGCAGGGATGGCTGGTATATCCGGCTGGTGGACAACAGCGGCGAAAAGGCACTTGCGGAAAGCGTCACAGTCAACAACCAGATTCTTTTCACCACCTATCAGCCGAACCCCAATACAGCGGTCGGCGTGTGTGGCCCAAGCGAAGGTGTAGGCCGGGCTTATGCCCTGTCCATGAGGGATGCCACAGCCGCCGTCGACCTGGACGGCTCGGGAACGCTCACCAGGGTCGATCGGTCAACGGTAATCAAGCGCACGGGCATACCACCGGGCGTCGTCATTCTGTTCCCGGGCGGCGAGCCCAAGGCGCTGGTCGGCCCGGAACAGCCGCTCAAGGCCTTGCCCTTCGGTGAGCCGATCGAGCGGACCTTCTGGCGCGACGAGCAGAACTAATGTGCTGTCTTCTCACAAGGGCGATGCCGATGAAACGCGTTGCTGGCGCTGGCCAGGGCTTTACCCTGATTGAACTCATGGTCGTGGTCGCGATTCTGGGAATCATCGCTGTTATCGGCTACCCGAGCTACCTGCAGTACACTGAGCGGGCGCGCAGAACGGACGCCACCACGACCCTGCTCACCGCCGCGCAGCGCCTCGAGCGCTGCTATACCAAAACCATGGCGTACGACCATGCGGACTGCAATGGCGTGGTGAATGCGGCGTCGGCCGAAGGCTACTACAGTGTTTCGGTGACATCGACGGCCGCGACCTTTGTTGTCGAGGCTACACCCACCGGCGTGCAGGCTAACGATGCCACCTGCAGCGAGTTGTCGATCAACCACCTCGGTCAGCAGCAGTCCATAGACAGCGATGGAGCGGACAGCTCCGATTCATGCTGGTGACAACGGCTCGCAACTGACGTCTTCGGCCGGCCTGGCAATGGCCTGTAGCGCGATGCCCGCCGGCCCCGGCGAGCCGGGACCGACGCTGGTCAGCCGCTGGTGTTGTTGCCTATCGCAATACCAGCGCAAACACCGGAGTGTCCGACCCGCGGTTTGGTGTCTAATCTCATGACATTGCCGGTTTCAGGCGAGTGAGAGGGTGGTGTTGATCATGTCCAGCCGACGTCGCGAGCATCGTGGTGAAATCCTCGGCGATCCCCGGTGGATAGCCGTAACGGCGCGTGATCGCACCGCCGATGGCCGATTCTTCTACTCGGTCCGATCCACCGGTGTCTATTGTCGGCCGTCCTGCGCGGCGCGCCCGGCCAAGCCCGAGAATGTCCGTTTCCACGACACGGTGGAGGATGCCGAGCGCGCGGGATTCCGCCCATGCAAGCGCTGCAGGCCCGATCAGCCGCCGCTGGCCGAGCAGCACGCGACCACGGTGGCGGGGTTGTGTCGGCTTATCGAGCAGTCCGCGGGAGTGCCCACCCTTCATCAACTGGCCGCGCACGCCGGGTTCAGTACCTATTATGTGCATCGTATCTTCAAGGCGGTCACGGGATTGACGCCGCGGGCTTACGCGCAGGCCCATCGCGCCAGGCGCGTCCGCGCGGAACTGGGTCATAGCCCGACGGTTACCGAGGCGGTCTACAACGCTGGCTACAACTCCAGCGGGCGCTTCTATGAAACGTCCAACAAGGTTCTTGGCATGACGCCGACCACGTTCCGCGCCGGCGGTGTGGATACCGACATGCGTTTCGCCGTCGGCGCCTGTTATCTCGGCGGCATACTGGTTGCCGCCAGTGAGCGCGGCGTATGCGCGATCATGCTGGGTGACGATCCCGAGCGCCTGTTGCGCGATCTGCAGGACGCCTTCCCCCGCGCCAATCTGATCGGTGGCGATGCCGAATTCGAGCAACTGGTGTCGAGGGTGGTGGGGTTCGTGGAGGCGCCGCGGCTGGGGCTGGATTTGCCGCTGGACGTGCGTGGTACCGCATTTCAGCAGCGGGTCTGGCAGGCACTGCGCGAGATCCCCGTCGGTGCCACGTCAAGCTACACCGCTATTGCCGATCGGCTAGGCCTGCCGAACGCGGTCCGGGCCGTGGCCGGGGCCTGTGCCGCAAACACGTTGGCGGTGGCCATCCCCTGTCACCGCGTCGTGCGCAAGGACGGCAGTTTGTCCGGTTACCGCTGGGGCGTGGAGCGCAAACGCGCACTGCTGGCGCGTGAGGCACGGGATGGCGAGGACGCCTGATCTTCGACCGCCTTTCTCAAAAGCGCCGGGAAAAAGCAATGCCGACAGCGTCCGGGGAGATGAGCGGTGCGGCCTGTAGCTGATTACGGGAGTTGGAGCCGGCGCTCAGGGCCACGGTCGACCGGCCGATGAGATAGCCGGCGATACTGCCCACCAGAACGTCTGACGACCAATGTCCGTCGTCATTGATTCGGCTGAGGGAAACGGCTGTTGCCCACGTATAACTTGCCGCGGCGACCAGGCGGTTGTCCGGGTAGCGGTGGGAGAGAACGCTGGCCGCGGCCCATGCACCGGACGCATGTCCCGAAAAAAACGCCATCCCGTCCGTTTTCCAGGCCTGGGAGTCATCCGGGCTGTCGCGAGGGCGTTCACGCCCGGAGCCGCGTTTGGTCAGTTCGGTGACCGCTTGACTGAGAATCACGCCCTGGGCGACCAGTGCAAACGTATAATTGAGGTCCTCGTTACCCATGAGGTAAGACACACCCAGGCCGGTGCCGATGGCCATCACCGCAAACTCCGAGGTGCCCGAATCATACAGGACGCTTGAGGCATCGTCCGTGCGTGATGATTTTATGTCTGATCGCCAGAATTCACGGACGTCATCATCAAGGGCAAAGGCGGCGGCAATTCCCGCCCATGTCAGTACCGCGTTGCGCTTCAGGGAGAGCGTGTCAGTGAAAATACCGGACGCCACATCCAGCGGGATTCGCAGAAAATTCCCCGGATAATCCTGATAGCGGCCGTTTTCAGCGGCTCCTTCAAGGTCTGGTGAGGAGCCGGATGCGTTGCCGATCGGCAGTAGAAGCAGAAGTGTCAATCCGGCGGCGGAGAGAGTTGGCCGTGTCGATGAAAATGCGTGGAAACGAAGGTTTCGGAGAAAACCACGAAAGGCACAAAAGCCAGAGAGTTTCATAGTTTTAAGAGGCCGTTTTTATCAGGCTTTTACATCGAGATTCTCCAATTCCGTTTCGTGTTCACCGACATTGCGGCGCCATCAATTCCTGTATGGTCGCGTTCCGAGACCCTCGGGCAAACCTGCGCTTGTTATCGAATTGATCCTCACCCTACCGGATCTGTCGCCATGCAACGTCGCCCATATGAGGTATGTGCGGCATGAGGAGGTGCGCCAGCTGCGATAACTGCAATGCGTGTCACAAAGTTCAAGCGTTGGTGATTGATCGGACTTGCGACGGCCGTCCGCTTCCGTGCAGGTTGAAATTTAGTAAAGTCTGTTTAACCGCAAGTAGACGGAAGTGGCATATGAAGCAATTCTCGGACGAGCAGATCATCGGTGTTCTGCGTGAAAGCCGGGTTGGTGAGCCGGTCGCCGAGCCATACCGCAACGGTCATGCCGTCGACCAGGAAGGCGTGTCTAGTCCGGCCGGCGGCAGTGTGGCGAGGGAGACTCTGCAGCGGCAATCACTCATGTCGGAGAATGCCCGCCTGCGCCGCTTGTTGCGGGAATCCGAATTTGAATTGCGGCAAAGCCGTGCCGCGCTGGATGGCCTGGCCCTGGGTGTGTGGCTGTTGGATTGCGGCCTGCGCTGTCGATGGATGAATGCCGCGGCCATGGTCGCGATGCGAACCGGCGAGGCCGGTCTCGGCCTGCGGTCCGGTCGCCTGGTCCTCGCAGACGCCACCGGTGCTGCGCGCCTGCGCGTGGCAGTCGCCGCCATTGCCGATGGCGGCAGCACCTCGGAGATCATTCGTGTGGTGCCTTCCGGTGCCGCTCTACTGCTTCTGGCCCACGGCGGCGCGCAATACCCCGCCGATAAGGGGCATGACGACGGCCTGCTGGCGTACCTGATTGATCCGAAACGTCCGGTGACGCCTGATCTATCAACGCTGCGGGGGCTGTACGCGCTGACCGCGGCGGAAATCCGGTTGGTTGCCGAGTTTCTGCGGCGTGCCGATCTGGGTGTCGTCAGCACCCGCCTCGGTATTTCGCTACATACAGCGCGCACGCAGCTCAAGTCGGTGATGCGCAAGACCGGCACCGACCGCCAGGCGGAGCTTATGCGGGAACTGCTGCTGGGGAGCGGATCACTGCAGCGCCATGGCGAATAGGTGGTCGGTCTGTTCCAATCATCGGCGGCCACCATGCAAGCTGGTGTAGACTGACACCGCATTGGCCATTCGCTGTTGGGACTCACATGTCTCTTGATGCCTTCCATCCCGCCGTTCAGGCATGGTTCGCGCGTGATCTCGGTGCGCCCACCGAGGCGCAACAGCGTGCCTGGCCGGCGATTCGCGCCGGTAACGATGTGCTCATTGCTGCACCCACGGGGTCCGGCAAGACGCTGGCGGCCTTTCTGGCGGCCATCGACGCACTGGTGCGCGAAGGCCTGGAGCGCGGCCTGACCGACGAGACCGCAGTGCTCTATGTCTCTCCTCTGCGGGCACTTTCCAACGACATACAGCGCAATCTGCAGATGCCTTTGGTCGGCATCGGCGAGGAGCTCGCCGCCCGCGGTTTGCCGGAGCTGGACATCCGCGCCTGGGTTCGCACCGGCGACACGCCTGCCGGTGAGCGCGAGAAGATGCGCAAGCGGCCGCCGCATATCGTGGTGACCACGCCGGAGTCGCTCTACATTCTGCTGACCTCGGAATCCGGGCGGCGCATGCTGCGCACCGTGCGCACGGTGATCGTGGACGAGATTCACGCCGTTGCCGGCAACAAGCGCGGTTCACACCTGGCGCTTTCGCTTGAACGGCTGGCGATGTTGACCGCGCGGCCGCCGCAGCGCATCGGTCTGTCCGCCACCCAGAAGCCTGTCGAGGATGTCGCCGCATTTCTTACCGGCGGCGATGCCTGTACGGTCATCGATACCGGGCACGTGCGCAGCCGCGATCTGGGTATCGAAGTGCCGGGATCGCCGCTGACGGCGGTGATGGCCAACGAGGTCTGGGAGGAGGTATACGACCGTCTGGCGGCGCTGGTGGAGGGGCATCGCACTACGCTGGTGTTCGTCAACACCCGCCGGGTCTGCGAGCGCGCCGCGCGTCATCTGGCTGATCGGCTGGGGGACGATGCGGTCACGTCGCACCATGGCAGCCTGGCCCGGGAGCACCGCCTGGAGGCCGAGCAGCGCCTCAAGAAGGGTGAACTGCGCGTGCTGGTGGCGACGGCGTCGCTGGAACTGGGGATCGACATTGGTGATGTCGATCTGGTTTGCCAGCTCGGCTCACCACGGGCGATCGGCGCGTTCCTGCAGAGGGTCGGCCGTTCCGGTCACGGTGTCGGCCGCCTGCCCAAGGGGCGGCTGTTCCCGCTGACCCGCGACGATCTGCTCGAGTGCACCGCGCTGATAGGCGCCGTGCAGCGCGGCGAGCTGGACCGGCTGCGTATTCCGACGGGACCACTGGATGTGCTCGCCCAGCAGATCGTGGCGGAAGTGGCGTCGGCGGAGGAGTGCGGAGAAGAGGCCTTGTATCAGCGGCTGACCGCGGCCCGGCCATACCAGTCCGTGACCCGGGAAGCGTTCGGCAAGCTGCTGCAAATGCTCGCCGACGGTTACACGACGCGGCGTGGGCGGCGCGGCGCCTATCTGCACCATGATCGGGTCAACGGTCGGCTGCGGCCGCGGCGCGGCGCGCGGCTGATGGCCTTGACCAACGGCGGCGCGATCCCGGATCAGTTCGATTATGACGTCCTGCTGCAGCCCGAAGACCTGCGTGTGGGCACGGTCAACGAGGATTTCGCGTTCGAGAGCATGCCGGGCGACATCTTCCAGCTCGGCAATATGAGCTACCGCATTCTCAAGGTGGAATCCGGGCGGATACTGGTGGAGGACGCCAAAGGCGCGCCGCCCAGCATCCCGTTCTGGGTCGGCGAAGCGCCGGGCCGAACCGATGAGCTGTCAGCGGCGGTCTCGGACCTGCGCGCCGGTGTCGATCAACGGCTGGCGGAAGGCGGTGAAGCGCTCGCACGGGCCTGGCTGGAGCAGGCCTATGGGCTGGGCAGCGATGTTGCCGGGCAGCTCGCCACCTACCTCGCCGTGGCGCGGGCGGCACTGGGTATGCTGCCCACCCAGGGCCAGCTTGTGCTCGAGCGCTTCTTCGATGAAGTCGGCGACATGCACCTGGTGCTGCATTCGCCGTACGGCTCGCGCGTCAACCGTGCCTGGGGTCTGGCCTTGCGCAAGCGTTTCTGCCGCAAGTTCAATTTTGAACTGCAGGCGGCGGCGCTGGAGGACAGTATCGTGCTGTCGCTCGGCCCCACGCACAGTTTTTCACTCGATGAGGTCTGGCGTTATCTGAGTAGCGCCGGCGCCCGCGATGTCTTGATTCAGGCCCTGCTGGACGCGCCCATGTTCGCCATGCGCTGGCGCTGGAACGCCTCCATTGCCTTTGCCGTTCAGCGCACCCGCAACGGCCGCCGCAGACCGGCGCAGTTCCAGCGCCAGGATGCCGAGGATCTGCTCTCCGTGGTGTTCCCCGACCAATTGGCGTGCGCCGAAAATCTGGCCGGTGCACGCGAAATTCCCGATCACCCGCTGGTGACCCAGACTCTGCATGACTGCCTTACCGAGAGTATGGATGTCGATGGCCTCGAGCGGTTGCTGGGGCGGTTGGAGCAGGGCGATATCGTGGTCAGCGCGCGTGATCTCAGTGTGCCGTCGCCGTTGGCCGAGGAGGTCATCAATGCGCGGCCGTACGCCTTCCTCGACGACGGCGAGCAGGAGGAGCGGCGCACTCTGAGCGTGCGAACCGGCGCGCGGCTGGATCTGGACGAAGCGGCGGCCACATCCCGCTACGACCCCGAGGTGATCCGCCGGGTGTGCGCCGAGGTGTGGCCGGATCCCCGCGATGCGGACGAGCTTCACGACGCCCTGGTGCTGTTCGGGTATCTGACCGAGGCGGAGGGTGAGCAGTGGCAAAGGCTGTTTGAGGCGCTGGCCGCAGAGCGCCGCGCGACGGTGGTAACAATCCCCGATGGCGCGCGTGTCTGGATCGCCGCGGAACGGCTGGCGGAGTTGCGCCAACTGTATCCGCGGGCCGCATTGCGGCCGCCCATCGACGCGCTCGGGCACCCGCCGGTCGATGCCGACGAGGCTCTGGTGGAATTATTGCGCTCCAGGCTTGAAGGCCTGGGCCCCATGACACCCTCGGCGCTGGCCGCGCCGCTGGGCGCCTCGCTCGACACCGTGCGGATTGCACTGGCGCGGCTGGAGACCGAAGGGTTCATTGTCCAGGGGCGGTTCATCGGCAAGGCGGATGAGATCGAGTGGTGTGAACGGCGCCTGCTGGCGCGGATGCACCGTTACGCGATAGACCGGCGCCGTGCCGAGATCGAGCCCGTCAGTGTGCAGAATTATCTGCGCTTCCTGATCGAGTGGCATGGGCTGAACGAGCGCCCCGAGGGCGTGGATGCGCTCGCCGCCGCGCTTGATCGGCTGGAAGGCTTCCCGGTGGCCGCCGCCGCCTGGGAGGAGGACGTGCTGCCGGCGCGTACCGCCGACTACGCGCCGCATCTGCTCGATCAACTCCTCGCCAGCGGCCGTTTTGCCTGGTTGCGGCTGATTTCGCCCCGTGCCGCGACGGACGTCGGCCAGCGCAGGCCGGCGCCGTTGCGCCATACACCCATCGCGTTTGTGGAACGAAGCGCTCTGGCGCATTGGCGTGCCGCGGCGCCGGGGCCGGATCCGTCCGCGATCAGCCTCTCCGGCGGTGCAGGTCGGGTACTTGAAGCACTGCAATCCGGCGGCGCCATGTTCTTTGCCGATCTGGTCGGCGCCGCCGGCATGCTTCGCACCCAGGTGGAGGAGGCACTGGGAGAACTGGCGGCTTGCGGGCTGGTTACCTCGGACACCTTCAACGGCCTGCGCGCCTTGATCGCGCCCGCCCACAAGCGTCCCTCATTCGCTCCCGCCGGTCGGCGCCGACGTCGCCGGAGCGCGCCCGGCGTGGATGCCGCGGGTCGCTGGGTGCGGTTGGCCACGGCAGCGACGGTAAATGACGAGCAGAAGCCCGCAAGCAGGCGGATCCAGACCGACATGGACAGTCTCGAGCACATCGCCTGGGTCCTGTTACAGCGCTATGGCGTTGTCTTCCGCCGGGTGCTGGAGCGCGAGCAGGCATTACCGCCGTGGCGGGAGCTGCTGTATGTCTACCGTCGCCTGGAAGCGCGGGGCGAAATCCGCGGCGGCCGTTTCGTGCAGCAGTTCTCGGGGGAGCAGTTCGCGTTGCCGGAGGCGGTGGGCGCCCTCAAAGCGGTGCGCACGCGGATACCTGACGGCACGCGGGTGGCGGTATCAGCGGCCGACCCGCTCAACCTGCTCGGTATTCTTACCCCCGGCTCCAGGCTGCCGGCGGTGCCGGGTAATCGCCTGCTCTACCGAGATGGCGTGCCGGAGGCCATTCTGCTTAACGGTGAGGTGCGCTTCCTGGAGCAATTGCAGGCCCCGGCACAGTGGCAGGTACATGCGCAATTGCTGCGACGGCACGTCGCCTACCTGCCCGCCGGCGCGTCGCCGGCCGGTGGACACTGATGGCTGGACAGGGTGGGTGGATCTGTTCCCGGTGATGCGGTACAGGCGATCTTAAGCAGGGTGATTGGACGCGACGCCGAACGGAAACCATACTCAGTGCCGTGGCATGGACGCGAACGGCGTGCGGAAAGCACGCCGTGATCAACGAATGGAGCACTCGTGATGACCAAACTACTAGCAAAATTCCTGCTGTCGGCGATTATTGGCATGGCCGTCGTGGCCGCTGTCGGCTGCAATACCATGGAGGGCGCCGGCGAGGACATGCAGGATACCGGCGAAGCTGTGGAAGATCAGGCGGACTGAAATCGCGATCACCGGCATTGAGGTTCGTTATGGCGATAACTCTTGAACGCTTCCATACGGCCGCCAGCGGTACGGTACGCATTTCCGCGGACCAGGGCAGCCGGTTCGCCAAGGAGGTCGCCCAGGATTTCAACCCCATCCATGATGCCGGTGCCAAGCGTTTCTGTGTGCCGGGTGATCTGCTGTTCGCGCTGGTGCTGGGCTATTATGGGCTTTCGCGGCGCATGGCGTTCAGCTTCAGGGAGATGGTGGGCAGTCATGTGTCGCTACGCTTTCCGGAATCCGACGACGCCCGCATCGACATTACCGACCAGGCCGGGAAGCTCTACCTGCGGGTGGACAGGCATGGCGAGACCACCCGGGATCCAGCCGTCGTTGAAGCCTTCGTCCGCAGATACGCGGCCTTTTCCGGACGGAATTTCCCGGACTTTCTGGAGCCGCTGATGGTGCATAAAGGCATCATGTTCAATCCGGACCGACCGCTGGTGATCTATGACAGCATGGCCTTCGACCTGCACCGACCGGCCAGCAGCAACGTCGTCATGGAACTGATCGATGCCAGCCTGGAGATCATCGGTAAACGCGGTGAGGAGATCCTGCGCTTTCATCTGATCGAGGATGGTCAGGTTATCGGTTCGGGTTCGAAAAGGGTGGTGCTGGGCGGGCTTCAGGCTTACGACCACAATCGCCTGCAACGCTTTGTCGATCACTATACCGCGCGCAGGAGAGCGTTCCCGGGCTGAACCCTCCGGTGTTTTTCGGCGGCGTCATCAATCGCCGCGTACGGGCACGAGGACAACAACAGCACATGACCGCAGACAAGGCCGCGCTCGCGGCCGGCATCAGTCTCGCCTGCAACGCCCATGGTCGCGACTTCATTCATGTACGGCATCCCGCCGTCGAGGCCCGTATCGCGCTGGAAGGCGCGCACCTGGCCGCCTGCACGCCCAGCGGTCAGCCCCCGTTGCTGTGGATGAGCCCGACCGAACCGGCGTTGCCGGGCAAACCGTTACGGGGCGGCGTACCGCTGTGCTGGCCCTGGTTTGGCGGTGATCGGCCCGGCCCGGCTCACGGCATTGCGCGGACCAGCCGCTGGCAGCTTGATGACGTGCAGACCGACCCCGACCAGGTGCGACTGCGGCTGAGCCTGCCTCCGGCCGAGATCGCCAGGCATCTGCCCGAGGGCAACTGGCAGCTCGGCGTGGAGTTCGTTCTTGGACGGCACCTGTCCATCGCCCTGACCACCACCAATACGGGCGATCAGCCACAGGTGCTCAGCCAGGCACTGCATGCCTATCTGCCGGTGGGGGACATTGAGCCAGCGCGGCTGCAAGGTCTGGACGGCTGCATGTACATCGACAAGGTCATCGGCAGTGCGGACAACGTGCAGGTGGGCTCGGTGGCGTTCGGCCCCGAAGTGGACCGCATTTACCACGGCCATGCCGGGCCCGTCCAACTCACCGACGATACCGCCGCACCCATCATCGTCAGCCGCGAGGGCAGCCGGTCACTGGTGGTGTGGAATCCCGGCAAGGCGAAATCCGCCTCCCTCAGCCACTTTCCGCCGGACGGTTATCGCACCATGGTCTGCATTGAGGCCGCCAATGCGGGACCGGATGCGCGCCTGCTGGCGGCGGGCGAAAGCCACACGCTGCGAACCCGTATCAGGCGTGAGTAAGGTCCGAGCGCGTTTGTACTGACGTATCGGCGAAATGGCAGGCTGCCTGGTGGCCGTCACCGACCCGGTGCAGTTTCGGTTGCACCTGGCCGCAGCGGTCCTCGCCGCGGGGGCAGCGGCCGTGGAAAAGGCAGGCATTCGGGTTCGGGTCCACCGGGCTGCGCGGCTCACCGGTCAGGCGGATGCGATCTGGCCCGCTATCCGATGCAGGCCTGGGTATTGAAGAGATCAGCGCCTGCGTATAGGGGTGAGCGGGGTTGTCGAAGACTTCCGCTGCCGGCCCGGACTCCGCGATCTGCCCCAGGTACATGACGATCACGCGGTCGCAGAGCAGGCGCACCACGTTCAGGTCATGGGAGACGAACAGGTAGCTGATGCCGTGCCGGCGCCGAAGATCGTCCAGCAGTTGCAGGATCACCGCCTGTACCGACACATCCAGGGCAGACGTGGGCTCGTCGAGTACCAGCAGTTTCGGATCGCTGGCCAGGGCACGCGCGATATTGACCCGCGCCTTCTGGCCGCCGGAGAGCTGATGGGGCAGGCGGCCCAGCAGCTCGGGCGCAAGCCCGACCTGGCTTGCGAGTTCCGTTACCCGGCGGTCGAGCGCGTCGCCTTGTACCGTCGTCAGCCGGTGCAGGGGTTCGGCGATGCTGTCAAAGGCGGTAAAGCGCGGGTTCAGACTGTCGTGCGGATCCTGAAACACGACCTGGATGGCGCCGCGCAGAGGGTCGTGGATAAATTTCCGGACCGGAATGGTGCCGATATCCTTGCCCTCGAACAGGATCTGGCCGCCGGTAGGCTCGATCAGACGGGTAATCAGGCTGACCAGCGTTGATTTTCCGCAGCCGGATTCGCCTACCAGGCCGACGCTTTCACCGGCGCCGATGGTAAAGCTGACATCATCCACAGCGTGAAGCTTGTGGATATGCGCGGTGGCGTGATTGGCCCAGGCCCGCAGTTCGGTCAGCCAGCGCGGCTCGCCCAGGGAGACGGGGTAGTGCTTGCGCAGATTTTTCACTTCCAGCAGTGGTTTCATAGCGGCCTCCGGCAGGCAACCCAGTGATTGTTGCCATGGGGAATCGGCTCCAGGGCCAGGTTCGGCTCGTCGCAGGTCGGGCGGCGGCGTTCACAGCGGTCCGCGAACCTGCATGGAGGCAGCGTGCCCTTGAGGTCGGGGATGCCGCCGGGTATGGCCTGGAGGTCATCCAGGCTGCGGGCGCTGTTGGGCGTCGCGCCCATCAGTCCGGCGGTGTAAGGGTGCGCGGGGGCACTGAACAGCGTCTCGGTGGCCGCGACCTCCACGACCTGGCCGGCGTGCATCACCATGATGCGGTTGGCGTATTGTGCAGCCAGCGCCAGGTCGTGCGTGATCAACAGGGTGGCCATGGCGTTGTCGCGCCCCAGATCCCTGATCAGGTCCATGATGGCCGCCTGTGTGGTGACGTCGAGGCCGGTCGTGGGCTCGTCGGCAATCAGCAGCCGCGGCCGGCAGCACAGTGCCATGGCGATCATTACCCGCTGGCAAAGGCCCCCGGAGAGTTCAAAGGGGTAGGCGTGATAGCGGTGTTCCGGGTCGGGGATTCGCACCTGCGCCAGCGCCTCGACGGCCCGGCGCCGCGCGTCGTGCCGGGTCACCGGGCCGTGACGGCGAAGCACGTCCTCGAGCTGGTGTCCGACGCGGCGGATCGGGTTCAGCGCGGTGGCCGGATTCTGGAAGATCATGGCCATTTCGCGCCCGCGCACCGCATCCATTTCGCTCCGCGAGGCGTTCATCAGGTCCATGCCGTCGAAGCTGACCCGTCCATCCCGGATGCGCGCGGCGGGGTCGAGTATGCCCATGATGCTGAACGCGGCCACGGACTTCCCCGACCCGCTTTCGCCGACCACGGCCAGGGTCTCGCCCTTGTGCAGGGACAGGCTGAGCCGGTCCAGCACCTTGACTACGCCGGCGCGGGTCTGGAACTCCAGGGTCAGGTCGTCCACTTTGAGCAGCGGCTGTTTCATGTGCGCCTCCGCGGGTCGATGAGGTCGCGCAGGCCGTCCCCCATCAGGTTGAAGCAGAACACCGCCAGCATCAGCGCCGCGCCCGGGAACAGCACCAGCCACCACTCGCCGGAGACGATGTACTCCGCGCCTTCCGCGACCATGATCCCCCACTCGGGGGTGGGCGGTCTGACGCCGAGCCCGATGAACGACAGGCCGGCGGCATTGAGGATGGCCCAGCCCATGTTGAGCGAAAGCTGCACCATCATCTGCGGCAGGATATTCGGGTAGAGGTGGAGGGCGAGCACGCGGAGGTCCGAGTTGCCGGCGACCTTGGCGGCGGCGGCGAAGCCCGCGCTGCGGCGCACGCTGATCTCGGCCCGCGCCACCCGGGCGTAAAAGGGTAGATTGATGATGGCGGTGGCGTAGATCACGTTCGCCACGCTGTTGCCGAGGACGGCCACGATGCCCATGGCCAGCACGAACAGCGGGAACGCCATCACCGTGTCCACGCAGCGGCTGATCACGCGGTCGGTCCAGCCGCCGTAGAACCCCGCCAGACATCCGATCACGCTGCCCGCAATGAAGGACAGGGCAACCGCGGACACCGCGATCAGCAGGTCCAGCCGGGTGGCGATGATGACCCGGCTGAGCACATCCCGACCCAGGTGATCGGTGCCGAACCAGTGCGCCCACGATGGCGGCTGAAGCCGCGAGGCACTGCTCGCCAGCGGATCGTAGGGGACGATGAAGGGGCCGAACAACGCCAGCACCACCATGAGCAGGAACAGGCTGAACGCCACCACGGTCAGCGGGTTTTCGCCGAGCACGTAGCGCGTATGTCGAAGGGTCGCCGCGGAGATCATTCCTTGCCCCCCATGCGTGGGTCGATCAGCGTATAGAGCAGATCAATGGCCAGGTTGAGGGAGACGAACAGCAGCGCCATGGAGAGCACAAAGCCCTGCACCGCGGCGTAGTCCGAGGCCACCAGCGCGTCCACCGCGAAGGAGCCGATGCCCGGCCAGGAGAACACTTTCTCGACAAGCACATTGGCGCCTAGCAGAAACGAGAACACCATGCCGAGGGTGGTGAGCACCGGCAGCATGGCGTTGCGCAGCGCGTAGGTGAACAGCACCGTGCTCGGCGCCAGGCCGCTGGCCCGCGCGGTACGAATGTAGTCGCTGGCCAACACGCCGATCATGGCTGCCCGGGTCATTCGTGCAATGGGCGCCATGGCGAAGATGCCGAGCGTGATGGCCGGCAGGGCAATCTGCCGCGCACTGGCCATGAATACCTCGAAATCTCCGGCGATGAGACTGTCGATCAGGTACAGGCCGGTCACGCTCTCCGGCTCTATGTACATGAAGGAAAGCCGGCCCAGCGGCGAGGGCGCCCAACCGAGCAAATAGTAGAAAACGTAGACCAGCAGCAGCCCGGTGAAGAACACCGGCATGGAGACACCGGCGGTGACCACCACCCGGCAGGCGTGATCGACCAGGCTGTTGGGCCGGGTGGCGGCCAATACACCCAGCGGAATGGCGACCACCATGGACAGCAGCAGCCCCAACAGGGTCAGCTCCAGCGACGCCGGCAGCCGGCGCCCCAGTTCTTCCACCACCGGCCTGCCGGTATTGTGGGAGACGCCCCAGTCGCCCTTCGCCAGGTTCTGCACATAGCGGCCGAACTGCACCGGCAACGGTTGATCCAGCCCCATGGACGTCCGTGTCTCGGCGATGGACTGTGCGTCCGCCGCCGGACCCGCGAAATAGACGGCGGGATCACCGGGTAACGATCGCGTCAGCACGAACGTCACCACGATGATGCCCACGAGGGTGGGCAACGCCTCAAGCAGGCGTTGCCCGACTGTTATCAGCCAGGATGATCTCATGGATAGCTACCTTCAGGTCTTGCGCAGGGGGCGGCAATCCAGCTGACGGTGGAACCAGTGCTCATAGCCTTCGACGGCGGGCTGCATGGCCACGTCAAGGCTGGGTTGCCACAGCGGGATCATGGGCACCTCGTCCATGGCGATGGCGATCATTTCCTTGATCTTGGCCTCGCGGGCCGGATTATCCATGGCCATGTGCATGGTTTCTTCCACCAGGCGCTCGATGTCCTCGTTCTTGTAGTTCATCGAGTTGAACAAATGGCCGTGCACGTAGGCCCAGAAGAAGTAGTACTCGGGGTAGTTGAGCCAGCCGCCGAAGTTGACCAGGTGCAACGGCAACTCCTTCTCCACCAACGCCTTGGTGCGCCAGTTGGCGCCGGGGATCTTGTCGATGCTGGTGGTAATGCCGACGCGCTCCAGGCCCTCCTGCAGCAGCAGCGACGTGGGCTCCATCCACTGCGCCAGGCCGAGGCTCATGGAAATGGGTACCTCGAAGCCGTCTGCGTAACCGGCCTCGGCGAGCAGTTCCCGGGCGCGGTCGTAATCCGTGTCGTAGGGAAACGGCTGCGGCCAGACCGCCTCGGCGGGCGAGACGGAGTCCGCGCCATACATGGGCAGGCCGCGCTCGTAGGCGGCCGCCTCGTAGATCTTCCGGTAGGGTACCGCGTAGGCAATGGCCTGGCGGACACGCTTGTCCTTGAACGGCTCGAAGTCCAGGTTCAGCCCGATGCCGTGCAGGGTGTTCTCGATCGGCACGCCGGCGATTTTCACCTTGCCATCCCTGGCCATGTCGGCGGCGTCCCGCGGCGGCAGGTCCAGCGAGATGTCCACGTCGCCACGCTCGACCAGCGCCCGGCGGGTGGATGCCGACGGTACCTCGCGGATGACCACCCGTTTGAGTTCCGGCAGAGGGCCACTCTTCCAGTCGTCGAAGCGCTCATAGATGGTCTGTTCGCCCGATTTCCATCCGCCGAGCTTGAAGGCGCCACCGCCGGCCGGGGTACGATGCAGGTACTCCGTGGCCCAGGGGTCGCTTTCGGTGACATGCTGCCTGGCCACCTCGGAGTTGATGACGATGGGCACGGGCACGGCAAGATCCGGCAGGGTGAGCTTGCTCTTGCGCAGGAACTTGATCCGGAAGGTGTGATCGTCCACGACTTCGAACTGCTCCGGCTTTTCCAGCGAGCCGGCCTTCATCTGCACCGTGGGGAAGCCGCCGATCGAGACGGCGCGGTCGAACGACCACTTCACATCCTTCGCGGTTACGGGCTTGCCGTCCCAGAAGGTGGCGTTCTTGCGCAGCATGAAGTCCACGGACATGCCGTCGTCGGCAACCGTCCATGACTCGGCCAGTTCCGGCTCCAGCACTTCGTGATCATAGGCGAAGGTGCCATCGGGCATCTCCCGGCGCCCGTGGGTGACCAGGCGGTCGTAAAGGTTCACGGAGACCGAGTAGCTTGCGCGGTTGGTCCCGGACCGGTGAATGTCCATGCTATTGGGGCCCGATCCTACACAGACCACCAGCGTGCCGCTGGGTCCCGCGGCATGCGCCGGCAGGAACTTGAAAAGCGGCAAGGCTCCGGTGGCCCCGGCCATGATTGCGCTGTTCTTCAGAAATTTCCGACGGTCCATGAGTACCCCCCAAATGGCATGGTGCCCAGGACATCTGATCAATGCCGGTGCGGCTTCGCGATCGGTGCGCTGATCCGTGGTCCTGGGCGTGGTCTGTCATACCTGCCTACGCAAGGTCCATGCCATGGCGTCGGAAGCACCGCTGAACCATGCTAATTGGCCGGAGCAACGCTATCCATTTGTGCAGGTTCGGCGAGGGGAGATAGCACGCCGGGGTTGGTGTGCAGTATTGGTGCGAGAGGCATGGTGCAACGCACTAATACAGTGCATTGCACGCCAATGTATCAGGGGTCTGTTAAAAGCTGGCCACCAGGCCGTCGCTGCGCGGATCGCTTGCACCTTCGATAACGCCGTCGGGATGAAGCACCACCGCCCCGGCATGTCCCATGGTGTCGCTGAAGGCGTCCGGCAGCACCTCAACCTGGTGACCGGCGGCGCGCAGCCGAGCCACCAGAGCGGGATCGAAACGCGATTCCAGCTTCAGGCTGGTGCTCTGCTCTCCCCAGGTGCGTCCGAGTAGCCAGCGGGGTGCGGTAACTGCGCTTTGCAGCGGCTGATTGAACAGCGCGTAGCGGCTGAACAACGCCGATTGCGTCTGCGGTTGTCCCTCGCCCCCCATGGTGCCGTAGACCATGACCCGGCCGTCATCGAAACGTGCCATGGCCGGGTTGAGGGTGTGGAAGGGTTTGCGGCCGGGCCTGAGCGTCTGCAGGGCACCCGCTTCCAGCGAGAAGCTGATCCCCCGGTTCTGCCATAGCACGCCGGTTGCCGGTAGTACGATGCCGGCGCCGAATTCCCAGTAGATGCTCTGGATGAAACTGGCGGTGCGGCCTTCCCGATCAATGCAGCCCATCCAGACGGTGTCGCCCGGCAAGGCGGGCCGGGGCCAGGGCAGGGCCTGTTCGGGATCCACCGCGTCGGCATGGGCCTGCAGGGCCTCGGGGCGCAGGAAGCGGCGCGGATCCTCTGTCATGTAGGCGGGATCGGTGCAATACCGGTCGCGTACCAGGAAGGCCTGCTTGGTGGCTTCCACCAGGCCGTGCAGATGGTCGAAGCCTTCGGCCCGTTCGATTCCCAGGCGTTCGAAAATTCCCAGAATCATCAACGACGCCATGCCCTGAGTGGGTGGTGGCTGATTGTAGACCGTGCTTCCGCGTAGCCGCACCGACAGCGGCTCCCGAAGGCAGGCCCGATAAGCAGCGAGATCCTCCCGACCGACCGGGCTGCCCAGGCGCCCCAGGTCCTCGGCCACGGCGGTGGCGAGTTCGCCGCGGTAGAAATCATCCAGCCCGGCTGATGCCATGCGCGCCAGCGTGTCGGCGAGCCGTGGCTGGCGCAGAATCTCCTGCTCGACCGGAGCGCGGCCCTCGATCAGTAAACTATCGGCGAAACCGGGTACATCCTGTAGCTCGTGGAGTTTCTCCCTGGTGAGGCGCTGTTGGCTTGGGGTGATGACGATGCCGTCGCGGGCATGACGCTGCGCATCCTCCAGCAGCCGCGACAGCGGCAGCCTGCCGCCCCAGTGCCGGGCGATCTCCAGCGCTTTGGACCAGCCGCCTACCGTGCCGGCGACGGTCAATGCGGCGAGCGGCCCGCGGCTGGGGATCGCGTCATGACCGCGGCCGCGGTAGAACGCGGTATCCGCTGCCCGGGCCGCCGGGCCGCAGGCCTCAATCGCCTGCACCGGCTCACCCGGCCTGCTCAACAGCCAGAACCCGTCGCCGCCGATGGAATTCATGTGCGGATAGACGACGGCGATGGCGGCGGCGGCCGCCGACATCGCCTCGGGGGCG
>JBBDNK010000034.1:79629-108112 GCA_040877625.1 Aquisalimonadaceae bacterium
CCCCCCCCCCCCGCGGCGGCGTTGCCGCCTTCACGCAGAACATCGCGGCCGGCCTGGGCGGCCAGGTGGTGAGGGGCAACGAAAATGCCGCCGAGGGCGCGCTTGGTATTCAGCATGGTGGGGCCTCGTTGAAATCGATCAGTCCGAAATCTCTGCTGACGGGCGCCGACGGTCGGCCGGCGCCGATGCATGTGCTTAGCTGGTGGGCGGGCTGGTTCCGGCGAGTGTCACAGCCAGTTCCAGCAGTTGCAGGTCGCTGCCTGGCGGGCCGATCAGCGACAGCCCGATAGGGCCGCCGTCGCCCCGGAGCAAGGGCAGGCTTAACTGGGGCAGCCCGCCGATGCCGGCGATTGCCGTCATGCACAGGGTCCTGAAGCGGACGTCGTCCACGTCGGCGGGGCTCGCGTTAACCGAGGGAGCCGCCACCGGCGCGGTTGGAAGGCACAGTACGGTGTCGTCCCCGATCGGCGCTCGCACCAGGCCTTGCAGGCGTCCGCACGCCTCAAAGGCGGCCTTGGCCTCATGCACCGTTACCTTCTCGGCAGCGGCGAAACGCTCTCTGACACCTGGGCCGAAATCTGGCCGGTTGGCCTTTATCCAGGGTCCGAAATGCGCCCAGGCCTGAAATCCCTGTACGGTCCGGAAGGCATTGGCGAACGCATCCGGCGGGCCAAACGTGACCTCCGTGGCATGGGTCAGCGGCATATCCTTGATCAGTTCGCGAACCTGCCGGGAAATCCGCTCTTCGGTCGCGTCCATCGCTGCGGTGATCAGCCGCAATCGCCGCAGCGGCGGACGCTGGCTCTGCGGCAGCAGCACCTGTCCTACCGCTTGCATGACGCCCGGGTCCCGGGCAAGCCAGCCGACGGTGTCGAAGCGCTCCGCAAGCGGCGTGACACCGGCGTTGTCCACGGTGCCGTGGGTGGGGCGCAGGCCGTAGAGGCCGCAGTAACTGGCCGGGATGCGAATCGAGCCGCCGGTGTCGGTGCCGAGTGCGAAATCCACCAGCCCGGCCGCGACCACGGATGCCGAGCCACTGGAGGAGCCGCCGGGAATTCGGCCGGGGGCGGCGGGGTTCGGGGGCGTGCCGTAATGGACGTTCTGCCCTGCCAGGCTGTAGGCAAACTCGTCCGTGTGGGTCTTGCCGACAAGTTCGCCGCCGGCCGCCAGCAGGCGCTCCACGCAAGTGGCGCTACGCGCGGCGGGGCCGTGGGTGCGCCGCCATAGCGGGTGGCCGTTACCGGTGACGCGGCCGGCGATATCGATGATGTCCTTGCTGGCGAAGCGGGTTCCGTTCAGCACGCCTGCGCCGGTCGGCGTCAGATGCACCGGATCGAACGGTACAAAGCCGCTGTCAAGTTGCATTTTATGCCCCCTGGCCAGCGGCGGTGCCGGGTTCCACCACCACCGGGCTGTCCACCGCAATGTGTTTGCCGGCACGCAGGGAAAACGCGGGCGTGAACGCCTCGGAGGCGGTTTCCGTGTCACCGCTGTTGTCACGCAGCTCGAAACGCCCGTGGAGGTGATTGAGCACTGCGATGTCGGCAACGCGGCCGACCGTGAGGCTGCCGATCTCGTCTTTCATCCCGAGCATATCCGCCGGGTTGCTGGTGACGGTTGCGATAACGTCGCGCAGGGACATGCCCAGTGCACGCAACTCGGTCATGGCGTGGGTGAGGCAGAACCGCGTCTTGCCGTAAAAGGGATTGTCTTCCTTCGAATCCGTTCCCGGTGCCCCGACATGGGTGTTGTAGCCGTGCATGTCCGCGCCCAGGGTGTAGGGCTCAATTCCCGCCGCCATGACCCGGCGCGCCATGTCGAAGCTGAAATGCGAGCCGTGTCCGACATCGACGCGCAGCCCGCGCTCCAACGCCACTTTGATGATGGGGTGCAGCTCACCCGTCCTGGTGGAAATGAAACCGCCGGGGTGGCGCGTGAAAGGGTGGGCGAGGATATCGCCGGCTGCCATGATCGGCACCAGTTCCTCGATCACCGTATCCGGGTCGACAATGCCTTTTTCCTTTTCAGGCCAGAGCTGACCGAGGTGGATATACAGCGGCACGCCGATGCCGCGCGCGATATCGCGCGCCTTCCTGATGACGTCCATTCCCCACCGTGATTTGCCGCCGACTTCCGCATGCGCCTTGATGCCCTTGACCATGTCGCGGTTTTCCAGCCCGACGCGAATGGTGCGTTCCACATCGACATGTTCAGGGCTGTATAGCTGCGGATAATAATGGCCCTCCAGGCCGCCAACGAGGTAGGCCGACAGGAAGCAGAGTACCCGGCTGTCGGAGCGTTCGGCGATGAAATGCCGGAACGCCGGCAATGTCATGAGGCTGGGGCCGCCCTGATCAACCAGGGTCGAGACGCCTGAGCGTACACCGCAGACATCGGCATTCAGACCGAAGCGTCCGGTCACATGTTCGAACACATGCGCGTGGGTATCGATCAGGCCGGCAGTCACAAGCTTGCCCCTGGCGTCGATGACCTCGCGCCCGGCTTCCGCTGGTATCCGCGGCTCCAACGCTGCAATCTTGCCGCTGCGGATACCGAGGTCGGCGATGCCGTCGTGACCGCTCGCTGGATCGACAACACGACCGCCCCGAAGAATGACGTCGTAGCGTGGTGACATCATGAAGTGTCTCTCCTGCTCAGTTTCCCGGTCTGTTACCGGTTTTGCGCATGTGTGACATCCGGGATGCCTGCTGAACTGATTGTGCCGGTTCTGTAGTATGCATTTACCAGGCCAACGTATTTACGGCCGGCTTTCAGGAGTGAACGCATGAATACCACGGGTTCCGGGTTCAGAGCCGATGAAGCGTCTACGCTGCGTGCCGCGACCCGCATGGCCGACGTGCGGCCGATATGGCACGCCACCGGGCGTGCCGATGCATTGCTCGGCCTCGGGCGCCGGCAGCTCCTGCACGCCGGGCCACCGGTTCGGACCCCCTCCGCGTTGACCCAGCCACTGCTCAATGCGGCCTGCGCGGCCCTGCTGTTCGAGGGCGAGGCTGCCGACCCGGCAGAGGCTCGCCGGCTGATTGTCTCTGGCGAGGTCCGGCTGCGCCCTGCCCAGGACCTTGACGTGGTGACGCCGCTCGCGGCGGTGGTGTCACCCTCCATGTGGTTGCACGCGGTCGCCGATGTCGAGGATGCGTCCCTGGTTGCGTATTCGCCGTTGAACGAGGGTGCCGGTCCGGCGCAACGATTCGGTTGCCTGAATGCCGAGGTGGTCGAGCGGCTTGCGTTCGTGCACCGCGTAATCGGCCCGGCGATCGCGGCAGCGAAATTTGCAGCCGTTGATCTACTGGAGCTGGCTCTGCAGGGACTGAACCGGGGCGACGAACTGCATGCGCGAGTCGGTGTAGGATCCATGCTGCTTGCCGAGCGCTTGCGGGGGCATGGGTATTCCAGCGAAGTCACGGATTTTCTCGCTGGCAACACACACGGATTTCTGAATCCGTGGATGGCGGCCTGCCGATGCATGATGGCGGCGGCCGGTAGGCGGCAGGAGGGGCAACTGCTGATCGCGGCGGGCGGCAACGGCATGGATTTCGGCATCCAGCTCGCCAGCGCACCCGGGCAGTGGCTGAGCGCGCCGGCGGAAGTACCGGAAGGCCCGCCGATGTCGCCGGAGCTGGCATCGCGGCCACGGCTGGCGGCGATCGGCGACAGCGCGGTGATCGATGCCGTCGGGTTTGGCGCGCTGGCCCTGGATGCGGCGCCCGAGCACGCCGCCATTCTCGATCCAGCGCTTGTCGAGGCCATGAATCGGGTTTCGGAAACCCTACTGAGCGTAACCCATCCGGTGCTGAATCGCCCGGTGGGTGTCAACGCAGCGCGCGTAACGGCCTCAACCCTGCCCGGTGTCTGTCTCGCCGCGCTCGATGCGCAGGGTGAACGCGGCCTCATCGGTCTTGGTCTGGCGCGGCATCCCTCGGCGCTTTACGCCAATGCCGGGTAACCCTGTTGAGACTCCACACCTAGGCGTGCCGGGGCGTCTCCCGTTCAGGCGCCAAGGCCGCCAAGCTTGCCGGCCTGGTAATCGCTGATGGCCTGCATGATCTCCTCGCGGGTGTTCATCACGAACGGTCCATGCGCGACCACCGGCTCGCCCAGCGGCTGCGCGTGCCCGAACAGCACCACGGCATCGTCCAGGGCCTCCAGCTCCACCGTGTCGCCGTCATCGTTGAGCTCCACCAGGTTGAAGGACTCGGCCGTCTCGCCGGCCACGGCAACCGCGCCGCGCACGATGTAGAGAAACACGTTGCGACCCGGTTCGACGGTAAATTCCACATGGCCGCCGGGCGCGAAGTGCACCGTCATCATGTGCACATCGATGAGCGACTTGATGGGGCCGGCATGTCCGTCCCAACTGCCGGAGATGAGGTTGACGGTTACCCGGTCGTCGTCGGTGGTGAATGACGGGATGTCCTGCTTCTGCAGGCCGGTGTAGGCGGGCTCGGTCATTTTCAGTCTGGAGGGCAGGTTCACCCACAATTGCAGGATCTCGAGCGGCCCGCCTTGCCGTTTGAACTGCTCGGGAGAAAGTTCCGAGTGCACCACACCGCTGCCGGCCGTCATCCACTGCACGCCGCCGCCCGAGATGATGCTCTCGTGACCGCCGGAATCCCGATGCGCAAGATCGCCGTCAAGGATGAAGGTGACGGTCTCGAAGCCCCGATGCGGATGCGGCGCGAAGGGCAGCCCGTGATTGCCGGGTGGATAGATCTGCGGCCCATGGTGGTTGAGAAACAGGAACGGATCCACCTGATCGACGGCCGGCCCTGGAAGCGGGCGGCTGGTCATCAGATCGCCGATGTCGTCGCGGTAGGCCGGGTGTTGCTGGCGGAGGGTTCGGACGCTCATGACGACGATGCTCCAGTTCCGTAATGATGGATATCGGGCCGCTCAGCCCAATCTGGGGGCGCCGGGCTGACAGGTCAACCAGCCTATCGTCAATTGGCAACAGGTGGAAATTCACTTCCATGAGCCCCATCCTTGGTTGCACTGCAATTGGCAGCATGAACAATTTTACTGAAGCCGGAGTACTTTCCGGCCTGATTTGACAGGAGATGACGATGCGCAAGACTCTGGTAGCACTGATGTTATTGATGCCGATCGGGGTCATGGCCCAGACGCCGAGCTATACCCATGTCGAGGGTGGACTCGACATCGTCGACCCACCCGGGCGCTTCGGCGGCAGCGATACCGGCGTGCTGGTCCGGGGTTCGCTGGCCCTGGACGAGCTTATTTTCGTGCGCGCGGCGTTGTCTTCGCACCGCTACAGCGAGCGCGTCGGACCGCCCCCTCGCACCCGCGTGACCGTGGACCGGGATCTGCTGTCCGCGGGGGTTGGCTTTCGCGTTCCCACCGAACAACTCTTCGATCTCTACGGTGCCGCCGACGTGCTTTATGATTTTGGGGACGCCGATGACGCCGGTTTCCGTCTCGAAGGTGGTGCAAAAGCTGTGCTCGAGGGTGGCTGGGACAGCACCGCCGGCTTGCGCGTAGAGCGTCTCGACGATCGGAACTTCGTCCAGGTGTTCGCCAGCACCTGGTATGAGCTCGCGCCTCAGTTCTCGCTCGGTGGCGAACTGGCCGTGGGTGATTTCGACGAGGTTCTGCTTGGCGCCCGTTATCGGTTCTGATCGAACCGGCCCGTAGATCTAAGCGGTGCGACGCGGCCAGGGACGGCCGTGCGCCGGCGTCAGGGTTGCGACTTGCGCCAGGGTAGCGCGGTCTGATTGCGCAACAGGCTGGCGAACTGGTCGGCCGGAATCGGTTTGCTGTAATAATATCCTTGTGCTGCCGGACAGCCATGATCCTTCAGGAATCGGGCCTGCTTTGCGGTCTCCACGCCTTCGGCAATGATCTTCAACCCCAGGCTCCGGGCTATGGCCAGGATGCCGGTCACGATGGCTGTATCGTGGCGATCCTGCTCGATACCGGAGACGAACGAACGGTCGATCTTGACGGTATGGATGGGAAAACGCCGCAGATAGGTCAGGCTTGAATAGCCGACGCCGAAATCGTCAATGGCGAGCTGGATACCCATTTCGTCGAGTTGCTTCAGGGTGTTCAGGTTATCGCTGCTGGGATGTATCAGAAGGCTCTCCGTTATCTCCAGTTCCAGCATGCCGGCGGGTACCCCCGAGGCCTCCAGGATACGTTTCACGCTGTCCTGAAAACCATGTCGGTAGAGCTGTCGCGCGGACAGATTGACGGCAATCCCCAAATCCTCGTGGCCGGCCTGGTGCCACCGCGTGAGCTGCTCGCAGGCCTGTTCGAGTGCCCATTCCCCCAGCGCCAGGATGAGGCCGGTATCCTCCGCCACAGCGATAAAATCTTCACACGGGATGGGTTCCGCTTCGGGTTTGCACCAGCGCAGCAGTGCTTCGGCGGAGCGTATGCGGCCGTCTCCCAGGGTCACCTGCGGCTGGTAGTAAAGGGTGAATTCGCCCCGGGCCAGCGCCTCCCGCAGCTGGTTCTCCATGGTCAGACGGCGTTCGATGGTGGCGTTGAGGGCGGGAGTGAAGTGCTGATAATTGCCGCGGTTGCACGCCTTGGCGTAATACATCGCGGTGTCGGCGGTGCGCAGTAGGTCCTGCGCATCCGCGCCGTCCCTGGGATAGAAGCTGATGCCGATGCTGCCGCTGACGTGCAGTTCGTGCCCGTCTATTTCAAAGGGCTGCTTCATGATCTGCAGTATCTTGTCCGCAACCAATGCCGCATCCTCATGGTCGGTCAACGCAGGCAGGGCCAGTGCAAACTCGTCACCGCCCAGGCGGGCGATGCTGTCGCCCTTGCGTACACATTGCTGCAGACGCATAGCCACCGCCTGCAGCACGCGATCGCCAACCTGGTGGCCGAGAGAGTCGTTGATCCGCTTGAAAAAATCCAGGTCCAGGAACAGCATGGCGATGTACTGATGGCTGCGTTCGGCCTGCGCAATCGCCTGTACCACCCGGTCCTCCAGCAGGGTGCGGTTGGGTAACCCGGTCAGGGGGTCATGATGGGCCAGGTAGCGGATATGTTGTTCCGCCCGCCTGCGTTCGCTGACCTCGGTGGCCAACCGGCTGTTGATCTGTTCCAGTCTGCTATTGGCGCTGCCCAGTTCCGCGGTTCGCTCCTTGACCCGTTCTTCAAGGCGCTGCTGCAATTGCCGCAACGACAGGTGCGTCCTTATGCGGGCAAGCACTTCCTCGGCATGAAAGGGTTTGACGATGTAGTCGATGCCGCCGACCGCGAAGGCGTCCATCTTGTTGAGAACCTCGCCCGCCGCACTGAGAAAAATAACCGGGACCTCGCTGCTGTGCGGATTGTTCTTGAGCGCCCTGCACACCTCATAGCCGTTCATGTCGGGCATCAGGATATCCAGCAGGATCAGGTCGGGGAGGGTGTGCTCGATGAAGCGTAATGCCAGCCTGCCGTCATCCACCGGGTGAACCAGATACCCTGCGTTGGTGAGCATCTTCATCAGCAGCAGCAGGTTCGCGGGGGTGTCGTCAACGATCAGTATTCTGCCTTTCGACGTGTCGGCATCGCTATCGCTGCTCATGATCGGGGCTCCTGCCTGGGTTGATCGTCCACCTGCTGGATCAGGCGCCAGATCCGCGAGTACTGGAAATCCCGTGCAAATGCGGCGAGTTGATCGGCAAGTTCGGGGCTGTGGCGCCGAATGACGCTGATGATCTCCATGATTGCCCCCGAGTCCAACCGCGCCAGGGCATCGTCCAGGCTGGCGCGCACCTCGGTGGGTAGCAATCTCAGGGCGTTCAGGCAGGTTGCCGTGGAGGCCACGACGGGAACGGCGTCGTCCGGCTCCTCCTGGTAGATGAAGCTGATATTCAGGTGCTTCTGCAATAGAGCAAAAATGTCTTCATCGCGAAATGGTTTGCGCAGGAAATCGTCGCAGCCCGCCGCCAGAATTTCGGCGCGGTCCTCTTCGAAGCTGCTGGCGGTCAATGCCACGATCCTGGTCGTGTGGCCGTGGGGTGTTTTCTTGATCATTCGCGTCGCGGCGCAGCCATCCATGACCGGCATGCGCAGATCCATCCAGATCAGGTGAGGATGCCAGGCCTGCCAGGCATCCACCGCTTCCTTGCCGTTGCTGGCCTCGCTGACTTCAAAGTCCAGCGGTTCGAGCAGTCGAACCAGCAACTGGCGCATGTTCGGGCGGTCGTCCACGACCAGAATGCGGTATGAAGGCTGGCCAGGTGCCAGCGCCACCACGCGACGCGCGTTCGGCGGCGCTGATTCGGACACCGCGTCGGCGCCGACAACGTCCACGGGCAGATCGAGCCGCACCACCGTGCCCAGGTCCGGTTCACTGCTCAACTGCAGATCGCCGCCGAGCAGTTGTGCAAACCGTCGGCTGATAACCAGGCCCAGCCCGGTACCTTCCTGTGTCTGGCGACCAGCTTTGGCCTGTACGAAGGCGTGGAAAAGTAACTGCTGCTCCTCGACCGGGATGCCGGGACCGGTGTCGCTGACCGTAAAGCGCAGTCGGCAGTGATCGGTGTCGGCGGCATCGTCGTCGCCAAGCCGGCCAACGTGCAGCGTAACGCTGCCCTGCGGTGTGAACTTCAGCGCATTGCTCAGCAGGTTCGTCAGTATCTGCTGCAATTTGACATGATCTGTCCGAATATAACGAGGCACGTCGGCATCGCGTTCAAAGGTCAGCTTTAATTGCTTGCTCTGGGCGGTGACGGCGAACATGTCCTCGAGAATATCCAGCAGCTGGTGAAGGTCGAGGGGCGTAACCTCCCGCACTGACCGGCCTGCCTCGATCTTGGAAAGATCCAGCACCTGATTGATCAGAGTATGCAGATGCTCGCCGCTACGCAGGATGATGCCGAGATCTTCGCGCGCCCTTGGGGGCAGGTTCGCCTCCCGGTTGAGAAGCCGGCTGAAGCCCAGAATGGCGTTCAGGGGCGTGCGCAGTTCGTGGCTCATATTGGCGAGAAACTCGCTTTTTGCGGCATTCGCGACTTCCGCCGCCCGCGTGGCGATTTCCAGGTCCCGCGTGCGCTCGGCGACCTGCTGTTTGAGCTGCCGGCTGTATCGCTCGATGTTCCGGATCCGCAGGTGAATTCCGGAGAAGATCAGCACCAGCACGAAAGCGCCGGCCAGGCTTCTGAACCACAGCGTCTCCCACCAGGGTGGCGTGATAGTGATCAGTGTTGCGGTGCCGGACTCATTCCATATGCCATCGTTGTTGGAGCCCTTGACGCGGAAGACGTAGTCTCCCGCGTTCAGGTTGGTATAGGTCACCAGTCGATTGCCGGCGCTGGTATGCATCCAGTCTGAATCGAAGCCTTCCAGCATGTAGGCATACTGGTTCTTCTCCGACGCCGCATAGTTCAGAGCGGCGAACCTGATGCTGAAAACGGACTGAT
This sequence comes from Aquisalimonadaceae bacterium, assembly GCA_040877625.1. Taxonomy (GTDB): domain Bacteria; phylum Pseudomonadota; class Gammaproteobacteria; order Nitrococcales; family Aquisalimonadaceae; genus Methylonatrum. Next base: position 89,034 of record JBBDNK010000034.1, read on the forward strand.
CGTGGGTGAGTGTGATGCGTTCGGTGAGCCCTATGATCGTCTGCAGCGGTGACCCGTTGCGCCCCGGCCTCACCGGTTGATTGAAGAGCAGGAAATCGGTCAGCACGATGGGCGGGACATGAGGATTATCCTGCAGACGGTCGGGATAGAAGGCGCTCAGGCCGTAGACCCCGCCAAAATACAGTCTGCCGTCGGCGGCCCTGGCCTGGGCCCGCCAGGAGAATTGATTGCTCTGCAGGCCGTCGGTTCTGTCATAGGTGCGGAAGCTGCGTTCAACTGGATCGAACCGTGACAGGCCGTTGGCGGTGCCCAGCCATAAACGGCCCTGCGCATCTTCCAGAATGCTCACCACGCCGTTGGCGGGTAAGCCATCGCTTCTGGTGTAGTGATGGGTAAAGGTCTCGGTGGTCAAGTCAAACCGGAACAGGCCCTGTTCCGCGCCCGCCCACAGGGCGTTGTTGTCGTCCAGATACATGGCGTGAACCCGGTTATCGGCTTCACTGCCCGGGCGGTCGGGGTCGAGCAGAAACGATGTAAATGTGCCGGTGGAACGGTCGAAGCGGACAATGCCCGCATTGACAGTGGCAACCCAGATAGTGCCGGCGCGGTCTTCCTGTAGAGCGATCGCGTACTTGGTGGGCAGGCTCCTCGGATCCGCCGGATCCTGGGTGTAATGGGTGAAGGTGTTGCCGTCGAAATAGTCGAGGCCGACGCCATGTAAGCCGATCCAGAGTCCACCGCCGCTGTCGACGAGCAGGGTGTCAATGAAATCGCCGTTGATGCCGTTCGGGTTGCCGAGGTCAAATCGGTGGTGCGTGAATCCCTGCCCGTCGAATCGATTCAGGCCGCCGCCGTTGGTTCCGACCCAGAGGTCTCCTCCGGGGGCTTCGGCCACTGCCCGTACATCCTGGTGGCTGAGGCTGCGGGGATCGCCGGGGGCGGGGAGGTAACGGGTAAATGCACTGCCGTCAAAATGGTTCAGGCCGCCGCCGGCGGTGCCGACCCACAGGGCCCCGGTGCGTTCGGCGTGGATGGCGAGCACGGCATTATGGCTAAGGCTTTGCGGGTTGGCGGGGCTGTGCCGATAGGTGGTGAACTTTGGCGCTTCGCCGCCGATACGGCTGACACCGCCGTTGGTGGTGCCGACCCAGATGGCACCGGTGCTGTCTTCGAAGATGTCACGGATCATGTTGTCGCCGAGGCTGTCCGGATCGGCGGGGTCATGGTGGTAGCGGCTAACGGTTCCCGTGTCGCGGTCGAAGAGGTCCAGCCCGTTCAGGGTGCCGATCCACAGCCGCCCGGCGCTGTCTTCATAGACTCTTGAGATGTCGTTGCTGCTGATGGTCGCGGGATCGGTGGGATCATGCCGGAAGTGGGTGAAACTGTCGGTCGCATGATCATAACGGCTGATGCCGGCATTCCGGGTGGAGACCCAGATGTGACCGTCGCGATCACGGAACAGGTGAAAGATCTCGTTGCTGCTCAGGCCGGCGGGGTTTGCGGGATCATGCAAGAGGCGGGTGAAACGGCCGGTAGTGCGATCCAGGAGACTGATGCCGCCTCCGAGTTCGGAGACCCAGAGCAGGCCTGTTACGGGGTCTTCAACAATGGAAGATACGCGGTCCGGGATTGCCGAATGGTCGGGATCGTCCGGGCTTTCGCGATAGTTGAGGAACCGGCCGGACCGACGGTCGAATCGGCTCAACCCGCCATCGCTTCCGACCCAGAACTCACCGCTGTCATCCTCGTAAATGGCCTTTATCGTGTCACTGGAAATACTCGCGGGGTTACCGGGGTCGTGGCGGAAATTGCTAAAGGTATCGGTCTCCCGATTGTATCGGTTCAACCCACCGCCGTTGGTGCCTATCCACAGGGTACCGTTCCGGTCGGTATGCAGGGTCCAGATGAAGTCATAGGTCAGGCTGTCTGCCTGGCGTGTATCACGTTGATATACCTTGAACTCATGTCCGTCGTAACGGTTCAGCCCGCCCATGTCGGTGCCGAACCACATGAACCCCTGACGGTCCTGCGAGATTGACCATACGAAGGAATGGGAGAGGCCCTGGTCGATGGAGAATCGGGTGAATCTGAGGTCGTCGACCGCGGCGGTGAGAGGCGGGGCAGCAAGCAGCAGAGCCATCAGCAAGATGGCTCGCTTGAATGCGGTGGTCGCAGTCACCAACCTGTCCATGACTTGTCCCTAGTCAATCAGGCTTGTTCTGGTTATGAGGCGATTATTGCACAGGATAAGGGCAATTTGCCTTTCAGTTCCACTAGGAGTGCACGCGGTTTCCGGGCAGTGTCTCCCTAGCCCCGGTAATAACGCTGGGGTACAAACGGCATTCTGGAAACGGATACGGGAATTTCACGGCCGCGAACGATGGCCGTGAGTCCGGTACCGATCTCCGCGTACGGGGTATCGATATAGGCCATGGCCACCGGCGCCCCCGCGGTCGGACCGAAGGTGCCGCTGGTGACCCGGCCGATCGTTTCTCCGTTGTCGTTGACCAGCTCGCAGCCTTCACGTACCGGCGCCCGCCCTTCGGGGCGGATGCCCGCGCGCAGTCGTTCCGTGCCGCTCTCGAACTGCCGCATGATGACGTCGGCGCCCGGGTAGTGTCCTTCCCGCTCGCCACCGGCCCGGCGGGGTTTGGAGACCACCCAGCGCAGATTGGCCTCGACCGGCGTGGTCGTGGTGTCGAGGTCGTGCCCATAAAGGCACAATCCCGCTTCGAGGCGAAGCGAGTCACGCGCGCCGAGGCCGACGGGAGCAACTTCATCGCGGGCGAGCAGCGTGCGCGCCAGGGCCTCCGCCTTGTCGGCCGGTACCGAAATCTCGAAGCCGTCCTCGCCGGTGTAACCGGAACGGGTGACGAAACAGCGCTCGCCGCACAGGTCCACCTCGGCGGCGGTCATGAAGGTGAGTTCCGCCGCCTCCGGCGCCAGCGCTGCCATGACCGCGTGTGCCGCCGGCCCCTGGAGTGCCAGTAGCGCCCGGTCTTCGACAACGTCGACGTTGCAGAGGTCGCCGAGCTGCGCGCGCAGATGCGCCACGTCCTGTTCCTTGCAGGCGGCATTGACGACCAGGAACAGATGATCGCCGGCATGGGTGACCATGAGATCGTCGAGGATGCCGCCGTGTTCATTGGTGAACACCGTATAGCGTTGCTGAAAAGGGCGCAGGCCGCGGATATCCCCCGGCACCAGGGCTTCCAGCGCCAGCGCTGCCCCGGCTCCATGCAGCCGGACCTGGCCCATGTGCGAGACATCGAACAGGCCTGCCTGCTCGCGGGTATGCAGATGCTCCCTGAGCACGCCGGCGGCGAAGCGTACCGGCATTTCATAACCGGCAAAGGGCACCATGGTGGCGCCCAGTTCCTTGTGCAGGGCGTGCAGCGGCGTGCGTGCCATCGAGGCATTGTTGGCGTTTTCGGTCATGGTTGTTCCATCCGTTCAGCATTCTATGATGTTCACCGCGAGGCCTCCGCGTGCGGTTTCCTTGTACTTGGTTTTCATGTCGGCGCCGGTCTGGCGCATGGTCCGAATGACCTTGTCCAGGGACACGACGTGGCTCCCATCGCCGCCCAATGCCATGCGCGCCGCATTCAGGGCCTTGATCGAGCCCATGGCATTGCGTTCGATGCAGGGAATCTGGACCAGCCCGCCGATGGGGTCGCAGGTTAGCCCCAGGTTGTGTTCCATACCGATCTCGGCGGCGTTCTCCACCTGCTCCGGGGTGCCGCCGAGGACTTCCGCAAGTGCTCCGGAAGCCATGGAGCAGGCAACACCCACCTCGCCCTGGCAGCCCACCTCGGCACCGGAGATGGAGGCATTCTCCTTGTAGAGGATGCCGATGGCGCCGGCGGTGAGCAGGAAGCGGACGATGCCGTCTTCGCTGGCGCCCGGGGTGAAGCGATCGTAGTAATGCAGCACCGCCGGCACGATTCCCGCTGCCCCGTTGGTCGGCGCGGTGACCACGCGGCCGCCGCTGGCGTTCTCCTCGTTCACCGCCAGGGCGTAGAGGTTCACCCAGTCCAGGACGGTGAGCGGATCCTTGAGTGCCGCTTCCGGTCGGGACGAGAGCTTGCGGTGCAGCTCCGCCGCCCGCCGGCGGACCTTGAGCCCGCCGGGCATGACGCCTTCCTGATGACAGCCGCGTTGCACGCAGGCCTGCATCACGTCCCAGATTTCCAGCAGCCCGGCGCGGATATTCTGCTCGGAGCGCCAGATCTTCTCGTTTTCCAGCATCACGTCGCTGATATTGATGCCACCGGCGCGGCAATGATCGAGCAGTTCGGCGGCACTGTGAAACGGGTAGGGGAGGGGCGTGGTGTCCGGCACGATGCGGTCTTCATCCGCGGCGCTCTCGTCCAGCACGAAACCGCCGCCGACGGAGTAGTAGATCTTGCTTGCCAGCTCGGCATCCTCGGCGTCGAAGGCGGTAAAACGCATGCCGTTGAGGTGCGCTGGCAGGCTGCCGCGCTTCTGGAACAGCAGATCGTTGCGTTCGCGGAAGCGGACGGCATGTCGGCCCAGGAGCCGCAGTTCCTGCCGGGCGCGGATATCGGCAATGCGCTCGCCGACGCTGCCCGTATCCACCGTCTCCGGTGCCTCGCCTTCCAGGCCGAGCAGCACTGCCTTGTCGGAGCCGTGGCCACGGCCGGTGGCCGCCAGGGAGCCGAACAGCTCGGATTTCACCCGGGCCGTTCGGTCCAGGAGGCCCGCGTCTTCCAGACCCCGGCAGAACAGGGTGGCGGCCTTCATGGGCCCGACGGTGTGTGAGCTCGACGGACCGATGCCGATCTTGAACAGGTCGAACACGCTGATGGACATGGTTCGAGTTCCCTCCCGCGCCGTGCATGCACTGCCGGCGCATGCGTTTCGTGTGCGATCCGGGTTCCCGGCTCGCCGTATACGCCGCGTAAGCCGGGAAACGTCGGCAAATGTTCCGGGCTCGCCGCTTGATCGACCGAATGGTCTGCTTGTCAATGCGGTTCAGCCGCCTTTGGCGGCTTCCTTGAGTGCTAATTCCGCGTTGCCCTCGTAGGCGCTCATGGGCGGGCAGGCGCAGACCAGGTTGCGGTCTCCGTAGACGTTGTCCACCCGGCCCACCGGGGACCAGTATTTGGCGGTCCGCAGGGTTTTCACCGGGAAAACAGCCTGTTCCCTGGAGTACGGATGGCCCCAGTTCCCCACCAGGTCCGTGGTGGTGTGCGGCGCGTTCTTCAGCGGGTTGTCGCCGGCGTCCATCCGGCCCTGCTCGACGGCGCGGATCTCCTCGCGGATGGCGATCATGGCGTCGCAGAATCGATCCAGCTCTGCCGTGGACTCGCTCTCCGTGGGCTCGATCATCAACGTGCCGGCCACCGGGAAGGACATGGTGGGAGCGTGGAAACCGTAGTCGATCAGGCGCTTGGCCACGTCGTCCACGTTGATATCCGCAGTATCCTTGAACGGACGCAGGTCGATGATGCACTCATGCGCTACCAGGCCGTTGGCGCCGGTGTAGAGCACCGGGTAGTCGTCCGACAACCGCTTTGCCACATAGTTGGCGTTGAGGATGGCCACCCGGGTGGCGTCGGTCAGGCCCTGCCTGCCCATCATCCGGATGTAGGCCCAGGAGATGGGCAGGATGCCGGCACTGCCCCAGGGCGCCGCACTGACCGCGGGGATGGCCTGATCCGGCTGTCTGTCGCCCATGGCCCGGTGGCCCGGCAGGAACGGTGCCAGGTGCTTGGCCACGGCCACGGGGCCGACTCCGGGGCCGCCGCCGCCGTGGGGGATGCAGAAGGTCTTGTGCAGGTTCAGGTGGGAGACGTCGCCGCCGAACCGGCCCGGCGCGCACACGCCCACCATGGCGTTGAGGTTGGCGCCGTCGATGTAGACCTGTCCGCCGTGCTGATGAACGATGTCGCAGACCTCGCGCACCCGGGCCTCGAAGACGCCGTGGGTGGACGGATAGGTGATCATCAGCGCGGCCAGGTCGTCCTTGTGCTGCTCCGCCTTGGCACGCAGGTCGTCAATGTCCACGTTGCCATTGCGGTCGCAGGCCACCACCAGCACCTTCATGCCCACCATATGGGCGGAGGCGGGGTTGGTGCCGTGGGCCGAGCTGGGGATCAGGCAGACGTTCCGGTGCCCCTCGCCGCGGCTCTGGTGATAGCGGCGGATTGCCAGCAGGCCGGCGTATTCCCCCTGGGAACCGGCGTTGGGCTGCAGCGAGACGGCGTGATAGCCGGTCACGGCGCAAAGCATGCGCTCCAGGTGTTCCACCAGTTCGCGGTAGCCTTCGGTCTGATCCGCCGGTGCGAACGGGTGCATGCCGCTGAACGCTTCCCAGGAGATGGGCACCATTTCCGTGGTGGCGTTGAGCTTCATGGTGCAGGAGCCGAGCGGGATCATCGACCGGTCGAGCGCCAGATCGCGGTCGGCCAGCTGCCGCAGGTAACGCAGCATCTCGGTTTCGGACCGGTGGCAGTTGAACACCGGGTGGGTGAGGAAGTCGCTCTCGCGCCGCAGTGCCGCCGGCAGGGCGTCGTCGGTGGCGGCATCCAGGGCGTCGATATCGATGGCGGCGGCATCGCCCTCGGCAAAGATCGCCAGCAGGGTGGCCACCTCCTCACGGGTGGTGGTCTCGTCCAGCGAGATGCCGATGGTGGTGGCGCCGATCTCCCGCAGGTTGATCTGCCGTGCCCGCGCCGCCGCATGAATGGCGTCGGTGCGGTCGCCGGTATTGACCGTGATGGTGTCGAAGTACACCCGGGTCGGAACCTCCCAGCCGAGCTGGCGCAGGCCCGCGGCCAGAATGGCGGTAAGGCGGTGTACGCGCCGGGCGATGGTGCGCAGGCCCTCGGGGCCGTGATATACGGCGTACATGGAGGCGGTCACCGCCAGCAGGGCCTGGGCGGTGCAGATGTTGCTGGTGGCCTTCTCGCGGCGGATGTGCTGTTCCCGGGTCTGCAGCGCCAGGCGGTAGGCGGGCTCGCCGCGGGAGTCCACGGACACACCCACCAGCCGACCGGGAAGGGCGCGCTTGTGGGCGTCGGTGGTGGCCATGTAGGCGGCATGGGGGCCGCCGAAGAACAGCGGCACCCCGAAGCGCTGGGAATTGCCCACGGCCACGTCCGCGCCCAGTTCGCCGGGGGGCGTGAGCAGGGTGAGGGCCAGCAGGTCCGCAGCCATCACCACCATGGTGTCGCGTGCCTTGGCGGCGGAAACCAGCGCGCGGTAATCGTTCACCTCGCCGAACGTGCCGGGGTACTGGAGCAGCAGCCCGAAGCAATCCTCGACCGCGGCGTCCTTCAATGGATCGCCGATCACGACTTCGATATCCAAGGGCTCGGCGCGGCCGCGGACCACGTCGATGGTCTGCGGGTGACAGTCGGCGGCGACGAAGAAGCGGTCGCTCCGGTTCTTGCGGTTCACGCGCTTGCACAGCGCCATGGCCTCCGCGGCGGCCGTGCCTTCGTCCAGCAGGGAGGCATTGGCGAGCCCCAGGCCGGTGAAGTCCGAGACCATGGTCTGAAAGTTCAGCAGTGCCTCCAGCCGGCCCTGGGAGATTTCGGGCTGGTAGGGTGTGTAGGCGGTATACCAGCCCGGGTTTTCCAGTACGTTGCGCTGGATGACCGTCGGCGTGTGGGCGCCGTGATAGCCCATGCCGATAAAGGAGCGAAACACCCGGTTGCGGGCGGCGATAGCCTTGAGCTCAGCCAGCACCTCCGCCTCCGGCCGGGCCTCGTCCAGGTCCAGTGGGCGTTCATTGCGGATATCGCCCGGGATGGCGCGGTCGACCAGTTCGTCCAGCGAAGCAAGCCCCAGAGCAGAGAGCATTTCCGCCTGCTCCTCTGCGCCCGGGCCGATATGCCGGCGGATGAACGCGTCGCGCTGCTCCAGGTTGCTCAGGGGGTCACGGGTGCGGGTCATGGTATTACCTCACAAGGGGTTGCTCGGGCTCAGTTGGCCAGATAGCGCCGGTACGCTATTTCGTCCATGAGAGTATCCAGTTCGGCGGGGTCGGACAGCCGGATACGGAAGAACCAGCCGTCGCCCAGGGGATCCTGGTTGGGCAGGGACGGATCCTCGATCAGGGCTCCATTGACGGCGGTCACGGTGCCGGAAACCGGCGATTTGATCTCCCCGGCGGCCTTGACGGATTCGATCACGGCGGCCTCGTCTCCCCGGCTCAGGAGCTGCCCCACCTGCGGGAGATCGGCGTGGACCAGGTCGCCCAGCTGTTCCTGGGCGTAGGCGGTAATGCCCACCACCACCAGGTCATCGCCCTCGATGCGAACCCACTCATGGTCTTCCGTGTATTTTTCGGCGGTCATTCCTGTTCTCCGGCTGTCCTGTCGGGACTGTACAAAGGGAAACCATACGTGTCGTGTTGGTATTAGGAAAATAAATATGTAAAATTACAGCATTTATATTTCAAATGGGCGTGGCCGTGAAGAATCTGCCTACCGATCTGTTGCGAACCTTCGTCACCGTGGCCGACCTGGGTGGCATTACCAGTGCCGGTGCGGTGGTTGGTCGCTCCCAGCCGGCGATCAGTCTCCAGATCAAACGGCTGGAGGAACTCGTTGGCGTAAGCTTGTTCGAACGCACGGGCCGGGCCCTGCGTCCAACCGGTGAGGGGGACGTGCTGCTGCGTTATGCGCGCGAGATACTGTCGCTCAACGACCAGGCCCTGTCCCGGTTGGCGCGACAACCCCTTGCAGGTACCGTGCGCCTGGGTATCCCCAATGAGTTCGCGAGTTCGTTCCTGCCGCAGATTCTCGGCAAGTTTGCACAGACCCACCCGGACGTGGCGGTCGAGGTGACCTGCACCCTGAGCACCAATCTGCTGGCCAGCCATGAGCGCAATGAACTGGATCTGGTCTTCGCCCTGCATGCCGATCAACCCGGGGACGGCGTTTCCGAAGGTTGGATGGAGGAACTGGTCTGGGTCGCGAGCCCGGTGCACCGCAGCCACACGCGCGTGCCGTTGCCGCTGATCGTGGCGCCACGGGGCTGTGTCTATCGCGGGCGCATCATGGATGTGCTGGAAAAGGCGCGGATACCCTGGCGAATTGTCTACAGCTCACCGAGTTTCGGCGGCATCCGCGCCGGGGTGCTGGCCGGCCTGGGTGTCACGGTATTATCGGAGAGCGTGGTCCCCGACGGCTTGCGGACTCTGCCGCCGGACCCGCAACTGCCCGAACTGCCGCCGGTTCGCGTGCAGCTTCACTACAGTCGCGAGCGGGCGTCGGAAGCGGTGTGCGGTCTGGCCGATTACATGGCAACCAACCTGGCGGAGCGGCGGACGATGGGGCGGCGTTCGCTGCCGTCCGTGTCATAGCTGCTGCGATCGGTGTATTCCCGCTACCTGTTTACGCCTCTGCCATTGCCCCGGCGGGAGCGCTCGGCGGAGCGATCGACACCACGGTGCCGCTTGAAGGACGACCCGCGATCAACCCCGCCACGCGCCTGTGATCGCCGGTCCGCCGAACCCTGCGCGCTCTGGCGGCCAGCCCCGGCGCTGCGATTGCCGGCATCACGGTTGTTGCCGTTACCGCGATGCCATGCAGGAACCGTTTTGCGCGCCGTGTTGCGGCGGTCACTGCCTACGGAAGCCGGCGGGCGTCTGGCCTCGGTCCTCGCGCTTGTGCCATTGCCGGGCCGCGACTGGATACTTGTTCCGCGGCGCTGCCGCCAATCGCGGCTGGCTTGTCGCTGACGCGCGTGAAATGCGCTGCTGCCGGATTGCCGGCCGCTGTCATCGCGGCGTGTCTGGCGGTCTGGCCGGCCGCGCTGTGGTGTTGCGCCGCTGTAGCGACGGCTGCCGTGATCCAGGGATGAAGCGTGCGGGCGCCGGTTGGTGGAACCCGCGTCACGCTCGCGCTGTCCCTGCGGGCGACCAGCGTGTCGCTGCGTGATGCCGGCGTTGCCGGAGCGGCGGTAATCGCGATCAGGTGCGGAATTGCGGTAGGTGACGCCACGGCGGTGTTTCGCGTCATGCCGCCAGCGATAGCGACCGTCCACGCGCGCATGGTCCCAGTCGCGCCGATAGCGGGGATGGTGAGCGTGCTGTCGATTGACGTTGACGATGACGATGTGCCGGCGGTGCCAGTCGAAGTTGCTGTAGAAGAATCCGGACGAAAGTCGGACCGCCGCCCCCCAGTAGAACACCGAACTGTAGTAGTAAACCGGCGGCGGAGCCCAGTAGACGGGATCGTAGCCCGGGTGCCACCAGCCGCCGTAGACCAGTGCCGGCCGGTAATAGGGGACGTAGATGATCCGCGGATCCCGCGGCTCAATGACGATCATGCCGTCGTCACGGTATGCACGGGTGTAGTCGAGAGAGTCCAGCGAGCCGGCGTCTTCGGCCCGCTGCCGCAGGCCCTGGATGGTGTCAGCCACCGCGTCCTCCTGCAGCAGGTAGGCATCGCCGAGGCGGCTGATCCAGTTCAGGTCATCGCTCATGCGGGCAAGCAGATCAGGGAACGCCGTCAGCGCCTTGACGCTGGCGTCCCAATCGCGGTCGGCGACCGCCTCCACGGCGTCGGCGCCTTCCAGCCGCGAATTGGCTCGCGACCAGCGCGCCGCCTCGACCACTTCCAGCGGGTAGGTGGATGCCATCAGAACCTGAGAAAGAAGCACGTCCGGATACAGGGCGATCGGCGCCAGCATCTGGTCGAGTTCAGCCTGACTGAAGGCGGCTTCCTGGTTCTGGGCGGATGCCGTGGAAAACACCAGCAGCAGGCCCAGCACCGGGGCGTATACCATCCTGGCAAGCGCTTTCATGGGCGGTTTCTCCTCTGCGGGCAGGCTTGACGTCGAGCGGACCATCACGCCGGCGTGTTTGTATTGTTGCCGCGCACTCCAGCCATGTTAATGCTCGGACATCGGCACATGACAGTCCGTTCCCTAGGAGCCCCATGGGAATAGATCAGAGGCTCCCTACGCTTCATGTTGCAGTGCGCATTGACTCCGGGCGGCCATCGGCTAATTGTCTGTATCAACGTGTCACGCCGGTAGCCGGGCCCAACCCGCTCGACGCCGGTGCGCCGCTCGCGTGGGGATCCAGCCGATCCGTTCCGGGTGTGCGGCTTCCGGGCGATCGCCCGGGAGTGGCGTCTGGCAACCAGTACAGGGAGATCCCCTCATGGTGCTTGCTGGTGTACGTCTGGACGACAAATATGCCCTTGAGTCGGGGCGGATATTTCTCAGCGGCATCCAGGCCCTGGTCCGCCTCCCACTGATGCAGCGCGGTCGCGATGCCCGCGCCGGCCTCAATACCGCCGCCTTCATCTCCGGTTATCGCGGCTCCCCTCTTGGTGGGTTCGACAAGGCCCTGTGGGACGCCGGCCCGTTGCTGGAGCGCAGCAGCATTCTGTTCAAACCCGGAATCAATGAAGACCTTGCCGCCACCGCCGTCTGGGGTAGTCAGCAGGTGGAGCTGTGGCCGGGCGCCAGGTACGACGGGGTGTTCGGGCTCTGGTACGGCAAGACGCCCGGCGTCGACCGCTCGGGAGATGCGCTAAAGCATGCCAATGCCGCCGGCACTTCCCGTCATGGCGGCGTGCTGGCGCTGGCCGGGGATGATCACAGCTGCAAATCCTCGTCGTTACCGGGCCAGTCCGAGCATGCCTTCATGGATGCACAGATTCCGGTGCTCAACCCCGCGGATATCCAGGACATCCTCGATCTGGGGCTTTACGGCTGGGCGCTGTCGCGTTACAGCGGGTGCTGGGTGGCGCTCAAAATCGTCTCCGACACCGCCGATTCGTCGGCGTCGGTGCATGTCGATCCGGAGCGGGTGAATATCCTGCTGCCGGAGGACTTCCCGATGCCGCCGGATGGGCTCAACATCCGCTGGCCGGATAAACCGCTTCAGCAGGAGTACCGGCTGCACCGCCACAAGCTCTATGCCGCGCTGGCTTTTGCCCGCGCCAATCGGCTCGATCGACTGGTGCTGGACAGCCCGACGCCGCGCTTCGGCATTGTCACCGCTGGTAAATCCTATCTGGACGTGCGTCAGGCGCTGGACGATCTGGGGATCGACGCGCGCGAGGCCGCCCGCATTGGTATCCGGCTCTACAAAGTGGCCATGAGCTGGCCCCTTGAGCCGGAGGGTCTCCGCCGCTTTGCCAAGGGTCTGGAGGAGATCCTTGTCGTGGAGGAAAAGCGTGGCGTGATTGAAAACCAGCTCAAGGAGCAGCTTTATAACGTGCACGAGGCTGCGCGTCCGCGGGTGATTGGCAAGTTCGACGAGCGCGGCGAGTGGATACTGCCCTCGGCTGGAGACCTCACGCCGGCGCGGATCGCCCGGGTGATTGCCGGGCGCATTGCCCGCTTCCATACCAGCGCCGCGATCCACCGCCGGCTGCTGTTCCTGGAGCAGAAAGAGCAGGCGCTGGCCGCGAGCCCGACCCTGCTGGAGCGGCTGCCCCATTTCTGTTCCGGTTGCCCGCATAACACCTCCACCAATGTGCCCGAGGGCAGCCGCGCCATGGCCGGTATCGGTTGCCATTACATGGCCGGCTGGATGGACCGGCGCACGGAGACGTTTACACACATGGGGGCGGAGGGCGTGCCGTGGATCGGTCAGGCGCCATTCACGGAGACCGGGCATGTGTTCGCCAACCTGGGCGACGGCACGTACTTTCACTCCGGTCTGCTCGCCATTCGCGCCGCGGTCGCCGGCGGCGTCAGCATGACCTACAAGATCCTCTACAACGATGCCGTCGCCATGACCGGTGGTCAGCCCGTGGACGGCGTGCTGACGGTGCCGCAACTCACCCGGCAGCTTTCCGGCGAGAGCGTGACCCGCATCGTGGTCGTTACGGATCAACCGGACAAGTATACGGATCGGCGCGCCTTCGCGCCCGGAGTAACCATCCATCACCGGCGCGAGCTGGATGCCCTGCAGCGTGAACTGCGCCAGGTGAAAGGCGTCAGTGCACTGGTCTATGATCAGACCTGCGCGGCCGAGAAGCGGCGCAGGCGCAAGAAGGGTTTGCTGGCCGACCCGCCGACGCGGGCATTCATCAATACCCGCGTCTGCGAGGGCTGCGGCGACTGCAACATCAAATCCAACTGCCTGTCGGTGGTGCCGGTGGAGACCGAGCTGGGTCGCAAGCGCGCCATCGACCAGAGCCAGTGCAACAAGGACTTCACCTGTGTGGACGGCTTCTGCCCGAGCTTCGTCACGCTGCGCGGCGGCAGCCTGCGCAAGCCTGAAGCGGTCGCCGGCACGGTTGATTTTCCAACCCTGCCGGAGCCGGTATTGCCGGACCTGGGCGAGCCCTACGGGATTGTGATCACTGGGGTCGGCGGTACCGGCATCGTCACCATCGGTGCCCTGCTCGGCATGGCCGCCCATCTGGAAGGGAAGGGCGTGGCGGTGCTGGACATGACCGGGCTGGCGCAGAAGTACGGCACCGTAACCACCCATGTGCGTATCGGCACTCGGCCGGAGGCGATTAACGGGCCGCGGATTCCCGCCGGCGAGGCCGATCTGCTGCTGGCCTGCGATCTGGTGGTGGCCGCCGGCCAGGATGTGCTCGCCAAGCTCGATCCGGAACGCTCGGCGGCGGTGGTCAACAGCCACCGCTTCATGCCCTCGGGTTTCACGCGCGATCCGGATCTGCCGTTCCCGACCGACGGCATGCTGGCGGAGATCGGTCAGGCCGCGATGCCCGACGGTGCCCATTTCCTGGACGCGACGGCGCTAGCCGAGCGGTTGCTGGGCGACAGTATCATGACCAATCTGTTCATGGTGGGATTCGCTTGGCAACGGGGTTTGGTTCCGCTGTCCGCACAGGCCATTGACCGGGCGATCGAACTCAATGACGTGGCGGTCGAGCAGAACCGGCGGGCGTTTCTGTGGGGCCGGCGTGCGGGACATGACCTGGCTGCGGTCGGCCAGCTCATTGCCGCTACCGACAAGCAGCCCGAGCCGGACCTCGGACTGGAGGCGTTCATCCGCAGACGGTATGAGGATCTGACTGCGTATCAGGACGCCGCCTATGCCGAGCGGTACCAGGCATTGGTGCGCCGCGTGCAGGCCGTGGAGGCCCGGCGGCTTGGTGGATCCGGCGCGCTGGCGGCGGCCGTGGCGCGCAGCTATTTCAAGCTGCTCGCGTACAAGGATGAGTACGAGGTGGCGCGGCTGTATACCGATGGTGCGTTCGCCCGGCAGCTGCAACGTACCTTCGACGGCGATTACCGGGTCGAGCTGCATCTGGCACCACCACTATTGTCCAGGCCCGATCCCCTCACCGGCGCGCCGCGCAAGCGGGCGTTTGGTCCCTGGGTGTTCCGGCTGCTTGGACTACTGGCGCGAATGAAAGGTCTGCGGGGTGGATGGTTTGATCCGTTCGGTTACGGCGCGGACCGTAAACTGGAGCGCAAACTGATTGGCGACTACGAGGCCCTGGTTGCGGTGCTGCTCGACGGCCTTGACCAGGCCAACTGCGACTACGCCGTGCAATTGGCCAGCCTGCCGGAGCAGATCCGCGGCTATGGCCACGTAAAGGCGAACAGCGCACGACACGTTTCCGAACGGCAGCGGGTCGTGTTGCAGCTGTTTCATGAACGGGCCGGCGCGCGGGGAGAAAGCGCGCGAGAGTGCGGCATTCCGGCCTGAACCGGAGCACGTGCTCCGAGCGTTGATAATCGGAGGGCCTTCACTTCCGTATCCGACCCTGCGTACAGTTCCTCAGGCGCAGAGCGTACCGGGCGCGAAGTCGGGGGTGGCAATGACGGCAGCAGCGGGGTTCGATGGCGGCGGCGAGGGGTCCGTGGCCATGCAGCGGGGGCGTATCGGGCTTGCACTTGGCAGCGGGTCGGCCCGTGGCTGGGCGCATATCGGCATCATCAAGGGGCTTGCGGAGCTGGGTATCCGGCCGGATATCATTGCCGGCTCATCGGTTGGCGCAATTGTGGGTGCGATCCACGGCCTCGGAGGCCTGGAGGGTTTTGAAGCGTGGATTCGTGCATTGGGCCGCAAGGATATCATCAGCCTCCTGGACGTCAGCTTCGGCGGCGGTGGATTCTTTGAAGGCCGCGGCTTGGTCCAGACCTTCCACAAGCATTTCGGTGACCCGGATTTCGATGCGCTGGACCTGACCTTCGCCGCCGTGGCCACCGATCTGAAGACCGGCCAGGAGGTCTGGTTACGGGAAGGCTCCGTTGCCGCGGCGGCGCGTGCTTCCATGTCCTTGCCCGGCCTGTTCTCCCCGGTGCATCACAATGGGCGCTGGCTGGTCGACGGCGGACTGGTGAATCCGGTACCTGTGTCGGTCTGTCGGGCACTGGGCGCCGAGCGCGTGATTGCGGTGAGCCTGAACGGCGATATCATCGGGCGCCACCTGCGCACTCGGCCGCGTCAGGAAGAAGCGGACCCCGCCTGGTTCGATCGCCTCGCCGCGGGGATCCGTGACAAGGCGCCCTGGTTTGGCTGGTCAAAGAGGCAGGCAGAGGATACGCCGCCGGCGCCGGGGCTGTTTCAGGCCATTGCCGGGTCACTGAACATCATGCAGGACCGTATCACCCGCAGCCGCATGGCCGGCGATCCACCGGATGTTCTGCTGGCGCCGCGGTTGTCGCGCATCGGCCTGCTCGAGTTTGACCGTGGTGCGGAGGCTATCGAGGAAGGCGAAGCGACGGTAAGACGCATGGCACCCGCGCTTCGCGAACTGCTGCCGTAAGGAAGCCGTGCGCCGTTTATCGGCAAGCATTGCTTCCGGTTACCGCGACATCAACGACGGCAGCCACAACGAAATGTCCTCGAACAGGATCAGCAGCACGGTGGCGAACAGCAAAATGGCGATGAACGGCGGCGTACCACGAATAATGTCCAGATAGGGTCGCCGGAACACGGCCATGGCCGTGAAGATGTCGCAGCCAAAGGGCGGCGTGGCCGAGCCGATCGCCGCCTGCAGTACCACGATGACCCCCACATGTATCGGATCCAGGCCGGCGCCGCTGATGGCCGGCGCGAACAGCGGGGTGAGGATCAGGATCACCACGATCGGATCCACGAACATGCAGCCCACGAAGAAACACACGGCAATCAATGACAGCACGGCGATGGGATTGCTGCCGATGGTTTCCAGTACCGGCCCCAGCAGCGCCTGCGGGATGCCGGCGAAGGAGATGGTCCAGGTAAAAGCGTTGCCGGCCGCGACCAGGATAAACACCACCGCCGTGATCAGGCCGGTTGACAGGGCCAGACCCCAGAGCTCGTGGATCTTCACGGCCCGGAGAATCACCACCTCCAGTATCAGGGCGTAGAGCACGGCAATGGCGGCCGCCTCGGTGGGGCTGAAGAATCCGCCGTAGATCCCGCCCACCACGACCAGGGGGAAGCCGAGCGGCAGGGCGGCCTTCTTGATGGCCTGCAAACGGTGAAGCCAGCCGACCCGCTGTTCCGGCTCGATGCCCTGAAGGCGAGAGGCGATGTAACAATAAATGGAAATCAGGCCGAGGATCATCAGCCCGGGCAGGATGCCGGCGATGAACAGATCGCCGATCGAGGCACCGGCGACCACGCCGTAGATGATCATGCCGATGCTCGGCGGGATCAGCAGGGCAATGTCGCTGGCGTTGATGATCAATGCCAGCGTGAACGTGTCACTGTAACCCTTCTCCAGCAGCTTGGGCCGCATCGGGCTGCCCATGGCCACCACGGTGGCCTGCGTGGAGCCCGAAACCGCGCCGAACAATGTGCAGCTGGCGGCGGTGGTGATGGGCAGACCGCCACGGAGGTGCCCCACGAAACTCTGCACCAGGTCGAGCAGACGGTTGGCGGTATGGCCCTTGGTCATGATGTCCGCGGCGAGAATAAACAATGGAACGGCGGCAAGCGCCCAGGACTGTACGCCGCTGATCATCTGCCCCATGAGCAGGCTCACGTTGGATGAATCCACGATCAGAAACAGTGTCAGCAATGCAGCTGTCAGCAGCGGCACCATCATGGGGAAGCCCAGCAGCAGCAGGATCACCATGATGATGAAAATGATCGTGACCATGTTTCATGAACTCCTTGCCCGTAACGGCGTTGCGCGGTTCTCCGCCGCCGATGGCGTCGCTTCACACCTGGGTTGCATCATCGGGGGCAGTCTCGTAGCGCTCCTTTTCGGTGAACGAACGGTATATATCCCGGGATGTCAGATTGCGAAATGCAGTCAGCCAGTACTGAATACCGGCCAAAGCGAAACCGATGGGCGCCGCAAGATAGGGAATCCACAATGGAATGCCAAGCGCCGAGGATGTACGGCCGCGCCGTTGCATGTCTGCAACGTAGTCCCAGGCGTGCCAGGCCAGGTAGAACATGAGCAGGCCGGTGGTCATCAGGATCACGACGAGAAGAATTTTCCGGGGTGTGCCGCTGAGCTGATCATAGAGCGCCGACATGCTGATATGGCGGGCCTTGCGGACGCCATAGCCGATGCCGGCGAAGGTGAGAATGACCATCGACATCTGGGTCAGTTCCACCTGACCGGTGACACCTGCTCCAAGTATCTGCCGACCCAGGACATGGGCGATGAGCAAACCGGCGAGGAACAGAACGGTGATCCCGATGATCAGCTCTTCCACATGCTCGGTGAATCGGTCGAGCCAGGACAATGCGGTGCGTAGAATGATCGTTACTCCTGCCGGGCGCTTGCTCATCTGCGACCTTTATAAGAAAGCGGGTGCGGCTCCGGGGGGGCGTGAACCGGGGGCCAATGATATGCCCCACCCATACCTTAGCGCATGCTTTCCCCAATGCACACCGCCTAGATTTCAATCATGCCTGTGTTAAAGTTAGTGGAAATTGCACGCTAATATGTGCCGTATGCTTAGTATAAAGGCTCTGTCGCGAAACTGCGACAAGGCTGTATCGGCTGGTCATCTTCATATTGATTTGCCTTGCTTCCAGATGTTTATGGAACACCGCTCATGTATTAAAGGAGACTTTCAATGAATTGGCGCCACGGGATTATCGCAGCCGCTGTTTTTGCACTCGCGGCCTGTGGGTCGGATGCCCCGGAAGGTGGTGAGGAAGGCGCAATGCAGACCGAGACTTGGCGATTTGGTCTGGAGGAAATCGAAGGTAGCGTTCAGCACGAATATGGGGTCAGATTTGCTGAACTCGTCAGTGAGAAGACGGACGGTGCCGTGGAGGTTCAGCTTTATACCTACGGCGAGCTCGGTGGCCTTACCGATATCTATGACCAGGTTCAGGAAGGCGCTATTCAGCTTGCTTTTGGTTCTGGCTTTCTGGGTGGAACGGTGCCGGAAAGTCAACTATTCAGCCTGAATTTCATTCTTACCGATGATGAATTGCTGAACACCCGTGCCTTGAACTCCAATGCCTTTCTGAAGAGCGAGGATTTCCAGGCGGCATTCCGTGACCGTGATCTGCATCCGCTGGCTGTGGTGCCGGAGGGTTGGCAGGTCTGGACGGCGAACAGGGAGATCCGCTCTCCGGACGACTTCAGCGGTCTTGCCATTCGCGTCATGGATAATCGACTGCTGCGCGAGACCTATCAGGCCTACGACGCGGATCCGACTACCATGGAGTACGGCGAGATATACAGTGGCCTTCAATTGGGTCAGATCGACGGTAATATCCAGCCGGTATTTGCACATCAGGAGATGGATTTTTATCAGGTCCAGGATTATATGATCTTCGCCAATCAGGCGCAGTTCATTGCAACGTTCATGGGCAATCGTGACTGGTACGATGGTCTGTCCGACGAGTACAAGGCGGTCATTGACGCGTCTGTCCAGGAACTGGTTGAGCACATCCATGATGTGCAGGTGCGGCTGAACAGCGAGCGGCTCGATATCATCACCGGGAACAGCGAGATCGAGGTCGTGGAACTGACTGCCGAAGAACGGGAAGTCTTCCGCGAGCGCAGTCTTCCGGTGCGCGATACGTTCGTTTCCATGGTGGGGGAGCGTGGTGAGCGTTTGCTGAACCTGCTGCTTGAGGAAATCGAGAACGCGAAGGGCGGGTAGCGGTGCTGGATTGCCGGGGGGCTTGCGGATGATCTGGTGCGGGCCGGAGGGGGTGGGCCAGTCCCGGACACGCCGTAAATACATCC
>JBBDNK010000034.1:108122-120377 GCA_040877625.1 Aquisalimonadaceae bacterium
CGCGGCGTCCCTGCCGCGGAACGGTCCGGGACTGGCCCACCCCCTCCGGCCCTTCGGATTTTCTGGCGTCCAGCCTTCCTCGTTCCTGCCAGCCCGCGTAGGGCGGAAAAGCGCAGCGCCTTCCGCCGTATGAAGGCATCGGAAGAGCGTTTCGGCGTGGAAACAGAATGATCGAACCCAGTCATACGGCGGAAGGCGCTGCGCTTTTCCGCCCTACGGCCAGCTACGTCCAGTCCTCCCCGCCTCCTCTAAATTGAAGTCACACCTACATCCACACGACGGCCGCACTCAGCCGCGTTACGATCACAGTCATGGACTTTGATCCCCGACATATCCGCCTGCTTGCCGTCAGCCTGGGTGTGGGACTGACCGGCACGGCCATTGCCGAAACCATCGCGCTTGATCCCATCACCGTGACCGTGCCCCGGGTGGCGCGTGACAGCATGCGCGTGCCCCAGGCGGTGACTGCCGTGCAGCCGGAGGACATCCGGCAAGGCCGTCAGGGCCTGCAACTGGACGAATCCCTGAACCGGGTGCCCGGCCTGTTCATGCAGAACAGGTACAACTTCGCTCAGAACCTGCGACTCTCCATGCGCGGCTTCGGTGCGCGCGCACCGTTCGGCATCCGCGGAATCCGACTGCGCGTCGACGGTATCCCCGAGACGCTGCCGGACGGGCAGTCCCAGGTGGATACGATAGATCTGGAGTCCGTCGATCGCATCGAAGTCATCCGCGGGCCGTCCTCGGCCTTGTACGGCAACGCCTCCGGTGGGGTAGTCGACATCACCACCATGGGTGGCCCCGAAGCCCCTTACGCCGAGCTGCACGGCACCGTGGGCAGCGATGGCTTCCGTCGCCTCGGTGCGCTCGGCGGAGGTCGGACCGGCCCGTGGAGTTATCACGCCAGCGGATGGGGCATGCGCTACGACGGATTCCGCAATCAGAGTGAGGTGGAAAAGCGCCTGTTCAATGGCAAGCTCCGTTATGACGTGGACGAACATCGCAGCGTCACGACCGTGTTCACTGCACTCGACGCTCCGCTGGGCGAGGACCCGGGTGGCCTGACGGCCGACGAGGTGCGGCAGAACCGCCGGGCAGCGGCGCCCGCCGCCGCCAGCCTGGATGCCGGGCAGCAAGTTGAGCACCAGCGCCTCGGCGTCATCTTTCGGGACACGGACGTGGCCGGCGGCACGCTCACGGTGCGGACCTTCTACACCCATCGGGATTTCCGCCAGCAACTACCGTTTCCCGGTCCCAGCCTGATCGATTTCGATCGGGATTTCTTCGGAGCAGGCGCCGACTATGTCGGGGAGGGGGCGCTCGGAGCGTTTCCGGTGCAGTACGTGGTTGGGACGGAGGTAGAACGGCAACGCGATGATCGGCGGCGTTATACCGTCAACCCCGCCGGCGAAGTCACCGGGCAGCCCCAGGATGAGGTGCAGAAGGCGGACAGTGTCGGCCTGTTTTCATTGGCCGACATCGGGCTGACCGAGCGGCTGGACCTGACCCTGGCTGGCCGCGTCGATCGGGTGCGATTCGCCATCGACGACCGGCGGACCGTCGATGGCGACGACTCCGGGCGGCGGTCATTTGACGAATACAGCTACTCCGTCGGGCTTGGATACCAGATTGACCCCGACCACCGTGTCTACGCCAACGTGAGCTCATCCTTCGAGACACCCACATTCACCGAGTTTGCACCCGCGGGCAACGACGGTGGCTTCAATCAGGATCTCGAGCCCCAGCGGGCGCTCAATCTGGAGGTTGGGTCCAAGGGGTTCCTGGGTCAGCGCACCCGCTACGAGCTGGCCCTGTTCTCGGTCCGCACACGAGACGAGATCGTCAATATTCAGACCACTCCGAACGTCTATGCCAATGTCGGACGTACCCGCCGTCACGGCCTTGAGCTGGGTCTCGAGCATTTTCTGACCACGCGGCTGAGCCTTGCCGGCGCCTACACCTGGTCGGACTTCCGTTTTCGCCAGTTCCAGGCGGATGGCGGCAATCGGCTACCGGGTCTGCCCCGTCACACGCTGTTCGCCGAACTGGCCTGGCGGGACCCGGGCGGGCCCTACGCGATCCTGGATGCTCTGCTGGTCGGCAGCGTATACGCGGACAACGCCAACCAGGTGAGGGTACCGGGATATGGCGTTGTCAACGCCCGAACGGGAACCACGCGGCGCCTTGCCGGCGGTACCGAGGTGGAGGGGTTCATCGGCGTGAACAATCTGCTGGACAAGGACTACTTCAGCAATATCCGCATCAATGCCGATCCGGGAGATCCGCCGAACCAGCGACGCTATTACGAGCCGGCGCCGGGCAGAAACC
Organism: Aquisalimonadaceae bacterium; assembly: GCA_040877625.1. GTDB lineage: Bacteria > Pseudomonadota > Gammaproteobacteria > Nitrococcales > Aquisalimonadaceae > Methylonatrum. The sequence goes on from JBBDNK010000034.1 coordinate 110,451, forward strand.
TGTACGCGGGCATTCGGGCCCGGTTCTGAAACGGTTGTTTTTCGGATGAGCGCCTTCCGCCCTACTTTGACCGTAGGCTTGTTTGCTGCCCTAAACCCGCAGCCGCCGCTTCACCTCGGTATTTTGCCCCAGCCGTTCCACGTCTTCGTCTTCCGGCAGCCGAGGCCGGTCCCGTTCACGGTCGACGATGCACAGGAACCCCAGCGGCTCGTCGCCGACGGCGTGGAACTGATGCCAAGTATGCGGTGAGATATACACGCAATCGTGCAGGTTCACCGGTTCCACCCGGTCGTGCAGAATGACCTCGCCCTGGCCGCGGATGATCACCACCGCGTGCGGGTGCTCATGCTCCTCCAGCGAAGAATACCCACCTGGCTGAACCTCGAAATACCGGGTCAGAAAATTCAGCCGCTCCTCACCCTCACTTTCACCCAGCAAGGTCTGCCGGGTGATCTCCCGAAAGCCCGTGCCATCGGTCTTGTACTCCTTCAGCGGCACGTCCCAGCGATAATGGTCGGCGCGAATGATCTTGGCCATGGTAATCAGCGTCCCAGTGCTTGCAGAAGATCCCGGGCGGCATCGGTCACATCCCCTTGAACATACAGGCTGCCGCCAATCAGCACTATGGTATCCGGCCCGTAGTTGCGTATCCAATGCGGCGCCCGCTTCACATCCATGCCGCCGCCGGGTGTGGGCGCGGCCCGCTTCAGCCCGCCCAACGGCCCCCGCAGGCGCGCGTTGATGGCCTCGCAGGTCTCCTGGCTGAAGCCGAAGCGCCCGCCCGTGTTGGGGTAGATGGAAGCATCCGCCCCGGCGACGCGGAATAGATCGCCCAGCACCAGTTCCGGGGTGAGGCCGTGGTGCGGCATGAAGTAGCTGCCGGTGAGCGCCGGGTGCGCCATGACCGCGAGCCCGTAGTGGTCCCGGGCCAGCGCCAGACTGTCGAGTCCGCACAGCCAGGGGCTCAGCAGCACACCGCGGCAGCCGGCATCCCTGGCCGCGGCAAGGCGTTCCGGCAGCTTCGCCGGCGAGGCGGTTGCGTTGGGGAAGTACTGACTGCCGCCACCGGACTGCTGGTTGGCCCGCTCCACCGCTGCCTGACAGGCGGCCAGACGGTCCGTGAACGGCGCCGTCGGCTGATCGGCAATGCCGTGGTCATCCTTGATGATATCCACCCCGCCCAGGGCAAAGCGGTATGCCAGGTCAGCCAGTGTTTCGGCACGACTGCCCACGGGTTTAAGTGCGGTGCACGTGAGGGGCAGGCCGGCAGGCACCTGGGTCAGCGCGCGCAGGCCGTCGATACCCGTGCCCGGGCCGCCGAAATGATCGAGCAGGGATTGCGGCCATTCGATAGCGCTGACCAGAATGCCGTTCTTCAGCGAGATATTGCCGAACAGCAGGTTCAGCAACTGGGTCAGCTCGCCGCCGACCAGATCCGGCGCGTAGGCAATGACCGCTTCCCAGATGCTGTCCGCGCGTTGCTCCAGCAGCTCAAGTTGGCCGCTAAAATTGGTGAGGATATTCGCGGGCACGCAGCGGGCGGGCAGCTCCACCGTCTGTTCCAGCGCGATGCCCACGGCCTTGTCCTCGGCGGACTCGCCCCGGGCGCAATGCAGCCTGTAATGTACCCGCAGGCTCTCAGGCATGTGTGATTTTCTCCAGGGACGACTCGAAAAGCGGCAAAGTTTACTAGCGTTCTCGTCAGTATTGCCAGGTCTCAGCGCCCTTGTGCGGCTCGTCACTTACGAGAAGGCTGGTAACAGCCCACCGAACCAGAGGCAGCTCGTTATTCGATGCGTTGCGCCGCCTGCACCTGGTCGCCGCCGGCTTGGCGTGCCAGCAACCGTGCGCTGTCCGCTGCCGCCAGCAGTTCGGCGGCGTTGTCGGCGGACTGGGGGAAGTCGGCGACGCCCACCGAGGCGGTAACGCCTGGTAGATCGGTTCTGCGCGGATCCACCTGCAGTTCGCGGATCAGCGCCAGCAGATCGCCGCCGCGGCGGCACGTGTTATCCAGACTGGAATCGGGCATGGCGATGATGAACTGGCCCGCACCCAGGCGGCAGGCGAGGTCGGAGCCGCGGAAGGAGGCCTGAATCAGGCCCGCCGTTGCCTGCAGCAGCCGATCCCCCGCATGACGGCCGTGGCGGGTGTTGTAGGCGGTGAAGGCGTCCAGGTCCAGGTGGATCAGGCCGAGTGGGCGGTGCTCGCGGGAACAGCGATGGCACTCACGGGGAAGCGTGTCTTCCAGATAACGCCGATTAAACAGGCTGGTCAGAGGGTCACGCACCGAACTACCGCGGATCCAGCCTTGCAGGCGGGTACCCGCAATACTCACGGCCAGAGTTACCGCCAGCAACCTGATCACCGCGACCTCGTCCTCGCTCGGCCGGCCTCCCGACGGGGACCACAGGCGCAACTCGCCAACCGACATGCCGAGCGCCTGAAGAGGAACGGTGATGCGGCGTTCCGGCGGTAGCTCGTTGAGTTCCGCCACACAGGCGTCGGCATCCCGGTCGCTATTATGCTGGCTCATGCCGCGAAGCCCGCCTACCCAGCTTTGGCCCGCCTCCCAGACGCCGGTGAGGGCGGCATAATCGCCACCGCCGCCATGCAGCAGCAGGCCGCCGGAGATCATCGGCACACGCCGCGCCGCCTCGGTGCAAAAGATCTCGAGCATGGCCTCGGTTGTGGGTGCATCGGCTATCTCACGAGCCGTGATCTCCAGATCCGAGGCGGGGTTGATGCCATTTTCGATACGCATGAATCTCAGTGTCTGTTGCAGGGTATCCGTGAAGGCTACCGCTTCCCGCGGCGCTGGTCACTTGTCCCGTGATGTTGCGGGACACGGGAGATGCGCGCCAGCGCGGCTATGGGCGAGCCGATGGCGAACACCGCGAGCAGAACGAAGGCGATGGCCTTGGTCCAGTCCGGCAGGACCGGCCAGAGCGCAGTGAAAAACAGATACAGGCCGAGAATGTAGACGGCCGTCAGGCCCAGACCCATGGTTGCCGCTATCAGCAGCCGCTGCCTGCGGGGATCAGACACCATCGTTCCATTGTTGCAGCAGGCTGGTAACACGGCCGAGAAACGGCCAGGCGACCAGCGACTGCGTAAAGCGCATGGTGGAGTTCTGGGACGGATCCGTGACCATGCAGGCTTCAAGGTCGGTGGCAATGCCGGTGAGCATCATGATCTCTTCCTCGAGTTTCTGCATCGCATCGAGCGGGATGACACCGTCAACATGGATGACATTGACCTTGCGGCTCCAGTAGGAGCTGGGGACTGTGGCCAGCATGAATGGCTGGGCATCGAGACGGGTCAGGGCATTCAGGTCCACCGGCATGTGCAGGGCCGGCATCACCAGTTCCGTGGGGCAGACGATGATTTCCATGTGGTAGCAGTTGTCCGGCACGGTGCCGTGGTATTGCTGCAAGGCCAGGCTGGACAGATGGCTTTCGTGAATCTTGATGACCACGTCGGCGTTGGCTTTCTGGCCGTCGATCCATTGGTTGTAGGCGGCATCCCGGCGCTTGAGTTCGTCTTCGAGCTCCGAGGGGTCATGACCGCGGGCAAATACGTCGCGCTCGAACTTCCAGCGCCATTTTACTTCCTGGTCCGAATCCACGAACAGCGTAAAATCAAGCCACGGTCGGAGCTGCTCGTAGAGCGCGTGCAAGCCCTCTATCACCACCACCGGCGCGGGACGGACAATCTGCGGCGCATCGAAGCAGCCGGTTTGATGATTGTATATGGGGATTTCCACCGGCTTTCCCTGCTGGAGCATGCCCAGATGGGACGCGACCAGGTCCAGGTGATTGGCGTCGGGATCCAACGGCAGGCGCCCGCTGCGGCGGCGCTGGGCGCGGTCCTCCTTGTGGTAGCCGTCCAGGCCGATGGTGGTCACCATGTCATTGCCCAGCAGGCGCCGGATGCCGTGCGTGTACGTGGTCTTGCCGCTGCCGCTGTCGCCGGCAACGCCGAGCAAGATGGGCCGTCGGGCCTTGCGTAGCATCTGCCGGAGATCAGCGCAGGCAAGGCTGTCGGCGCCGGAGTTACGATTCATTGAATGGGGATCCTCGGCACGGGGCTGGTTTGTGAACGGCAGGAAAACGGATTGACGCCTTCCGACTACATTCCAAGATTGTGGGTCCGGCGGGTGGATTGTCAATCGCCCTTCTTGCTTCGTTGAGCGGCGGGCATTAACTTGAGGCTCCCTGAATCAACCATATCAGTGTCTCCTTAAGGGACAACACTGGGGAGTACTCGCGACATGAACCTCAGAACCACGGACTTGTGCGATGACCATTCCGATGAACTGTCCATCGTCAGCCCTTTGTTCCGGGATTACGGTGGCCGCCGTCTGTTCAATGGCCGGGTGAGCACGGTCAAGGTATTCGAGGACAACTCCCTGGTCCGCGAGGCGCTGCAAGAGCCCGGCGAGGAGCGTGTTCTGGTCGTCGACGGCGGCGGTTCCATGCGCTGCGCCCTGCTTGGCGGCGACCTTGCCGAGCTGGGACACACCAATGGCTGGTCCGGCGTGGTGATATACGGCTGTGTGCGTGATGCCGCCGAGCTTGTCGTCGTCGATCTGGGCGTCAAGGCACTGAATACCCACCCCTTGAAGAGCGTCAAGAAGGGCGTCGGTCAGCGGGACGTCGCGGTGACCTTTGGCGGCGTGACATTCAATGCGGGAGATCATCTGTATGCGGACGAGGACGGCATCATTGTCTCGGCCGAGCCGTTTGGGCCCGCCTGAAGGGCGTTTGCCGGTCGCATGCATAACGGCTGGCGGCGGCGGACGCCATCATGAATGCTGACGGTGTGCGAATAGATCGATGGCTCTGGGCCGCCCGCTTCTTCAAGACGCGGCGCTTGGCGGTGGATGCCATCAACGGCGGCAAGGTTGAGATCAACGGCGCCGGCGCCAAACCGTCGAAGACTGTACGTGTCGGTGATGAAGTCCGCGTGCGCAAGGATGCCTTCCTGTTTCAGGTGATCGTCCTTGCGCTGGCGGAGCAGCGGGGCTCGGCCGATGTTGCCCAGACCTTGTACGAGGAAACCGAGGACAGCGCCCGGCGTCGTGAAGCCTTGCGTCAGCAACTGCGCGCGCAGTCCGCGGCCTTTCCCCGGCCTCAAGGCCGTCCTGAGAAACATGCCCGCAAGGCACTGACGAAGTTCAAGCGTGGTTCGGGCGAGTAGGCCGGTTATGCGCCGGGCTCGCGCTGATGCCTGTACAAAAGACAGGATCCGGCGCTTTTCCATCAGGAATATCCTGATCTCACTTCCCTGTTCCCTGATTTTCCCGATTCGGGTGTCGCTCTATTGTTCGGGCTCCGGCGTGACGCGGCAACGGCCCAGGGTCGCCGCGCCGGCCGGGCCGTCGGCTGGCAAGGGAGCCGCCCGACGGTGAAGTGGCTCGGGGAGGCGGAGTGTGGAACTGTCTGTGCAAGGGAGTCTCATGGAGGAGCCAGACGGCATGGATGGAATGTTGGAACGGCAGTTTTCACCGCCGCCCCGGCTGCTTCTTGATGGGCGATTGAAGGTCAGGGCCGTCAATGATTGCCTGCGCCGAATCTGCAACCTCGGGGCGGGCGTGTGGCGTGGTGTGTCGGTAGAGGAATGGGTAAACGCTGATAGCGCTCTTCTGACGAGAATCAGGGCGGGCATATCCCGCCGCTCTCCGTCATGGATTGAAGTGATCACGCTGCGCCTGCCTGGCGGTGGAGCGGTCATGACCATGCTCAAGCTGATGCCGCTGCGCGGCCGCCGCCGATCCGGGTTGCTGGTGACGGTTATCGCCGCCGTCGGTCCCAATGGGCATCGGCAATGCGTACCAGCTCGTAGAGGCTATTGGCCCGGAGCTTGCGCATGATATTCCTGCGGTGCGTTTCCACCGTTGACACGCTGACTCGCAACTCCGCCGCAATGACCTTGTTATAGCGTCCGGCAACCACGCGGCGCAGTACCTCCCGCTCGCGGTCCGTGAGCAAAATCATGCGGGCGGTCATGGTCTGCTCCCGGAGCCGTTGCTCGTGGGCTTGAGTCGCGGCTTGCAGCGCCGCGCGCACGCCACGAAGCAAGTGATGTTCATTCAATGGTTTTTCAATGAAATCCAGCGCCCCGGCCTTCATTGCACGAACGGCCATGGGCACGTCAGCGTGCCCGGTCATTACGATCACCGGCAGGGTGTAGCCGTGCTGGTTAAGCCGGTCCTGTAACTCCAGGCCGCTGATGCCCGGCATCCGCACATCCACAATCAGGCATTCCGCCCCTCCCGGCGCATAATCCGAAAGGAACGACATGGCGCTGGGGTAGGTGCGCGTCTGGATGTTCTCGGTTTCCAGCAAGCGGGCGATGGAGTCCCGGATCGCCGGGTCGTCGTCGACAATGTAAGCGAGTGTTTCAGTCATTATTGTCATTGCGCGAATGGCTCCGCAGAGCACCATGGGAATAAATCAGTGTCTCCTTAAAGGCCCGCTTCCGGGCAAGGCTTGATTATGCAGTTGCCAGCGACCGCCGGCGTGATGTCAGCCTCTGCGGTCTGGCGATAGAGACCGCATGACCTTCTGTAGCGTGGAGAATGCCAGAAGTTCGGAATCTTGATGATGGGGCTCCGACCAGTCCAGCCGCCGGGCGAAATGCAGCCAGTCGTTGAACAGGGACTGTCGATCAGTGTCATTTTGCTGCGTGTTGAAGTTCTCCGGAATCCAGCGCATAAATCGGTTCTCCCTCCGTCCGCAACGTGCCGTCGCCGACTTTTCCATGGGAATACATCAGCGTCTCCTTAAGCATAGTGAACAGTTCGCACGGGGACATGCGGGCCTGCCACAGCCGCCCGAAGGCTTTGCCTAAGTGACAGGCGGCCGGCAGGCGTGATTGCCGCGTTGCCTGCGACCAGAACCTGCGCGACACGCTGCTATACTGCGCAGGCACATGTGTTCCGGGCTGTTCGCAGGCGTGGAATACCCTCATCGCCTGAGGCCCTTGCAGGGGGCTGGCAACAACGTCACCACAAGAGAATCCCGGACCCGTCTCGAACCGGATTATGTATCGGTCTCGGTGCAGGGGTGAATCGCATGCCGGCAACACGCACACCCACCGTCTTCGTAATTGATCCTGACCCCCGAGTCCGGAGAACGCTGGACGCACTGTTTACATCAGTGCACCTCCGTGCCCGTTACTACGAGACAGCAGATGCCTGTGTGCGGGATCAGACCACGGGCGATTACGGGTGTCTGCTGGCGGATGTGGCGGCCACGGGAGTAGGCGGCGCCGCGTTCATGAAATGGCAGCGCCACCTGGGTACGGGCATGCCGGTGATCTTTCTCTCGGATTCCGGCGATGTGCTCACGGCGGTTGAGGCAATGAAGGCAGGGGCGTGGGATTTCCTGGAAAAGCCTTTCAATGGCCAGGCGCTGCTGGACGCCATACATGCTGCGCTGGAGCAGTCCCGCATAGCGACTTCCCGGCACGCACTATGTCGGGAGCTGCAGTCCCGCTTTGATTCCCTTACTCCGCGCGAGCGGGAGGTCGTAGTACCCATGGTGCAGGGACTATCCAATCGTGAAATTGCCGAACTACTTCGGGTCAGTCCCAAAACCGTCGAAGTCTACCGCTCCCGCATCATGCGCAAGACGCGGGCGGACAACCTGTGCGGTCTGATCCGGATGGCGATCCGCGTGGGTGTCCTCGAGGAAGAACCGAGCGACAGCGGTCATCCGGACATTCCGGTGCCCGTGGGCGGTTTTTCCGGCAGTACGGACTGATCCGCCAGCAGCGAATTATCTCAGCCGCAGGTACAGCTCAGCGCCGCGCATGCAGTCTGAAATTCTGCATAATGGTTTCTTCCTACCTCTCCCGCTGTACCGCGAATGCGCAATGGACCCGAGCCGTGACGGCTAGCTAGCCTTCTTGCTGGGAGGAGATTGCGCATGGTTAATCCAGTCAATGTCAATGGGGGTGCGCCGGGTGCGCAAACCCCAACTGACAATGCGAACAAGAATGCCAAGGCCAAAGCGGCCGGTGGCCAGTTCGCCAATGTTCTGGATGCGAATAAACAATCAAAGGCGAAACTGCTTAAAAAGCAGAAGCTGAAGCTGCTTCAGCAGAAGCAGCGAAACGCCAAATTGGCCCAGCAGCGCAATCAGCGCGCGCAAAGCGGAAAGAATCAATCGACCGGTTCTGACTCCGCAAAAAACCTGAACCGCCATGAGCAGGCGGCGCGCAGAGGGACTGAGCAGACCCCTGAGCAGCAGCAGCGCGAATCGGAGCTGAAGGAGAAGGACAGAGACAGAGAGGGGAAAAGCAAGGGCGGCAAGGACCAGGAGCAGGAGGAGGACGAAGACCAGCGACAGGGTGAATCCGGCAAGAAGGGCCGCGACGGCAAGGGCGGGCAGGGCGGCAGCCAGCAACAGCTGGCGGGAGGCGACGAAGAGGAGGATGACCAATCTGGCAAAAGGGCGCCTGCTCGAAGACCGGTTGCGGTTGACCCCATCGCGCAGAAGCTCAGCAATATCGCCGATGAATTACTGACACGTTCAGGTCCCGCCGGTGGAGTGCATGGCGGCGCTGCCACCGCCTTCGGCCAAGTACAAGCGCGAAACCTGCATAACAATGGGCAGCTCGCCCCCGGTGCCCAGGCCCGCCATACGCCTGCCGTGCCGCAAGGCACGGCTGCAGTCGAAACCATCCGCAACGACGCCATTGCGGACAAGGCCCGCACCGACAGCGCCGTTCCCAAGGAACAGCCCGGACCTTTCAGGGATTCCGCTACCGGCAACGCTTCCAGACACTCTGCATGGCATTTACTGACAAGACAGCCGCTGACGTCGAATACCGCCATACGCCTGAGCGACGACTGGATGGCGAGTTTCTTCAAGGATCAGAAAGGGTCCGATGCAGGCACTTATAGCGGCCTCAATGAGATCTGGAGCAAGAAGTTCAACCGCATGGAGCCAGGTCAGCATCGATACACGCTGGGAGACCTTGCAATAGGGTCGCAGCGGGGCGCCGATAAAAGTACGCATAAAGGCCAAGCAATACCGGTGCCGGCACTTGCCATGCCCTCGCTGATGGTTGACGGTCCCTCGCTTGCATTGCAGATGAAACCGCGCCTGATTTCTCAGGCGCAGGTGCATCCATTGCCAATGCGGGCCGAGGTGCAGCAGACGCCCACAGCGCCGTTAGCGGCCGATGTCGACAAGCCGCTGCCGAAGCCGCCATTGCCGCCCCGGCGCGAAGCGCGGCAACCGACCCCGGCGTCGGTAACGGGCGATGCCGACAAGCCGTTGCCCGCGCCGCCGAAGCCGCCGCGCAAGCGCGCGCAGTCGCAGTCCGCGGACAAGCCGCTGCCGAAGCCACCGTTGCCGCCCCGGCCTGAAGCGCGGCAACCGACCCCGGCGGCGGTAACGGGCGATGCCGACAAGCCGTTGCCCGCGTCGCCGAAGCCGCCGCGCAAGCGCGCGCAGTCGCAGTCCGCGGAGAAACCGCTGCCGAATCCGCCGCTGCCTCCCCGGCGCGACGCGCAGCAGCCGACCCCGGCGTCGGTAACGGGCGATGCCGACAAGCCGTTGCCCACGCCGCCGAAGCCTGCGGAGAAACCGCTGCCGAATCCGCCGTTGCCGCCCCGGCGCGAGGCGCCGCAGCCGGCTCCGACGACGGTAACGGGTGATGCCGACAAGCCGCTGCCGGCGCCGCCAACTCCGCCACGGGCGCAGTCGCCGCAGCAGATGCAGTCGCCGCCGCCACGGCCGCAGTCTCCGCAGCAGGTGCAGTCGCCACCGCCACGGCCGCAGTCTCCGCAGCAGGTGCCGTCGCCACCGCCACGGCCGCAGTCTCCGCAGCAGCAGCCGCCGCCGCCACGGCCGCAGTCTCCGCAGCAGATGCAGTCGCCGCCGCCACGGCCGCAGTCTCCGCAGCAGGTGCAGT
>JBBDNK010000034.1:120477-120742 GCA_040877625.1 Aquisalimonadaceae bacterium
CGCCACCGCCACGGCCGCAGTCTCCGCAGCAGACGCCGCCGCCACCGCCACGGCCGCAGTCTCCGCAGCAGATGCCCTCGCCGCCGCCACGGCCGCAGTCGCCGCAGCAGATGCCCTCGCCGCCGCCACGGCCGCAGTCGCCGCAGCAGATGCCGCCGCGGATGCACTCGCAACCGTTGCCGGTGATGCAGTCGTGGCAGCAACAGCCATCACAGCAGCAGATGCCGCCGCGGATGCACTCGCAGCCGTTGCCGGTGATGCAGCC
>JBBDNK010000034.1:120842-259265 GCA_040877625.1 Aquisalimonadaceae bacterium
ACCACAGCAGCAGATGCCGCCGCGGATGCACTCGCAGCCGTTGCCGGTGATGCAGCCGTGGCAGCAGCAGCCACCACAGCAGCAGATGCCGCCGCGGATGCACTCGCAGCCGTTGCCGGTGATGCAGTCGTGGCAGCAACAGCCACCACAACAGCAGATGCCGCCGCAGCTGCAGCGGAGGCACTCGCAGCCGACACTGATTAGCCATTTTCAGCCCTTCGACGCCCCGCTTGCGCCATTGAGTCCGCCCTTGCAGGCACCGAAATTCGGTGACCTGAAACCGATGCTGGACAAGTACGTTGGCGAAGACGTAGCGGCGGACTGGGCCGCCGAGCTTCCGACTCCCGTTTTTGGCTCCAAGGTCAAGTACCTGGATGAGGCGGAAAGGCAGCGTTACCGGGTGACGATTCACAATGGCAAGATGTACGATAGTCGGGGGCAACCGTTTGATACGTCGTCCGGTGCAACTGCCTTTGGTGGCGGCGCACAGGGAAGGGCAATGTTTGTCATGGATCATTGTGGAAACATCTTTGCTTCTAATTATCAGGCTGTTGGGAAATTCCACCACACGAGTTTCCTCGCTGGTCAGCCGGTGGCGGCTGCCGGAGAAATTGAGGTGAGAGATGGTGAAATCAAATTCGTTAACAGGCGCAGCGGGCATTATCAGCCTACAGCCTCGCAGTTAAATCAGGTGCTACATCAGTTGCATGAAAGCGGAGTTTCTATGAATGGAGTGGGGATAGGAGATATTGAATGAAAGATGACCAGCTGAACTACCTTCGCATTCCATTGTACAAACTGAATTTCATAAAAAATGTCGATGAATTTGAAGGGTTGAAGGATTGGGAGTTGTCTTTGCTGCCAAATGAATACGAGCCGGAAGAGATTACGAGTATTTTTTCGGCTTTGGAATGGGCAAAGGAAAACCCGGATTTTGATTTCTTGTCCTTGTCACCTGAATTGAAACATTCAAGTGATGAGATATACGTTTATCTGTGCAAGGTTCACGCTTCCATGGCGAGCATTATGCAGACGCCGAACCCGGGCGATCAGTCTGCGTGAAGGCGGCGGGATGGCTCCGCAGAGCCCCATGGGAATAAATCAGAGGCTCCTTAATGGAAGTCTCTGGAGCGTATCAACAAGTCTCCCAGCAACTCCGAATGATCGAGCAGCCGCCCTGCCACCAGGTGGCAAACCTGATCGCGACGCTCCCAGGTGCCTACCACGCCCAGCAGACGCGCGCTCAACAGGGTGCGGCGCTGGTTCTCGCCGGTATCGCGCCAGACCACCACATTGATACTGCCGGTTTCGTCTTCCAGGGTGACGAAAGTCACCCCACTGGCTGAGCCTGGCCGCTGACGGCCGGTGACCAGACCGGCGGCGCGCACCAGACGGCCGTCCTCGGCCTGCTGTAATTGCGCCGCGGTGCGGTAGCGTAATCGCCGCAGCCGGCTGCGCAGCAGGGCCAGCGGGTGCGCCTCCAGGCTCAGGCCCACACTGGCATAATCGGCTATCAGGTTGTCGCCGACGGTTGGTCTGGCGAGTGCGGGGGGTGGGCCGTTGTCGGGTGTGCCCGCCAATAACGGCAGATCCTGATCCACTGCCAGCACCTGCCACCAGGCCTGCCGCCGGTGCCCGGTCAGCGTGCCCAGGGCGCCGGCCCGGCTCAGGGCCTGCAGATCGCGGCGCTGCAGCCGCGCGCGTTTGGCCAGATCCTGCACATCGGCAAAGGGCGCCTGCGCGCGCGCTGTCACCAGCCGTTGCGCGCCGTCGGCGGAGAGCCCCTTCACCATACGCAGGCCCAGCCGCAGGGCATGCCCGCCGCCGTGCAGTGGTTCGAGGATGGAATCCCGGTCACTGGCGATGACATCCACGCCGTGTACCTCCACCCCGTGCTCCCGGGCATCCCGTACCAATTGGGCCGGCGCATAGAACCCCATGGGCTGGCTGTTGAGCAGGGCGCAGGTGAACGCGGCGGGATAATGGTGTTTGAGCCAGGCGGATATCCACACCAGACGGGCGAAGCTGGCGGCATGGGATTCCGGGAAGCCGTATTCACCGAAACCGAGAATCTGGCGGAAAATACGCTCGGCGAATTCCGGTGAATAGCCCCGGGCCTCCATGCCCTCCCGCAGGCGCTTCTCGAAGTGCTCCATACCGCCGCGTCTTCGCCATGCCGCCATGCCGCGGCGCAACTGGTCGGCCTCGTCAGGGGTGAAGCCGGCGGCGACTTCCGCCAGCTTCATGACCTGCTCCTGGAAAATGGGCACGCCCAGGGTGCGGCTCAGAACATGGCATACTTCAGCCGTGGGGTAATCCACTTTCTCGATACCTTCCCGGCGCCGTAGATAAGGATGGACCATATCGCCCTGAATGGGCCCCGGACGCACGATGGCGACTTCGATGACCAGATCATAGAAACAGCGAGGCTTGAGCCGGGGCAGCATGGACATCTGAGCGCGGGATTCCACCTGGAACACGCCGACGGTATCGGCCCGCTGCAGCATGCCGAATACAGCGGGGTCGCTGTCGGGGAAGTCCGCCATGGCCAGTCGGCGGCCATGGTGATGTTGCAGCAGATCCAGCGCCCGGCGGATAGCGGTCAGCATGCCCAGGGCGAGCACGTCCACTTTCATCAGGCCCAGGGCTTCCAGATCGTCCTTGTCCCACTGGATCACGGAGCGCCCGTCCATGGCCGCGTTCTCCGTCGGAACGAGTTCGCTCAGGGGGCCGCGCGAGATCACGAAGCCGCCCACGTGCTGGGAGAGGTGACGGGGAAAGCCGATCAGTTCCCGCACCATCGTGAGTACCCGATGAATCACCGGGCCGTGCGGATCGAAGCCTGCCTCCCGAACCTGTTCGGCGCGAACATGACGGCCGTCCCACCACTGCAGGTTCGCGCACAGGCGCCGGATCTGGTCCGGTGCCAGCTCCAGCGCCTTGCCGACGTCCCGCATGGCGCTGCGCGGGCGGTAGCTGATCACGGTGGCGGCAAGGGCGGCGCGGTGACGGCCGTACTTGCGATAGATGTACTGGATGACCTCTTCGCGCCGCTCGTGCTCGAAATCGACATCGATATCCGGCGGCTCGTTGCGCGCCCGGGAGACGAAGCGCTCGAACAGCAGTTGACTGGTGCCGGGGTTCACCTCGGTGATGCCAAGGCAGAAACACACCGCCGAATTGGCCGCCGAGCCCCGGCCCTGGCAAAGGATGCCCTGGCTGCGGGCGAAATCGACGATGTCATGCACGGTGAGAAAGTAGGGCTCGTAGCGCATGTCCGCGATCAGCCCCAGTTCATGGTCCAGTTGTTTCCGAACTGTCGCCGGTACACCCTCCGGCCAGCGTCCTCCGGCGCCCTGCAGCGTCAGTTCCCGCAGGTAGTCGGTGGCGGTTCGCCCCGAGGGAACCAGTTCGTCCGGGTATTCATAGCGCAGTTCATCCAGACGAAAGCGGCAGAGCCCGGCAATGCGCAGGCTCTCCGCCAGTAGAGCGGGCGGATGCAGGCTGCGCAGCGTGGCCAGGCTGCGCAGGTGCCGCTCGCCATTGGGCAACCGTTCGAGCCCCAGCGCCGCCACCGGCCGGTTCAGCCGTATCGCGGTGAGGGTATCCTGCAGGGCGCGCCTGCCGCGCCGGTGCATGTGGACATCGCCCGCCGCCGCCAGCGGCAGGCCCACGGCAGCCCCCAGGGTCTGCAGGTGTTTCAGCCGCGCACGGTCGTCCGGGCCACGGAACAGTTCCACGGCAAGCCAGCCCCGTTCCCGGAACAGCGATGCGAACCAGGTGACGGCCTCCTGATCCACCTGTACACCGGGGATCAGCAGCGCCAGACAATCCGGCACCGTGGCGTGGAGATCTTCCCGGCATAATCGATACCGCCCCTTGGGTGCGCTGGTCCGCCCCAGGCTCACCAGCGCCGAAAGCTGCCCGTAAGCCTGCCGGGTGGGCGCCAGCAATACCACCGTGGGGCCGTCCGTCAGCCGCAGTTCGGTGCCCACAATCAGTTTCAGTGTTGTTTCCCGCGCCGCCAGATGCGCCCGTACCACCCCGGCCACCGAGCACTCATCGGTGATGGCCAATGCTTCATACCCCAACTCCAGGGCACGCGCCACGAGCTCCTCCGGATGCGATGCACCGCGGAGAAAGGTGAAGTTACTGATGCAGTGGAGTTCGGCATAGGGCATGGAATAACTGTATATAAATACAGTTATTCCATGCAACGTCCTGTTTGCTGAATGTACGCAAGCCGGAGCAAGGTGCCGCGATCAGGTGCGAAACCAACGGCTGCCCGATGGCTTGCGGCGAAGGGGGCTATCCTCGGTAATGCGGTTCAGAAGCGGAACTGCAGGTTGATCGAGCCCATGTCCAGATCGGTATCGTTGAGGGCCAGACGGTCGTACTCGAGTCGCAGATCGGTATGATCGGTCAGCATGAAGCGTGCGCCGACCCCGTAGAACAGGTCGTTACCATCGTCGCTGCGGCTGAGAGGGCCATACTCGCGCTTGCGGTCCCAGAACAATTGGCCGACCTTGGCGTAGGGCGCGAAGTATTGTGTCAGCGGTAGCGCCGCAATGCCGGCAATCGTCCAGCCGTCGGCTTCCATGGTGGCGTTGCCGTCTTCTGTGCGACCGAAATCGGTATACCCGACTTCGAGCGAGAAAACACGGTTGATTTCAAATCCGCCGAATGCCTTCCAGGCGCTGCGGTCGTCTTTCAGGTTTTCGTCTTCGTCGAGAAAGTCTTCGTCGTTGAGTCGGTAATAGCCGAGCCCGCCGCCGAGATAGGCGCGCAGTTCCGATTGGGTGGCGGCCTGGCCCGATACGCCGGCCGGCGTGGTGATCAGGCCGATAATGACGAGTGGTATAAACGTGGTTCGTTTCAACATTCGTTTTTCCTCATCAGAAGGATTGCACTGTCAGTCGTTCTCGAAGCGATCTTCCGCATCGTCCACGGTGTCATCTATCTTCTCGCCCGCCTCCTCGGCGGGACCCTGGACTTCACAGCCGACCAGCCCGAGGCTGCCGAATGCGATGAGCAGCAACGCAACGAACAGCAAGTGCCGCATGCTTCCCATAACGATCTCCTTTGGATGCAATACCGCCCCATGCTTCGCAAAAGCTGTGCCACGGCATGGTTTCCTGATGAAAAACAGGCAGATGACGAGAGGTCGAGGATTGGCGTCCAGGCGTGAGTCCGGCTCGGGGGAGGTGAGGCGTGGGCAATAGGGAACGTGTTTTGGAGCGTTTATTTATCTATCTGATTTAAAAGAATAAATGATGTCGCCGTTCGGCAACTGTCCGAATGCCGAGTGTTGTTGATAACGGGCCGACATTGTCGAAATCTGCCCGCCAGGATAGTGTCTCCCTAGGGCAGGTGACGTTTACGGAACTCGCTTGGCGAGAGTTGTTTGAAGGCCTTGAACTGGCGGTAGAAGTTCGACAGGTTCTGATAGCCAACCTTCTCGGCGATGTTATAGACCGGATCGTCCCGTTCCAGCAACAGGGCGCAGGCCTTGCCGATGCGGAGTTCGGCCACGTAATCGGTAAAGGTCTGGCCGGTGTGCCGTTTGAAAAAGCGGATGAAGGTGCTCTGGCCCATGCCGAATCGCCGGGCAAGCCGGTCCACATAGATCGGGGCCGTGTAATTGTCCTGGATGTAATGCAGCACGCTGGTCAGTTTGCGTTGCCCGCGCGGCGGTGTGATCCGGCCGCCGTAGCGGGACGACGCCAGGCAGTCGGGAGCGTTTGCCGCCAGCAGATTCAATACCTGCAGCATGTGGACAAAACGCTCCCGGGGCTCAAGGCTGCCCAGGCCGGTGATGAGTGAACGGGCGCGTTGCCGGGTTTCCGGGGAAAACTCCAGCCCCTGTTCCGCGCGCCGGAACAGATCGGCAAGACCCTGAAACTCCACAAAGCTTCTCGTCAGCGTCTGCACCCACTCGGACGTAAACCACAATACGAAGATCTGTATCGGCTGGGCGGTATCGATGCGTTCCTTCACGCTCCAGCTATGCGGCAGATTTGAACCCAGCAGCACCAGATCGTCGGGGCCGAAGTGGCCGATATGGTCGCCGACGTAACGCAGGCCGCGGGCGTTCAGCGTCAGCGTGATCTCGTATTCCGGGTGGCAGTGCCAGGTGAAGGGATAATGCTCGACCGAATTGCAGAAAAACCCCCAGGAGCTGGTGGCCGGTAGAATAATCCGTTCGCTGGTCAATCTCATGGCGTTGCCGCCTCAGCCCGTCTCGGCCCGGTTGATGTAGTCCGAAAGCCGGAACGCAGTCAGCCCGGGGATCACGTGATCCGCCTGAGTCAATACAGCGGGATCGCCGACGCCGATCGCATACATTCCTGCCGATTTGATGGATTCAATACCCGCCAGGGAGTCTTCCACGCCGATGCAGGCCTGCGG
The DNA here is from genome assembly GCA_040877625.1 of Aquisalimonadaceae bacterium. Taxonomy (GTDB): domain Bacteria; phylum Pseudomonadota; class Gammaproteobacteria; order Nitrococcales; family Aquisalimonadaceae; genus Methylonatrum. The sequence goes on from JBBDNK010000034.1 coordinate 127,251, forward strand.
CGCAACCCCCAGATGATGGGCCGCGGTGAGAAAGATTTCCGGGTCCGGTTTGCCCCTGGCGATCCGACTGGCGTCGACGACGTAGTCGAAGCGACCGGCGATATCCAGCCGGTCGAGCACGGTGAATGCGTTCCTGCTGACGGATGCCAGGCCGACCTTGAGCCCGGCCGCCCGAACCGAGTCCAGCGCCTCCAGTGCGCCGGGAAGCAGATCGTCGGCCGACATGGTGGCGATGAGCTGCTGATAGTCGACGTTCTTGCGGTCGGCCAGCGCGCGCTTCTCGTCCTGTGAATAGGGTCGGGCGGATTGCGCCAGAATCAGGTCGAGAGAGCCTTGCCGGTCGATGCCTTTCAGACGCTCATTGAACGCTTCGTCGAAAGCCACGCCCTGGCTCTCCGCCAGCCGTTTCCAGGCCAGGAAGTGGTAATGGGCGGTATCGGTTATTACGCCATCGAGGTCGAAGATGACGGCATTACAGGCCAATCTGATCACGGGTTAACACCTTGTTGTCGTTGCTGTCCATTTGCGTACACCGCGGCCGGCGTTCATTCGGCTGCCGTCTGCAGGCCCAAGGCCGTCTGGTCGGTATTCAGCGGCGCAATCCCGGCAGTCTGAGCCGGCTGGTCGGGTGTCAGCCGAATGGCCTGCGCCTGGTGGCGGAATGTGATGCTGTCTCCTTCGAGCAGCCGGTACTCTGCCTGGTCCTGTTTCACATGAACGTGCAGCAGGCGCCCCTGGATGCGGACCTTGAACTGATAATGCCGCCATTGTTCCGGCAGGTATGGGGAAAAGCTCAAACTGCCGTCGTACACGCGCATGCCGGCAAAACCATGGACCATACCCATCCACGTGCCGGCCATGGCCGCGGTGTGCACGCCGTATTGCGTATTCGCGTGCGTGTTGTCGAGATCCAGGCGCGCGGTTTCCATGAAGTAGCCATAAGCCTTGTCGCGATAACCGATTTCGGACGCGATGATGCTGAAAATGCATGACGACAGTGAGGAATCGTGGGTGGTGATGGCCTCGTAATAATCGAAGTCCCGCATTTTCTGATCCAGGCTGAACCGGTTGCCGCGCAGCAGCAGCGCAAGCACTACGTCCGCCTGCTTGCAGACCTGATGGCGGTAGATCACCAGCGGGTGGTAGTGCAGCAGCAAGGGATAGTTCTGCTCGGGCGTGGCCGCGAAGTCCCACACCACTTTGGAGAGAAAGCTGTCATCCTGCGGGTGAATGCCGAGCCCCTCGTCATAGGGCAGGTACATGTGCTCGGCCGCGCGCCACCAGCGGGCAGGTTCGTCGTCCTCCAGATCGATGGCACGGGCCAGCGACTTGAACTCGGCCGGGTACCTGTCCCTCAGCATGTCCGCGACATCGGCCGCGTACTGCAGGTGCAACTGTGCCAGTGTGTTGGTGTAGTAATTGTTGTTCACCAGCGCGGTATACTCGTCGGGACCGGTGACCTCGTTGATGCAGAAGCGCCCGCCCTTGTTGTCGATGTAGCCGCCGATGCCCATCCAGATTCGGGCGGTCTCCATGACCATCTCGGCGCCGGCGTGGACCAGAAAGGCTTCATCACCGGTTACTTCCACGTACTGCTTTACGGAATATGCGATATCGGCATTGATATGGTACTGGGCGGTGCCGGCCGGGAAATACGAGGAACACTCATCACCGTCGATGGTGCGCCAGGGGTACAAGGCCCCCTTCGCATGCGCCAGCTGCCGTGCGCGCTCCCGGGCCTTGGGAAGGCTGCCGCAGCGGAACTCCAGCAGTTTCCTGGCGATATCCGGCTTCGTGTACAGGAAAAACGGGAACACGTAGATCTCGGTGTCCCAGAAATAATGGCCTTCGTAGCCTTCACCGGTCACACCCTTGGCGGCGATGTTGGTCTTGCCGTCGCGGCCGACCGACTGCAGCAGATGGAACTGGTTGAAGCGGATGCCCTGCTGCAGGGCGTCGTCGCCGGCAATTTCCACGTCCGCCTGCTGCCAGAACGCTTGGAGGTACTCGGCCTGCGAGGTACACAGCGTGTCGAAGCCAGCGGTTCTGGCCACGCCAAGCACCTGCTTCGCCCGCGGCAGCAGCTCGGCCTCGGGGTAGTCCCTGGATGAGAAGTAACAGCCAAATTTGGTAAGACAAACCGGCTTGCCCTCGGTGGCGAACACGTCGTACCACTGCTCCACACGCTGATCGTGGGTAACGGTTTCCCTGTCGACGGTTTGGCCATTGCCGTCCTTGAGCTCGCTTTCGATTGCGCTGACCAGGTTGAAGCCACTGTTGCGGGTACGGTGCACCAGCGCGCAGAAGGCATCGGTCTGTTCCAGGTCGATCAGTTGCAATGCCGCACCGGAGTAGGCCGAGCCCGCGCGCGGGTCGTCGCCAACTTCGAGGTTTTTTACCTGCCCATCAAGTGCCGAGAGCAGCTGAATTCTGCCGGAGAAGTTCAGTGGCTCCACGCTGTACCGGATGGCGAACAGGTGTTTGTCATTGAAACTGACCAGCCGCTGGCTGGTGACGGCAATATGGCGGCCCTGGGGAGACATCCATTCCACTAACCGAGTCAGAACGCCGGTGCGGAAATCCAGTGATCGTTCGTATTTGAGGACGCGCCCCTGCAGCAGGTCGAACCGCTCGCCCTCGATGCTCAGCTCGATCCGCTTGCCGTTCGGGGCATTGAGCATGAACTGGTTTCGTCTGGCCAGGCCGTAGGCGCCTTCCGGGTAATGGATAGGCTCGGATTCGTAAAAACCATTAAGGTAGGTGCCGTCCAGCGAGGTACCCGCCGGGCCGTTGTAACCCTCTTCATGGGTGCCGCGCAGACCGACGTAACCGTTGCCCAGGGCGAACAGGGTTTCGTCGAGGAAGTTGGATTCAGTGTCGAAGCCGGTCTCGGTGATGCGCCATGGTTCCAGCGCGAAGGTCTGTTGCTGATTGCTCCGGTTACGCATGCCCTGTGTCCTTTGGTTATCTTGCGCCACCCCGGTGGGTTGGGTCGGCGCTTTTCCGTTTGCTGAGTGCTGCAGTTTTATAGAGCCAATCAGGCGTTCGAAACAGGTCCAAGCATGTCGCTTTGCTGTACTTTCTGCTCAGTTTTGGTTGTGCCCTGCAACAAAGGCGGCGGGGTAACCGGCTGAATTCAAAAGTTTAACACCTGCAAAAACCGTATTCACTATGCCGGTTGGCTAGCCGAAAAAACCGTGCAGGTACCAGCTCCGGGGTGGTCGCCGGTCGCGATAGATCCAGATCAGGGCGCCGGTAGAGGCGCGGGCGGTGTAATAATCGCGGCTGATATCGTCGCCATCCCACCAGCCGGTTTCGATACGCTCCGGTGTGCTGCCCAGCACCAGCGGACCGTTCCAGGAAGGGCGGCCCTGATGCTGTTTCAGCAGGTGAGGTCGGGCCAAAAGCCACAGTGGGCGGTGGGAATTGGATTGCTGGTTGCCGGGCCGGTCCGGGGGCGCTGCCTTCCAGGCCCGCTCCGGGCGGTGCTCCGGCACAGTCTCCATGCCGTGAACGGTGTTCTCTCCGAGTCGCGCGGTCAGCCGCTCGACAAGGTGTTGCCAGTACCGCTGATGCTGGCGGCCAGGGTCGTCCAGCAGCATCACCGGCTCCGGTGCCAGGGGCAGGAACCGAACGGCATCCAGGCCCACCGCGATCACCGGCGCTTGCAGGGGCTGGCGTTGCAATCGCTCCCGGCTGACTGCCAGCAGGCGTCCGGGAGCGCGGCTCGGGGTCTGCAGGCCCGCGCTGAGACGGGTGGGCGGCCGACGTTCGTGGTGCAGGCGGATATCCACTTGCTGTACTCCGGCCTCCAGGCTGCGCAACAGACCAGCCAGATCCTGCAACAGCCGCTGCAGGGCGAACAGCACGGACTCCACCTCATGCGCCTCGCCGGGCAGTGGCTGCTCGGCGTGGAACACATGGGCGGCCCGATAGGCTCGCCGCGGATCAGGCTGCTCTCCCAGGGCGCGTTCAAGCTGCAGCAGCAGATCCCCGCCCAGGCGGCGGCCCAAATCCGCCCGGGGCAGTGCCAGACAGTCTCCCAGCGTGTGCAGGCCCAGGCCGGCGAGGGCTTCCCGTTGCCGGGTGTCGAGGTCCAGCAAGCTGCACGAGAGGTCGGCCAGACGCCGGCGCAGCCGTGTGCGATCGAGCACCGGGGTGTCATCTTCGGCCAGGGTCAGCAACCAGGCCGCGCCGGGGGTAGGTGCCACGGCGCGGGCGGTTTCGTAGCCCAGCGTTGCGAGATCATCGTCGATGCGTTTCAGCAATGCGCCAATGCCGCCGAACAGGCGCAGGCTGCCGCCGATTTCCAGTATCACGCCGTTGGGGGGGTGAAGACTGACGTAACTGCTGTAGTGCAGTGCCCGGTCCGCAAGTCTCTGTAGCGCACTTTGTTCCGCCGCGGTATCACGGTTAATCAGCGCCAGCGTCGGACAGAGCGCGCCGGCCTGGGTTGCCCGCATGCCCGCCCGTGCGCCTGCCGTCGCGGCCGCGGGGCTGACGGCAAGCAGCAACGGCCCCTCCACCACGGCCAGAGGGGTGTCTGCCGGTCGGCTTCGGCCGAACACGTCCAGGCATAGCCGGGGGAAATGAAGTGCAAGCCAGAGCATGGCGGAGAGTGCCGTTAGCCCGCATGGCCCGGCTACCGGGCATTGAGGGCAGGCGTCGGGCCGGTGTCAGCGCAGTTTTTCGGGCTGTCGGACCAGGCGCAGCCGGCCATGCTTGCCGGGGGTTGTTTCGGCAGCCTCCAGAGGCAGGCTCATTTGCGGGAAGCAGGAGCGCGGCGATACCGGCATCGCGCGTACGCGAGGGCGGTCCAGATCCAGCCGGATCTGTTGACGCTGCATGCCGCCCCGGCACTTGAGCAGGGAGATCAGGGTGCCCTGCTCATCCTGTCGCAATCGCAGGCGCAGGGCCGCCGGAGAAGACTGATCGGCAGTGGTTTCGCGGCGGAACAGAATGCCCCAGGTGCCTCCGGCTTCGGCGGCAAGCTGCAGCCGGCGCAGTTGCCGCTCATCCGCTTGTGCCGGCCAGCCGAGCACGGCCGCACAGGTGCCGGAGCGTAATGCCTGCTCCAGGGCCCAGAGTGCATCATGGCCTTTGCCGGAGGCGCGCGGATGCACCAGCAGAACATGAGAGAGATCGACCCCCTGGGCAGCCAGGGCGGGTGCATAAGGGATATGCGGCGGCGCGATGAGGGCGATCCAGCGGCCGGAGCGGCTTAGCCGCGCCAGCGCGGGCATCAGCAGGCGCAGTTCACCGATGCCGTACTGATCATGCAAGACCTCGGTGAGCGCGTTCTCCGGCCAGCCACCGCCCGGCAGGGCCTGGTCAAGTTCGGTAAAACCGCTTGGAATGGCGGCCTGTCTCGGGTTGCCGGTGCCGGCGCGCCAGATCCCCGGTTGCCGAAGCAGTTCGTGCATTGTGTCGTTCATGGCGGACCTCTTTGAGCGAATCTGGAGGAGCCTGCGGGGGGCGTGGCGCCGGCCGATGGCCGGCGATCTGCCCGTGGCGCAGGGCCTCAGAGTGTTTTACCGTTACGGATCAGGCCGACACCCAGGCCTTCGATAACCAGCGGTTCCCTGCGCAGATCGACTTCCAGTGGCGTGAAATCCGGGTTTTCCGGGAACAGCCAGGCCCGGTGGCCCTCGCGTTTAAAGCGCTTGACGGTCACTTCGTCATGCAGCCGTGCCACCACGATCTGCCCGTTCCGGGCCTCGGTGGTGCGGTGTACGGCGAGCAGATCCCCGTCAAGAATGCCGGCATCCCGCATGCTCATGCCTCTGACGGTCAGCAGGTAGTCGGCGCTCGGGGTAAACATGCCGGGATCGAAGCGACAGTGGCCGTGGACATGCTCCTCGGCCAGTACCGGGCTGCCGGCGGCCACCTGGCCGATGATGGGCAGCCCTGCATTATCGGCCGGTTCGTCTCCGAGCAGACGAATGCCCCGGGAGGAGCCCGGCTTCACGCTGATCACGCCTTTCTTTTCCAGTGCTCGCAGGTGGCTTTCCGCGGCGTTGGGGGAGCGGAAGCCCAGAGCCCGGGTAATATCCGCCCGGGTTGGCGGAAATCCGGATTCGCGAATGAAGCCGCGAATGAAATCGAGAATTTCCTGTTGTCGTGCCGTGAGCTTGAGCATGCGGTCCCCGTTATGGTGGCTTCCCCCTGATAACTGTAAATATATACAGCATAATTGAAAGGAGCAAGTCCCTGTGCCGAATGGCTGGACCTGTGGGGCAGGGGGCGTACAATGCGCCACTGCTTTTCAGGGAAACGCCGGGCAAATCCGTGTTTCCTCCATGGCAGTGTGGCGCTAGGGAGCCTCTGATTTATTCCCATGGGGATGCTGCAAAGCCAGAGCTCCATGGGAATAAATCAGAGGCTCCCTAGAGGCCCCTGGCAGCGATGCCGGGGAGTAGAACATGGTCAGCGTAACCGACGATCTCAGTGATTTGTTTGCCAGTGGCCAGGTGACCCTGGACGCCTGGCTTGGCAAGGTGTGGCCGGAAATCACCGAGCAGGACAGGCAGCTGCTTTCCCGCGCCTGGGATGCCGCTCAGGCCATCTACGGTACCGCCCGGCGTCCATCCGGCGAGCCCTACTTCGAACACGCCCTGTCCGTGGCCACCATCCTCACCAGTCTGAAGCTGGACGCGCATACCGTCGCCGCCGGCATGCTCCACGACGCGCCCGGAATCAGCGCTACCCGATGGCCGCAGTTACGCACCGGCTGCGACCCCGAGGCCGTCGCGCTGGTGGAAGGCGTGGGCCGCATGGACGTGATCAGCGAACTGCATGAGCAGCCCTCCGGCGAAGGTGACGGTCAGGCCGAACCCCTGCGCAAGTTGCTGCTTGCCATGGCGGAAGACATTCGCGTGGTATTCATCAAGCTGGCCGAGCGCCTGCATGATATGCGCACCCTCAAAACCCTGCCCGAGAACGTGCGCCTGAGGGTGGCCGGCGAGACCAGCGACATCTATGCGCCGCTGGCCAATCGGCTGGGCATGTGGCAGGTGAAGTGGGAAATGGAGGATCTCTGTTTCCGCTACCAGGAGCCGGACACTTACAAGCGGGTGGCGCGGCTGCTGAAGGAAAAGCGCCAGGACCGCGAGCGCTATATCCGCAACGTCATCGAGCAGCTCAATGCGGCGCTGGGCCGCGCCGGCATCAAGGCGGAGATCAGCGGCCGACCCAAGCACATTTACAGCATCTGGAAGAAGATGCAGCGCAAGGGACTGGATTTTCACGAACTTTTCGATCTCCGCGCGGTGCGGGTACTGGTCAGTGACGTGGCCGCCTGCTATGCCACCCTGGGTATCGTGCACAGCTTGTGGAAGCACATTCCCCGGGAATTCGACGATTACATCGCGACGCCCAAGGAAAATGACTACCAGTCCCTGCATACGGCGGTGGTCGGCCCCGAGGGCAAGACCCTGGAAGTGCAGATTCGCACCTGGGAAATGCATGAACAGTCGGAGCTCGGCGTGGCGGCGCATTGGCGCTACAAGGAGGGCGGCAGCCGGGACGAGCGCTTCGAGCAGCGCATCGCCTGGCTGCGCCAGCTGCTGGAAATGGGCCGGGATGACCCGAACGGTGAAGACCTGATTGACCGCTTCAAGGCCGAGGTGTTCGAGGACCGGGTCTACGTGATTAGCCCGAAGGGCGATGTAATGGATCTTCCCCGCGGCGCCACGCCTCTGGATTTCGCCTACATGGTGCACAGCGACGTCGGTCATCGCTGCCGTGGCGCCAAGGTCAACGGCCGGATCGTTCCCCTGAGCTACGAACTGCGCAACGGCGATCAGGTGGAGGTCCTGACCACCCGGGTCCCGAGTCCCGGTCGTGACTGGCTGAACCCCGCCCGCGGTTATCTGCGCACCTCCCGTGCCCGGTCCAAGGTCCGGGCCTGGTTCCGGCAGCAGGACCATGCCAAGAACACGGCTGCCGGGCGTCAGGAACTGGACCGCGAACTGCACCGCCTGGGTGTCGGAGGTATCAACCTGGAGCGGCTGGCGCAGAAGACCCGATTCCCGAAAGTGGATGAGTTTCTCGCCGCCATCGGCCGAGGCGACATCACCAGTGGCCAGATTGCCAGCCTGGTCGGCGATCACGTGTTGCCGCGGCAGGACGAGCTCCACGTCTCGCAGCCCAGGCCTGGCCGGAGCGACGGTCGTGATGATGTGACCATCTACGGTGTCGGCAATCTGCTCACGCGCATGGCTCGCTGCTGCCGGCCGGCACCGGGCGACGCCATCATCGGCTTTATCACACGGGGCCAGGGTGTGACCATCCATCGCCGCGACTGCAATAATGTACGCAGCTTTGTCGAGAATGACAGCCAGCGTCTGGTCGAAGTGAGCTGGCGCGGGCGGTCGGAGCGCAAGTATCCGGTGGATATCCGCATCGACGCCTACGATCGCCAGGGATTGCTGCGCGACATCACCGCCATTCTCACCAACGAGAAGCTCAACGTGGTCGGTGTGAACACCCGCACCGGACAAGAGGACCATCTGGCGCACATGACCTTGACCGTGGAGATCAATGACGTGACGCAGATGAGCCGTCTCATGGACCGGATCGCCGGTCTGCGCAATGTGCTTGACGTGAGGCGCCACAGCGAGGGTTGAACTCGCCGCATGGCCTCCGGGGACGACCGGGCAGCTCCCGGGTATATGTCTTTCGGGCAATTGCATTGTGACCCGGGAGTGGTATTGCTGTGCGTAATGGTCTAAACGTTCTGAATGGGCTACAGGTTTCCCGCCGGGTCTGCAGGCAGGAGGGATATTGACTATCCGAATAGATGAACGGGAACGCTCGCGGAGCGCGGGCGGCGTGCCGACCAGCCTGCGTGATCTGCTGGACCCGGCCACTGGGCTTCCCGGTGAAACGATGTTTTACGAATGCCTGGCCAGCGAGCTTGATCGGGCCAGCCGTTATGGTGAATCCCTGGGCGTGCTGCTGATCGAGGGGGATGTGCGTGGGCAACTGCCCGATGACGACCTGGATACCCTGTCCGCCGCATGGGGGCAGGCCCTGCCGGGGCTGCTGCGGCGTATGGATCACGCCTTCGGGCTCGGGCGGCTGGCGATGGGCGTGATTCTGCCTCATTGTCCGGAGCAGGGGCTATGTGCCCGCGGTGACGCCCTGATGGCCCATTTCGTCAATCTGCGTTCCCTGGTACTGGCCGACAGCCCGGCCGGCCAGGTCATTCCGCGCGCCGGCGCCGCCGTCTATCAGCGCGGCGAGTCCATGGCATTTCTGCTCGAGCAGGCCATGGCCGGCCTGACAACAGCGCAGACACAGGACATCCGCAAGGTGATGCTGCAACGCCATCCGTTGCCCGAGGACACATCCTAGGGAGCCTCTGATTTATTCACGCGACTGTGCTTTGGGTGGCCATTGACGTGGACACTTTCGCGCCGGATCAAGTAAACTGTTGCCCGCATTCAAGGACGCTATCCGAATCGTGTTGCAGCGGGAGGGCATCGCCAGAGCCCTCCCGTTTTTGCACGCCTGCACACAGGAGAGGCTGTTGAAAACACCGGCTATTCTCGCGCTGGAAGATGGAACGCTGTTCCATGGCGAGTCCGTTGGCATTGCCGGCAGCACCACGGGTGAAGTGGTGTTCAACACGGCCATGACGGGCTACCAGGAGATCTGCACCGATCCATCCTACAGTCGCCAGCTTGTTACCCTGACTTATCCGCATGTGGGCAATACCGGCGCCAATGTGGTGGATGAGGAGGCCGAGCGGACCCATCTGGCAGGGCTGATCATTCGTGATCTGCCTCTGCGCGCCAGTAGCTGGCGCAGCAACGAGGACCTCGGCGATTACCTGCGACGCAATGCCGTTGTCGCCATTGCCGGGATCGATACGCGCAAACTGACCCGGATCCTGCGTGAGAAAGGCGCGCAGAACGGCTGCATCATGGCCGGTGACGTGGATGCCGGCCGGGCCGTCGGGGCTGCCCGTGAATTCCCGGGGCTGAAAGGTATGGACCTGGCGCGGACCGTAACCGCGGCGACTGCCTACGAATGGCATCAAGGCAGCTGGTCGCTGGACCTGGGTACCGGAGATGCGCCGCGAGCGGCGGCCGCCGATCTGCCATGGCATGTGGTGGCCTGGGATTACGGCATCAAGCGCAATATTCTGCGCATGCTGGTGGATCACGGCTGCCGTGTAACCGTCGTGCCGGCGGAAACGCCCGCCGCCGATGTGCTGGCCATGAAGCCGGACGGTGTGTTCCTGTCCAATGGCCCTGGCGACCCCGAGCCCTGTGGTTACGCCATCAAGTCCATCGGCGAGGTGGTCGATAGCGGCATGCCGACCTTCGGCATCTGTCTGGGCCACCAGCTGCTCGGTCTGGCCAGCGGAGCGCGCAGCGTAAAGATGAAATTCGGCCATCATGGCGCCAACCACCCGGTGCTGGATATCGAGACCGGCCGGGTGATGATTTCCAGCCAGAATCATGGCTTTGCGGTAGACGAGGACAGCCTGCCGGCCAACGTAAGGGCCACCCATCGCTCGCTGTTCGACGGTTCACTGCAAGGCATTCAGCGGACGGATCAGCCGGCCTTCAGTTTTCAGGGGCATCCCGAGGCAAGCCCGGGCCCTCACGACGTGAGTCACCTGTTCGCGCACTTCGTCGAGCTGATGCGCGAGCGACGCGGCTGAGCAGCAATCCGTAGCTGCCCCGGTGCCGGGGCAGCCTCCGGCCCGGAGCAGAGCGCAAGAACCAAGCGAGAAATCATGCCGAAGCGTACCGACATCCAGAGTATCCTGATCATCGGCGCAGGGCCCATCGTTATCGGCCAGGCCTGCGAGTTCGACTATTCCGGTGTTCAGGCCTGCAAGGCCCTGCGGGAAGAGGGTTATCGGGTCATCCTGGTGAACTCCAACCCGGCCACCATCATGACCGACCCGGAAATGGCCGACGCCATCTACATCGAGCCCATTACATGGGACGTGGTCGCGAAGATCATCGAGACCGAACGCCCGGATGCCGTGTTACCCACCATGGGCGGCCAGACCGCGCTCAACTGCGCCCTGGATCTGGACCGGCACGGCGTGCTGGAAAAATTCGGCGTGGAAATGATCGGCGCCACCCAGGACGCCATCGACAAGGCCGAGGACCGCGAGCGGTTCCGCGAGGCCATGACCGCGATCGGTCTGGATACGCCCACCGCCGAAGTCGCGCACACCATGGAACAGGCCCTGGACGTGCAGACCCGGATCGGCTTTCCCACCATCATCCGGCCATCGTTCACCATGGGCGGCTCCGGCGGCGGCATTGCCTACAATCGCGAAGAATTCATCGAGATCTGCGAGCGCGGGCTGGATCTTTCCCCCACCAGCGAGCTGCTTATCGAGGAATCCGTGCTCGGCTGGAAGGAGTTCGAGATGGAGGTGGTCCGCGACAAGGCGGATAACTGCATCATCATCTGCTCCATCGAGAATCTCGATCCCATGGGCGTGCATACCGGTGATTCCATCACCGTGGCGCCGGCACAGACCCTGACGGACAAGGAATACCAGCTCATGCGCAACGCCTCGCTGGCGGTGCTGCGCGAAATCGGTGTGGAGACCGGCGGCTCGAACGTGCAATTCGCCATCAATCCGGCCAACGGTCGCATGATCGTCATCGAGATGAATCCGCGGGTATCCCGCTCCTCGGCGCTGGCCTCCAAGGCCACCGGTTTCCCGATTGCCAAGGTGGCGGCGAAGTTGGCCGTGGGCTACACCCTGGATGAACTGCGTAACGAGATCACCGGCGGCGCGACACCGGCCTCGTTCGAGCCCAGTATCGACTACGTGGTTACCAAGATCCCGCGCTTCACGTTCGAGAAGTTCTCGAAGGCCGATCCCACTTTGACCACGCAGATGAAATCCGTCGGTGAGGCCATGGCCATTGGCCGCACGTTCCAGGAATCCTTCCAGAAGGCAATGCGTAGCCTGGAGAACGACTATACCGGTATGGACGAACGTATATCCGGCGGCGAGGAGGCGGACCTCCATGACCGGCTGCGGGATATGCTGCAGATGCCGAGGCCCGAGCGGGTGCTGTACATAGCCGACGGCTTCCGCGCCGGAATGACCGTGGAAGAGCTCCACGACATCACCGCCGTTGACCCCTGGTTCCTGGCCCAGATCGAGAATCTGGTGCAGACCGAGGCAGAGGTTCGCGACGGTGGTGCGGATGCCCTGAGCAGGGACGCCCTGTTCGATCTCAAACGGCGCGGGTTCTCCGACGCGCGCCTGGCGACGCTGGTTGGCCTGAGTGAAGCCGATGTGCGCGCCAGACGGCACGCGATGGGCCTGCATCCCGCTTACAAGCGGGTGGACTCCTGTGCCGCCGAATTTGCCTCCAGCACGGCCTATATGTACTCCACCTACGAAGAGGAGTGTGAGTCCAACCCCACGGACCGCCAGAAGATCATGGTGCTGGGTGGCGGGCCCAACCGCATCGGCCAGGGTATCGAGTTCGATTACTGCTGCGTGCATGCGGCGCTGGCGCTGCGCGAAGACGGCTACGAGACCATCATGGTCAACTGCAATCCGGAAACCGTCTCCACCGATTATGACACCTCGGACCGTCTGTACTTCGAACCGCTGACGCTGGAAGACGTGCTGGAAATCATCCATCGGGAAAGCCCGCTGGGCGTGGTCGTCCAGTACGGCGGCCAGACGCCGCTGAAGCTTGCCCGGGATCTGGAGGCCGCGGGCGCCCCCATTATCGGCACCTCGCCGGATTCCATCGATCTGGCGGAAGATCGCGAGCGCTTTCAGCAACTCATTCAGAAACTCGGTATTCAGCAGCCGCCGAACCGGCTGGCCCGCGCTGCCGATCAGGCGCTGGATCTGGCCCGGGAGATCGGTTACCCGCTGGTTGTGCGGCCGTCCTATGTGCTTGGCGGCCGGGCCATGGAGATCGTCTACAACGAGAGTGAGCTGACCCAGTACATGAACGAGGCCGTGAAGGTCTCGCACAAGTCACCGGTGCTGCTGGACCGCTTTCTGGACGATGCCGTGGAAGTCGACGTGGACGCCGTCTGTGACGGTGAAGGCGTACTCATCGGCGGCATAATGGAGCATATCGAGCAGGCCGGCGTGCACTCCGGCGATTCGGCCTGCTCGCTGCCGCCCTATACACTCTCCCATGCCATTCAGGACCGGCTCCGGGAACAGGTGCGGCAGCTGGCCCGCGCGCTGAACGTGGTGGGCCTGATGAATACCCAGTTCGCCATCAAGGGTGAAGAGATCTACATCCTCGAGGTAAACCCGCGGGCCGCCCGCACGGTGCCTTTCGTCTCCAAGGCCACCGGTGTTGCCCTTGCCAAGGTGGCGGCACGCTGCATGGTGGGGCAGAGCCTGGCCCAGCAGGGGTTGACCCGCGAAGTGATTCCGGGCTTTTATTCGGTAAAGGAGTCGGTGTTTCCGTTCATCAAGTTCCCGGGTGTGGATCCGATCCTGGGGCCGGAAATGAAATCCACCGGTGAAGTCATGGGCATCGGCCACAGTTTCGGTGCCGCCTACGCCAAGGCTCAACGCGGCGCCGGCGTCAATCTGCCTTCGTCCGGGCGGGTATTCATCAGTGTCCGGGATGCCGACAAGGCCGTGCTTCCGGAGGTCGGCCGCGCGCTCGGGAACTGGGGTTTCCAGCTGGTGGCAACGCGGGGAACGGCCGCGGCGCTGACCGAAGCCGGTGTCGCGTGTGAAACCATAAACAAGGTGCGGGAAGGGCGGCCGCATGTCGTGGACGCCATCAAGAATGACGAGATCGACCTGATCATCAATACCACCGAGGGGCGGCAGGCCATCGCGGATTCCTATTCGATCCGCCGCGAGGCCCTTCACCGCAAGGTAAGCTATACCACAACCATTGCCGGTGCCCGGGCTATCGTCCAGGCCCTGGAGTACCTGGATGCAGCCGACGTCAATCGGTTGCAGGCTCTGCACAAGGAGGCCACGGCATGAGCAAGGTCCCCCTGACCGTCCGCGGGGCGGAAAAGCTTCGCGCGGAACTCAATCGCCTGAAATACGAGGAGCGGCCGAGAATCATCGAGGCCATCGCGGAAGCGCGCGCACACGGCGATCTCAAGGAAAACGCCGAATACCATGCCGCCCGTGAGCAGCAGAGCTTCGTAGAGGGGCGTATCAAGGACATTGAGGGCAAGCTCTCCAACGCCCAGATCATTGATGTCACTCAGCTCAATGCCAACGGCAGGGTCGTGTTCGGGGCAACCGTGGATCTGGTTGATGATGAATCCGGAGACGAATTTACCTACCGCATCGTTGGCGAGGACGAGGCCGATATCAAGGAAGGCATGATTTCCGTCCAGTCTCCCATCGCCCGCGCCCTGATCGGCAAGGAGGTAGGCGATATCGCCTCCGTGGACGCGCCCGGAGGTATCCGGGAGTACGAGATTGTGGATGTCAAATACATCTGACCGCCGAGTTCGAACACCGCGGGCGTATTACGGCAGGGCGATTCTCCGCTTCTTTTCAATGCGCGAGCGGCGGAAGATGAGGGCGATATTGCCGATGGCCTGCACCAGCGTTGCCTTGTTCTCGATGCAGATGCGCTCGATCAGTTCCCGTCGCTGGTCCCGGTCGTCGGCGACGGTTTTCACCTTGATGAGCTCATGATCATCGAGGGCCTTGTCGATTTCCGCCTGCACGGCGGCTGTCAGCCCGGCGCCGCCCATCAGGACGACGGGTTTGAGGTCGTGGCCGAGGCGTCGCAGATGCCGTATCTGTTTATCGTTGAGCGTCGTCATGTCTGATCGTTCCAGTCCACCGGAAATAGGGCGCGGGAGTGTATCACGGCCGCGGACCACAACTCACCGGGTTTTGCTGCCGGGAGTGAAGCTGGACCTGGCCGTGATACTGCTTCTACTGATGTGCCTGTGGTTCGCCGTGTCCATTGCGCCGCTTCCCGCGCGGCTGGAACTGCCGCTGCTGTTCTCCGGCTCCGCGGCCGGCGGCCTCTGGTTGGCATGGCGCACCCGTCGGGCTCTTGCCCGGGCCCGGGCCGAGCTGACAGCCGGGGGAGGCGCCGATGGCGAGAAGTAAGAGCAGCGGACGCTGGCTGAAGGAACATTTCAGCGATGAATACGTCAAACTGGCTCAGCGTCAGGGTTATCGCTCCCGGGCGGTGTTCAAGCTGCGTGAAATCGACGAGACGACGCGGCTGCTGCAGCCCGGCATGATGGTGGTGGACCTTGGAGCGGCTCCTGGAGGGTGGTCCCAGTACGCCGCCGGTGTGGTAGGGTCAGGAGGTTGTGTCATTGCCCTCGACATCCTGCCCATGGATGCACTCGCGGATGTCACCGTGATCCAGGCGGACTTCACGGAAGACGAGGCCCTGGAGCAACTCGACGAGGCGTTGCGAGGGCGGGAAGTGGACCTTGTGATGTCGGACATGGCCCCCAATATCTCTGGCATGAAGGCTGTGGATCAGCCGCGTGCCATATATCTCGCGGAGTTGGCGCTGGATTTTTCCCGCCAGGTGCTGAAGCCGGGAGGAGATTTGCTCGTCAAGATCTTTCAGGGAGAAGGATTCGACGACTATCTGAAGACATTGCGAGCCGAGTTCGGTAGCGTAACTTCACGCAAACCGAAAGCATCTCGCGACCGTAGCCGGGAAGTGTATCTACTGGCCCGACAGAAAGTGGTGTAGTAGTGTTGAATGACACCTCCACCGTTGTGTTTACCTAAAGTCTTCCGGCCTGCGGCCAGGCCGCCCGGAAGCGAACAGATCGAGGTATGTCACCTTGAACGACATGGCCAAGAATCTCATCCTCTGGGTGATCATCGCGGTGGTGCTGATGTCCGTGTTCAGCAACTTCCAGGAACGGGCCACCACCGCCACCAAGATCACCTATTCCGAGTTCCTCTCTGAAGTGGAGCGCGGAAACGTGCGTGACGCCACGCTGCAGGGGCAGGAGATCAAGGGCACCACATCCAGCGGCAACGAGTTCCGTGCGCTCAGTCCGGAAACGGACAACCGCGCCCTGATCGGCACGCTGCTGGACAACGGCGTAATCATCGACGCCGAAGAGCCGGAAAGCCGCAGCGTGCTGCTGCAAATCCTCATCTCCTGGACGCCGTTCATTCTGCTGATCGCGGTCTGGATCTACTTCATGCGACAGATGCAGGGCGGTGGAGGCGGCCGGGGTGCCATGTCGTTCGGCAAGAGCCGCGCCAAGATGATGACCGAGGAACAGGTCAAGATCACCTTCGCGGACGTTGCCGGGGTCGAGGAAGCCAAGGAAGAGGTCAAGGAACTCGTGGATTTCCTCCGCGACCCCTCCAAGTTCCAGCGCCTCGGTGGCAAGATTCCGCGCGGTGTACTGATGGTGGGCTCGCCTGGTACCGGCAAGACCTTGCTGGCCAAGGCCATCGCCGGTGAGGCCAAGGTGCCGTTCTTCAGCATTTCCGGTTCCGACTTCGTGGAGATGTTCGTGGGCGTGGGTGCGTCCCGGGTGCGGGACATGTTCGCTCAGGCCAAGAAGCATGCTCCCTGCATCATCTTCATCGATGAGATCGACGCCGTCGGACGGCAGCGCGGCGCCGGCCTTGGCGGCGGACATGACGAGCGCGAGCAGACGCTGAATCAGCTGCTTGTCGAGATGGACGGTTTCGAAGGCAGTGAGGGCATTATCGTCATCGCCGCCACCAACCGGCCGGATGTGCTCGATCCGGCACTGCTGCGCCCGGGCCGTTTCGACCGGCAGGTGGTAGTGCCGCTGCCTGACGTGCGCGGCCGTGAGCAGATCCTCAAGGTGCACATGACCAAGCTGCCCCTGGCCCGCGACGTCGACCCGTTCATCCTGGCCCGCGGTTGCCCTGGTTTCTCAGGCGCCGATCTGGCCAATCTGGCGAACGAGGCCGCCCTGTTTGCTGCCCGCAGCAACAAGCGGGAAGTGGATATGGAAGATTTCGAGCGAGCCAAGGACAAGATCATGATGGGCGCCGAGCGTCGGTCCATGGTCATGAGCGAGAACGACAAACGCCTGACCGCCTATCACGAATCCGGTCACGCCATCGTCGGGCTGACGACGCCAGAGCATGACCCGGTGCACAAGGTCACCATCATTCCGCGTGGCCGCGCCCTGGGGGTAACCATGTTCCTCCCCGAGGAGGATCGCGTGAGTTACTCCAAACAGCGCCTGAACAGCATGATCGCCTCGCTGTTTGGCGGCCGGTTGGCCGAGGAGATTATCTTCGGCAAGGAGCGGGTGACCACCGGTGCCCAGAACGATATCGAGCGGGCTACGTCCATTGCGCGCAGCATGGTTACCAAATGGGGGCTGTCGGAGCGCATGGGGCCGCTTTCCTATAACGAAGATGACGGTGAAGTGTTTCTCGGTCATCAGGTGACCAAGCAGAAGCACGTCTCCGACGAAACCGCCCATGCCATTGACGAGGAAGTGCGTCAGATCATCGACGCCAACTACCGGAAGGCCGAAAAGCTGATCAGGGACAACCTGGACAAGCTCGAGATCATGGCCGAAGCGCTGATGAAATACGAGACCATCGATCGCAGCCAGCTTGAGGACATCATGGCCGGCCGGCCGGTTGGGCCGCCTCGCGGTTGGGGCGACAGCGGAGACAATTCCAGCGGGCCGGGCGCCGATCAGCCCGAGCAAGGGCGGGACGGCCGCCGCGGCGAAGGTGGCATCGGTTCACCTGCCGGTGAGCATTAAGGAGCCTCTGATCTATTCCCATGGGGCGCCTCAAGCTCGTCGATAATCAGGGAGACCCGGCGTGCGTGATCGGCAGGCGATGGCCGTGATACTGGATTGTGGTGGTCGCCCGCTGATTCTGGACAGACCGCGCGTGATGGGCGTGCTGAATATCACCCCCGATTCGTTTTCGGACGGGGGTGCTTTTCTGTCCCGCGATGCAGCTCTGGCTCAGGCATTCGCTATGGTTGAAGAGGGGGCCGACATCGTCGACGTGGGTGGTGAATCCACGCGGCCCGGCGCGGCTGATGTCAGTGCCGGCGAGGAGCTGGACCGTATCATGCCGGTTCTGGAAGTGCTTTGTCGGGAGTTGCCGGTGCCGGTGTCGGTGGATACCAGCAAGGCTGAAGTAATGACCGCCGCGGCATCGGCCGGGGCGGGACTGATAAATGACATCATGGCGCTCCGTGATGACGGCGCCATCGAAGCGGCTCGCGACACCGGCCTGCCGATCTGCCTGATGCACATGCAGGGTCGGCCCCGGACCATGCAGGAAAATCCCAGCTATGATGACGTCGTTGCCGAGGTGAAGGCATTCCTGGGTGAGCGCGTGGCGGCGTGCGTGGGTGCGGGCATCTCCCGCCAACGCCTGCTGCTGGATCCGGGATTCGGCTTCGGCAAGGCGCTGTCGCATAATTACCGCTTGCTCAGAGAGCTGGGGAGCATTGCGGCCATGGGGCTGCCGGTCGTCGTGGGCATGTCGCGCAAGAGCATGATCGGTCAGGTGTTGAACCGTCCATCTGATCAGCGCCTCTACGGCAGCGTGGCGGCGGCCGTGCTTGCCGCCGCCCATGGGGTCCGGCTGATAAGGACGCACGATGTGGCGCCCACGGTTGATGCGCTGGCAGTCGTTCATGCCGCCATGCAGGACGATACGAGCTGAGAGCCGCCGGGAGATGCGGCAGGGACGGTTCGGTTCATCGGGGCGAACCGTGTTGTACACCACGGAAGGACACATAGGACGACATACCAATGAGCAGACGTTATTTCGGAACCGACGGAATTCGTGGTCGGGTCGGTGAATACCCCATTACCGCGGATTTCATGCTCAAGCTGGGCTGGGCCATGGGCCGGGTGCTTGCCCGCCAGGACAAGCGGATGGTGCTGGTGGGCAAGGACACGCGCATTTCCGGTTACATGTTTGAATCGGCCCTGGAAGCGGGGCTCTCCGCCGCGGGAACCGATATCCGTCTGCTCGGACCCATGCCGACCCCGGCCGTGGCCTACCTGACGGCTACGTTGCACGCCGGAGCAGGGGTTGTCATCAGCGCCTCCCACAATCCCCATGAGGATAACGGCATCAAGTTTTTCTCCGGCGAAGGCCACAAGCTGGATGACGATACCGAGGCCGCCATCGAGGCCGAACTGGAAAAGCCGCTGGAAACCGTTCCCTCCGGAAAGCTTGGCAAGGCGTCGAGAATGAGCGATGCGCCCGGACGTTACATCGAATTCTGCAAGGGTACGGTGGGCCGGTCCCGGCGCCTGGACGGCATGACGCTGGTAATGGATTGTGCCAACGGCGCCACCTACCATGTTGGCCCCGAGGTCTTCAGGGAGCTTGGTGCCCGAGTGATACCCATGGGGTACCAGCCGGACGGCCTGAACATCAACGTTCAGTGCGGTTCCACGCATACCGCGACGCTGCAGGCCGCCGTGCTCGAGCACGGTGCGGACGCCGGTATCGCCTTCGACGGCGACGGTGACCGCGTCATCATGATCGATGAGAGCGGCGAGACCGTGGACGGCGATGAGCTGTTGTACATTATCGCCTGCGCACGACAGGCGACCGGGCACCTGCGCGGACCGGTGGTGGGAACGCTGATGAGCAATCTTGGCCTGGAAGTTGCCTTGAACGGTCTGGATATCGGTTTTCGTCGCGCCAGGGTGGGAGATCGCTATGTAATGGAAATGTTGCGAGCCGAACAGGGCATGCTGGGCGGTGAATCTTCCGGGCACATTGTCTGCCTCGACCGAACCACGACCGGTGACGGAATCGTGTCCGCCCTGCAGGTGCTGGAAACCATGGTTCGTACCGGCAATTCACTTCGCACGCTAAAAAGCGGCATGACCAAATTCCCTCAGCACATGATCAATGTGCCGGTGGCCCGAGGAGCGGACCCCGTGAAGCACGAGACCGTACAACAGGCGGTCAAGGCCATTGAGCGCGATCTGAATGGCCAGGGCAGGGTATTGCTGCGGCCTTCCGGTACAGAGCCGGTGATCCGCGTGATGGTGGAGGGCCGCGATGTGGAACAGGTGCATCGATGCACCGAGCGCTTGGCCGAAGTGGTGGGTAACGCACTGCAATAGGCCGTGATTTTCCCGTGCCATTCAAGCCCGGCCTCGACAATTTTGCACGGGTTCCTTAACATTCCGCCCTGATTTCAAAAATCTTCGACCGACCGGTGTTGGATAGAGGCGGTTCGGAAGTCGCCGTTAAGGGAGTATACGGATGCGTCAGCCGCTGGTAGCTGGCAACTGGAAGATGCATGGTACGCGGCGCAGCGTTTGCGATCTCGCAGATGCGGTGGCTGCCGGTGCCGCGGATGTCGGCGATGTTCATGTAGCCGTGGCGCCACCCAGCATCTACATTGCGCCGGTCGCCGAGCGCCTGAAGGGCTCTGCCGTCAGTCTGGGCGCGCAGAATCTTTGCGACCAGGATGAGGGCGCTCGCACTGGCGAGATCAGTGCACCGATGCTCCGGGAGTATGGCTGCGCGTTCGCCATTGTCGGGCATTCGGAGCGGCGGCAGTATTACGGCGAGAGTGATGCCCTGGTGGCGGCGCGTACCGCGGCGGCGCTGCGGGGCGGGCTCATGCCCATCCTGTGTGTCGGCGAGACGCTGCCTGAACGCGAGGCCGGGCAGGCCGAGGCAGTGGTGGTGCGTCAGTTGCGGGCCGTTGCGGGCCTGGTCGGCGTAGACGGGCTGGCAGGGACGGTCATCGCCTACGAGCCGGTGTGGGCTATCGGAACGGGCTTGAGCGCCACGCCCGAGCAGGCCCAGGCCATGCACGCGCTTATCAGGGACACGCTGCGACTTCAGCACCGCGAGCTGGCGAGCACGGTACGGATTCTTTACGGGGGCAGCGTCAAGCCGGACAATGCGGCAGCCCTTTTTGCAATGCCTGACATCAATGGCGGGCTGATCGGCGGAGCAGCGCTCAATGCCGACATGTTTCTCGCCATTTGCCGTGCCGCGGCCAAGTCCGGCGCGGCACCACAAGAGAGGACCTGATGGGACAGATCATTCTGGTATTTCACGTCGCCATCGCCGTTGTAATGGTGGTGCTTATACTGCTTCAGCACGGCAAGGGCGCCGATGCCGGCGCTGCCTTTGGCAGCGGAGCATCCAGCACCGTTTTCGGGTCACGCGGCTCTGCCTCGTTCCTGACCAGGGTGACGGCCGCGCTTGCGACGGGGTTTTTCGTCACCAGCCTGACCCTGGCAATGATCGCGGCAAAGGAGGCGGGTCCGGTCAGCGTGGTGGACCGCGTCGGCGAGCGCGAGCCTGCCACCGAGCCGCGCCAGGCGCCCGGCGCCCCGGATGAAGCTGAAGAATCGCAGCGCGACGATGATGCCGGTTCCGGCATGGCACCGCCTCCGCCCGCCGAGTGATTGACGCAATTCCGAGGATGCGGCTTGCCGCACTGAGGCAAGGTTGCTAGACTCTCCGCGCCTTGCGGGATCCAGCCCGAACCATGCGGATGTGGTGGAACTGGTAGACACGCTGTCTTGAGGGGGCAGTGGCGAAAGCCGTGCCGGTTCGAGTCCGGCCATCCGCACCATCTCTTCAGGGAGGTTGCCGTTCTGGCTGTCTCCTAAGTTATTGTTTTTTAATGTAATTTAATCCGATGTCGCTTGACACTGACAGTCGGGCGCCTTACACTGGCGCCCCATTCAGTCAGGCGGTGCGCCTGCCCGCCAAGCGGCGGACAGGTCATTGAGGGACGGACGCACGCATGCTAGAAAGCTACCTGCCAATCCTGTTGTTCATCCTGATCGGGCTCGGTCTTGGTCTGGCGCTTATCATCGCTGGATTCGTGCTTGGTCCCAGTAGACCCAACGATGACAAGCTGTCGCCGTACGAATGTGGATTCGAGGCCTTTGAAGATTCACGGATGAAGTTCGACGTGCGGTATTACCTCGTTGCCATCCTGTTCATCATCTTCGATCTGGAAATCGCTTTCCTCTTCCCCTGGGCCATTTCACTGGATTCGGTCGGCCTGTTCGGGTTTGCCTCCATGGGGATTTTCCTGGCGATTCTGTTGATCGGGTTTCTCTACGAGTGGAAGAGGGGGGCGCTGGAATGGGAATAGAAGGCGTTCTCGAGAAAGGGTTTGTCACCACCTCCGCCGACAAGCTGATCAACTGGGCCAGAACCGGTTCCATGTGGCCCATGACGTTCGGTCTGGCCTGTTGTGCCGTGGAAATGATGCACGCCGGCGCGGCCCGGTACGATCTCGACCGTTTCGGCATCGTTTTCCGGCCCAGCCCCCGGCAGTCGGACGTCATGATTGTGGCGGGTACGCTCTGCAACAAGATGGCCCCGGCGCTGCGCAAGGTCTACGACCAGATGAGTGATCCCAAGTGGGTAATCTCCATGGGGTCCTGCGCCAACGGTGGTGGCTATTACCACTATTCGTATTCGGTGGTGCGCGGTTGCGACCGCATTGTGCCCGTGGATGTCTACGTGCCGGGGTGTCCACCCACGGCCGAGGCGCTGCTCTACGGAATTGTGCAGTTGCAGAACAAGATCCGCCGCACCAATACCATTGCCCGCTGAGTCAACGACGGAGCGACCGTCCATGCCAGATGCCCGAATCGCACTAGCAGAGCGCCTGCAGGAGGTGTTCAGTGCCAGGCTGATCACCTGCGCGACTGCTGTCGGTGAAGTGACAGTCGAAGTCACGCCCGCGGAACTCGTCGGCGTGATGCACGAACTCCGCGATCATCCCGACCTGCGTTTCGAGCAACTGACCGATCTGTGCGGCGTTGATTACGCAGCCTATGGTGAGGACGAATGGATCACCGAGCAGGCCTCCAGCGGTGGCTTCTCTCGCGGTGTGCGTGGCAACAGTTTTGCGCGCATGGGTCTGACCGGCATATACGGCGTGGACACCATCACGGAAGTGACCGGCAGGCGTTTCGCAGCGGTCTACCACCTGCTTTCCCTGACCCATAACCACCGTCTCCGGGTGCGCGTGTACTGCGAGGACGACAACTTCCCCGTGCTGGATACCGTTGTGCCGGTCTGGGCCGGTGCCAACTGGTTCGAGCGTGAGGCCTTCGATCTTTACGGCATCATCTTCGACGGCCATCCGGACCTGCGGCGGCTGCTGACCGATTACGGTTTCGTCGGCCACCCGTTCCGCAAGGATTTCCCGCTTATCGGCAATGTCGAGGTGCGTTACAACGAAGAAAAAGGACGGGTGGTTTACGAGCCCGTTTCCATCGAACCCCGGGTGCTGGTGCCGCGGGTGATCCGGCATGATAGCCGCTACGCCGATCGCATGGCCGAGGAGGGTTCGAACGATGGCTGATATTCGCTCCTACACCATGAACTTCGGGCCGCAGCATCCCGCCGCTCATGGCGTGTTGCGCCTGGTGCTGGAGATGGAAGGCGAAGTGGTGCGACGCGCGGATCCGCATATCGGGCTGCTGCACCGGGCGACCGAGAAGCTGGCCGAAAGCAAGCCGTTCAATCAGAGCATCGGCTACATGGACCGGCTCGATTATGTCTCCATGATGTGCAACGAGCACGGTTACGTGCTGGCCATCGAAAAACTGCTGGGCATCACGCCGCCGAAGCGGGCCCAGTACATCCGCGTGATGTTCGACGAGATTACCCGCATCCTCAATCACCTGATGTGGCTTGGCGCGCACGGGCTGGATGTGGGCGCGATGACGGTCTTTCTGTATTGCTTCCGCGAGCGGGAAGATCTGATGGATTGCTACGAAGCCGTATCCGGCGCGCGCCTGCACGCCACTTATTATCGCCCGGGGGGTGTCTATCGCGATCTGCCGGATCGCATGCCGCAGTATCAGCCGTCGAAATTCCGCGGTGAGAAAGATCTGGAGCGCCTGAACGCGGCTCGACAGGGCTCGCTGCTGGACTTCATCGACGACTTTTGCCGCCGTTTCCCCGGCTGCGTGGACGATTACGAAACCCTGCTCACCGACAACCGGATCTGGAAGCAGCGCCTCGTGGGCATCGGTACCGTGTCGCCTGAACGCGCGCTCGAACTGGGCTTCACCGGCCCCATGCTGAGGGGATCCGGCGTGGAGTGGGATCTGCGCAGAAAGCAGCCTTATGAAGTCTATGACGAACTGGACTTCGATATCCCTGTTGGCACCAACGGCGACAGCTATGACCGCTATCTGGTGCGCGTCGAGGAGATGCGCCAGTCATGCCGTATCGTCAGCCAGTGTGTGGACTGGCTGCGCAAGAATCCCGGCCCGGTGATCGTCGAGGATCACAAGGTGATACCGCCCAGCCGGGAGGAGATGAAGGATGACATGGAATCCCTCATCCACCATTTCAAGCTGTTCACCGAAGGCTATTGCGTGCCCGAGGGTGAGGTCTACGCGGCGGTGGAGGCCCCGAAGGGCGAATTCGGCTGCTACCTGATCTCCGATGGTGCCAACAAGCCCTATCGGCTCAAGGTGCGCGCTCCAGGCTTTGCGCATCTGGCGGCCATGGACGAAATGGTTCGCGGCCACATGCTGGCCGACGTGGTGGCCATTATCGGAACACAGGACATTGTATTCGGGGAGATCGACCGTTGAGCGCTGATCGCCTTGCAGAAAAGCTGCTGTCGCCGGAGATCCGGAAAGAAATCGACCACTGGCTTGCCAAGTTTCCGACCGACCGCAAACGCTCGGCGGTGATCCCCGCCCTTCATGCGGTGCAGGACGCGCATGGCGGTTACCTTACTGACGAGCTGATGGATGCCGTGGCGGATTACCTGGAATTGCCGCCGGTGCAGGTGTACGAGGTGGCAACCTTCTACACCATGTTCGACACACGGCCGGTGGGGCGTCACAAGATCAATATCTGCACCAATATATCCTGCATGCTCATGGGCTCCGATGAGATCGTCTCTCATTGCGAGAAGCGCCTGGGTATCAGACTGGGGGAAACCACCCCCGACAACCGGATCACCCTCAAGATCGAGGAAGAGTGCCTGGCGGCCTGCTCCGGCGGGCCGATGATGGTGGTGGACGGCCATTACCATACGCACCTCACCCCCGAGAAGGTGGACGAGATCCTGGATAACCTGGAGTGACCATGGTCAACGAGGTCTGCTACCGGACATTGGAATTTGATCAGCCCTGGACGCTTGAGAATTATCTCAAGATCGGGGGCTATCAGGCCTGGCGGAAGATCCTGGCGGAGAAGACACCGCCGGAAGATATCATTGAAGCGGTGAAGAAGGCCGCTCTTCGCGGCCGAGGCGGGGCGGGTTTTGCCGCCGGTCTGAAGTGGAGCTTCATGCCGCGCAACGCGCCGGGTCAGAAATACCTGCTGTGCAACTCGGACGAATCCGAACCCGGCACCTGCAAGGATCGCGATATCCTGCGCTTCAATCCGCATTCGCTGATCGAGGGCATGGCCATCGCCGCCTATTCCATGGGCGTGAGCGTGGCCTACAACTACATGCGCGGTGAATTTCACCACGAGCCGTTCGAGCGCTGCGAGCAGGCGCTGAAGGAGGCCTACGAGGCCGGCCTGCTGGGCAGGAATATCCAGGGCTCGGGGATCGACTTCGATCTGTATAACCATCTCGGCGCCGGCGCCTACATCTGCGGCGAGGAAAGCGCCCTGATGGAATCGCTGGAAGGCAAGAAGGGTCTGCCCCGTTTCAAGCCGCCGTTCCCTGCGCAGTTCGGACTTTACGGCCGCCCGACCACCATCAATAACACCGAAACCCTGGCTTCCGTGCCCGCGATCATGCGCGAGGGCTGGGAGTGGTTCCTGAATATGGGCAGGCCCAACAACGGTGGTGCAAAGATATTTTGCGTTTCCGGTCATGTGGAGAAGCCCGGCACCTTCGAGCTTCCTCTGGGTACACCGTTTCGGGATCTTCTGGAGATGGCCGGCGGTGTGCGCAAGGGCCGCAAGCTCAAGGCGGTGATCCCGGGCGGCTCCTCCATGCCCGTGGTGCCCGGCGATACCATGCTGGAGCTGGATCTGGACTACGACACCATGGCCAAGGCCGGTTCGGCGCTGGGCTCCGGTGGCGTCATCGTCATGGACGAGACCACCGACATGGTCAAGGCCATCTGCCGGATCAGCCGCTTCTACTACGCCGAGTCCTGCGGCCAGTGCACGCCCTGCCGCGAAGGCACCGGCTGGATGTACCGGGTGCTGCGCCGGATTGTGGACGGCAAGGGTCGCCCCGAGGACCTGGAATTGCTGGAAGCCGCCGCAGGTCAGATTGCCGGTCACACCATCTGTGCATTCGGTGAAGCCGCCGCCTGGCCGGTACAGAGCTTCCTGAAACATTTTCGGCATGAGTTCGAGTATTACATCGAGCACAAGCGATCCATCGTCGATGAAGCCGCGGGAGCCGCCGCATGAGCGAAAAGGCCGAAGCCATCAATCCGGATCTGGTCACCATCGAGGTGGATGGCCGTGAAATGCAGGTGCCCAAAGGCTCGATGCTTATCGAGGCCACGGATAACGCGGGCATCAACGTGCCGCGTTTCTGTTACCACAAGAAGCTGTCTATCGCCGCCAACTGCCGTATGTGCCTGGTCGATGTGGAGCGGGCGCCCAAGCCGCTGCCGGCCTGCGCCACTCCAGTAGCCGATGGCATGAAGGTCAGCACCCGATCCGAGCGTGCGCTCAAGGCCCAGAAGGGGGTGATGGAATTTCTGCTCATCAATCACCCGCTGGATTGCCCAATCTGTGATCAGGGCGGCGAATGCGAACTGCAGGACGTGGCCTTGGGCTACGGTCGCGGAATATCGCGGTTCAGCGAGCGCAAGCGCGTGGTGGAGGATGAGGACCTCGGCCCATTGATCGCCACCGAAATGACGCGTTGCATTCACTGCACTCGCTGCGTGCGTTTTCTGGATGAAGTGGCGGGCACCAATGAACTCGGCGGCATGGGCCGTGGCGAGCACACCGAAATCTCTACCTTTGTGGGGCAGGGTGTGCACTCGGAAATGTCCGGCAACATCATTGATCTTTGCCCGGTCGGCGCGCTCACGTCCAAGCCCTATCGCTTCACCGCACGAGCCTGGGAGCTGCTCAGCCAGCCCTCGGTGTCCGCCCACGACAGCGTCGGCTCGAATTTGCAGATTCACCATGTCGCGCGCCGGATCAAGCGCGTGGTACCCCGGGACAACGAAGCCATCAACGAATGCTGGCTGGCGGACCGCGACCGTTTCGGTTATCAGGGTGTCTATAGCGACGAGCGGCTGACTTCGCCGCTGGTCCGGCGCGG
Source organism: Aquisalimonadaceae bacterium (assembly GCA_040877625.1). GTDB lineage: Bacteria > Pseudomonadota > Gammaproteobacteria > Nitrococcales > Aquisalimonadaceae > Methylonatrum. Next base: position 154,451 of record JBBDNK010000034.1, read on the forward strand.
CGACAACTGGGAAACCGTGTCCTGGGAAGTGGCATTGGAAGAGGCCGCGACGCAGCTCAAGGCCGTCGCCGATAGCGACGGAGCCGATATGCTCGGTGCCCTGATTGCGGGCAATGCGACACTGGAAGAGCAGTATCTGGCCGGGCGTCTGATGCGCGGGCTGGGCAGCAGCAACATAGACGCCCGCCTGCGGCAGGTCGATTTCTCCGACCAGGATCTGCAGCCGTCGTTCCCCTGGCTGGGCCTTGAACTCGAATCCCTGGATCATCTGCAGGCAGTGCTGCTGGTGGGATCCACGCCGCGAGTCGATCAGCCCATCGTCAACCATCGTCTGCGCAAGGCCGCGAAGAGCGGCGGCAGCGTCATGTACATCAATCCGCTGGCCAGCGAACTCAACTACGATGCCGTCCAGCATGTGGTGTCGCCTGATGCCATGATCGCGGAGCTGGCGGCGGTGGCAAAGGTGCTGATGGATCAGGCCGGGCACAACGCCCCGGCCGGGTTCGATCAACTGCTGGCCGACGTCAGGCCCGGTGAGGTTCATGCCGGAATGGCCCAGGCCCTGCTCGGCGCGGACCGCTCCGCCGTGCTTCTGGGTAACATTACCAGTGCGCATCCGCGCGCTGCCGCGCTGCGGGCTCTCGCCGGATTGGTGGCTGAACTGGCCGGGGCGCACAACGGCGTGCTTCCGGAAGCGGCCAATCTGGCCGGTGCCTGGCTTGCCGGCGCGGTACCCCATCGGCAGGCCGGGGGCAAGGCGGATGCCGCTCCAGGTTTGAACGCCCGGGAGCTGGTCGAACGGCCCCGCAAGGGCTACCTGCTGCTGAGCGTGGAGCCGGAACTCGACTGTTGGGATGGCGCTGACGCGCTGGCGGCGCTGGAGCAGGCGGAGAGTGTGGTCTGCATCACGCCGTTCGTGACCGATACCATGCGGCGTTATGCCTCCGTGCTGCTTCCGGCAGCGACGTTTGGAGAGACCTCCGGCACCTTCGTCAATACCGAAGGCCGCTGGCAGAGTTTCCCTGGAGTTGCCGCCCCGGCGGGGGACGCGCGACCAGCCTGGAAGCTGCTGCGCGTGTTGGCGAATGTCCTCAATCTGGATGGCTTTCAGTACAACGCGTCCGACGAAATAACCGAAGAACTGGACGGTATTTGTGCTGCGGTGAATCCTTCGTCGGCGATGGAATGGAGAGCACCGATCGGGGAAGTGCCGGTCAGTGGCGGCCTGCAGCGCGTCGGCATCGTTCCGCTTTATGGTGTGGACGGTGTGGTCCGGCGGGCAAAGGCCTTGCAGCAGACCAGCCAGGCCCGGGATATCGGGGTTCGGGTCCATTCCGCCGAAGCGAAACGCCTGAAGCTGACCGATCTCGACTGGGCGGACGTGACGCAGGGCAATGTCACCGTCCGCTTGCCGGTGGCCATAGACGACGGCATTCCCGAAGGCGCGGTGCTGGTGCCTTCCGGCATAGCGGAAACCGCGGCGCTGGGTCCGGCCTTCGGCACGGTCACGCTTTCGCGTAGTTGATGTAGATGCCGCGGGCCGGCGTACGGCCGCGGCGACGAATGAAATGGGCCGGCCAGACAGAGCCGGTTTCGAGCCGGTGTTACCCGGGTGACCGCCGTGACGGCGCGTACCGGTAATCGCCTTACGCAGAACAGGGTTGTGACACACGCATGGCTGAATTAACGGAACTGGTCTGGATCCTCGCCAAGATCGGCGCCATCACGGTACCGCTGATCCTGTCCGTGGCCTATCTGACTTATGCCGAACGCAAGGTCATTGGCTGGATCCAGAACCGCAACGGCCCCAATCGAGTCGGTCCGCTCGGGTTATTGCAGCCCTTTGCGGACGTATTCAAACTGCTGTTCAAGGAAGTGGTGCTGCCGGCCAATTCCAGCCGCTTTCTGTTTTTGATCGCGCCGATGCTGGCCCTGATGCCGGCGTTGGCCGCATGGGCTGTCATTCCCTTCGATGACGGCATGGTATTAACGGATATCAATGCCGGTCTGCTGTATGTCCTGGCGATGACCTCGTTGGGGGTCTACGGCGTGATCCTGGCTGGTTGGGCGGCCAACTCGAAGTATTCCATGCTCGGCGCCATGCGTTCTGCGGCGCAGATCGTCTCCTACGAAATTGCCATGGGGTTCGCCCTGGTGGGTGTGCTCATGGCCGCCGGCAGCATGAACATGAGCAGCATTGTCCAGGCCCAGGGCGGCCCGATCTGGAACTGGTTCTGGCTGCCGCTGCTGCCGCTGTTCGTGGTGTACTGGATCTCCGGCGTCGCGGAAACCAACCGCGCCCCGTTCGATGTTGCGGAAGGTGAGTCCGAAATCGTCGCCGGCTTTCATGTGGAATATTCCGGCGTCGCCTTCGCCGTGTTCTTCCTGGCTGAATACGCGAACATGATCCTCATTTCGGCGCTGGCCGTGATCATGTTCATGGGCGGCTGGTATTCACCCTTCCACGGTCTGCCACTGCTCGGCCCGCTTTTCGCCTGGGTGCCCGGCATCGTCTGGTTTGCGTTAAAGATCGCAATTTTTCTTTACCTGTACCTCTGGTTCCGTGCCACGTTCCCCCGTTACCGCTATGACCAGATCATGCGCTTGGGCTGGAAGGTGCTGATTCCGGTAACCGTGGTCTGGCTGGTGGTTCTGGCGGGCATGATCCTCGCCGGCCTCGGCCCCTGGTTCAATTGATAGGTGGCGCCATGACGGCAGTACGCGACTTCTTCCGAACCTTTTTCCTCTGGGAACTGCTGCTGGGCCTGCGGTTGACCGGAAAGAACCTGTTTCAGCGCAAGGTCACCATTCAGTATCCGGAAGAGAAGGCACCGCAGTCGCCCCGGTTCCGGGGCTTGCACGCATTGCGTCGCTACCCCAACGGCGAGGAGCGCTGCATTGCGTGCAAGCTTTGCGAGGCGGTGTGCCCGGCACTGGCCATAACCATCGAATCCGAAGAACGCGAACCGGGGCAGCGGCGTACCACGCGTTACGAGATTGACCTGTTCAAATGCATTTACTGCGGTTTTTGCGAGGAATCGTGCCCGGTGGATTCCATCGTCGAGACGCGCATTCTCGAATACCACATGGAAGACCGCAGCGAACGCATTATCGGCAAGCAGCGGCTGCTTGAACTGGGCGATCAATATGAAGAACAGCTGGCGGCCGATCGTGCCGCGGACGCGCGCTACCGCTAAGGTGGTCGGCGAGGGCACGCAAACGGGTGCAGTAACAGGGGCTCATTGGTGATAACACAGATCGTCTTCTACATCTTTGCCGCGGTGCTGCTATTCGCCGCCACCATGGTGATTACCGCCCGTAATCCGGTGCATGCGGCCATGTACCTGGTGCTGGCGTTTTTCAACAGTGCGGCACTCTGGATCATGGCCGGGGCGGAATTTCTGGGTATCGTCCTGGTGCTGGTCTACGTGGGGGCGGTCATGGTGCTGTTCCTGTTCGTGGTGATGATGCTGGATATCAACCTGGCACGTATCCGTGAGGGCTTCGTACGTCACCTCTATATCGGCGTCCCCATTGCAGTCGTCATGGTTGTGCAGATGCTGCTGATTGTGGGCTCCGGAGCCTTTCAGCCTGCCGCGCTGCCGACGGGAGACCTGCCCATTCCGCCAGATGCCGGCAATACCGCCCTGCTCGGCAGTCTGCTTTACACGGTATACGTTTATCCGTTTGAACTGGCCGCGGTGATATTGCTGGTCGCCATCATCGCGGCGATCATGCTTACCCTGCGTCGCCGCGAGGGCACAAAACACCAGGATCCGGGCAAGCAGGTCCGTGTCCACAAGGAAGACCGGCTGCGGATTGTGAAAATGCCGCGCGGGCAGAACGACAAGCAGGCATAACGACAAGGCTATCGAATTCGGGCTACTGGCACACAGACATCTGGACAGGAACTCTCATGATCGAGTTATCCGACTACCTGGTACTGGGCGCGCTGCTGTTCGCGCTCGGCATGGCGGGGATCTTCCTCAACCGGAAGAATGCCATCGTGTTACTCATGTCCATCGAGCTGATTCTGCTCGCCGTGAATTTCAATTTCATCGGCTTCTCCACCTTCATGGGCGACCTGGCCGGCCAGGTGTTCGTGTTCTTCATTCTCACCGTGGCGGCGGCGGAATCCGCCATCGGGCTTGCCATCCTGGTGGTGCTGTTTCGTAACAGCAATTCCATCGATGTGGCCGACCTCGACAGCATGAAAGGCTGACATCCATGGAGACTATCTACCTCATTGTCGTACTTGCACCGCTGATCGGCGCGATTGTCACCGGCCTGTTCAGCCGCCAGGTCGGCCGCGCCGGCGCGCACTGGGTTACCAGCCTGAGCGTGGCGCTGTCCTTTGTTCTTTCCGCCCGTGTGCTCTACGGTCTGCTGAACGGTACCGTGGATGCCTATAACGGGACCGTCTACACGTGGATGGTCTCGGAAGGTATCCGCTTCGAGGTCGGGTTTCTGGTCGACACGCTCACCGCCATGATGATGGTGGTGGTGACCTTCGTGTCTCTGATGGTGCACATCTACACCATCGGCTACATGGCCCATGACGACGAGAACTGGCCCTCGGACAGCCTCGCGGGAGTCCATTCCTACCAGCGGTTCTTCAGCTACATCGCGTTGTTTACGTTCTCGATGCTGATGCTCGTGATGTCCAATAACTTCCTGCAGCTGTTCTTTGCCTGGGAAGCGGTGGGCCTGGTGTCCTATCTGCTGATCGGTTTCTGGTTTACCCGGCCGACGGCGATTTTTGCCAACCTGAAAGCCTTTCTTGTGAATCGTGTCGGCGATTTCGGCTTCCTGCTGGGTATAGCCGCCGTGCTGCTTTATTTCGGTAGCCTGGATTACGCACAAGTGTTTGCGGCAGCGGAGGCCAGCCCGAACCAGACCATGCGGATCGTCGGCGGCGTGGAATGGCAGGTCACGACCGTGGTGTGCGTGTTGCTGTTCATTGGTGCCATGGGTAAGTCCGCCCAGGCGCCGCTGCACGTCTGGCTGCCGGATTCCATGGAGGGCCCGACACCCATTTCCGCGCTGATCCACGCCGCGACCATGGTCACCGCCGGCATTTTCATGGTGGCCCGCATGTCGCCCCTGTACGAGCTGTCCGAGGCGGCGCTGATCTTCGTCATGCTGATCGGCGCGTTTACCGCCTTCTTCATGGGCCTGATCGGCCTGGTGCAGAACGACATCAAGCGGGTGGTGGCCTATTCCACGCTTTCACAGCTCGGTTACATGGTCGTGGCGCTTGGCGTGTCCGCCTACGCCGCCGGTGTATACCACCTGATGACGCACGCCTTCTTCAAGGCCCTGCTGTTCCTTGGTGCGGGTTCCGTCATCATCGCCATGCACCACAAGCAGGACATGCGCGAGATGGGCAGTCTGAAGAAATACCTGCCGGTGACCTACTGGACGATGGTCCTCGGCACACTGGCGCTGATCGGCTTCCCGGCCTTCTCCGGATTCTTCTCCAAGGATGCCATCATTGAGGCGGTTCATGCCTCGGATCGCGCCGGCGCTGGCATCGCCTACATTGCCGTGCTGCTGGGCGTCTATATCACCGCCCTGTACAGTTTCCGCCTGCTGTTCATGGTGTTCCACGGCAAGGAACGCATGGACAAGCACACCCGCGATCACCTGCATGAAAGCCCGAAGGTCGTCACCGTGCCCCTGGTGCTGCTGGCCATACCTTCGGTACTGATCGGGCTGATTACCTTCGGCCCCATGGTCTTCGGCGGATTCTTCGACGGCGCAATCTTCGTCAATCGGGCCAACGATGTGCTCGCGTACCTGGGGCAGGATTACCATGGCGTGGCCGGCTTCATCGGCCATGCGTTCCTGACACCTCCGGTCTACCTGGCGGCCGCCGGGTTTGCTACCGCCTGGTATCTGTATATCAGGCGGCCGGATCTGCCGGCGGTGCTGCAGGCACGTTTCAGCACCCTGCACGCCATTCTGGAGCGCAAGTACGGCTTCGACGAGTTCTACCTGAAGGTATTCGCCGGCGGCAGCCAGGCGCTGGGTGATTTCTTTTCCAGAGTCACCGATGCGCGTTTCATTGATGGTGTGCTGGTTAACGGCACGGCACGCACGTTTGGGCGGGCGGCGGCGGTATTGCGCCAATCTCAGACGGGTTTTCTGTATCACTATGCCTTCGTCATGATCATTGGCCTGGTGATTCTGCTCACCTGGTTCGTATTCGGTATGCGTTAGGTTCTGGCTCGCCCCGGCGGCTCACCCTCTGCGGCGGTAACTGATTTTGCATTAAGGAAGTAACGGATGTTGGAATCGTCCTGGCCCCTGTTAAGCGTGTTGATCTGGCTACCCATTGTGGGTGGTGTCCTGGTATTGCTTCTGGGGGATGGCCGTGAGGCACAGGGCCGCATGCTCGCCCTGGTGGTGGCCGGGCTGAGTTTTCTGTTGAGCCTTGGTCTGCTGACGGGCTTCCAGCCCGATACCGCGGCCATGCAGTTCGTGGAGCTGCGGCCCTGGGTGGAGAGTCTGGGCGTCAATTACTTCCTGGGCGTGGACGGCATCTCCATGCCCCTGATTCTGCTCACCACATTCTCCACGGTGCTGGTGATCATGGCCGGCTGGGGGCGCATTACGTACAAGCCCAGTCTGTACTTCGCCTGTTTTCTGATCATGTCGGGCATTGTGGTGGGCGTGTTCAGCGCCCTCGATGCCATCCTGTTCTACGTGTTCTGGGAAGCCGTGCTGGTACCGATGTTCCTGATCATCGGCATCTGGGGCGGGCAGAACCGGATCTACGCCACAATCAAGTTTTTCCTGTATACCTTCGCGGGTTCGGTGCTCATGCTGGTGGCGCTGATCTACCTGCAGTTCCAGGCGGGCAGCTTCGCAATTCTGGATATGTACGGCCTGAATCTGCCTCTGTCCACTCAGATCTGGCTGTTCATCGCTTTCCTCCTGGCCTTTGCCATCAAGGTGCCCATGTGGCCGGTGCATACCTGGCTGCCTGACGCCCATGTACAGGCGCCCACCGGCGGCTCCGTGATTCTGGCCGCCATCATGCTGAAGATCGGCGGCTACGGTTTCGTGCGCTTCAGCCTGCCGGTGGTGCCGGGGGCAAGCCTGGAACTGGACTGGCTGATGATACTGCTGTCCCTGATTGCCGTGGTGTACATCGGCCTGGTGGCGATGATGCAGCAGGACATGAAGAAGCTGATTGCCTATTCGTCCATCGCCCATATGGGTTTCGTCACGCTGGGCTTCTTTGTCATTTTCGACATCATGGTGCGAACCGGCGGCAGTGGCGCACTGCTGGCTCTGGGCGGCGGCATGGTGCAGATGATCTCTCACGGCTTTATCTCTGCCGCCATGTTCCTCTGTGTCGGTGTGCTGTATGACCGCATGCATACGCGCATGATTTCCGAATATGGTGGTGTGGCGAATCGTATGCCGGTGTTCGCGGGCCTGTTCCTGTTGTTTGCCATGGCCAACGCCGGGCTGCCGGGGACGTCCGGGTTCGTGGGTGAATTCATGGTGATCCTGGCCGCATTCCAGGCCAATTTCTGGTACGCCTTTGCCGCGGCACTGACGCTGATTCTTGGTGCCGCTTACACCTTGTGGATGGTCAAGCGCGTGATGTACGGCGAGGTTGCCAACGACAAGGTAGCCGCACTGCAGGACGTGGATGCCCGCGAGAAGCTTGTACTTGGCACCCTGGCGGTGGCGGTCTTGTGGCTCGGCCTCTATCCAGGACCACTGGTGGAGGTCATGGAGCCGACCCTGGCGAACCTGCTGGAGATCGTGGCCGCCGGCCTGTAAGGATATTGCGCGGAGGGGCGAGGACCCGCCGCTGACGAGGTCAGAGGAATATTTATGACAGTCGATGCGTTCGAAACGCCGGACCTGATGCTGGCCCTGCCGGAAATCTGGCTGCTGGCCATGGCCTGTGTGGTGCTGGTGGTGGATCTGTTCGCCACCGATCGGGATCACGGCCCCGCCTACTGGCTGACGCAACTCACCCTGGTCGTGGGAGCGGTACTCACGATACAGACGCAGTGGGGAGTCGACGCCACGACCTTCAGCGGCACCTACGTTGCGGACTCCGCCGGCGTCATCCTCAAGGTGAGCGTCATGTTGCTGGCCTTTCTGGGGTTTGCCTACTCCCGTGACTACATGCGGGACCGTGGACTGCTCAGGGGTGAGTACTACATGCTGAGCCTGTTCGCGGTGCTGGGCATGGTGGTGACCATTTCCGCGCATAGCCTGCTGACGCTGTACCTGGGCATCGAACTGATGTCGCTGTGTCTGTATGCGCTGGTGGCAATGGACCGGGATTCGGTTCGGGCCTCGGAAGCGGCCATGAAGTACTTCGTACTTGGCGCGCTTGCCTCCGGCATGTTGCTGTATGGCATGTCGATGCTTTATGGCACCACCGGCAGCCTGGATATGGCGACTATCCGGGAGGCGGTGGCGACTCTGGAAGAGAACCGTCTGCTGTTCCTGTTCGGGCTGGTCTTCCTGGTGGTGGGCGTGGCGTTCAAGTTCGGTGCGGTGCCGTTCCACATGTGGGTGCCGGATGTCTACCAGGGTGCGCCGACGCCGATAACCCTGATGATTGCGACGGCCTCGAAGGTAGCGGCGGTCGGCCTGTTTCTGCGTCTCATTGGCGACGGTCTTCAGCCCCTGGTGAGCGACTGGCAGCAGATGCTGACGGTGCTCGCCGTGCTGTCACTGATCGTGGGCAATATCGTCGCTCTGGTGCAGACCAACATCAAACGGATGCTTGCCTATTCCACGTTCAACCATATCGGCTTCATCTTTCTGGGTTTCATCGCCGGCACCGCGAGCGGATATGCGGCCAGCGTGTTCTATGCGGTCACCTATTCCCTGACCGTCGCTGCGGCTTTCGGAGTGGTCCTGCTACTCAGCCGCGCCGGCTATGAGGCCGACCAGTTGAGCGATTTCAAGGGACTCAACGATCGCAGCCCGCTGTTCGCCCTGGTCACCCTGATTCTTATGGTGTCCCTCACCGGCATTCCGGGAACCGTGGGCTTTTATGCCAAGTGGATGGTGCTCAAGGCCGTGGTGGAAGAGGGCATGATCTGGTTGGCGGTCATGGCGGTGCTGGGTGCGGTGGTGGGTGCGTTCTATTACCTGCGCCTCGTGCGGTACTGTTACTTCGACAAGCCGGAAGGCGAGGGTCCGCGGCCGAATGGCTCGGGCGGCTTCCGGGCCGTGCTGGCGGTCAATGGTCTGGCAATTCTGGTGCTGGGTATATTCCCCGGTACGCTGATCGCCCTGTGTATGGCGGCCTTCGGCGTCTGATGCCGTTTGCTGCCTGACAATATTTCGTCTCCATCGGCCTTGCATAAGGCTACCCTCTTAGGTAGTATGCGCTTCGTCGATTGCGGGGTGGAGCAGTCTGGCAGCTCGTCGGGCTCATAACCCGAAGGTCGCAGGTTCAAATCCTGCCCCCGCTACCAGAATCAGTGAGCAGGCGGTCTAGTCAGGCCGCCTGTTTTCGTTTTGACGCGTAATACGGTTTCCTTGGCCTGGTCTTGACTCATGGCTACCGGCGGGATTACCATTTTGCGCCGTTGGTGGAAGTTTAAGTGGCGTTGGGGCCGAACCAGTTCCGTCTAGGTGGTGCTCCAGGTCACTGTCCAACCCCGGGGCCGCTTGCGGCCTTTTTTTGTAGCTCGAGGGCGCCTGGCCGGATGCTGCGGAACGGGTGTTCCGATCAACTGCGGCGAAGTGTGAGGACGGCGCTGGTTGGCCGGATGACTTCACTGTCGCTGGATGTCGGATGGGCCTCGGGCCCATTTTTTGTTTCCGAAAGGGTGTGAATGGAGCGGATCAGCGAAACCTTGACATCACTGGTTGAGCCAGTGGTCACTGCAATGGGGTACGAGCTGGTTGGGGTGGAGTACCATCCCGGTCGCAGGGATGGTCTGCTGCGCATTTATATTGATACCGAGACTGGAGTGACCCTGGATGATTGCACTCGGGTCAGCCATCAGATCAGCGGTCTGCTGGACGTGGAAGACCCCATCCCGGGGCGTTACCGTCTGGAGATCTCCTCCCCGGGGCTGGATCGGCCACTTATCAAACCCGCGGATTTCGAGCGCTTTGCCGGTGCACAGGTGCGGGTGAAGCTGAACGACTTATGGGAAGGCCGTCGGAAAATTCACGGCACCCTGAATGGATTGCAGGATGGCCATGTGCTCATCGAAGAGGAGGGGGTTGTCCACGCGGTGCCCCTGGACCGGATCGATAAGAGCAATCTTGTACCGGACGTATGAATAGCTAACCTGCTCGCCAGTGGCGGCCGGGTGTGGAGTTGCAAGCATGAGCAAAGAGGTTCTGCTGGTTGTCGAAACCATTTCCAATGAGAAGGGTGTCGATAAGGAGGTCATCGTCGAAGCTATAGAGGCGGCGTTGGCATCGGCCACCAAGAAACGCACCCCTGGCGAGATCGAGGTGCGCGTATTTGTGGACCGCAAGTCCGGAGAGTACTCCACATTCCGGCGCTGGCTGGTCGTGGAGGACGACGCCGAGATCGAGCTCCCTGAACAGCAGATCACCCTGTCCGAGGCGCGCAAGCAGCAGCCGGACGTCAATGTCGGCGACTACATTGAGGAGCCCATGGAATCGGTGGCCTTTGGCCGCATTGCCGCCCAGACTGCCAAGCAGGTCATCGTCCAGAAGGTGCGCGAGGCGGAGCGCGCCAAGGTGCTGGACGCGTACCGTCACCGGGTGGGCGAGCTGATCACCGGCATCGTCAAGAAGGTCGAGCGGGGTAGTCTGATCATGGATCTGGGCGCCAACGCCGAGGCGGTGATTCCGCGCGAAGACATGATTCCGCGAGAGGCTTTCCGCACCAATGACCGGGTGCGGGGCTTCCTCAAGGATGTCAGATCGGAGGCGCGTGGGCCGCAGCTGTTCGTGTCGCGCACCGCGCCGCAGTTTCTGATCGAATTATTCAAGCTTGAAGTGCCCGAGGTGGGCCAGGAGTTGATCGATATTCTGGGTGCCGCCCGGGATCCAGGGTTGCGTGCCAAGATTGCGGTGCGTTCCAATGATCCGCGCATCGACCCGGTGGGTGCTTGCGTCGGCATGCGGGGTTCTCGTGTGCAGGCGGTCTCCAACGAGCTCTCGGGAGAGCGCATCGACATCATTCTCTGGGACGATAATCCGGCTCAGTTCGTCATCAACGCCATGGCTCCTGCGGAGGTGGAATCCATCGTCGTCGACGAGGACTCGCACAGCATGGACGTCGCCGTCGTCGAGGATCAGCTGTCCCAGGCCATCGGGCGGGGCGGGCAGAATGTGCGACTGGCCAGCCAGCTGACCGGCTGGGAGCTCAACGTCATGACCGCGGCGGATGCGGAGGCCAAGAGCCAGGCTGAAGCTCAGAAAATCATTGAAACCTTCAAGGACGCTCTGGGCGTTGATGAGGAGGTGGCTTCGATACTTGTCCAGGAAGGCTTCTCCACCATTGAGGAAGTCGCCTACGTGCCGACCTCCGAGATGTTGGAAATCGAGGAGTTCGAAGAGGATATGGTTGAAGAGCTGCGCTCCCGCGCCAGGGACGCATTGTTGACCCAGATGATTGCCAGCGAGGAACAGCTGGGTGGAGCGGATCCAGCGGAGGATCTGCTGAATATGGAAGGCATGGATGATGCGCTGGCCCGCAAACTTGCCGGCGCCGGCGTGGTCTCCATGGAGGACCTGGCCGAGCAGTCGGTTGATGATGTTGTGGAGATTGCCGCAATCGACGAAGAGCGGGCCGCCGCGCTGATCATGAAGGCGCGAGAGCCTTGGTTCGCCGAACAGCAGGATGACAAAGGGTCCTGATATGCGGTGCCGGGTGTAACCACCCGGCGCGACCACCAGAGGCGACCATTTGGGCGCCGTGGGCAGAGCGGGATTCGGGGAGAAGTACATGTCGGAAGTTACAGTCAAACAGTTTGCGGAAGCGGTGGGTACCCCCGTTGATCGGTTGCTCACTCAGCTCAGCGAAGCGGGTGTCGATATTACCGACGCCGAGGCCATGTTGTCCGATGAGGACAAGGCCACGCTGCTTGCGCATTTGCGCAAGTCGCATGGCAAGGCAGGGGAAGAGGCCGAGGACTCCGGTCCGAGAAAGATCACCCTACGCCGCAAAAGCATGAGTCAGATAAAGCTGACGTCTGGTGCCGGTCCACGCACCGGCCGTGGTGCCGCGCCGACGACGCGCACGGTAAACGTGGAAGTTCGCAAGAAGCGCACCTACGTCAAGCGCAGCGACGTGGAAGCCGAACGTGAGCGCGAAGAGGAGGTGCTGCGTCAACAGCAGCACGAGGCCGAGGAGCAGGCCCGCCAGGAGGCCGAGGAACAGGCGGCCCGGGAGGCGGAGGTTGTTCGCAAGGCTGAGGAAGAAGCTGAAGCTGCCCGCAAGGCGGAAGAGTCCGTAAGCGCGCCGGTGGAAGAAGAAGTGGCCGAAGCGGCGGGTGTCGAGCAAGCGACGGCGGAGCCTGAGCAGGATCTGGAAGCGGAGCTGCCTGCCGCGCGGGAGACCGCCGGGGAGGACGACGCCGCGAAGTCTGTTCGCAAGCCCAAAAAAGCCGAGCCACCACCGGTGGTGGACCCCGCCACGCTGGAGGCGGAGGCCGAATCGGAGGCCAGCAAACGCAAGGCCAAGGTCAAGGAGAAGGACAAATTCGCCGAGGAAGAGGCCGAGCGCCGTCGTGGCGGAAAGGGCCGCAAGAGCCGTGGCGATGCGGGGCGCGAAGAGCTCCGCGTGACGCCGGGCAAGGGTGGCCGCCGCAAGCGCGGCAAGGACCGTAATACCGCAACCGGCGCCGGGCAGGCCATCCAGCACGGCTTCGAGCGGCCCACGGCGCCAATGGTGCGCGAGGTGCTGATTCCCGAGAACATCTCGGTAGGCGAATTGGCTCAGCGCATGAGCGTAAAGGCGGCCGTCGTCATCAAGGAACTGATGAAGCAGGGCATGATGGCCACCATCAACCAGGTCATCGATCAGGATACCGCCGTGCTGCTGGTCGAGGAGCTCGGTCACAAGCCCAATCCGGTCAGCGATAACGCCCTGGAAGAAGAAATGGTGGCGGAGATGGTCCGTCCCGAAGGCGAGAAGGTTGCCCGTGCGCCGGTGGTTACCATCATGGGCCACGTTGACCACGGCAAGACCTCGCTGCTCGATTTCATCCGCCGCGCCAAGGTGGTGGATAGTGAAGCGGGCGGGATAACCCAGCACATCGGCGCCTACCATGTGGAAACCGAACGCGGCATGGTCACCTTCCTGGATACTCCGGGGCATCAGGCGTTTACTTCCATGCGTGCGCGCGGCGCGAAAATAACCGACGTGGTGGTGCTGGTGGTGGCCGCCGATGACGGCGTGATGCCGCAGACCGAAGAAGCCATTCGTCATGCCAAGGCGGCCGGTGTGCCGCTGGTGGTGGCTGTCAACAAGGTGGACAAGCCCGAGGCCGACGTTGATCGGGTCAAGCAGGAACTGACCAAGTTCGAGGTAATCCCCGAGGATTGGGGTGGCGAGTACCAGTTCGTCAATGTCTCGGCCAAGACCGGCGAGGGCATAGACGCGTTACTGGAAGCCATACTGTTGCAGTCCGAACTTCTTGAACTTCAGGCCGTGGCGGATTGTCCGGCCACCGGTGTGGTGATTGAGTCCAGCCTCGACAAAGGGCGCGGACCGGTTGCGACGGTGCTGGTTCAGAACGGCGAGCTGCGCAAGGGCGATATCGTCATTTCCGGCGTCGAATATGGTCGGGTGCGCGCCATGCTGGACGAGAATGGCCGCCAGGTTGAGCAAGCCGGTCCTTCGTTGCCCGTGGTGGTGCTGGGGCTGTCCGGTACGCCCAATGCCGGTGACGACGTCATGGTGGTGAAAGATGAGCGGCGAGCCCGCGAGGTCGCCGAGCAACGCCAGGAGCGTTTGCGCGACAAGCGACTGGCGACGCAGAAGGCGACGAGCCTGGACGACATCTTCAGCCAGATGAAGGATGACGAGCTCAGCACGGTCAATGTGCTGCTGAAGGCTGACGTGCAGGGTAGCGCGGAAGCGCTGAGTCAGTCGCTCAGCGAGCTTTCCAACGACGAGGTGAAGATCAACGTCATCACCGCCGGCGTCGGCGGTATCAACGAATCGGACATCAACCTTGCGCTGGCGTCCAATGCGCTGGTGATCGGTTTCAATGTCCGCGCCGATTCCGCGGCACGCAAGCTGATCCAGGAAGCGGAAGTGGATGTGCACTACTACAGCATCATCTACGAGGCCATCGATCAGCTGAAGCACGCCATCAGCGGCATGCTGGCGCCGGAAGTCCGTGAGAACATTCTCGGTCTCGCACGGGTGCAGGACGTATTCCGGTCCTCCAAACTTGGTGCCATTGCCGGCTGTCTGGTTGAAGAGGGTGTCGTTCGACGCAATCTCCCGATCCGTGTGCTGCGCAACGACGTGGTGATTTATGAAGGGGAACTTGAATCCCTGCGCCGCTTCAAGGACGACGTCAATGAAGTGAAGTCGGGCACTGAATGTGGTATCGGCGTCAAGAACTATAATGACGTCAAGGTTGGTGACCAGATCGAGTGTTTCGAGCGGGTCGAGATCGCGCGTACGCTTTGATCGGCTGCCAGCTAGGCAGAGTCCGGAGGCCCGGTAATCTGGACCGGGCCTCCGCGTTTCAGATAATCGGAGCCCGGGTGGGCCCGATCGAGAGTGGTAATCATGGCCAAGGACTATCCTCGCGCCCGGCGTGTGGCAGATCAGATCCAGCGCGAGCTGGCCACGCTGATTCGGGACTCGGTTCGTGATCCTCGGGTCACCGGATCGGTGACCGTGTCGGAGGTGGAGGTTAGCCGCGACATGGCCCATGCCAAGGTCCACATGACGGTGCTGGGTGCGGAAGCGGCGGAAACCGAAGAAGCCGTGGACGTACTCAATGGTGCGGCCGGGTTTCTGCGGCGTGAACTGGGCCGCCGCATGATGCTTCGCAGCGTCCCGGCCCTGCATTTTTTTCATGATCTATCGTTTGACCGCGGTGCCGAGCTGACCAGGTTGATTGACAGCGTGGTTGCCGATGATCGCGAACGCGGTTCCGAGGATTGACTTGGCTGGTAGTCGGAAAAACTTTCGTGCGATAGACGGTATCCTGTTGCTGGACAAGCCCGAAGGGCTGAGTTCCAACCAGGCGCTGCAACGGGTCAGGCGGCTGTATCAGGCACGTAAGGCCGGCCACACCGGGAGCCTGGACCCATTGGCAACCGGTCTCCTGCCGGTCTGCCTGGGCGAAGGCACGAAAATTTCCGGGTTTCTTCTCGATGCTGACAAGCGCTACCGCGTGCGCTGCCGGTTGGGTGTCACCACCACGACCGGCGACAGCGAAGGCGAAACCTTGCGGACGCGGCCGGTGCCGGCCGTTGATGGTGTGGCGCTGGAGCGTGCGATGGCGGCACTGCGCGGCCCGATCGATCAGGTGCCGCCCATGTATTCCGCTCTCAAGCATAACGGCGAGCGGCTCTACAAGCTCGCGCGGCAGGGTCTGGAAGTGGAGCGCAAGGCGCGGCCCGTCATTATTCATGCCTTTGACCTGATTGCGCGTGACGGCGAGGACCTGACCCTGGACGTGCATTGTTCCAAGGGAACCTACGTGCGTACGTTGGTGGAGGATCTGGGTGAGCTGCTGGGGTGCGGAGGTCACGTAACCATGCTGAGGCGGACCGCCCTAGGGCCCTTCGAGCAACCCGCCATGACCACGCTGGACAGCCTCGCGGAGCTGGCGGCTGCCGGAGGCCTGGCCGCATTGGACGACCGGCTGTTGCCGGTGGAGGCAGGCCTTTCCCGATGGCCGGATGTGCGCCTGCAGGAAGACGCCGCGCATTACATTCTCCAGGGGCAGGCGGTGCGTGTACCGGCGGCCCCGGATACCGGCATGGTCCGGCTGTTCGGGCCGGACAGGTTCCTGGGCATGGGAATCATGCTCGATGATGGTCGTGTAGCGCCGAAGCGATTGCTCCGGGAGCAGAAAAATCCCTGAGCGCAGGCCAGCTTAGCTTGTCGGCGGAAGACGGCGCCGCTACAATATGCGCCCTTGCGTGGGTGTTCCGCGAATACACGTTGTCATAAGCGCGTGTAATTTGCGGTCCCCGCGAGCCCAATCAACTTTTGAATGGAATACCAGGAGCACTTGATGTCTCTGAATGCGGAACAAAAAACCCAGATCGTGCAGGAGTACAAGCGGTCCGACAGTGACACGGGTTCTCCCGAGGTACAGGTCGCGCTGCTTACGAACCGTATCGCGCACCTGACCCAGCATTTTGCGGAGCATAAGCAGGATCACCATTCCCGTCGTGGTCTGCTCAAGCTCGTCAACCAGCGGCGCAAGCTGCTTGATTATCTCAAGCGCAAGGACCAGACCCGTTATCAGTCCGTGATCGAGCGTCTTGGTCTTCGCAAGTAAGGCGGTACGCAGGGGCGTACCGTCACATTCAGCAGGTGGTAGAGAGGAAAATCGCTAGTGAACCCTGTAACAAAGTCATTTCAGTACGGTGACCACACCGTCACCCTCGAGACCGGCGCAATCGCCCGTCAGGCAACCGGCGCGGTGCTGGTCAATATGTCCGATACCGTGGTGCTCTGTACCGTGGTCGGCAAGAAGGATGACGCCGGGCAGCGCGATTTCCTTCCCCTGACTGTCAATTATCAGGAACGCACCTATGCCGCGGGCAAGATTCCCGGCGGCTTCTTCAAGCGCGAGGGGCGACCTTCCGAAAAGGAAACCCTGACCTGCCGTCTGATCGACCGCCCCATCCGTCCGCTCTTTCCCAAAGGTTTCTACAACGAGGTGCAGGTGATCGCCACGGTGATCTCCATGAACCCGGATGTGGATCCGGATATCCCCGCGCTGATCGGCACGTCCGCGGCGCTCGCCGTTTCAGGCATTCCGTTTGACGGTCCTATCGGTGCCGCTCGCGTCGGTTACAAGAATGGTGAATATCTGCTGAACCCTGGTTTCCAGGCGCTCGCGGATTCCGAGCTGGATCTGGTTGTCGCCGGCACGGCGCAAGCCGTGCTGATGGTGGAATCAGAGGCGAAGGAGCTGTCGGAAGAGGTCATGCTCGGCGCGGTGCTGTTCGGACATGAACAGATGCAGGTCGCCATCAATACGATCAACGAACTGGCGGCGGAAGCCGGCAAGCCGCGTTGGGACTGGCAGCCTCCTGCCGTTGATACCGCTCTTGCCGATGAGATTGAAGCCGCTCTCGGTGCCGAATTGCGTAACGCCTATCAGGTGGCCGACAAGCAGGAGCGCACCAAGCTGGTCAACGCCCTGCGTGATCGCGCGGTAGAGCAGTTTGCCAGCGAGGACGTTGCCACCCGTATGTCGGGCGACGTGGTTGCTGCATTCAAGAGCGCCGAGAAAAAGATTGTCCGTGGCCGCATTCTGGCCGGCGAGCCGCGTATTGATGGCCGTGATACGAAAACCGTGCGGGCCATCGACATCAAGGTTAGTGCTCTGCCCCGAACCCATGGTTCCGCCATCTTTACGCGCGGCGAAACCCAGGCGGTAGTCGTCACCACCCTGGGTACCGGGCGCGATGCCCAGATTATCGACGCCATCGAGGGCGAGCGCAAAGAACCCTTCATGCTGCACTACAACTTCCCCCCGTATTGCGTGGGTGAAGCCGGTTTCATGGGTGGCCCCAAGCGGCGCGAGATCGGCCACGGCCGGTTGGCCAAGCGCGGCGTCCAGGCCGTGATGCCGAAGCCGGAGGATTGCCCTTACGTCATCCGTGTCGTCTCGGAAATCACGGAGTCGAACGGCTCCAGTTCCATGGCCTCGGTTTGCGGTACGTCGCTGGCGCTGATGGATGCCGGGGTGCCGATCAAGTCGCCGGTGGCCGGTATTGCCATGGGCCTGATCAAGGACGGCGAGGATTTCGCCGTGCTCACGGACATACTCGGAGACGAGGATCACCTTGGCGACATGGATTTCAAGGTGGCTGGTACCAACAGCGGCGTCACCGCGCTACAGATGGACATCAAGATCAACGGTATCACTCGCGAGATCATGGAGCGCGCGCTGGAACAGGCCCAGGCCGGTCGACTGCACATTCTGGGCGAGATGAACAAGGTCATCAGCGCGCCGCGCACGGACATGTCCGAGTACGCGCCACGCATGATCACCATCCGCATCGACCCGGAGAAAATCCGCGATGTTATCGGCAAGGGCGGTTCCACCATTCGTGCCCTGACCGAGGAAACCGGTGCCAGCATCGATATTCAGGATGACGGCACGGTGACCATTGCCTCCGTGGACAAGGCCGCCGGTGAGGAAGCCCGTCGCAGGGTGGAACTCATCACTGCCGACGTGGAGGTGGGGCATGTGTACGAGGGCCGTGTGGTCAAGCTGATGGATTTCGGTGCCTTCGTCAGCATTCTGCCCGGCAAGGACGGTCTGGTGCACATTTCGCAGATCTCCAATGAGCGTGTCGAGAATGTCGCCGACAAGCTCAAGGAGGGCGATGTGGTCAAGGTCAAGGTGCTGGAAGTCGACCGCCAGGGCCGTGTCCGGCTGAGCATGAAGGCAGTGGAAGAAGTCGACGCCTGATCGCTCCGCGCTTCATGAAATACAAAACCCCCGCCCCGGCGGGGGTTTTTCGTTTGATCGCCGGCCTTGTCGCCGCTAATATCGAATTTGCTCCAGCGACAAATCCCCTGGCCAGGCGCCCTGTTTCCCGGGTTTGGCCGTTTACCATTCGATTTGTCTCCCGGCTCGATATGGACCAGATATCCTGCGTGCTCTGGAGTGTCGACGGCCTGTGTGCCGTATGTTCCTTCGAGTACTAGAGGTTGTGAAAATGGCAGAGCGTGAATCCGGTACGGTAAAGTGGTTTGATGCGGGCAAGGGATACGGCTTCATAGCCAGGGAAAGTGGTGATGACGTATTCGTCCACTTCCGTGCCATACGCGGAGAAGGATACAGGTCACTGGAGGACGGCCAGCGGGTGGAATTTAATGTTGTTGAGGGGCAGAAGGGTCTGCAGGCCGACGATGTAGTCGTCGTGGAATAGCCGTTTGTCTTTAACCCAACCCGCTAAAGAGGCCTCCCGTGCGAAGCCTCTTCAGGGAGCCTCTGATCTATTCCCATGGGGCTCCGCGGAGCCCCATGGGAATAGATCAGAGGCTCCTTAGCGGGTGCAAAACTCCAGAGTCTCTCGCAGGTGCCTGAGAATGCGTTCCTCCAGCCAGTACGTGGGCTGAAACGGGGAGTGTCCATGTACAAAGCCCACATGCCCTCCGTGTGAGCTCAGTTCCATATGAACGTTCGCTGGATAGTCGCCTGCATCCGGCAGCGTTTCCAGTGGTATGAAGGGATCATCCGCTGCATGCAACAGCAACGTTGGCCTCCCGATGCGGTTCAGGCGCGTTGCAGGAGAGCAGCGCTGGTAATAGTCGTCCGCATTCCGGAAGCCGTGCAGAGGTCCGGTAAGCCGGTCATCGAAATCCCAAAGCGTGCGGATAGCCCTTACATCTCCAATGTTCACGGCCAGCGGCCGGGTTGCGTGCTTGATTTCAACCAGCCGTTTCAGCCCGCGAACGATGTCCCACTGGTAAATACGTGACAGGCCCTGGTTGAGCCTGTGGGCGCAAGGCTCCAGGTGCAAGGGCGTCGAGACGGTGATGGCTGTGTCTACGTTTGCGTGGTCTCCATGCTCGGCCAGCCAGTTCAGGGTAATAATGCCGCCCATGGAAAACCCCACCACCGCTGTTGATCTGCCAGGCAGACGGTTTTTGACATGGGTGACGGTCTGTTGCAGATCCCCGGTTTCACCGGCGTGGAAGAACCGTGGCAGCCGGTTAGGGATGCCGCCGGCGCCGCGAAACTGCATCACGACACCTTGCAGACCCGCCTGGTGCAGTTTGTGCAAAAGTCCAAGGATATAGCCGGACCGCGCACAGCCCCCAAGACCGTGCAGGAGTATCACCGCGGGGCCGGGGGCAGGCGGTCCCCAGGCCAGTTGAATGCAGTCACCGTCCGCGAGTTCCAGCGTCTCCATGTCCAGGGTCACCTGCGGTGGTCGCCGTATTACATGTGGCCAGAGTGTCTGGGCATGGCCGTTGCGTAGCCAGCGGGGAGGTCTGAATTCACTGCTGCGGATCATGAGGCGTATGCTGTTGCTGTTGATAACGGCTTCCAGAATACCAGTCGGCAATCAAACGTGCGGGTAGAGGATCCAGCACCTTCCTCCGGAGGTTTGGCATGGCGTTCCAGGATCTGTTCTCCGGGCATGCCGGGGATTATGGAGACTATCGGCCGGGTTACCCGGACGCCTTGTTCGATATGCTCTGTACGCTGCCGAGGCAACTCGGGATCGCCTGGGACTGCGGCGCCGGTAGCGGCCAGGCCGCGCTTGCCCTGGCAGAGCGCCTTCCGTGGGTGATTGCCACCGACGCAAGTTTACCCCAATTGAAGGCCATGCCGCGGGCAAACAAGGTAGCCCGTGCCGTATGCCTGGCCGAGGCTGTTCCATTGCCGGACCACAGCGTCGATCTCGTTACCGTGGCTCAGGCCCTGCACTGGTTTGGCCACGATGCCTTTCATGCCGAAGTCCACCGGGTGCTGCGGCCGGGCGGCGTTCTGGCCGCCTGGTGTTACGGGCTGACACGGATCAGTCCGGCGGTGGACGCCGTGGTGGATGAACTCTATGTGGACATCGTCGGCCCCTACTGGCCGCCCGAGCGCCGTCATATTGATGCCGGTTATACCACCTTGCCGTTCCCTTACCGGGCTGTTGCGCTACCTGGCCCGGTACCGCCCATGTCGGCGTACTGGAATTTGCAGGCATTTGCTGGTTACCTTGGGACGTGGTCCGCAGTGCGCTTGTACCGGAATGCGCGTGGTAAAGACCCGCTGGATCAAATAAGTGACGCTCTGCGCGCGGCCTGGGGGCCGCCCGAGGAAGAAAGGATGGTGCATTGGCCGATGAACCTGCTAGCCGGGACGGTGGAATTCGTCGCCTGAGCGTTCACGCAGCACCGCACCTGACCGTCAACGTACGAAGGAGAATGGCATGGCCATCATGTCCGGTATCCGCGCCTGTGTGTTCGATGCATACGGCACGCTATTCGATGTGCATTCCGCCGTTCAGCGCCATCGAAGTCGGCTGGGTTCCAGGGCGGACAGTGTCTCGGCGCAGTGGCGCACAAAACAACTGGAGTACACCTGGCTGCGCAGCCTCATGGGCCGCTACACGGGGTTTGATCAAGTGACGGCCGAGGCGCTCGATTTCGTGCTGGACGCCAATGAAGTCAACAACCCTGAGCTCAGAGCGGACCTGCTCGAGGCCTACCGGGTGCTGGACTGTTACCCGGAAGTGCCGACGGTGCTGGCCGCGTTGCGCAGTGCGGGCATGAAAGTCGCGATTCTCTCCAACGGTACGTCGGCGACACTGGAAACCGCCGCGGAAAGCGCCGGCCTTCGCGACAGTCTCGATCAGATCCTGTCCGTGGATGCTCTGGCAGTCTACAAACCCGATCCGCGCGTCTATCAGCTTGCCGTAGACAGCCTCGGCGTGCCGCGGGAATCAATTTTGTTTCATTCTTCCAACGGCTGGGATGCCGCCGGCGCCGCCACCTTCGGATTTCGCGTCGCCTGGATCAACCGTAGCGGACAGCCTCGGGAAAGGCTGCCGGATGCCCCCACGGTGGAGTTGACGAGCCTCGAATCGGTTCCGGAACTCGTAGGGATTTAAATCTATTCACACGGCCGCACGCGTGGTAGTCCGTGCCGGTCGCTGGGCCTATCGCTGTGCCACGTCGCAGTGCTCCCCGCCCGCTTCCGGTAGCAGGACAATGAATGTTGCGCCCTGGTCTGTTTCGCTTTCCACCCAGATCCGGCCCCAATGGAGGTCGACGATGCGATGGCAAATGGCCAGGCCCAGGCCGCTGCCCTTGGGCTTCCCAGCCTGCTGATCGCTTACCTGGTGAAATTTCTCGAAGATGCGTGCCTGCTCCTGTACCGGGATGCCGGGGCCGACATCTGAAACCCGCAATTCCACGCCCCGCTTCGTCGCCGCATAGGCCAGGGTGACACTCCCGCGGGCCGGGTCAGTGAACTTCACGGCATTGGAGAGCAGATTGATCACAAGCTGGATCAGGCGGTCAGCGTCTCCTTTTACCAGGCAGCGCCGCGTGTCCTTACGTACATCGAGGCGAACCCCGCGTTCACTGAACAGCTGTGAAGTTGCGTTGACTGCATCGCCCACGATAACGCTCAGGTCCAGATCCTGGAGCTGCCATTCGCCCCAACCGCTCTCAATCTTGGATAGATCCAGAACCTGATTGATGAGTCGCGTGAGGCGTTCACTCTCCTTGACCACAACGTCCAGGAACTCGCTACGCTGTTTGCTATCGATGTCCGGGTTACCCTGGAGTATCTCCCCAAAGGCCCTGATCGAGGTCAACGGTGTGCGCAGTTCGTGGCTGACCATGGACACAAATTCATCCTTCAGGCGATCCAGCTCCTGCAGGCGCTCGTTGGCGGCGCGCAGCTCCGAGGTGGCATGTTCCAGCTCGCGGGATTTCTGTTCCAGCCGGTGGCTGTATTCGATTGCCCGGGATGTTGCGTCGAGTATCTCCATGACGCCTTCGAAGGTCAGAGCCTCGCCCTTGACGATGGAAGACACCACGACGCGCGCGGAAGCCGATCCGATGTTGCCCGAGAGCAGGCGTTCGGCGTGATTCAGCAGTTCCGGAGGAACATCCTGGTGCGGACGCAATGGCTGGCCGTCCCGTCCGGGGAAGCTGGCGATGGCACCCGCGGCCCGGCCGGAGCCGATGAACCGTGCCAGCAGGCCTTCGAGATCGCCTACCGTGGTCGTGCCCTGCCAGAACCGGGCATCCTGCTCCGAGCGTAAGAACACATCCACGAACAGCGTGGCCTGGATGCGCTCAATGTCACTCTGGCGGCTGTACAGCGATACGACTACCAGACCGCCGATATTGACCAGCCAGCTCCAGAACAGGGCGTGGGTGATGGGGTTCAGGCCCTCAAGCCCGAACAGCGAATAGGGATCGAGCAGATCCAGTCCGAACGCGCCTTGCATCATGGCCTGAGGCAGCCAGCCCGGTTCCGCCAGGGACGGCAGGAACAGCGTGTATAACCAGACCAGTGAGCCGCCGATGAGCCCGGTGAGCGCGCCTGCCTTGCTGGCCCCCTTCCAGTACATGCCAAGCAGAATGGGCGGCGCGAACTGGGCAACGGCGACAAAGGAGATCAGCCCGATGCTCACCAGAGCGTAGGAATCGGCAATCAGCCGGAAGTAGATGTACCCCATCAGCAACAGACAGACGATGATCACGCGGCGCAGGTAGATGATCAACCTGCGTAGGCCGATACGCTCGATGAGGCTCAGGTGTTGTACGCGGAGCAGGGCCGGCATGACCAGATCGTTGCTGACCATGATGGCGAGCGCGATGGTGGCTACGATCACCATACCCGTCGCAGCGGAGAAGCCGCCCAGGTAGACGAACAAGGCCAGCAGCCCACGTCCCTCGGCCAGCGGCAGCGCGAGCACGTAGTTGTCCGGGTCCACCGGCGAGTCACCAAAGTACAGCCGACCCGCCAGGGCGATGGGCAGCACGAACAGGTTGATGAGAAACAAATACAGCGGAAACAGCCATGCAGCTGTTCGGACGTGATCTTCGTTGACGTTTTCCACCACCGTCACCTGAAACTGCCGTGGCAGAAACAGGATGGCGGCCATGGAGAGCAGCGTCAGGCTCATCCAGCTGCCGTAGCCGCCTGGTACGCCGTTGAAAACCAGCAGCTGCTCCATGGCCGGTACGGCCGCTGCCAGGTCGATGATGTCCCTGGGGCCGTTGTACAGTACGAAGGTGACGAAGATGCCGACGCTGAGAAAGGCCAGCAGCTTGACCATGGATTCAAATGCCACCGCCACGACCATGCCCTCCAGCCGCTCGGTGGCGTCGATGTGTCGGGTGCCGAACAGGATGGCGAATAGCGCCAGTACGGATGCCACCCAGAAAGCCTTGTCGTCGACCAGGCCGATGGCCAGCGGTGCCAGCGGAGTGATGCTCCCGCCGGAGGCGTGGAAGTCCAGGAGTACGTCAAAACTGGACGATACCGCCTTAAGCTGCAGCGCGATATAGGGCGTAATGCCAACCACGGCAATGAATGTCGCGAGCCCACCCAGCCACATGCTCTTGCCATAACGCGAAGCGATGAAGTCGGCGATTGACGTGACGCGATGCACCTTGCTGATGCGGATCATCTTGCGCAGTACCAGCCACCAGAGTGCGGCCATGAGGGTGGGGCCGGTATAGATGGTGAGGAAGCTCACCCCGTCCTGGGCGGCGCGGCCGACGCTGCCGTAGAAGGTCCAGGCAGTGCAGTAAACGGCAATGGACAGGGTGTAGATATAGGGGTTGTTGACCAGGGAGCGGGTGGTGTAGGCGCGTTGGTCGGCATAATAGGCAATGGCGAACAGAATTCCCAGGTAAAGGAACGGTGCCAGCAGAATAACCCACTCGGGTAGCATCCTAGCGCTCCCGTGGCCGACTTTGAGATCGACCTCCGCCGGCCTCGCGATGGCGCCCTACCAGCCACCAAGTGAGGAAAATGAATACACCCCAGATAGAGAACAGGTACACATACAGCACCGGCAGGCCGAAAACGCGATCATCCGTGGCAAACAGTGAGAGCAGGGGATAATTGAAGGCAAGGAAACCGAGCAGAAACAGCACCACGAGACGGTCCCGGTGTCTTGGTGTTTCGTTCATGCCCGTCGTCTCCTCCGGTGTTGCCCCGGCTTGTGCTTACATGCTCCTAGAACCGGGCTTGCCGCTGGCGGATGTCGACCATACCGTTGGCTGCCTCGATTGCCTGGCCCAGGGTGACGATGTTCCGCTCGGCCAGTAGCTCAATCATGCGTGCAAATATCTCCGCCGTCACCTGGGCATCGCCCAGAGCGGTATGGCGACCGGTCACTTCCACTCCCAGGCGCCAGGCTATGGCCTCCAGCGTGTGCTCCGGTGTGTGATCATGCAGGTACACGGACAGCAGCAGCGTATCCAGTACCGGATTATCGAAGCGGATGCCGCAGCGGTCTTCCTTGAGCCGAATGAATTTCATGTCAAAGGCCGCGTTGTGAGCCACCAGCACCGCGTCGGTGGTGAACGCATGAAACGTCGGCAACACTTCGTCGATGACTGGTTGATCCGCGACCGTGGCATCGTCGATGCCGTGAAATCTGATCGACGTGCGCGGAATGGGGCGCCCCGGATTCACCAGTCGATCAAAGGTCTCACCACCCAACACGCGGCCGTTGACGATGCGGACACCGGCAAGCGAGATAAT
Source organism: Aquisalimonadaceae bacterium (assembly GCA_040877625.1). Taxonomy (GTDB): domain Bacteria; phylum Pseudomonadota; class Gammaproteobacteria; order Nitrococcales; family Aquisalimonadaceae; genus Methylonatrum. The sequence goes on from JBBDNK010000034.1 coordinate 179,833, forward strand.
TTCATCGCCCTGGGATGGTTGCAGCCCCGTTGTCTCGGTGTCGAAAACCACGAACGTCAGCTGGTCCAGGCGCTGTTCGGCCAGCTCGCCGATATCCCGGCTTTGGTCGGCCAGTGAAAAATCGTAGAACTCCGGCCTGGAAGGCATGTCTTCCAACGGATGCTGCCACTGGCGTTCAGACGCAGGCAGCGGGATCCTTAACGTGGCGCGATCCTTGCGCCTGGCATGGCGCTGGCTCCAGGCCGTACTGTTATGCCGTTCCAGCACCTGCTGCGCGGTCATCGGGCCGGTCAGGGCGGGCAGCGGTTCCGCGAGCCAGCGATCGAGCGTTGCGGGCGGCACCGGGTCGCCATGCCAGATCATGTCAAGGTAGATTCGCTGGTCACCCATCATGGCTTCGATAACTAATGCCTGAACGCGCAGATCCCGGCGCAGATGGATGAGCAAATGCCCCAACATCATGCTTACGGAATGGGTTTCGGCATTTAGCCAGAGCGGAATCCCGCGCTCCATGATGCGGGGCAAATCGGCGTCACGCCTGAGGCGCACACTCGCAATCAGGTCCGCGGAATGGATGTCGACCATGGTCCACGGTGCGGACACGAAGCGGTGGCTTTCACTGGCCATGCCGTCGAAACGGCTACTCAGCTCCCGGCTTTCGCGGGCTATCATGTTCTCGAACAGGTCGCGGTCTTCCGAACTCAACTCCGGCTCACGGGCCAGGTTCTCCGCCGCGGCGCGCAAACTGGCCAGCGGCGCGCGCAGCGATTCCACCGCCTGTCGCATGGACTCATCCCGGCGGGTGAGGTCATGGACCTTGCGGGTTACGTCGTCGAAGGTCACCACGAAGGCGGAATGCAGCGGCGAATCGACGGGCAACAGGCTCATCCGGCAATGCAGCATCAAGCCGTCGTTGAGTGTGGCGCAGACGAATTCCGCCTGACGCTTATCCTCCGACGTGCCGGAGTGGCGCTGAAGCATCTGCAGCGTCTGCTCAACCGGCGCACGCGCCCAGAGTCCGAACAGCGAACGCTTGAGACCAAGCGTATTACTGTTGCCGAGTATGGTCTGTGCCGCCGGGTTGTATAGCAGGATCCGGGCCTCGGCATCGCAGACTACAACGCCTTCGCGGATTCCCTGAAGCACATTCTCCAGTTGCGCCTTCTGCTGCTCCAGCCCGGCGGCGCCGGTGGACATGGCCTTGGTGACTTCCCGGCGAACCGCATAAAGGTCATTGCCCATTGCCTGAATATTCGCGGGCAAATCTCCCAACAGGTGAAATTCAGGTATTTCCAGCTCGTGGCCGGCATTGCTCTTGCGCAGGATCGTGCTGCCGCGGGACAGTGCCAGCAGAGGACGAATGAGGCCCAGTTCCAGCAGCACGAATGCCAGCGCCAGCATCAGCAGGACCGCGGTGGTTACCCCGCCAAAGGTGAACAGGAAGCGAAACCGGGCCTCTGGTTCTTCCAGCAGGTGCCAGACCATCCAGCCACTGAGTCCGGCACCGCCCAGAATTATCCCGGCCAGCGCTGCAAACAGGCCCCACACGGACGGGCGGGGCGATAACCGGCGCCGATTGTCGCTCATGGGTCTTCCAGCAGTTGCCGGACCTTGTCTACTACATCCTGCGTGGAAAAGGGCTTGGTTATGTAATCGTCCGCGCCCAGAGACAGTCCCTTCTCCCGCTCCACATCCCGCCCGCGGGCAGTGAGCATGATGATGCGAAGATCCCGAAAATTCTCGCGCTCCCGAAGGGTCTGGCAAACCTGATAACCGTCCTTCTTGGGCATCATCACGTCAAGCAGAATCAGGTCCGGCCGCTCCGTGTCCACGGCCGCCAGGGCCTCTTCACCATCGGCCGCGGTGGTGACCTCGTAACCGTCCTTACGCATGAGAAACGCAAGTGACAGGACGATGTTGGGTTCGTCGTCGACGATAAGAACGCGTTTGGACATCGGATTTCCTCCACGTGCCTGGATCAGAGCCCGAACCGGCCCTGTAACTGGTCCTGGAAACGTTTGACCGCATGCATGGCCATGCGCAGACTCTCGCGGCGCATCGGAACAAGTTGATCCGGGTTGATCAGCTTGTCCGGCGCCTGCCCCTGCTGCATCTGCCGCACCTGGTGGGTCAGCAGCAGATCCATGAACTCTTCGTGGGCTGCAATCACCGAATCGGCGAGATCGGCACTGAGCTCCCCCTGACGGACCAGGCCGCGCAGGCGATCGACGGTATTTGATTCGCTGATGCCCGCATGAAGGGCGAATATCCGCGCCGCATCACAGATCAGCCGCAAGCCCTGACGCTTGATGTCCACCTTGCCGCGACTGTCAGCGTGCGCCGCGGTGACAAGACGGTTGAACAGTCCAAGCGCGGGGCGCCCCTGGGCATCATCGTCGGCCATGAACCGCAGCAGACGCGGGCGACGGGAGAAAGACTCCAGCGTGTGCGTCCAGAGTGAGGTGTAGAGCTGAGGATCCCCGTACAGCAGAGCGAAATCCAGCACAATGTTGGCCCAGCGTGCCCCGCTACGGCCGGGATACCGGGTGTGTTGGGTGACGATCCGGCACCAGCCGTCCAGGGTTTTCCGGTAGGCCGGGGAGCGCGCCATGATGTCGCCGGGGCAGAGGATATAGCCCGCGGTATCCAGATTTCTGTTCAGAGCGTCCGTAAAGGCCAGAAACCAGTGCTCTTCGTCCTGGTCCAGAGGCCGCCCGCCGTCGTCACTGATGATGATGCCGTTGTCCTGGTCCGGGTTAATGAGCATTTCCCGGCGCCCGCCGGAGCCCATGATGATCAGAACGTAACGTCGGGGTGCTTCTCCACGGCCCTGCTCACGCAATTGTTCGAGCGTCAGCTCGACGCAGCGGCGCTGGATGGCAAGGTGAAAGTCGCTGATCAGCCGTACCGCGCGATCGGCATTCCGGTTGCGCTCCCAGGCGTTCCGGGCAACCGTGAGCACCTCGCTGTTGATGTCGCGAAGCTGTTCCGGCGTGTCGGCGCGACCGATCCATTCCAGCAGTACGTCCTGCTGAGCAAGCAACGCATGCAGGATGTTGGTCTGGGAGATCATTCCCGTGGGCTGCCCCTGCTCGGTGATCACCAGGTACTTGATGCCCTTACGTTTCTGTAGTGCCTCCGCCTGCCAAAGCGGGGTTTCGTGACTTGCCGTTTGCACACGCTCGCAGGCAACTGAAACCGGGTCATCCGGTTTGCGGCCATGCAGCAGGGTCGCCTCGGCGAGGCTGGTCAGCGTGACTAACCCCGTGAGTTTGCCGTCGTCGCCGATCACTCCCATGCTGCCGATCTTGCGGGTACGCATGGTTTCCACTGCCAGACGGAGGGGCCAGCCATGCGGACAGGTCACCAGCGGCGCGTTCATCACACGGGACACTGGCTGCGCCAGCGCCCCTTGCGGGTCGTTATCCGCCATGATCTCGCGGCTTCGAATGCGGTCGGCGATGATGTGGTTGAACACATTTGACAGCTCGGGATGTGTCTGCTCGAGCTTCTGCAACTGGTTGAAGGGGACTTTCAGCACCTGGGACGGGCGTAGTGTTACGGCTCTGTTGTAGTGGGTCTGGTCCTCCTCAAGGTACGCATCCAGCCCCAGCATGAGGCCCGGTCCAAGTCGCCGCCGTTCACCGTCCTCCAGGTGCAGCTCCATGGCGCCGCTCCACAGAATGTGCAGGTAATCCTGCAGTTGATCGTGCTCGATGAATGAGCCGGTGGACAACTGCTCAAGGGTGCCTGCCGCCACCAGCGCATTCAGGGCTTCCGGGTCCAACTCCCGGAATGGAGGGTGGTCAGCCAATTGATTCGCGCCCGTGGGGTCGTTCATTGTCTGCCTTGTTTCCGCCCCGGCGGCTTTTCGGCCGCGTGTGCCAGGCGGCGGGTTGGATGCCGCCGCATCAAGATCCATTATCACCCAGCTTTACTGTTTGCCAAGTCTGCCGCACGCTTCGGCAGGAGCGTGAGAGCATATTGTTACGAAACCGCACACGCGTTGTTACTAACGGTAACAGGTGGGGCTGGCGCACCTGCTGCCGGTCCGGGTAAATCGGCGTTCAGCCTCCATCGGGTGAACTCGGCACGAAAATCGCAGGGATTTGGCTCAGCCTCTTTTGGGGCAGCGCTGCAGTTGTGCGTATCACGTACCGCCGCCGCGCAAATAACCTAAAACACAAGAGTGGGGGAGATAACCGATGGAAGCGAAAGCCGTATGGCTATTCCTTTTCGTCGCTCTTTATTGGAGTTATTGCATCTTCTGGGGTATCAGGGGTGCGATTTCCGCGAAGACGGCGAGTGACTACTTCGTGGCCGGGCGCAGCATCTCCATGTGGGTGTTCGTTCTGGCAGCAACCGCAACCTCGTTCTCCGGCTGGACCTTCATAGGACATCCGGGGCTGATACACGCGGACGGTCTGCAATATGCCTACGCGTCATTCTACGCCATCACTATTCCCTTCACCGGAGTGCTGTTCCTGAAACGGCAGTGGATGATCGGCAAGCGCTGGGGTTATGTCACACCCGGCGAGATGTTCAGCGCCTACTTCAAGTCCGATGCCATCCGCATGCTGGTCGTGCTGGTGGCGCTGATCTTCTCCATTCCCTACCTGGGTGTTCAGCTTCGGGCCTCCGGCTTTCTGTTCAACGTGCTGACGGAAGGCTGGATGGGCGTTGAAGTCGGCATGTGGCTGCTCTCGGCGGTGGTGGTCATCTACGTGGCCTCCGGCGGTCTGCGAGCGGTGGCCTATGTGGACTCCCTGCAATGCATCCTGCTGGCAATGGGCATTGTCATAATCGGCATCATCGCCATCTACAACGTGGGTAGCTGGACTGCCTTCATGGAGGGCGTCGGTGCACTGCAGGAATTGGACACCAAGCGCACGCCGGACGGTTATAGTCATTACATCGCCGTGCCCGGGGTGATTCAATGGGTCAGCAACGGGCCTTCGGCGGTGGGTGGTGCCTGGACCGGCATCATGATCCTGACCTACATGTTCGCACTGATGGGCATACAGTCCTCACCGGCATTTACCATGTGGGCCTTCTCCAACCACAATCCGAAGCCGTTCGCACCGCAGCAGGTGTGGGCTTCCTCAGCCGTTATCGGCATTATCCTGTTCACGTTTACCGCGTTCCAGGGTTTGGGCGGCCATTTTCTTGGTACCGATCCCGAGTTCGCCCAGGCTAACCCGCAAATCGTGACCAATCCCGTGCTTCAACACGGCATTATTGCCACCCAGAATCCGGATTTAAGCTGGGAGGAGGTGGAAGCGCGTGTCGATGCAGGTCTCCAGGCCATCCAGCGCGGCGATTTGCCGGATACCTGGATTCCGCTGCGTGAGGCCGGTGGTGACGGTGCCCTGGTACCGCAGCTGATCGCGCTTCTGGGCGATGCCGCGCCCTGGCTCGTGGGCCTGTTGGCGGTATGTGCATTGGCGGCCATGCAGTCTACGGGGGCTGCGTACATGTCCACCGCGGGCGGCATGCTCACACGGGACGTGCTGATGCGTTACGTCATGCCGAACGCGGACCACAGGGTTCAGAAGCTGGCTGGCCGAATAGGCGTGGTGCTAATCGTCGCCGCCGCACTGGTGACAGCAACGGTGGCGACGGACGCACTGGTGTTGCTGGGCGGCCTTGCCGTGGCCTACGGCTTCCAGATGTGGCCGGCGCTGATCGCCATCTGCTGGTGGCCGTGGCTGACCCGGTCGGGTGTGGTCTGGGGGCTGGCGGCCGGGTTGCTTGCCGTTACCATGACCGAGAGTATCGGCATTCAGATGTTTGCCATCGAGGCCTGGGGCCGCTGGCCGTGGACCATCCACTCCGCGGGTTGGGGCATTATCTTCAATCTGAGTATTGCCGTCTTGGTATCCGCGGTCACCCAGAGCAAGGAAGAACTTGAGCACCGCATGACGTACCACAACTTCCTGCGGGATCATGCCAGTGTGCCGGAGGCCAAGCGTCATCTGATCCCGGTAGCCTGGATCATCACCCTGGTCTGGTTCTTCTTCGGAATCGGCCCGGGCACGGTGATTGGCAACTGGATCTTCGGTCATCCGAACGATCCGTCCACCTGGATGTTCTTCGGCATGCCGTCCATCTGGACCTGGCAGCTCCTGTGGTGGGCCCTGGGCGTCTTCATGATGTGGTTCCTGGCCTACAAGATGGAGCTGTCTACCGTACCTTCCAAGGAAGTGGAAGTGCTGGTGGAGGATTCCGATATCCGCCTTGATCTGGACCAGCCCCGCTAACGGGGTGAAGTCCCACGTTGGTATTAGCTGACGTGTTGGTAACGGGACGGGGGAAGGCTTATGCTGCCCCTGTCCCGTTTTCTTCTGCAGCAGGTTCTCGATGACCCCAACGACGGTATTCTGGATCTATGTGATTGTATTGACCGCTCTGCTGTTTTTACCCGTCCGCAAGATCATCTGGGTTACGAGCGTGAGGCGCCTTCAACGCAAGCGCGGCGAAACGCTCGCCGACGTTGAAGTGGTGGGGCAGAAGCGAAGAGCAAGCTTCATTTCCTTTTTTCTGTGCCTGGCTTTTTCATTGTTATTCAATATAAGTACGTTGGGGGTACCCCATGGCTGACCGTAAGTACCGTATTCTGATGACGGTGGCCATCACCCTTACGCTGGCATGGGTGGGCTGGTCGATCTGGGACGGTTATCTGAAACGCGGTGGGCAGCCGGGAGACATGGCCTACCATGCAGGCAATACGGCTTTCGATGATGGCAATTATGATCGCGCTGTTCGTCTCTACCGCGAGGCACTGGATACCGCGCCGGATCACGTGCACGCCTGGCGTCATCTGGGCAATGCCCTGAATATGCTGGAGCGCTTCGAGGATGCGGAGCAGGCGTACAACCGTGCTATTGAGCTGACCCCCGAATTTGCCGGCACCTACGCCAACCGGGGTATCCTGCGCGATCGCATGGGTCGGCATCGGGACGCGTTGACAGACTACGAGTACGCCCTCTATCTGGACCAATCCGTTAACGAAGGGCCTGGTTGGCTGACCCGATTTTTCCGCCTGCAGGTCGATCCGCCGCCGACCGTGGCGGACCGTGCCGCCTATCTGCGTTACCAGTTTACGCTGCCGGAAGAAGAGCGACAGCTGCGCGCACCCGAGGCCGATTCGGAGGCGAGGCCTTACAAGCTTTGAACATGATCAGGCTCACGGTCGGTTTTTACTGCGTAACAGATAATTGTGCATAACCGTCCGCGGATGTCCCTGCTACCGCAGGTTGATTCCAATCACATCGTTGAAAAGCACCCATATACAGAACATCAGCGCGATGCAGCCGAACAGAAGGCGAACGGTGTCGCGGTCGCCCTCGGCAGTGCGGTAGGTGATGCCGTGATAGGCCACGGCGGCGGTGACGATGACAAATAGCACGTCCAACATGCGGCGTGATTCCGTTGGCTGATCGGTTGAGAGGGGATGATAACGCGGAACCGCCTTGCGGTCGCACCATGGCCACCGCGAGGCGATTCCGGGAATCCCGGCGTGGTTACCGGTTGGCCCGGTGTTCGATCAGTTGATCCACCACGCCGGGGTCTGCAAGGGTGCTGGTGTCGCCCAGATTTTCCAGCTCGTTGCAGGCGACCTTGCGCAGGATACGCCGCATGATCTTGCCGGACCGGGTCTTCGGCAGGCCAGGGGCCCACTGGATGAAGTCCGGCTTGGCGATGGCGCCGATTTCCGTGCGGACCAGGTCCACCAGCTCTTTTTTCAACTCCTCGGAGGGGGCCGTGCCGGTCATCAATGTGACGTAGGCATAAATACCCTGGCCCTTGACGTCATGCGGGAAGCCCACGACCGCCGCTTCCGCAACGCTGGCGTGAAGTACCAGTGCGCTCTCCACCTCCGCCGTGCCCATGCGGTGGCCGGAGACATTGAGCACGTCGTCGACGCGGCCGGTAATCCAGTAGTAGCCGTCGTCATCGCGGCGGGCGCCGTCACCGGTGAAGTACTTGCCCTTGTATGTGGACAGGTAGGTATCGATAAACCGTTGGTGATCGCCGTAGACCGTGCGCATCATCGACGGCCAGGCCCGAGTCAGGCACAGGTTGCCGGAGGCCGCACCCTCCAGCACCTTGCCGTCGTTATCCACCAGTTGCGGTTCAACGCCGAAAAACGGCCGTGTGGCGGATCCGGGCTTGAGGTCGATGGCGCCAGGTAACGGCGTGATCATGATGGCCCCGGTCTCGGTCTGCCACCAGGTATCAATCACCTGGCAGCGATTATCGCCCACCACGCGGTAGTACCATTCCCATGCTTCGGGATTGATCGGTTCGCCGACCGTTCCGAGAATGCGCAGGGAGCTCCGCTTGTGCTTGTTGACGAAGTCGTCACCCTGGCCCATGAGGGCACGGATGGCGGTGGGTGCGGTGTAGAAGATGGATACGTTGTGCTTGTCGACCACTTCCCAGAAGCGCCCGGCATCCGGATAGGTGGGAACACCTTCGAACATCAGCGTGGTTGCACCGTTGGCCAGAGGGCCGTAGACGATATAGCTGTGGCCGGTGACCCAGCCGACGTCGGCGGTGCACCAGTAAACCTCGCCATCGCGGTAATCGAAGACGTGCTGGTGAGTCAGGCTGGCCCCCAGCAGGTAGCCGCCGGTGGTATGGAGCACGCCCTTGGGCTTGCCGGTGGAGCCGGAGGTGTAAAGAATGAAAAGCGGTGCCTCGCTGTCCATTTCCTCGGCCGGGCAGTCCGCCGAGACGGCTCTGACGGCTTCGTGATACCAGACGTCGCGGCCGTCCTTCCAGTCCACCTGGCCGCCGGTGCGCCTGATGACGAAGACGGTCCTGATGTTGGGGCAGTTCCTGAGTGCCTGATCAGCATTGGCCTTGAGTGGGAAACTGCGGCCGCCGCGCACGCTCTCGTCCGCGGTGATGAGGATTCCGCAATCGGAGTCGATGATCCGATCCTCCAGCGCCTGCGGCGAAAACCCGCCGAAGACGACGGAATGGACAGCCCCGACACGGGCGCAAGCCAGCATGGCAACCGCGGCTTCCGGAATCATTGGCATGTAGATGCAGACCCGGTCACCAGGCTTGACATCGCGTTCCTTCAGCGCGTTGGCGAAGCGACAGACGCGCTCGTGCAAATCGCGGTAGGTAATGTGCTCGGCATCGGTACCGGGATCGTCCGGCTCCCAGATGATAGCGGTCTGATCGCCGCGCGTCTGCAGATGGCGGTCCAGGCAGTTGTAGGCGGCGTTGATACGTGCGCCTTCGAACCAGCGGATGGTGCCGGTGGAGAGATTGGAGCCGTCAACCTTGTCCCAGCGGCGGAACCAGTGCAGCCGTTCGGCCTGTTCAGCCCAGAAGCCATCGGGGTCATCCAGGGAGCGGCGATACATGGTCTGGTACGTACTAGCGTCCAGACTTGCGGCCCTGGCGACTTCCTGGGGGACGCGATACATCTTGTCGGACATTGGACTCTCCTCCTTTCCGTGCAATTGAAATCGTGCCGGTCGCCGGCAGGTCGGCCGGGTGCCGTCATCGTTGTTCTGGACTCGCATTCCGACGGGACCACTCGGCCAGTGGCTCGGCCGGTTTGGGCATATAGATATTTTCGTTCTAATCAATATCTCCCAGCAAGAATCCTGCCGACAATGCAATTGTATTGCTTATCAAGGGTCGTACGGCATTCGACCGACGCCAGTGTATCGAAATGCTCTGTCCTGGTGTTACATACCGTAACGGTGGTACTGACAAGGTAACTCCCGGTAACACACACACGCGTGCGGCCCCGCGTGCCGCGTCAGGACTATCCGTACTTATAGCGCATCACGGCGATTGCGGCTGCGGGGGATACCCATGCGTTGCCGCTTTTCCCATAGCGCCTTGCGGCTGATACCCAGACGGCGGGCAAGCTCCGTCTCGGTAACCTGGTCCTGATGCTCCAGCACGTACTGGCGGAAATAGTCCTCCAGCGAAAGGTCCGGATTGGTGCTCTGATCCGGTTGTTCGCCTTCGGCGCTGCCCATCCCCATGAGATCCGGGGTCAACACTGTACTGTCGCTCAGGATAACGGCGCGTTCCACTGCATTTTCAAGTTCCCGGACATTGCCCGGCCAGCCGTAATTGCGAATAGCCTGGAGTGCCTCGTTGCTGAAACGCATGGGCGGTCGCTTGAGCCGCTTGCAGGCTCTGTCGAGCAGGAATCTGGCAAGTTCCAGCAGGTCATCTCCGCGTACACGCAGCGGCGGGAGGCGGATTTCCATGACGTTGATACGGAAGAACAGATCGTCCCGGAATTCCCCGGCTTCGACCATTCGGGTCAGGTCCCGGTGGGTTGCCGCGATCAGGCGTACATCCACACGGCGTGACGCCGAGGAGCCGACGCGACGTATCTCGCCCTCCTGCAGTACGCGTAGCAACCGGGCCTGGGCGGCGAGCGGAAGCTCGCCGATCTCATCCAGAAACAGCGTGCCTCCGTCTGCTGCCTCCACCAGTCCCTGTCTTACGGAAACGGCGCCGGTAAAGGCTCCTTTCTCGTGTCCGAACAGTTCGGCCTCGATAAGGCTGTCCGGAATGGCCGCGCAGTTCACCGCAATCATCGGGCCGTCCTTGCGGTGACTGCGGTCATGCAAGGCTCGGGCGACAAGTTCCTTACCGGTACCGGATTCGCCAAGAATCAGGACCGTGGTGTCGGTAGGAGCGACCTTGGCGATGCGCTCGAAGACCCCCTGCATGGCCTGACAGGAGCCGATGATTCCGGTCACCGGGTAATCACGGTCGAGATCCGCCTTCAGGGCGGCATTCTGCCGCTGCATGCGGGTTTCCTTCAGAGCGCGGTCCACCGTCAGCAGAAGTTCGTCGTTATCAAAGGGCTTGGCGACGTAGTCCAGCGCGCCCTTCTTGATTGCCTCCACCGCCGACCGGACACTGGCGTAACTGGTCATGATGATGGTGGGTACGTCCGGGGCCATGTCCAGCACCTCGGTCCCGGGGACACCGGGCAGGCGCAGATCGGAAATAATCAGGTCGAACCCGGAGATATCACGACCGTCCACGGCCTTTTCCACGGACTCGGCATCAACGACTGAATGACCATGTTTTTCCAGCAGACGGCGCAGCGAACGCCGGATGATATCTTCGTCTTCGATGATCAGTATGCGGGCCATCGCGTATCAAACCTCTTCCGTCAATGGAGTGTCAGCGGGCTGCAGGCGCAGGGTTACCGCGGTGCCGCTGTCGTTACTGGTGATATCAAGTTGTCCGCCGCAGTCCCTGATGATGTTGTAGACCAGCGGCAGGCCGAGGCCCGTGCCCTGACCCGGCTGCTTGGTGGTGAAGAACGGCTCGAGAACGCGGTTCTGGACGTCGGCAGGGATTCCGCAGCCATTATCCTCAATGACGATCTCCAGCCATTCACCGCGCCGGCGTGCGGATACCACCACGCGACCGTCCTGTGCGCAGGCATCGGCGGCATTGGTAAACAGGTTGACGAATACCTGCACCATCTGCTGACTGTCAGCCAGTGTATGAAGGTTGACCGGGATACGGTTCTCGAAAGCCAGCTGCCGTGCTCGTCGGCTGAGCATGGTGAGCCGCGTGGCCTCGGCGACCGTCTCATGCAGATTCACCGGCAGCATGACGCGCTGGCCGGTGGAGCCGCCATGGGCATAGCGCACCAGACTCTGGACGATATTGTTGATGCGCTGTGCCTGCTGCAGGATGTCATCCGCGTGGCCGGCGATCAGCGCGGGATCGGTCTCCTCCCGCAGCTCCTGGGCCAGGCAGGAAATACCCGTGACCGGATTACCGATCTCATGGGCCACGCCGGCCGCCAGGCGCCCGATGGATGCCAGACGTTCGCTGTGGGTGAGTTCCTGCTCCAGGAGTTGCATCTCCGTCAGGTCCTCGATCAGCAATACGGTGTCACCGCTGCGACCACGGCCCGGCTCTTCGATGGCCGCCTTGTGCAGGCTGTACCATCGCGAGCGCCCGTAGCGCTGGACTTCCTGCTTGTGCCAGTGATCGGCCCGGCTGTCCATGAAGTCCACCAGCAGCGGGCCCCAGGGCGGCGGCAGCTCGTCAACACGTCGGCCGATGATTTCCGCCATGGGCATGCCGGTCAGACGCTGGATTGCCGGATTCCAGCGTACCAGCCGTCCGCCCTGGGCAATCGCGCAAACGCCGACCGGAAGGTCCTCGATAATCTGGCGGTGATAGCGGCGTAGCCGGTCCAGTTCCGCCGCCAGACCTCTCAGTCGCGTGCGCGACGTTTCCAGACGTTCCTCGATGAGGCGAACGTTCTGAGCCAGCGCCGTGCGGCTTTCCCGGTCCAGTTCCAGGCGTGCATCCACGATCATCCGCGCCAGAACCGGGCCCATCATGCCGGAGAGGTTGCGTTGTATCTGATTGCGAAGACCGTAGAGGTTCCCGGGTCGGCTCTCGTCCCAGCGCATATCGAGTTCCCTTAGCGCTTTCTCGACTTCAGCCCGAGCAGCCTTTTCACCCATGACCGACGTCAGCTTCTCGACGAATTGTGCTGGTGAACCGGCACGCAGCCGCCCCAGCGGCATGACCGGGGTAAGCTCCCGGCAGACTGCCGCGGCCTCCCGTTCCCGTTCATCCGGCCTGCTGAGCAGAGAAACCAGGACGAACAGCAGCACATTGGCGCTCAGAGACCAGAACGTAGCCGATTGGTAGACCGCCGGCGAGGCGGCTGCGCCGGGGGCTGCCAGTCCGAGCCAGACCATGGTGCTGGTGCCGGTCAGCGGTGGCAGCAGCGCGGTGGTGGTCCAGATCGCCGTGCCGCCGATGAGGCCCGCAATGAAGCCGCTGGCGGTGGCTCTGGGCCAGAACAGCAGGCCCACCACGCCTGGAAGCATCTGCGCCATGGCCAGAAATGAAATCAGACCCCAGCCAACCAGGCCGGACGTGGGCTCCATGATCATATAGAAGCCATAGCCTGCCGCGATGATCGCGGCGATCATGGTGCGTCTGGCCCAGCGCAGGGCGTCGTAGAGATCACGATGGGGCTGCGGGCGAATCAGCGGCAACACCAAGTGGTTCAGGGTCATGGAGGATATGGCCAGGGTCGATACGACGACCATGGCGCTGGCCGCGGAAATACCGCCGAGATAGGCGAGGACGACCAGAGCGGGGGACCCACTCAGCTGGGACAGGCCGAGTACGTGGTAATCCGGCGACGTGCCGGGCTGGAGTACTTGCGCGGCCCACAGAATGGGCGGGATGACCAGGGTGAGGGCCAGCAGATACAGCGGAAACGCCCAGCTTGCCGTGTAGAGGTGCCGTGGTTTGATGTTCTCGGTGAAAAGCATGTGGAACTGGCGCGGCAGCAGAAAGCCTGCCGCGAATGCCAGTACCAGCAGGCTCGCCCAGGGGCCTTCACGGACCGGCTCGTATAGCGCCTGCAAATGCTCCGGATTTTGCTCGAGCCAGGTCTGCATGCCGCCTAGCCCTCCGAACGCCTGGTATACCGCGATAGCGGCGACAACCAGCAGTGCGAACAGCTTCATCAACGATTCAAAGGCGATGGCCACCACCATGCCCTCGTGTTTCTCCCGTGGAGACACATGGCGTGCGCCAAAAATGATGGTAAATACACTGACCAGCACGACGAACCAGAATGCCAGCGCCTGTGGCGATGAGTCCTGGGTCAGCACCACGGTGGACTCCGCCACTGCCCGGATTTGCAGGGCGATATAGGGCAGTACGCCGGCCAGCATCAGCAGCGTCACCAGGACGCCGACTGCCTGGCTGTTGAAACGGAAGGCGAACAGATCCGCCACCGAAGTGAGCTGGTAGGTCCGGGTGAGCCGCAGGATGGGCATCAGCAGCACCGGTGTGAGCACGAATGCCAATGTCAGGCCGAGGTAAGTGGTAATGAACAGGAATCCCTGCTGCTGCGCGAAGCCAACGCTGCCGTAATAGCTCCAGGATGTCGCATAGACGCCCAGGGAAAGGACGGAGACTGCCGGGTGGCGAATCAGCCAGCCCGGAAGCCAGCGCCGGTCGGTCGCATAGGCGATGAGAAACAGCAGCAGCAGGTAAAGCACCGCGCTGACAAAGAGTGTGGTGAGGTCAATCCGTATCACGTCGCAACCGCCGAGCGAGGAGCCAGGTCAGCACGATGATGGCAATCCAGAGCGCGTAGATGAAGTACCAGGGAGCGGCTGCGCTCATCCACCAGGTGGTAAACGGAGACGCCACCAGAAAGACGGCAAGCAGGAAGATCAGTACGCTATGCGTGCCTGGGCCCTGATCCTGAAGTTGAGGCATGGCTGTCATCTCCTCCGTGCCGAGCGCTTGGAATTAGCCGCTATTCCATTTTGTTACTAAAAGTAGCATGAGAACGGGCCAGGTGCGAGCCCGCGGGAGGGGGGCCTCCACGGTGAGTCAGGGAGTTGCGGTGGACGCCAGGCCGTAAACGGCATCCGGCTGCCAGTGCTCCATGGCCCAGGCCCAGAGCATGTCCAGGCTCCCCCTGCGCAAGGCGGCTGGTGGTTGTTGCCGGAGCGCGGCAAGGGCGTCCCAGACCTGCACTTCGGGCTGCTTGATGTCCAGCGGCGGCGCGTGATTCTGCTTGCTGAGCTTTTGCCCGGCCCTGTTCACCACGATTGGAAGATGGCCGCATTCGGGAACAGGCAGTCCCAGCAACTGCTGCAGGTAACGCTGGGGCGGGGTACACCAAAGCAGGTCACAACCCCGCACCAGGTGGGTGATGCCGTCACTGCCGTCATCCACCGCGGCGGCGAGATGGTAGGCAAAATGGCCATCTGCGCGGCGCACCACGAAATCGCCGATAGTCTCCGCCAGCAACGTATCCATCGGCCCCTGGAAACGATCATGAAAGCGGATACTGGTGTTATCGCAGCGTACCCGCCAGGCTCTTGTCCTGCGGCCCGGGGGAAGGCCCTGTCGGCAGGTGCCCGGATAGATCAGACCGTTGGGGCCGTTGACGGCAACGTTGGCGATCTCGCGACGCGTGCAGGCACAACCATAAGCGTAAGCAGAGCGACGCAACCGGTCCAGCGCCTCACTATAGAGGTCCAGTCGGCGGCTCTGGTAGACCACGGGCCCATCCCACTGAAAGCCGAAGCGTTCCAGGGTGCGCAAAATAGCGTCGGTGGCGCCGGGAGCCTCCCGTGGCGGATCAATATCGTCGATTCGAAGCGTCCAGCTACCCTGGTGGCGGCGAGCCTCCAGCAGGCTGCCCACGGCTGTAACCAGCGAGCCGAAATGCAGCGGCCCGGTGGGGCTGGGGGCGAAGCGGCCACGGTATCGCGGGCTATGCGGCTGTTGGTGATGGGAGGCCATGGCAACGCCTGACAACTGACTGGATTAAGCCGTATTGTGGAGTGGTGCCCGCATTGGGTCCACTACAGCCCCGAGCCTGTCAAGGAGCCTCTGACCTATTCCCATGGAACTCTGGCCTTACAGCATGCCCGTGATCGGCGTTGCGCCTCTTGGCAAAGGCCGGCCATTGCCGGCGAGCCGCGCCTTGCCCACGGGCATGCTGCAAAGCTCCAACGATCTCTACATCATCGATCCACCCGTGGGGCCGTTCAGCAATCGAGAGGATCTCTTGAAGTGGCGCCAGGAACTCAAGCAGATGCCGTTATCGGAGGCCCGGGAAGATGCGCTGATGGAAGTGGAGGATTGGCTCAGGTAGAAGGAATCGGATAAGCCGGGTACTCAAGACTTGACATCAAAAATCATACAGCCGAAGGTTCCCCCTCCTGCGACAGCATCCCACGGAGAGGGAACACGGCACGATGGACCACCGCCTGCCCGACGACTACGACGCCCACCGGCACTGCCCCGCTCTCAAGCTCAGGCCGCACGACAAGGCCAAGCGCCTGCCCGCCGTCGGCGGCTGCTGCTGGCTGCTGATCGAGGCCGCCGCCGCTAAAACCGCTCCCGCCGAGGTATTGGCGCCGCCCGAAGATCTGAAAGGCCGCCGCCTGGATTTCGAGCGGATGCTCAAGACCGCCGGTAACACGCCCGACAACCTGGAACCGGCCCTGGCCCGCTATTTTGGTGCGCCGAGAGCACTCGCGGACAACGCCGCCCGGGCCAGGGGCTGGCTGTACGATGCGCTCGTCCAGGGGCGCCTGCAGGTTCACCGGCACCCCAAGCCAATCCCACGCCCCACGCGGCCACCCGGCCGGTACGTCCCCAAGCACGTGCCCACCGAGGAGCAATGGCACGCGCAGCAGCTCGCCCGCGAGGCGCGGGAGCACAGCGCCGCCTTGCGCGAAGCGGGGCGTGCCCTGCGCGAGGCCCCGGAGCCAGTGCCGGAACAGCACGCAAGGCCCGCGCCGCCTGAGCCGCCCCGCCTTGACCCCAACGAGACCGCGGACGATGTCGCCAGGCGCTTCACCGAGGACGACATTGCCAACCTGCGGCTCGTCTTCGGGCGAATGATGCGGGAGCGCCCGGCGTTCGCCACATCCATGCAGAAGTGGCTGGCCGAACGGCAGGCCCGGGGAGCCGAGGTTGAAGATGCCCGGGAGACGCACCCCGCCCCAGCGCGGGAGGAACCGGCCGATCTGGACGAGGCCGAGACTCGGCTGCAAGCGGCGCGGGAACGCCTGGACGCGCGGGAACGCCAGGGTCTGCCGGCCTACGAGCCCAAGTACAGCGACGCCCAGCTCGCAGCCCTGTGCGACAGCGGCGACGTGGCCAACGCCCGCTTCCTGGTGAGCGTGCAACCCAGAAGCACCAACCCGGACGCCAAACTCGCCTTCCAGCGCGACAGCGGCCTCGCCCCCATTTGGGCCACCAGCTTCGATATGCTGGAGAATGCCGACACCGATCCCGAGCTGATCTCGCAAGTACTGGGCTGGAGCGCGCAGTATGATCCCGGCAAGGAGTATGTCATGCACATCGTTGACCGGGGGGAAGACCTGACGATGTTCGGCCAGGAAACGATAATGCCCACTTGGGACAACATCACGCCTGTCAGTGTTAAATATCTGCAAGAAGACTTCAGCGAGGACACCATCCAAGCAATTATGACCCCGGAATACCAGGAGCAGTATGCGGCGCGGATGGAGGTGTTTTTTGATGGGGGCGGAAAAGAGTTTGATGATTACCATATCGGCAAATTCGCCGGACGAATGGCTCCCGCTGAGAAACAGCAGTTTGAAGCTCGCCAAGCTATACGTCTCGAACTGGGAGCCAACAACGAGTTCACGGGCAACGGCATGACTGCTTCCACCGCGCCCGGCGGAAACCACCACGGCGTGGTGGAGACCCTGACCTTGGAAACCGATCCGCCGATGATCCGTGAGTTGCAAGCAAGGGGGTGTGTTAAAACCGTGGACCTCAAACCGCGCACCGGGAAGTCACTGGCATGAGCAATTCCAACCAACGCCTCATCAAGCCACCGCTGGGTTTGATCGATCCGGATCATCTCAAGCCGGATGAGCAGGTATTGGTGAAGCTTAACTATGAGATGTTCCCCGATAGAAAAACGCTCCTTCTCAAGAAAGGAAGCTTCTTGGTCAAGTGGAACTCGTTCTTTGATCCATTTGATAAGGTTTATGATGTAACCCAAGAAGAATTCCCCTTCGCCGCTCTTCACTGGATGATCGACCGTATCGAGAACGGCTTCTGGAAGAAGCCAACTGATGGGGGCTTGCCGAATACCGAGCGACGGGTTTCCAAGCTCTTTGACGATGAACTGATCGGCATCAACGTGGCAATGCACTGCTGTGCCGAGAACCTGCCCGGCTATATCATTCGCAATGCCAACCGCAAGAGCTACATCACCGACACCCCGCCTCAGGAGTGGCATCTGCCGCGCTACATGCTGCGGGAGGAAGGCTTTCTGGACCGGTTGAAGGATATCTGGCGGCGGCATGAGGCCGGGCAACTATGAGCGGCCGCCATCTCCCGGCCCGCGTAGACCCTATGGATCGACTTGCCTTATGCAAGTCGATCCATAGGGTCTACGCGGGCTTACATCTTGTGCAATCGCTAATCGTGAATTCTCGACAGAATTGATCGATCCGTTCCATCCGAGTAACTTCGATAGAGCTAAAAAATAAAAATGGGAGAGGGGTGTGAACCGCCTGGAGCGTTTCGTCCGCATCCACCGTATTCTCAAGTCCCCCCGACCAGTTCCGATACGGCGGTTCACGGAGGAGCTCGGAATATCCCGCACAACAGTGACGCGGGATGTCGAGTATTTACGAGAGCTTCTCGGTGCCCCCGTTATCTATAATCGAGACGCCGACGGCCACCATTACAATCCTGATACTGAAGGATTTGAACGCCCCGGCTTCTGGCTCAACCAACCCGAACTCTACGCACTGCTGGCGACGGAGCAGCTCCTCGAATCCACCCAGCTCGGCGTCTGGAAAGGCGAGACGTTTGAGCAGCAGGTGCCCTACCCGAACCCCACGGAGCTGATTATGAAGGTCCTGCGGTATGGGCCGGACGTGGAAGTGTTGGCGCCGGATGTGTTGAGAAATCAGGTGGCGCAACGGCTCAGGCGGGCTGTGAAGAAGTACTGATAATTCAGACAGTGGTGCAGTTTTGGATACAGTGGGTCTGGTACTACTGCATCAGTCGAGAGTCGCGGCTGGAGTTACGGCGCCCTTCGGAGAGTGGAAGGAGATCGAATAAATCCATGGCGATTGAGTCTGGCAAGACATTCTATGCGCATTCCCTCTCAGAGACAGAAGAGTCTCAGTGGCATACGCTCGCGGATCATCTGCATAGCGCCGGAAAGTTGGCTAGGGCGTTTGGCAAACACTTCTCCGCTGATGAGTTGGCTTATGTTGCAGGTCTATTGCACGACCTTGGTAAATACACTGACTCGTTTCAGAAACGACTGAGGGGCGGGGTGTTACGCGTTGACCATTCGACCTGGGGGGCGCGCATCGCCTGCGAGCATTACGGACCCATTGGCAAGTTGCTTGCTTACAGTATTGCAGGACATCACGCCGGTCTGGCGAATGGGCGCGATGCCGGCGAACGTACAGCTCTGCGCGATCGATTGGAAAGCGAGTTACCCGCACTCATCCCGATTTGGCGCGACGAGATCAGCCTGCCTTCCAGGAGCTCGCTATCGGTTCCCACTGGCTTTCGGCCATCTAAAGAGCGGGGCCAGTTCCAACTGGCCTTTCTTGCCAGGATGATCTTTTCGTGTCTGGTAGATGCGGATTTTCTGGATACCGAAGCATTCTTCGGAAAGGCTCAGGGTCGTCGTATCGCCCGGGGCGGTGCACAGCCAAGCCTCTCGGATCTGCGCGAGAGGCTTGATGGTTTCCTCGCGGACTTCAAGGCCAATAGTGCTGTCAATCGGCTACGCGCGGAAATTCTGAGTGAGGTACGTCGCCGGGGGAGCTTGGCACCGGGGCTATTCTCAATGACGGTCCCCACGGGGGGTGGCAAGACGCTGGCGTCCATGGCCTTCGCGCTTGACCACGCATTGGCACACGGCCTGCGCCGGGTAATCTATGTCATTCCTTTCACCAGCATTGTTGAACAGAACGCCGCCGTGTTCCGCCGCGCGTTCGGCAACTTGGGCGACCAAGCGGTATTGGAGCACCATAGCGCATTCATTGACGATAGGAAGAAAAGCCTACAGTCCCGCGAAAAACTGAAGCTCGCGATGGAAAACTGGGATGCGCCTATCGTGTTAACCACGGCCGTCCAGTTTTTCGAGAGTTTGTTTGCCGATCGCCCCTCCCAGTGCAGAAAACTTCACAACATCGCGGACAGTGTCGTGGTGCTGGATGAGGCCCAGACGTTGCCCCTCAAGCTGTTGCGCCCATGTGTCGCGGCCCTGGATGAACTTGCACTGAATTACCGCAGCAGCATCGTTCTATGCACTGCCACGCAGCCGGCGCTGAACGCACCGGACTTCATTGGCGGTTTACGGGATGTGCGGGAACTAGCACCGGAGCCTGAGCGATTGTTCAAGGTGCTGAAACGAGTGCATGTACGCCACGTCGGGCTATTGGATGACGAGTCCCTGACACGGCATCTTGCCGAACGGGACCAGGTGCTCTGCATCGTCAACAACCGCCGCCACGCGAGAGCGTTGTACGAGGCCATCGCGGACCGTCCCGGCGCTCGCCACCTGACCACCCTGATGTGTGCCAAACATCGCAGTCAGGTGCTCGCAGAAGTGCGTCAGTTGCTTAGGAGCGGTGAACCCTGTCGACTGGTGGCGACTTCCTTGATCGAAGCTGGCGTGGATGTGGACTTCCCAATCGTCCTCCGTGCAGAAGCGGGGCTGGATTCCATCGCCCAGGCCGCAGGCCGTTGCAATCGGGAAGGGCTACACGCCCCGGAAGACAGCGAGGTACAGATCTTCGCCACGCAGAACGAAGACTGGGCGCCGCCGCCTGAGCTCAGGCAGTTTGCCCAGGCGGCGCGTGAAGTCCTGCGTCAGCATCCGGACGAGCCACTCTCACTGATCGCGATCGAGAGGTATTTCCGTCTGCTCTATTGGCAGAAAGGGCCAGAGGAGCTGGATGCTCATGATTTACTGGGGTTGATCGAGGAAGGGCAGTTGGATGGCCTGCCATTCGAGACACTTGCCAGTAAGTTCCGAATGATCGAAAACGCCCAACAGCCAGTCATCGTTCCACTGGAGGGTGACGACGAAGTGCGCTCGGCCTTGCGTGACCTGGAATTCGCCGAGGGCTGTATGGGTATTGCTCGGCGCTTACAGCCCTATATCGTGCAGCTTCCTCGTCAAGGCTACCGGGCATTGCTGGAAGCGGGGGCCATCCAGGCGGTGGCAGCGGATCGATTTGGCGAGCAGTTCATGCAATTGGTCAACCCCGAGCTTTACAGCGAACGCTTCGGATTGCATTGGGATAATCCGAGCTTTATCAGTGCCGAGCGTTTGATGTGGTAGCAACCCGCGCCATCGCCGCGAGGGCATGGGGATCGAATGCGAACGAGGAGGAACTATGGCCTACGGAGTGCGGTTACTGATTTGGGGAGAGCGAGCCTGCTTCACTCGACCAGAGATGAAGGTGGAGCGGGTATCCTATGACGTGATAACCCCATCTGCGGCACGTGGGATTCTCGATGCCATTCACTGGAAGCCGGCCATCCGCTGGGTGGTGGATCGCATTCAGGTACTGAAACCCATTCGCTTCGAGTCCGTTCGTCGCAATGAAGTTGGTGGCAAGCTGTCCGCAGCCAATATTGGGAAGGCCATGAAGGCCGGACGTACCGACGGATTGGTCGCCTTTGTAGATGAGGACCGTCAGCAGCGTGCGGCCACGGTGCTGCGTGACGTCGCCTACGTGATCGAGGCTCATTTCGATCTGACCTAGAGCGCTGACGAGAGCGAATCGGAAGGCAAGCATTTGGACATCTTCAATCGTCGAGCGCGCAAAGGGCAGTGCTTCCACGCGCCCTGCCTAGGCGTGCGTGAGTTCCCGGCGAGCTTTCGCCTGCTGGATGAGAGTGAATCATCACCGGCACTAGATGCCTCGTTACGAGGCGAACACGACCTGGGTTGGATGCTACACGACATTGATTTTGTCAATGACATGACCCCTCACTTTTTCCGTGCGCTGATGCGGGATGGTCTGATTGAAGTGCCACCATTCCGAGCAGAGGAGGTCAAGGCATGATCCTCTCTGCTCTAAACGATTACTACCATCGACTAACCGAACGGGAAGCGGTTTCGTCTTTTGGCTTCAGTCAGGAGAAAATCAGCTATGCGCTTGTACTGTCCGCCGAGGGGAAGCTGGTGGACGTGCAGGACATCCGTGATAACTCCGGGAAGAAGCCTTTGCCGAAGAGTCTTCGTGTGCCGCAGGCTCCGAAGCGTTCTGTAAACATCGCCTCTTGTCTGTTCTGGGATAAGACGAGCTATGTGCTAGGTGCCACAGCCAAGTCTGAAGAAAAAGCGGAAAAGCGAACACCTCTGGAACACCAAAATTTCAAAGATCTGCATCGGCAATGGCTGGCTGGTGAGACGGATACCGGGCTACAGGCGCTGCTGGCTTTTCTCGATAACTGGTCCCCAGAGCATTTCGTTCCGCCACTGTTCAACGAAGAAATGCTAGACACCCACCTCGTGTTCCGGCTGGACGGTGAACAGGAATATTTGCACCAGCGACCTGCTGCGCGTGCCGTGCGTGCCCGGATGTTGGCTGGCAGTGAAGGAAGCGAAGGATTCTGTCTGGTCAGCGGGGAACAATTTCCACTAGCCCGACTGCATCCGCCAATTAAAGGTGTGAACGGCGCCCAGAGTTCCGGTGCCTCCATCGTGTCTTTTAATCAGTATGCCTTTAACTCCTACGGGAAGAGTCAGGGCGAGAATGCGCCGGTTTCCGGACATGTCGCTTTCGCGTACACCACAGTTTTGAACCATCTCTTGCGCCGAGATGAGCATAATCGCCAGCGTCTGCAGGTAGGCGACGCCACTGTGGTTTTCTGGGCTGTGGCGAGAACGCCGGAGCAAGCGTCGGAAGCAGAATCCGTATTCGCCGATCTGTTCAATCCGCCGACCGACGATGTGCAGGAAACGGCAAAGCTGCGTACCGTTCTTGACGCAGTGGCGAAAGGTCGCCCCCTACATGAGTTAGAGCTTCGTCTGGACGAAGGAACGCAACTCTATGTGCTGGGGCTAGCTCCCAATGCATCACGGCTGTCGATCCGCTTCTGGCAGACCGGAAGCCTGGAGTTCTTCGCTCGGCGCTTGGCTGAGCACTACCAGGATTTGAATCTGGAGCCCAAGCCGTGGAAAACCGAACCAGCGATCTGGCGATTGCTCTATGCAACGGCTCCCAGCCGTAATGGCAAAGCCAAGGCAGACGATATCCTGCCCCAACTGGCCGGTGAAATGACCCGCGCCATTCTTACCGGCGGGCGCTACCCGCGCAGTCTATTGGCCAATGTGATCATGCGTATGCGAGCCGACGGGGATATCTCCGGGGTACGCGTGGCGTTGTGCAAAGGGGTCTTGGCGCGTGAACGGCGCCTGGGCGTTAAAGGAATCAACGAGGAGGTTCCCATGAGTCTCGATAAGGAAGCAAGCAATCCTGGCTATCGCCTGGGCAGGCTGTTCGCCGTACTGGAAAGTGCCCAGCGCAATGCCCTGGGAATACAAGTTAATGCCACCATTCGCGACCGTTACTACGGTGCGGCTTCAGCGACGCCCGCAACCGTATTCCCCATGCTGTTGCGCAATACACAGAATCACCTGGCCAAGTTGCGCAAGGAGAAGCCCGGGCTGGCACTGACGCTGGAACGTGAGGTTGGGGAAATCATCGATGGGCTGGAAAGCCATTTCCCGCGCAGCCTGCGCATTGAGGAACAAGGCCGCTTCGCTATCGGCTACTACCACCAGTCTCAGGCACGTTTCAGCCGCAGCGGCGAAAAGAGCGACGCCCCGGAAACTGAGCAAGAAGAGCAAGGAGAGTAAGCATGAGTGCCATCGCTAACCGCTACGAGTTCGTCTATCTGTTTGATGTGACCAACGGAAACCCCAATGGCGACCCCGACGCTGGCAACCTGCCGCGCCTGGACCCGGAAACCAATCAGGGATTGGTCACCGACGTTTGCCTAAAGCGCAAAATCCGTAACTACGTCAGCCTGGAGAAGGAAGGGGCATCCGGTTATGCCATCTACATGCAGGAAAAATCCGTACTGAACAACCAGCATGAACTGGCCTGGAGAGCGCTGGAAGTTCCTCCGGATGCCAAAGACGGCTACAAGAAACTACCCAAAGACGTTGAAAAAGCCAAGGCGCTGACTGATTGGATGTGCGGTAACTTTTTTGACGTCCGTTCGTTCGGCGCGGTCATGACTACCAGCGTCAATTGCGGCCAAGTGCGCGGTCCTATTCAAATGGCGTTTGCAGCCTCCATCGATCCCGTCGTGCCGCTTGAAATCTCGATTACCCGCATGGCGGTGACGACGCAGAAGGAAGCGGAAGACCAAAGTGGCGACAATCGCACCATGGGCCGCAAGCATATCGTCCCCTATGGGTTATACCGCGCCCATGGCTTTATCTCCGCCAAGCTCGCCGAACGCACCGGCTTCTCCGAGGATGACCTGGAGTTGCTCTGGCGGTCCCTAATCAACATGTTCGAGCACGATCGCTCCGCCGCCCGTGGCGAAATGGCGGCTCGCAAGCTCATCGTCTTTCGGCATGATCATCCCATGGGTAATGCACCTGCCCATACCCTATTTGAGCGCGTTGTGGTCGAGCGCGTACAGGGTGACGCGGATACCCCGGCGCGGGTTTTCAAGGACTACAAGATTCATGTGAATCAGGACGACTTACCGGATGGTGTGAGCATCGAGAATAGGCTCTAGGCCCATACGGAGGGTTGTGCCATGGAAGAGACGGATCACATTCCGTTGTCCGCCCTCCAGCATTACCTCTATTGCCCCCGTCAATGTGCATTGATCCATGTGGAGCAGCAATGGGCAGAGAACCGGCAAACGGCGGAAGGCGGCCTGTTGCACAAGCGGGTGGACACCGAAGGCCAGCGCTCCCGGCATGGTTTGCGAACCGTCACGGCCATGCCCTTGCGCTCCGACCGGCTGGGTCTGGTTGGGCTGGCCGATGTGGTGGAGCTGGATGAGCGTGGGCCGACGCCGAGGGTGACGCCGGTGGAATACAAGCGTGGCCGGCCCAAGCGGCATCGGGCAGATGAAGTCCAGCTTTGCGCCCAGGCGCTTTGCCTAGAGGAAATGTTCAGCGTCGAGATTGCGTCGGGTGAACTCTACTATGGCAAGACACGCCATCGGACCACCGTGGCGTTTGATCAGACGCTCCGCACGTTAACCGAGGATACCGCGCGCGAAACACGGCAGATGATCCTCGGCTTTATTACGCCACCGCCCCGCTACTCGACAAAGCTTTGCGAGCCCTGTTCGTTACGGGAAATCTGCCAACCACAGCGCCTCAGCCGCAAGGTCAGAGTGCAGGCTTGGCTGAAGCGCCAGTTGGAGGATTAGCCGGATGCGCCGCCATTTCAATACATTGTATGTCACCACTGAAGGCGCTTGGCTGCGTAAAGATGGTGCCAATGTGGTCATGGAAGTTGATGGCAAAGAGCAAGGACGCGTGCCGATTCATATGATCGGTGGGTTGGTCTGTATCGGCCGAGCATTGCTTTCCCCGCAACTCATGGGGTTTTGTGCCAAAGAGGGCGTCAGCGTCTGTTTTCTCGACCGCAACGGGCGTTTTCTTGCGCGTGTAGAAGGCCCTGTATCAGGCAATGTGGTGCTGCGTAAGGAGCAATATCGTCGGAGCGAGCGGCCTGAAGACTATGTCGTCATTGTGCGTGGCATCCTGATTGGCAAGGTTCATAACCAACGCGCTGTTATCCGCCGTGCGCTCAGAGACCATGGGGAGGGGATGGAAGACGAGATGGAAAGCCGACTACGCCGAGTTGAGACGACGCTGACAGGAGTGATTCGGCGTATTTCATCCGAGGTGGATACCGACCGCCTGCGCGGGATGGAGGGCGAAGCAGCCAACATCTACTTCGGTGTGTTTGACAATCTGATCAGACACCCGGAGGAACCACGTTTTCGATTTACTGGACGAAGTCGGCGTCCGCCATTGGATGAGGTCAATGCCCTGCTGTCCTTTCTCTACACCTTGCTCACACACGATTGCCGTTCGGCGCTCGAATCCGTTGGATTGGATCCGGCTGTGGGTTTTCTGCACAGGATTCGGCCAGGACGTCCCAGTCTTGCGCTGGACATGCTGGAAGAATTCCGTGCGGTACTGGCCGATCGGCTTGCTTTGTCGCTCATCAACCGACGACAACTACGATTGCGCGATTTCGTGACCATGGACAATGGGGCTGTGACGCTGAAGGACGAGCCACGGAAACAGGTCATAAAAGCGTATCAGGAGCGCAAGCAAACCGAGATCCGGCATCCGTTTCTAGAAGAACGCACCACCGTTGGATTGTTGCCTCAGCTTCAGGCCCAGTTGCTTTCTCGCCATCTGCGCGGAGATCTGGACGGCTACCCGCCTTTCCTGTGGAAATGAACGTGAGATCAGGGCAATGATGGTGCTTGTAACTTACGATGTCAGCACGGAAGACCGCAGCGGCCAACGTCGTCTCCGTCGGGTAGCACGTGCCTGCCTGGATTATGGACAACGTGTTCAGTACTCAGTCTTTGAGATTGAAGTAGATCCCGCACGTTGGGTGCAGCTTCGGGATCGCCTTTGTCACATCATCAACCCTGAAACGGATAGCTTGCGTTTTTACTTCCTCGGAGCGAACTGGAAGCGGCGTGTTGAACACGTTGGAGCTAAGCCTGTTACTGACCTATCTGGTCCATTGCTATTCTGAACCCGCGAACCCCATGCGAACGTCAATTCCCTGTTTGGTTCGCGCAATCTGTAAGCCCTTGTCTGATCTTTAAAAATTTGTGATTAGTTCTGAAAAATGGAAACAGAGCCGCGCCTACAAGCGTGGTTCGCGCATTACGACGGATTTCATTTTAATTTTCCTCGTGTTATCACTCGACGGTCGCCCCCTCACGGGGGCGTGGATTGAAACACCCGCTCGGACGGGACGATAAAAACCAGCGCGTGTCGCCCCCTCACGGGGGCGTGGATTGAAACTTCGCGGCAATCCGCAAGGGCGACACGCCGGCAACGTCGCCCCCTCACGGGGGCGTGGATTGAAACAGTCGGATGCTTGTCTGCGTCCCACACCAGCCAGTCGCCCCCTCACGGGGGCGTGGATTGAAACGGCTGGCTCGACCCCGTGCCGGTGGTCAACACCTGTCGCCTCCTCACGGGGGCGTGGATTGAAACAGTTTTCAGGCCGCTTTTCGGCGTTTTGGACAACGTCGCCCCCTCACGGGGGCGTGGATTGAAACGAGAAGAAGGGGACCCGCCATGACTGACCCAACCAGTCGCCCCCTCACGGGGGCGTGGATTGAAACATCATCGACTCGGTAGTCGAATCGGGGCACATTGTCGCCCCCTCACGGGGGCGTGGATTGAAACTGGTGATGGCTTGTCAATATCAACCGCGTATCCTGTCGCCCCCTCACGGGGGCGTGGATTGAAACCTCGGCCCAGGCGTCCAGTTCAAGTCTGTCAAAGTCGCCCCCTCACGGGGGCGTGGATTGAAACTGAGGTCATAACTTTGACAGCGTGCCACAAAAGTGTCGCCCCCTCACGGGGGCGTGGATTGAAACTTCCGGGCGTTCTACTGCGCGATGAATCGTCGGGTCGCCCCCTCACGGGGGCGTGGATTGAAACTCTGCAACTACCGGGTTCCAATGCTTACCCCAATGTCGCCCCCTCACGGGGGCGTGGATTGAAACCTCCGCCGCCATTATCAGCTCCTCGATCTCCGGGGTCGCCCCCTCACGGGGGCGTGGATTGAAACACTACGCGGCTGACATGTATCGCGAGTACAGCGAGTCGCCCCCTCACGGGGGCGTGGATTGAAACTTTTAATTCACTGGTCATGGTTGGTGTCCTTGGGTTGTCGCCCCCTCACGGGGGCGTGGATTGAAACTTTCTGGCGATCTCGTTGTAGGCCTTGCGGAACCGTCGCCCCCTCACGGGGGCGTGGATTGAAACCGGGCCTGCACCCAGAGGTTGCAGTGCTTGGTCTTGTCGCCCCCTCACGGGGGCGTGGATTGAAACGTTTTCTCTGGCACGTATGCGCTCAGGGTGATTGTCGCCCCCTCACGGGGGCGTGGATTGAAACTCCCACTCAGCCGCAACCCTCTGTCGCAGGTCGGGTCGCCCCCTCACGGGGGCGTGGATTGAAACATTTGTCCCTATCCGCTTTTTCTCCCACGTTAGGGTCGCCCCCTCACGGGGGCGTGGATTGAAACAGCGCGTCCGGCAACAGTGTCACCCTCGGCGGCGGTCGCCCCCTCACGGGGGCGTGGATTGAAACATTAAAGAAAACAAATTTTCGTTATCTCCGCCACCGTCGCCCCCTCACGGGGGCGTGGATTGAAACGCCGTGGACCACTCAGGCCACGGCGAAATACCGCCGTCGCCCCCTCACGGGGGCGTGGATTGAAACTGTTTCTGGCCGTTGAAAGCACATGGCCGTTCGGTCGCCCCCTCACGGGGGCGTGGATTGAAACCGGGACTGTTGTGAAACCCACCACCAGGAGAACGGTCGCCCCCTCACGGGGGCGTGGATTGAAACTACGTGCAGCGCTCTACGGCTACGACGCCGGCTGTCGCCCCCTCACGGGGGCGTGGATTGAAACCATGCTCCACCCCTCAGACCAACCGTTACACCACGTCGCCCCCTCACGGGGGCGTGGATTGAAACACCAGAAGAATGTGGATCAATGCAGGAAGAACAACGCGTCGCCCTCTCACGGGGGCGTGGATTGAAACAGGTAGCGGGCGCCGGCGGCAAGCTCCTTGTCCGGTCGCCCCCTCACGGGGGCGTGGATTGAAACAGCTCACCCGGCGTTGTGGGTCCGTGGTCCAAGAGTCGCCCCCTCACGGGGGCGTGGATTGAAACTCCTGAACTGGCACCGGTGCATCAAATCCGAGGCGTCGCCCCCTCACGGGGGCGTGGATTGAAACCCTGCCAAGACATCAGCCTCGCCGGGAAAGGGGCGTCGCCCCCTCACGGGGGCGTGGATTGAAACTGCGTCCGCATCACGCCCGCAGGCGGAAAGACATGTCGCCCCCTCACGGGGGCGTGGATTGAAACCAGATCAGCAGCTCCCTGGCCGCTGTCCCTCGACCGTCGCCCCCTCACGGGGGCGTGGATTGAAACGACTGGGTGAGTGCGACCTGCTCAGCAGTGTGGCGTCGCCCCCTCACGGGGGCGTGGATTGAAACAGAAATACAGCAACCAGTACTTGCGCTACTACCTGGTCGCCCCCTCACGGGGGCGTGGATTGAAACGACCCCTCGGCGCTGTCCTCGGCGGCCCCGCGTCGATGTCGCCCCCTCACGGGGGCGTGGATTGAAACCCTATCAACGAAACACTAGCTTAAAACGATTTGTGTCGCCCCCTCGCGGGGGCGTGGATTGAAACTCCAGGTAGGGGCGCAGGAGCGTCAGGACGCCGTGTCGCCCCCTCACGGGTGCGTGGATTGAAACATAAGCGGCGCCTGGACCATGCCGGCGTGCGGCTGTCGCCCCCTCACGGGGGCGTGGATTGAAACTCTGCAGTGAAACCGTGATAGCGCCCTGGCTGCCGTCGCCCCCTCACGGGGGCGTGGATTGAAACAGCATGATGTTGTTGGTGTCGATGAAGTAGCACGTCGCCCCCTCACGGGGGCGTGGATTGAAACGGCAATCTCGGCCTCGTAATCGCAGGGTTGTTTGGTCGCCCCTCACGGGGGCGTGGATTGAAACAGCCGCATGGACCCGCGCAAGCAATCCGAGACGCGTCGCCCCCTCACGGGGGCGTGGATTGAAACTCGTGATACCGATCCCGATTCACTGGCCGCCGGTCGAGGCCATTGGAAAAGATTCCTTTTCTGTAAGTAGGCCGCTGGAGGAGATATATGGCGACGGCTACGAAAACCACGTTATGGGTGTGCGGCGAGGAGGCCCCAGCAAACATCCCACGGGAAATCCGCCGGGTAGCGCGCTAGCGACTTCTACTAACTTTCAGCATGGAACGATGAAGGCGGTGTACAAAAGGCAGTCCGATGGCACGTGGCGTACTGTCACTCAGTATCCCGAACCGCATCCCATGAATGAATAGGAGAGAAAATGCCGAGTTACAATTCAAAGGCCGAATTTCTTGACTGCGTAGGAAGTTATGTTGATATCACCGCTCGTGAGTACGAGATCGCCACCGGCTGGGACTTCGATACAGAAGATGAGTATCGCGGGCATTTGCGCACGCTGTGGAATATCTTCTATCCAGGTGAAAGTCCTGATGATCACGCTGGATGTGCATGAGGCATGGGCAGCGCTAACCAGCGTTTTATCAAGCCACCACTGAGGTTGATCGATCCGGATCACCGCAAGTGGGACGAATGGCTGCTGATAGAACTGAAGTATGAGGTGGTCCCATATAAATCAGTGTCTTCATAATTCGGGTTCGGCGCATCCATTGCGCGAACGGGTCAGTATTTTCCTGGAGATCATGGGAATGTCGTTGCCATATGCCAACCGTCTGGACCGTATCGAGCCTTTTCATGTCATGGAACTGCTCGCGCGAGCCCGGGAGCTTGAAGCCGTCGGCCGGGATATCGTGCACATGGAAGTTGGCGAGCCGGATTTCCCGACGGCGGCTCCCGTGGTCGAGGCGGGCATTGCCGCATTGCGTGCGGGTCTTACCGGGTACAGTCAGGCGTGCGGCCTCCCGGCATTGCGGCAGGCACTCGCCGAGCATTACCGCGTTACCAGCGGCATTGATCTGGACCCCGGCCGCATCGTGGTAACGCCAGGCGCTTCCGGCGCGCTGATTCTTGCCATGGGTTTATTGGTCAATGCGGGAGACCGGGTATTGCTGCCGGATCCAGGGTATCCATGCAATCGCAATTTCGTCCGCCATGTGGATGGCTTGCCCACCAGTGTGCCGGTGCGTGCCTCCCACGATTTTCAGCCGACCTGGGAGGAACTTGAGAGCCGCTGGCAGCCCGGCACCGTGGCTGCGATCCTGGGGTCGCCGGCCAACCCTACGGGGACCGTGGTACCTGAACGGACCCTCGCGTCCGTCCACGATTGGCTGCACGAGCGCGGTGCCGCTCTGGTCGTGGACGAGATCTACCACGGTCTGGTCTATGGAGAGGAACTACGCAGCGCGCTCGCCGTTCGGGACAGCGTGTTCGTTGTCAACAGCTTTTCAAAGTACTTTGGCATGACCGGCTGGCGACTGGGTTGGCTGGTGGTGCCTAACGGCTATCAGCGTGCGGCGGAGAAGCTCGCCCAGAACCTGTTCATTGCGGCGTCGACACCGGCGCAACATGCGGCGTTGGCGTGTTTTACGCCCGAAGCACATGCCATTTTCGAACAGCGCCGCAGTGCCTTCCGCGAGCGTCGGGACTACCTGCTCGAGGCATTGCCGCCTCTGGGTTTCAGGTTGCCGGTGGTACCGCGAGGCGCGTTCTACCTGTATGCCGATGCCAGTGGACTGTCCGCGGACAGCGATGCATTCTGCCGTCAAATGCTGGAGCAGGCGGGGGTAGCCGTTACGCCAGGGCGGGATTTCGGCGACCGCGATGCCGCACAGCATGTGCGCTTTGCCTATACAACCGGGCTGGACCGGTTGCACGAAGGGGTGGAACGCATGCGGGCCTGGTTACAGGCCGGCTGAAGCGTTCAGCTGCTGCCGGAACGACGCAGGTCGGCCGGGTGCTGCTGGCGTTGAATCCGTTCGCGGGCAAAGCGCAGCAGCCGTTGTTTGTGGCTGGGGTCGATCTGCAGGATGGTCAGGCCGGCGCGCAGCGTATCCGGTGGATGTGTCAGCGCCACCAGATAGGCGACACGGCAGTGCATTCTTACAGGTTCCAGCCGGTGTGCCGCATGGTTGGGCAACACCGCGTCCAGGATCAACTGTTCGCCGGTGCGTACCGCTCGATTCAGCAGTACGGCCAGTCCCCCATTGAGCAGGCTTTCGCTGACGGCGGTCAGAACTTCGCCGCTTTCGCGGGTTAGCCGTATTTCCTGCCGCCATGGCGTCTTCGGCAAGTCTTGGTCGATCTCCGTTTCACGCATGCGGGTTCCCCCCCTCCATCTGTTTACTCAGTGTCTCCTGAAGGTCCGAGTTCATGGCTGATCGCCGCTGTCGGAAATGCGCCGAAAACAAGCCAAGCCTGGGATCCCCCGGGTGTCCGCACTGGTCTGCAAGCTCCAGAGTACAGGAACCCCGAACGGGTTGTCTTTGTGTCGCCAGGAGGCTACATGCTGTCGAAACGGTTGTTGTCGACCGGTAACGACATTGTATGGTGGCTTTCCAATCGATCTCCCGACCGGGATAATGACGCATCATCGGAAATAGCCCGAATCGATTTCATGCGGCTGAAAAAAATACGTCTTGCGGGTTTCAAGTCTTTCGTGGACCCCACTACCGTAAATTTGCCGGGACCACTGGTCGGCATCGTCGGCCCCAATGGCTGTGGCAAGTCCAACGTCATTGACGCCGTGCGCTGGGTGATGGGCGAGAGTTCCGCGCGCCATCTGCGCGGTGAGTCGATGACCGATGTCATTTTCAACGGCTCCAGCAGTCGCAAGCCGGTCAGTCAGGCTTCCATCGAACTGGTCTTCGACAACACCGACGGCACCATCGGAGGGCAGTACGCCAGCTACGCGGAAATATCCGTCAAACGGCAGGTAAACCGGGACGGTCAATCGCAGTACTTCCTGAATGGCACCCGGTGCCGCCGTCGCGATGTGACTGACGTATTCCTTGGTACGGGTCTGGGGCCGCGCAGCTATTCCATCATCGAGCAGGGCATGATCTCCAGGATCATCGAGGCCAAGCCGGAGGAGCTCAGGGTCTACCTTGAAGAGGCTGCCGGCATCTCGCTTTACAAGGAACGCCGTCGTGAGACCGAGCGTCGCATCCGCGATACCCGGGAAAACATGGACCGACTCAACGATGTCCGGGAAGAAGTGGGTGTGCAGTTGGAGAAGCTGAAGCGACAGGCGCAGACGGCGGAGCGCTACAAGACGCTGAAGCAGGAGGAGCGGCAGCTACGCGCCGAGTTGCTGGCCTTGCGGCTGCGCGAGCTGACGGATGCCTTGAGCAGTTGCGATCGGGATCTGCAAGGGCGAGAAACCGCGCTCGAGGGTGCGATCAGCCGCCAGCGCGGTTCCGAGCGTGGCATGGTGGCGGCGCGCGAGCAGCAGACCGAGTTCGGTGAGCAACTCAATGTCGTGCAGGGCCAGTATTACGGCCTGGGCAGTGATATTGCGCGGCTCGAGCAACAGATAACGCACCACCGCGAGCTGGGCCAACGGCGTGCCGAGGATCTGGCCGCCAGCACCGAGGCGCTGAGCGAGCTGGAGCGAACCCTGGCCGATGATCGGGAAAAGCGGCAGGTGCTGGAGAGTCGGCTTGAAGACCTGCGACCGGAGCTTGAGGAGGCGGACGCACTGGAGGCTGAGGCATCCGATCAGGTCATCGAATCGCAGCAGGCGCTGGACGACTGGCAGGCCGCCTGGGACGATTTCAATGAACAGGCTGCCGGTACGCTTCAGGAAGCACAGGTGGAACGCACGCGAATAGAGCACCTGGAACAGCGGCAGCAGGAATTCGATCGTCGACGGGAGCGCCTGAGCGCGGAGCGCGATGCCCTGGATCCTGTTGCCCTGGAAGATGAGATCGAAGAGATGCTGGGTGAGGAACTGGCACTCGGTGAACAGCGCGACCGCGTTGCCGAGGAGCTGCAGCACCTGGAAACCCGTCTGGCCGAAATCGTCGAACAGGAGCAGGAGCAGGCCAATGTACTGCAGGATCTCCGTGGCGACGGTCAGAAGCGCCAGGCCCAGCTGACCTCACTGGATACGTTACAGCAAAACGCACTGGCCGAGTCTGACGGCCCGGTAGCTGACTGGCTGAACAGGTATGGACTGGATGGCGCCGGGCGCCTGGCGCATGCCTTGAGCGTTGATGCCGGCTGGGAAGTTGCCGTTGAGACTGTACTGGCCGATCGGCTGCAGACGGTTTGCGTTGATGGAGTGACATTGGATGCCGAGGCCTTGTCCGGGCTAAGTCACGGCGACGTGACGCTGCTTGATACTGCGCGTGAGGCTGGTGCTCCGGCTGCGTCGGTACATGCCGCGCCACGTTTGCTGGATTGCGTTCGAGCGCCCTGGGCACTGGAGGATCTGCTTGGCGGGATCTATTGCGCGGACAGCCTGGAGCAGGCAACGGCCCTGCGGGACGCGCTGGGTGCAACCGAGTCGGTTGTGACGCCGGACGGGCACTGGCTTGGGCGGCGCTGGTACCGGATCACCGGTGACGGTGATCAGCAGCACGGGGTACTCGCCAGAGAACGGGAGATCGCTCACCTCCGTGAGCGGCTTGAATCCGACGGCCGCCGGATTGAAGAGCAGGAACTCCAACTGCGTGAATTGCGGGAGCGCAGGCTTGACCTGGACGAGGATCGACAGCGGCTGCAGGACGAACGTGATCAGATCGGTGACCGGCTTTCGGCACTGCGTGGTCGCCGGGAAAGCCGCCAGCATCGGCTCGACGATGTGCGGGAACGCCATGACCGGCTGGCGGAGGAGATTGAGGACACAGCGGAGCAGAGCCGCACCGCTGGTGAGAGCATCCGCGAGGCGCGAGGCCGATTACAGGAGGCGCTGGATCGGGGCGAGGCGTTTGACGTTCGCCGCGCGGAGCTGCAGGAAGCCCGGGAAAGCCGGCAACAGGCGGTGACGGATGCCAGGGAGATCATGCGGCAGCGACGGGAGCTCCGTCATGAACTGCTGTTGAAACTGGAAAATGCCGGGACTGCCCGGGAGGCAATTGTCGAGCAGGTGGCCAGACTTGAATCCCAGCGCGCGCGATTGACTGAACGTGCCGAAGAGCTGCGGGCCGTGAGCGAGGCGGAGGGCGATCCTACCGTCGAGATGGAACAGGAACGCGAGCAGCTGCTGCGGCAGCGGCTGGAGGCGGAGCGCCAGCTCAACGAAGCACGCAGCCGGCTGGGCGAGGTGGATCAGCGCCTGCGCGAACTGGAGCAGGCGCGGGTGACCGCGGAAAACGAGGCCGACAGCCTGCGTCAGGAGCTCGAAGCGGCCAGGCTGCACCAACAGGAACTGCGGGTACGTCGGCAGACCCAGGCCGAGCAACTGGCGGAACTGGGTTACGACCTCGATACCCTGCAGCGCAATCTGCCTGAACAGGCCGACGAGCGCACCTGGCTACAGCGGTTGGCGGATGTGGAAAACCGCATCAACCGTCTGGGCAGCATCAATCTGGCCGCCATCGAAGAGCACGAGACCCTGGCCGAGCGCAAGGGCTACCTGGATCAGCAGTACGATGATCTGAATGAAGCCCTGGAAACCCTGGATACCGCCATCCGTCGCATTGACCGGGAAACCCGCGCCCGGTTCAAGGATACATTCGACCGCGTCAATGCCGGATTGAGCCGCATGTACCCGCGCCTGTTCGGTGGCGGCGAAGCCTACCTGGAACTGACCGGGGAGGATCTGCTCGATACCGGGGTCACCATCCTGGCGCGCCCGCCCGGCAAGCGTATTACCAACATTCACCTGCTTTCAGGTGGTGAAAAGGCAATGACCGCGGTGGCCCTGATCTTCGCCATTTTCGAGTTGAATCCGGCGCCGTTCTGCATGCTGGATGAAGTCGATGCGCCGCTGGACGAAGCCAACGTCGGGCGATTCGGCCAACTGGTGCAAGAGATGTCAAACCGGGTACAGTTCATTTTCATAACCCACAACAAGTCCACCATGGAGATTGCCACCCACCTGATGGGTGTGACCATGCACGAGGCCGGGGTTTCCCGCCTGGTGGCCGTGGATGTGGACGAGGCCGCGGAAATGGTCATGGCGGTCTGAGGGATTGACCAGGTAACAGGGAACTTTCCGGGCGTGGTATTGCCAACGCCGCAACGACAGGAATACGGCAGGCTTATGGATACTTTGCGGTGGATACTGCTGATTCTCGGGGTGCTGGTCGTAGCCGGCCTGTACGGCTATTACCGCTGGCAGGAGGATGGCTTCGGCGGCGCCGGCAAACGGCGTCAGCGGCACCGCGGGGATCATGATGTCGACGCGGCGCTTCGAGATCTTGAAGACCTGGTTATTGGCGATCCTGAAGACGCCGATCCCGTTGACTCGGATCTGGAAATTGCCCCTCGGGAGACGCGTGCCGTGGCGGACTGGGATGATCCTGAAGAAACCGTGTCCGCGCCTCGGGTACGGCCGTCCGCCGGCCAGGCCCGCGCATCCGCGTCGGCGACCACCGCTGAACCGCCCGATGCGGAAGACATGTTAGTGAGTGATTCGCTGGAGTCGGACCCGGCATGGCAGGATGCCGGGGAAAAGATTGTGGTGCTGCACGTTACCGCCGGCAAGGGCTACCTGTTTACCGGTCCGGCGCTGTTGGATTCTCTCGAACGCATTGGCCTGCGCCATGGCATGCACGGCATTTATCACTGGATGCTGTCGGCGCACAGCGGCAGCACGCCCATGTTCAGCGTCGCCAACATGGTCGAGCCTGGTCAGTTCGATCCCGACCAGGCAGAGGACATGGAAACGCCCGGTGTGGCCATGTTCATGCAGCTTCCCGGCCCCTTCGACGGGCTGACGGCCTTCGAACGCATGCTGGAGACGGCCCGCCGGCTTGCCGATGAACTTGACGGCCAGATCCTGGACGCTCAGCGCTGCGATCTCAATGCCCAGGCTATCGAGCACATCCGCGAAGATCTGCGGGAATATCGCCGCAAGGCCCACCTGGCGGCACGCAAGAGCAGGGCGTAGCCGGCTACCACCCGCATTCCTCCGTTTTCCCCCTTTCTCCTTAATGAGACGCGGCATCATGGTGTCGTTGAATATCTGGTTGCAAACGCGAATCATTATCACTACGATCATCGTACAGTCAGCTATCTTGAGGAATGCAGTATGGACAGTCACCTGCCCATCGACCGCAAACAGCGGGAATTGGTGGAAGAGTTCCTGCGGCTGGATGACTGGACGGTCCGTTATGAGCATCTCATGCGACTGGGTGAGCGCCTGCCTCCCTTTCCGGAGGCCTGGCGGCAGGCAGGCAACAGGGTGCATGGATGCGCCTCGTTGCTCTGGTTGCGTGGTCTGGGTGAGCCGGGGTGCCTGATCTACCGCGGTGCCAGCGACTGCCCGATGGATGCAGGTTTGCTGGCCATGGCGCTAAGCGTTTATTCCGGCCAGCCGGCCGCGGACATCGTGGCTTCGCCACCCCGGTTCATATTCGCTCTGGGCTTGCCGTCACGGTTGAGTATGAATCGTTTGCAGGGGCTGGAGCGGTTGGTCGAGCGTATCCGTCGGTTCGCGCTGCAGCGGCTGATGCAGACGCATGTGCCAGTGACGCTGAACAGAGGCCGGGAACAGCGATTGGCCAGATGACTTAAGGAGACGGAAGCCGATGTCTATCTGGCGTCGGCTTCCACCACCTTGGGTTCGCCGGCATGGTCCACGGTTTCCAGGCGCACGTTCCTGTGCCAGACACGCTGGATATATTCGAGCACTTTACGCGCTCGGGTGAGATCCAGCCCGCGGCCATCGGTTTCATGGTCATGGGCGAGGGTGAGACTGCCGTCCAGTCCGAGAGATCTCACATGTATTCGCGGTGCTCCGTAATTGAATTTGGGTGAGAGGATATTCTCACGCAGGGTATTGATGTCGCGGTCCTTGACGATGTAGCGTTCCTCGCCGCCGGCGCCGGGACGGCGCGCATAGTTGAACAGCTTCAGCTCGGCCGCGAGGTCGTCATCCAGATAATTGCGGATGAAGCTGAAGTCGTCTTCCTCGGCGCGGATGCGTTTTGCTGCATCCAGGCCCATGTCCGCGACAATCCGCTCCCACATCGTGAAGCCCAGGTGATAGGGGTTAACGGACAGGGATACCGCCTCCTTGCCGGCATAGGGCCTGACGACGTCAGAGTGGGTCTTGATGGCGTCCAGGTAGATCTGGTTGGGCAGAAAATTGGCTTCCCGCAGCAAGCGTGCGTGCCAGTAGCTGGCCCAGCCTTCGTTCATGATCTGGCAGGCGAAGACCGGATAGAAATAGAACGATTCTTCTCGCACCGCGAGAAAGATATCCCGCTCCCAGTCCGCCAACTCCGGCCCGTAATGGGCAATGAACCAGAGCAGATCATACTCCGGATGCGGCGGAACGCGTGGTCGCTCGGCCGCGACCGGACGGCTGGGCGCCTCTTCTCCGGGCAAGTCCTGATAGCGCTTTTCGAAGCTGCCGGCGGCCGGTGCTTTCGGCTGCCTGGGCCGCACGGTGGTCGCGGGGTAGAGGTCGCGGTGCAGGCCCTTGTTGATGTCGATGTTCTGCTCCAGGGCGAGTGCGGCGTCCAGTACCGCCTCAACCCGAGCCTGGCCGTGATCCTCGATGGCATTGTGGATGCGATTGGCGCGGGCGGCGGCCTGCTCGACGATGTGGTAGCCGACGTCGCGTTGCATGCGCTCAAAGAGCTGATTGTTACGGGAGAAGTCCGCGTGCCCCAGCACATGCGCGGTGACCAGTGTGTTTTCGGCCAGGGCGTTGTCATCTACAAGATAGGCGCGGTTGGGATTGCCCGGAAACACGACCTCGAAGATACGGGAATGCCCCATGCGATGCTGCACATACTGGTAAATATACCGTACGCCAAACGACCAGTGCGGCATCCGGACAGGCAGGCCGTAGACCGCTACTTCCATCATGAAGGTATTGGGGACGAGCTCGAAATCAACCGGATAGAAGTCCAGGCCGTGGTCCCTGGCCAGGCCCTCGATCTTCGGTGCGTATTCCTCCAGCTGATCGTTGCTGAAGACCGCGTGGTCGTGGGCGTGATGCGGGTGATCGTGTGCCATGGCGGCGTGGCTCTCCTGATCAGGCCGCTTCTCCCGCCTGGCGGCGGAAGAAGGTGCGAATGGCTTCCCATATATCGCTGTCCGCGTGCACCGTATAGCTGCCCACCGGACAGTTGCGAGCTTCCAGCGATCTGAACAGACGGCCGGTCTCCGAGCGGGAGGACTCGAAGCGGTTCTGCGGCGTTTCCACGAACCCCATGAAATTGACGGAACCCGCCAGTTCCAGCAGCAGCCCCTCGGCCGCGTGCCGGTCATCGGCGAAGTTATCGCCGTCGGATGCATAGAAGACATACTGGTTGTAATGGGCTGGATCAAAACGGTCGGTAAAGACGTCCCGCACCAGCTTGAAGGCACTGGAGGCAACCGTACCGCCGGTGGCGCTGATCTGAAAGAATTCCTCTTCGGTGAATTCCCAGGCCTCATTGGTATGAGCAATGAACACGGTTTCCAGGCTGCCGTACTGGCGCCTTAGACCCTGACTTGCCCAGAAGAAAAATGCCTTGGCGAGTTTTCGCCGTGCCGGATCCATGCTGGCCGAAACATCCAGCACGAAGGCCACCACGGCATTGGTGGATGGCCGCCGACGCCGGGCGAGCTGTCTGTAGCGCAAATCATCGTTCGTGAACGGCAGCGGGTCCGTTTGCGACGCGCGGCGCTTGATGGCCTCCTTCGCCGTGCGCCGCCGGTCAAGCCGGGCGCGAGGGCCGCGCCGGTCCCAGCCTTCCGAGACGAGCTGCTCGTCGGTGAGCGCATCGGTGCTCTTGGGGCGCAGGTCCGGAAGCTGCAACTCATCCCAGAGCCAGTCAACGATATCGTCCACTTTCAGCTCGAGCAC
The DNA here is from genome assembly GCA_040877625.1 of Aquisalimonadaceae bacterium. GTDB lineage: Bacteria > Pseudomonadota > Gammaproteobacteria > Nitrococcales > Aquisalimonadaceae > Methylonatrum. The sequence continues at coordinate 219,125 of JBBDNK010000034.1, forward strand.
AAACCGGTATTCGCCGCCGCCGCTGCCCCCCGTGCCACCACTGTCGCCCTGACCGCGGGACTGCCCGCGACGGTAGACGTCCCCCGGTTTGCCGGCACCCTGGCCGACACCGTCGTCCTGATGCTGATCGCGGAGGCGGAAACGGTAATGTTCAAGGAAGCGCACGGGTACGTGCAGGCGACGTTCGCCGGAACCGGTGAGGACGTCACTGCCCGCAATCAGATCGGGCAGTTGTTCCCGTACCGACTCCCTGACCTTCTCGTTGTGTCGCAACCAGTCGCGAGCACCGCGGGAAAAAAGGTCATACCAGCGATTCTGGATCGCCATGCGGGAGACGCGACGGTTACGGTCATTGAAGCTCATGGCCTCTCCCGGAGTAGGCGGCCGGCGGTCGGGTGCCGCCGGCCCGGATCGACATCATTCCTGCGACATCAATGTAGTGACGTAGTTGAGCGCCTCCCTGGCACTGTAGTCGTCATAGCCATATTCCCTGATCAGCCGCTCGGCGACCGCGGATACCTTCTGCTTCGCCTCTTCGTCCGGCCGGGTACTGGAGGTCACCAGTCGGAGCACGTCCCGACGCTCCTCGAACAGGTATTGCTCAATGGCCTCCTGCAGGCGCGAGTGACTGGCAAGCGTGAAACTGTCTCCGCGCTTGTAGGCGCCCATGGCCTTGCGGACCACTTCCTGGCGGAAAGAATGTTTGCCGGCATCGGAAATGTTGATCTTCTCCTCCACCCCGCGCAGGAAGCGTTCATCGGCATCGCGCTCCTCACCGGTGATGGGATCCGAAACCTGGCGGTTGTCGAGTACCGCTTCGACTTCGTCCAGATACTTGTCCAGCAAATCCTGGGCTTCCTGTTCAAAGGAAACGAACAAGGCCTTGTGCACGTCCTCCTTGACCCAGCGGTTGTAGAAATCCTTGCGCGTGGTCACCAGCAGATCCACCCAGGCCTTCTTCTGCTTGCTGTCCATGCGCGCATCGGATTCGATAGTGTCCTTCAGAGCCAGCAAGACGTCGATGGCGGTCAGGCTCTTGTTCTCACTGCTGCTGATGGCGCCAGCCAGGGCATTGACCACGAAACGCGGGCTGACACCTTCCATGCCTTCGTCCGGATTCTCGTTGCGGATCTTGTCCACTTCGGACGTGGAAATGCCTTCGACGTCTTCGCCGGCGTGCACACGAACCTTGCGGGAGAGGTCCAGATCCGGCCGCTCTGATGGCTTCAGCCGGGTCAGCACGGCGAATACGGCGGCCACCTGCAAGGCATGCGGGTCGAGATGTACCTCCCGGAAGGTCGGCGTGGAGGAGGTGAGCTTTTCGTAGATGCGCGCTTCCGCGGGATAACGCAGGGTATAGGGCACCTGGATGATCACCATGCGGTCCAGCAGTGCTTCGTTCTCTTTCTCCTGGAGGAATTTCCGGAACTCCGCCAGATTGGTATGGGCGACGATGGTCTCGTCCATATGGATCAGCGGAAAACGTGACACCTTGATGTTTTTTTCCTGGGTCAGGGTCAGCAGCAGGTAGAGGAACTCCCGCTTCACCTTGAGGATCTCGATCATCTCAAGCATGCCACGGCTGGCGGCATAGACGGCACCGGACCAGGACCAGGCACGGGGGTTACCTTCGTCGCCGTACTGCGCCACCTTGGACAGGTCCACCGACCCCACCAGATCGGCGATGTCCGCGGTGGTCGGGTCATGGGGTGCATAAGTGCCCACGCCGATGCGGCCGGCCTCGCTGATGAAGATGCGCTCCACCGGGACCTTGGTGAAATCGCCTTCGTATTCCTCCTCGAGCAGGGTGCGGGCGTAGGGGGACAGTTCTCCCTCGATGTTGATGCCGAATGTGTCCCGGAACTCACCGCGCTTGCTGTGGGGGATCAGCAGCAACGGGTTCTCGTGCACCGGGCTACCCTTGATTGCGTAGATGGCGCCGTCCTCGGTCAGGCTGTACTCCTCCAGGCCGCGTTTGAGCAGTGTTACCAGGCTGGATTTGCCGCCGGAGGGCGGGCCGAGCAACAGCAGCAGCCGGCGGCCGACTTCCGAACCCTCACTGGCAGCCTTGAAATAGTTGGCGACCCGCTCCAGAGACTCGTCCATGCCGAACAGGTCACTTGAGAACAGATCATAACGCGTGAGGGCCTCGCCTTCCTCCTCACGCTTCGCGCCGTGCCAGCGGATCATGTCCCAGATGTACTGATGGCTGGTGCGGGCGAGCGCCTCGGGTGCCTGAGGCAGCATGTCCCTCATGAATTGGTCAAACGTACCCTCCCAGTGTCTGGCCTTATGCTGCTTGGTGTAGCTGACAAGCGAATCGACAAAGGCCTTCTGACTGGAGCTATCGTGCTGCTGGTCTTTTTTCACCATACCGACCCTCCGGAGTGCTGAAACGCTGGCTTACTGTCTGGCCTGCGACCGATCTGTCCGAGGGCTGAACCCGGTCCCCATGGTGCTGGGCGGCTTGGCCGCAATAGTCCAGTCCATATCCCTTGGATTGATTGTCCGCTCGCAAAGTTCCTCCCTCGGTGACGTTTCCGTCGAGGAATTCCCGGCCAGTCCCTAGCCCCGCGCCGGCAGCAACGGTATCGCGGTTAAAGGTGCAGTCCATGGTCCGACAACCGTCCATGTCTGCGATTCTGTGGCACCATCCCGTCTGCTTCGGGTCCAGTTGACCTCGAATACGGTCGCACGTCATCAGAGGTCCCTAAGGCAAGTATGGTCACGATTCACTGTCTTTGCCGGGGATCCTGGTGCTTTCTGGTGCAGTTTCCGCTATCCGTTGACTACAACAACATGGGTAAACTAGTACCCCACCGCAGTAGCGTCTCTGCCGTGGCGAGGTGCTACCAGTTGACGGCAATCCGAGGATCGGGAAGGTGATCCGGTTCCCTTTTCGCAAACTCCGTCGCCGGCAATTGTCATAAATCCGACGCAGTCAACAGGAAGCCGTATGTCCGACGTCTCCACCGTACTCGACAACCTCGATCAGGCGCGCGAGCGCGCTCACGAACTCCGTAGCCAGATCGACGGACACAACTACCGATACTATGTGCTCGATGCGCCGACAGTGGCCGATGTCGAGTACGACAGCCTGATGCGTGAACTGCTGGCTCTCGAGGAACGCTGGCCCGAGCTGGTTATACCCGACTCGCCGACCCGCCGGGTCGGTGCGGCGCCCGCGGCGGATTTCGGCGAGGTCCGCCATGCCGTACCCATGCTGTCCCTGGACAACGCGTTCAGTGAACAGGATCTCAGGGATTTCGACCGGCGGGTGCGCGAGCGCCTGGAAACCGACAGTGTTACCTATGTGGGAGAACCCAAGCTGGACGGGTTGTCGGTCAGCATCAGTTATGAGGACGGTCTGCTGGTCAGGGCGGGCACGCGAGGTGACGGCAGGACGGGCGAAGATATTACCCTTAACATTCGCACCATCCGTACCGTACCGCTGCGCCTGCGGGGAGACCGCATCCCCGCCCGGCTGGATGTGCGTGGCGAGGTGGTCATTCGCCGCCAGGATTTCGAGCGTCTCAACGCGCAGCGGCTGGAAGCCGGAGAGCGCCCGTTCGCCAACCCCCGCAATGCGGCGGCGGGCAGCCTGCGGCAGCTCGATTCACGTGAGACCGCGCGGCGGCCGTTGACCTTTTTCACCTTCGGCGTAGGGCAGTGCAGCGACTCCATCGGTGACAGTCATCATGCGGCCCTGCACTATTTGCGGGACTGGGGTTTTCGCGTCAATGAGGAAGTCCAGGTGCTGGATGGGGTCGAGGCCTGTCTGGGCTACTACCAGCACCTGCTTGAGCGCCGGGACAGTCTGGACTACGAGATCGACGGCGTGGTCTTCAAGGTCGACGGCCTGGAAGCCAGGGAACGTCTCGGCTTTACGTCCCGCGCGCCGCGCTGGGCTGTCGCTCACAAATTGCCTGCACGGGAAGCCACCACCCGAGTGCGATCCATCATCCCCTCGGTGGGCCGTACAGGCGTCATAACGCCGGTGGCTGATCTGGAGCCGGTGGAAGTCGGCGGCGTTACCGTGAGCCGGGCGACCCTGCACAATCTGGATGAGCTCCGGCGCAAGGACGTGCGTCCGGGCGATACCGTCATGGTGCGTCGAGCCGGCGATGTGATTCCGGAGATTGTCGGCGTGGTGCTGGAGCACCGTCCATCGGCTGCGGAGCCGTGGCAGATGCCGCGTGCCTGCCCGGTCTGCGGTTCCGAGGTGCTGCGCGTGGATGGCGAAGTGGACTACCGTTGCATCGGCCGCCTGCAGTGTCCCGCCCAGCTCAAGGAGTCCATTCGACACTTCGCGTCGCGCCGTGCGCTGGATATCGAAGGCCTGGGAGACAAGGTGTCCGAACAGTTGGTGGAGGCGGGCCTGGTCCGCGAACTCGCCGACATTTTCCGCCTGACCAGGGATCAGTTATTGCGCCTGGACGGCTTTGCGGAGATTTCCGCCGCCAAGCTGGCCACGGCCATCGCCGATCGCCGGCGTATACCGCTTGACCGGCTGCTGTATGCGGTCGGCATTCCCGGCGTCGGAGTGGACACAGCACGGCTGCTGGCCGTCCAGGTAGGTGATCTGGATTTCATCCGGCGGGCGCATCCGGTGCTGTTCGCGCTGATTGCGGGCATTGGCAGGACGATGGGCGAGGAGATTCACGCCTTCTTCGCCGATCGCGGAAACGCCGAGAGCTTCGAGCGTTTACTGGCGCTTGTCGACGTTGTCGACGAGGCGGGGTTTTCCGTCGATTACCTGCAACGATTGACTGCAGCCGCCGTGATCAGTGAATTCAAGTTTCTCAGGGTTGGGCCGAAGCGGGCGGAGGAATTGGCCGGCAAGATCGGCTGCCTGACCGAGCTCGCCGAGCTGCCGGTTCAACGACTGCCGGTGTCCGGTGCCGAGGCCGAGCAGTTGCTGCAGGCTTTTCGGGCGCGTCTGAACGATCTGGGCGCCATCGATGCCCTGTTGCTGGAAAAGCACCTGCACTGGGTCAGCGACCGTTCCGCGGCGACGGTACAGGGCCGGGCGGCGGCGCATGCGGGTCTGGCCGGCAAGACCTTCGTGCTCACCGGAACATTGCAGGATTACACCCGCGACCAGGCCAGGGAGCGGATCGAGGCGCGTGGCGGCAAAGTTGCCGGCAGCGTTTCAAAAAATACCGATTATGTGGTGGCCGGAGAGGCTGCCGGTTCAAAGCTGGACAAGGCCCGATCGCTGGAGGTGCGCATTCTGGACGAAGCAGCCTTTCGGGAACTGCTCGGGGATTGAAGGAGACACTGAATTATTCCGGGTGGCGGAACAACATCACGTCGCTGCTTTTTCGCAGTTCCATTACATAGGCCTCGATGCGTGCGCTGATCGCCTCCGCGCGCAGGCGATCCTTTATTTTATCGAACGGCGGCGGGTCGGAGTTGCGGCGCGCTTCCAGGCGAATTACATGCCAGCCGAACTCGGTGCGTACCGGCTCCCGGGTATAATCGCCCTGGTCCAGTTCCACTGCCGATCGAGCGAAGGCCTCGACCATCTGATCCGGCGTAAACCAGCCAAGGTCTCCGCCCTGAGGTGCGGAGGGGCCGGTGGAGTGCTGGCGCGCGAGTTCCGCGAAATCGGCGCCCGAGTCCAGGGCCGCAATCAGTGTCTGCGCCTCATCGGCGCTGTCCACAAGGATGTGTCGCGCATGGTATTCCTTGAGCCGCTGACGTGCGTAGAGGCGGTCGTAAAGGGCATGGAGGGTCTCGTCATCCACCGGTTCCCGGCGCAGCTGTTCGATACGTGCCTGTACCAGCACGGCCCGGCGGATATTATTGACCTGTGCCTGCACATGATCGCTTTCACCAATGCCGCGCTCCTCGGCGTCCTGCGCGATCAACTCCATCTCAACCAGTTCCAGCAGCAGCGTCTCCCGATCTTCGGCCGAGAGTCGGTCGGGTCGGCCGCCGCTGCGACGCGCCATATGCATGTCCAGCATGGGTGCGGTGATGCGTTCGCCGTTGATCGTAGCCAGGATTCCGGCCTCGGGCGAGGCACTCAGATCACCACCGTCCGCATGTTCGTCCACCTCCGTTTCATCGCCCGCGCCGCAGGCGGTTACCAGCAGGCTGGCAAGGATCAAGGTGAGCGTACGGCCCGCCATCAGCTGTCCCGCTGTTCGACTGCGTGGTACTCCGCGGGCGTCATGGCCTCGATGCCGAGCGCGTGGATATCGGTCTGCATGAGGCTGCCCATGGCGTCGTAAACCAGCCGGTGGCGCTGCAACGGGGACATCTCCGCGAGCGCCTCGCTGATCACAACGACCCGGAAATGGCCGCGACCGTCCCGGGCGCCCGCATGGCCGACATGCAGGTGGCTTTCATCCACCACTTCCAGGTGTTCCACGGGTATTGCGGACCGCAGGCGCTCTTCAATCTGTTTGAGGCGTTCCGTGTTCATGGCAGCACCTTGACGTAGGGTTTTACGGTTACGGTCCGGTATACGCCGGCATCCACGAAAGGATCCGCGTCGGCCCAGGCTCTGGCCTCGGCCAGGGAATCGAACTCGGCGATAACCAGGCTGCCGGTGAAACCGGCCTCGCCCGGATCCTCGCTGTCGACGGCGGGATGCGGCCCGGCAACCAGCAGCCGGCCATTGGCCTGCAATGTCTTCAGCCGCTCGAGATGGGCAGGCCGTACCTGCTTGCGCAACGGCAGACTGTTCGGAACATCTTCGGAAATGATCGCGTAATACATGGCCTGTTGCTCTGCTCCTGTGCGAGACTCGAAACAGCGGCCGAGCTTATCACACTGCTCAGGAGGCTCTGTCCTGTTGCTATGGTCAGCGCCGAGGAATGCGCGTGCACAGATGGACAACGGACCAGGCAATCCGTTCGGCAGGCCTCTGTCCTGGGCATCATTCATACAACGATCTGCAACGGCGAACCTGCATGACCCAGTATTTCGAGATTCATCAAGAGACACCCCAGCCGCGGCTGCTCAACCAGGCGGTGAAGATCATCCGTGAGGGCGGCGTCATCGTCTACCCGACGGACACCACGTATGCCTTGGGCTGCGGTATCGGCGAGAAGAACGCGCTGGACCGGATCAGGGCGCTGCGGCAGCTCGATGATCGGCATAACTTCACCCTGGCATGTCGCGACCTGTCAGAGATCGGCACCTATGCGAAAGTCGAGAAAACCGCCTACCGCCTGCTCAAGAGCTTTACCCCGGGGCCTTATACATTTGTGCTACGGGCAACCTCCGAGGTTCCTCGGCGCCTGCAGCACCCCAAGCGCAAGACCATCGGCATACGCGTTCCGGATCACGTCATCGCCCGGGCGCTGCTGGCGGACCTCGGTGAGCCCTTGATGACCACCAGCCTGCTCATGCCTGGTCAGGATATTCCATTCACCGAGGCGTCGGAAATCCGCCAGCACCTGGGCGGTCGGGTGGATCTCATTATCGATGGTGGCCCCTGCGGCCTGGAGCCCTCGACGGTGATTGACCTTTACGACGGTGTGCCTCAGGTTCTGCGCGTGGGGGCCGGTGATGCGACAGCGTTCGAGACCTGAGATGCTGCGTCCGGCACAATGCGACACTGCCCGGACGGCCGTTCTGCGGTATCATCGGGCGCCTGAAGGACCGGCCGCGGTCGAGGTATTGGGAAGGAGAGCGTTTTGAGTTCGTTAGGTTCACGACAGAGCCGCGTGCTATCGGGCATGCGACCCACCGGTCGGCTGCATCTTGGGCATTATCACGGTGTGCTCAAGAACTGGCTGAACCTGCAGCAGGAACACGAGTGTTTTTTCTTCGTCGCTGACTGGCATGCGCTCACCACGCACTACACCGAGCCGCAGGTGATTGCTGACAACGTCTGGGACATGCTGATTGACTGGCTGGCCTGTGGCATCAATCCGAGCCTTGCCCGGGTGTTCATCCAGTCGCGGGTGATCGAACATGCCGAGCTGAATCTGCTGCTGTCCATGATCACCCCGCTAGGCTGGCTGGAACGCGTGCCATCCTACAAGGACCAGCAGGAGAAGCTGAAGGACAGGGATCTGGCCACCTACGGCTTTCTCGGTTATCCGGTCCTGCAGTCCGCGGATATCCTGATTTATCGCGCAACCTCCGTGCCCGTGGGCGAAGATCAAGTGGCCCATGTTGAGGTTACCCGTGAGATCGCCCGCCGTTTCAACCACCTTTACGGGCGGGAACCGGGCTTTGAAGACAAGGCCGTGGATGCCGCCAGGCGTATGGGCAAGAAGAACAATCGCCTGTACCTGGACCTGCGTCGCAAGTACCAGGAGCGGGGTGACCAGGAAGCGCTGCAAGTGGGCAGGGCGCTGGTCGAGGGGCAGCAGAACATCACACTGGCCGACCGCGAGCGGCTTTACGGCTATCTGGACGGCAGCGGCGTCGTGGTACTGCCTGAGCCTCAGGCGCTGCTGACGCCGGCGCCCAGAATGCCCGGCCTGGACGGGCAGAAGATGTCCAAATCCTACGGCAACACCATCGCACTGCGTGACGAGCCGGCGGAAGTGGAGCGAAAGATTCGCACCATGCCGACGGATCCCGCCCGTGTCCGGCGGGTCGATCCCGGTAATCCAGAGAAATGTCCGGTCTGGGATTTTCACAAGATCTACTCTGATCAGAGCACCCGGAACTGGGTGTGGGAAGGCTGCACGACGGCCGGCATAGGCTGTCTTGACTGCAAGAAGCCGGTTATCGATGCGGTTCAGGCGGAGCTCCGGCCCATCCGCGAGCGTGCCCGGGAACTCGAGGGGAATCTGGAGTCAGTGCGGACAATCGTGAATGAAGGAGTCGAGGCTGCGCGTTCCACGGCCCGCGAGACCATGGAAGAAGTTCGACGCGTCATGGGGCTGGACTACCGTTAACGGTGGGGGGGGGCTTGAACGATCCGGCCGATCTGAACCATATGCTGGGTGAAACCGCCGAAGCCCCACAGCGGGCGACCGTGCGCGGTGAACCGCTGGCCGAGTTCCCCCGCGATCTCTATATCCCTCCGGATGCGCTGGAGGTGTTTCTGGAGACCTTTCAGGGGCCTCTGGATCTATTGCTGTACCTTATACGCCGGCAGAACCTCGACGTGCTGGATATCCCCATTGCATCCATTACCCGTCAGTACATGAAATATGTTGAGTTAATGAAGGATATCCGCCTGGAACTCGCCGCCGAGTACCTTGTGATGGCAGCCGTGCTGGCGGAGATCAAGTCGCGCATGCTACTGCCGCGTCCGGTGGAGGCGGCGGATGAGGAGGAAGACCCGCGTGCCGAACTGGTGCGGCGGCTGCAGGAATACGAGCGCTACAAGCATGCCGGCGAGGATCTGGACAGCCTGCCCAGGATCGGGCGCGATGTCTATCCCGCGGCCGCACCGGCGCCGGACATACGGGGCACCCGACGTGAACCCGAAGTCAGCCTGCAGGATCTGCTGGCGGCCCTGGCCGACGTGATGGCCCGCGCGGAAATGTTTACCCACCATCATGTACAGCGGGAAACGCTGTCGGTGCGTGAACGCATGACCATGACCCTGGAGCGGCTGAGCGCCGACACGTTTATTGATTTCCGTAGCCTGCTTAATGTCGAAGAGGGCAGGCGGGGCATCGTGGTCAGCTTTCTCGCCATCCTGGAATTGATCAAGGAATCGCTGGTCGAACTGGTGCAGGCGGAACCGTTCGCGCCGATCTATCTACGCGCCCGGGCGTGATGGGAATGCAAACGTTGAACGACACGAGCAGAGCACCTCTGAAGCATATCCTCGAAGCCGCGCTGCTGGCCGCGGGTGGTGCGTTGTCGCTGGATCATATGCAGACCCTGTTTGAATCCGAGGCCGCGCCGGACAAACCTGCCTTGCGGGAGGCGTTGGCAGCGCTTGCCCAAGACTATCAGGGGCGGGGCATTGAAGTTGTGGAGGTGGGCAGTGGCTGGCGCATTCAGGTGCGGGACGCCATGGCTCCCTGGGTGTCGAGGCTGTGGGAGGAGCGGCCGGGCCGCTATTCCCGCGCGCTGCTGGAGACCCTCGCGATTATCGCCTATCGGCAGCCTGTGACGCGCGGTGAGATCGAGGAAATCCGCGGCGTCAGCATCAGTACCTCGATCATGCGCACCCTGCAGGAACGGGGCTGGATTCGTAGCGTCGGCCATCGGGACGTTCCCGGGCGGCCGGCCATGTTCGGCACCACCCGTTCCTTTCTGGATCATTTCAACCTGAAAAGCCTGGATCAGCTGCCGTCACTGGCCGAGCTGCGTCATCTGGACGATATCCATCCGGAACTGGATCTCAAGTTCCCGGAGGAGACCGCCGGGGAAGATGCGGAACGCCGGGATGCCGATGGCCACAGGCAAACCGAGCACTAAATGGACGAGAAGCTGCAGAAGGTACTGGCACGCGCCGGCCTCGGTTCTCGCCGGGAGATCGAGGGCTGGATCGCGCAGGGGCGCGTTCAGGTCAACGGCGAGCCGGCAAGACTGGGAGACCGGGTGACCGGCCTGGAGCGCATTCGCTGTAACGGCAGCCTGGTGCCTCGGGAGAAGCTGGTTGCCGACAGCCGCAAGGTGATCGCCTACCACAAGCCCGTTGGGGAGATCAGCAGCCGGGATGATCCCGAGGGCCGTGTCACCGTATTTGATCATTTGCCGAAGCTGGGTTCCGGTCGCTGGATCAGTATCGGCCGGCTGGATCTCAATACCCTGGGGCTGTTGCTGTTCACCAACGACGGCGAGTTGGCAAACCGCCTCATGCATCCCTCCTGGGCGCAGGAGCGGGAATACGCGGTGCGTGTTTACGGTGACGTCAGCCCGGAGGTATTGAAGCGCCTGCAGACCGGTGTGGAGCTCGATGACGGCCCGGCCAGGTTCGATTCCATCACGGTCCGCGGCGGCGAAGGCGGCAATCAGTGGTACCACGTGACCATTCGGGAAGGTCGACGGCGCGAGGTGCGCCGGCTCTGGGAGTCCCAGGGCGTACAGGTCAGCCGCCTGATTCGGGTGCGCTATGGGCCGATTGCGCTACCCAGGGATCTGCCGCGCGGCAAGTGGCGCTTCCTGAAGCCGGAGCAGGTTGATGCCCTGGCCCGGGCCGTGGAGCTTCCCATCACGGCGCAGACCGCGGCCGCGGGGGCGCCGAAGAAACGGCGCCTTGTGCCGAAACCTCCGCGCCCGAAACGTACCCGGAAATAGACCTTCTGACCTGCATGAGGTGGATATCGCCGCGCTCCATTCACCCTGCGTGAAAACGACGAAAACCCTGACCATGGTTGCTGCCACATCCACGGAACTCCACGCCATCTACCGGGAACTCCTGGCCTGGTGCGGCCCCCGGCACTGGTGGCCGGCGGATCACTGGTTCGAGGTGATGGTCGGTGCGGTGCTCACCCAGAACACCGCCTGGATTAATGTGGAAAAGGCCCTCGCCCGAATGCGCGGGCATGGCCTGCTGGCGCCGGAGCCACTACTGGCCGCGCCACCGGAACAACTTGCTGAATCAATCCGCTCAGCGGGCTATTACAACCTCAAGACCCGCCGTCTGCGTAATCTCACGACAACGCTGCTGGAAGACGGGGGCCTTGAAGGCTGGGCGAACAGGGAGACCTGGTCGTTACGGGAACGCCTGTTGTCCATCAACGGCGTCGGTGAGGAGACGGCGGACTCCATTTTGCTGTACGTCTTCCGCCGCCCGGTCTTCGTGATCGATGCTTATACGCGCCGTATCTTTGCTCGCCTGGGCCATGTTCAGGGCAACGAGCCCTACCGTGCCCTGGCGGGTATTTTCGAGCAGGCCCTGGGTGAGGATGAGCCCGTCTACAACGAATACCATGCGTTGATCGTTGCGCTGGGAAACAGGGTCTGCAGGCCCCGGCCGCTATGCGGAGAATGTCCGCTTCAGCTGCGCTGCAACTGGCGGGCCGGGGTTTAGATCAGCCTGTGAGGTGTCTAGCGGTTGCTGAGTTCCTTGCCCTGCACGCTGTGGCGGATGCGGACCACGAAATCCTTCAGATCCTCCGGTACGCCTACCTCGGCATCGAGCATGATAACCAGCCGCCGCGTATTGTCATTCTTGGTCAGAATGCGGTCGAGCGCACGTAGAATGCTGGGCTTCTGCAGGGAGGCACCCATGTCGCGCAGCAGGTAGATGCCATAGTGGCGGCTGGCGGCAATATAGCTCAGCGCGTCGCCGATCGAGCGAGTCTGCGGAATGAAGATACGTTCCGTGCCCAGGCGGTAAAGACCGTCATTGGGAGACCAGCCGTAGACCGCTCGTCCAGTGGTCAGAGTCAGGCGCTTGAATACCTCGAACAGGCGTTCAGGCTGCTCTGTCTCCAGCACCGCAAGCCGGAACTCGGAGTCAATTACGTTCGCAAGACTGAGACTGTCGACCATGTTTATCCTTCCCGGAATTCTCTAGCTCTCGATAATGAGAACGCAGCCATAGCCTATGGCCGGCCAAGGGGAGGCTACCGTGATCCGCGTCACAATCGCCGTACCCTGTCATTCTGGGTGATTGCGTTATGTGATTGACGCAACACCAAGCCGTCGTCCGTGTAATGCGCGGCTATCCGGCCCCAGCATGTAGACGTAACACGCGGCCAGGTCATCGGGTTGCGATAACGCCGCGGTATCCTCCGCCGGATAGGCCTGTCTGCGCAAGCCCGTATTGACGGCACCCGGATCAAAGCTGTTGATGCGGACCGTGCTGTTCGCGCCGAGTTCCAGAGCCAGTATCTCCATCATGGTTTCCAGCGCACCGTTGGCAACGCCGTAAGCCCCCCAGAAGGCCCGTCCGAGGCGGCCGGTGCGGTCGCTGGTGAAAACGATCCGTGCATCCTTCGAGCGCTTGAGCAGGGGTATGCAGACCTGATTGAGCAAGAAGGGCGCATTGATATTTACATGCAAGGTACGTGCCCATAGTTCTGGGTCGTACTGCTGCATGGGTGAGAGTTCGCCCAGCATGGAGGCGCTGTGCAGCAAGCCGTCGAGGCGGCCGAACTGCTGGTCGACGGCTGTGGCAAGTTCCAGAAATTCGGCCGGCCCCACGCCTTCCAGGTTCATTGGGTGGATCAAGGGCTCCGGCGCGCCCGCGGCGGTGAGTTCGTCGTACAGGCGTTCCAGTTGCTTGAGCGCCTTGTCGAGCAGAATCACCCTGGCACCGGCATCCGCACAGGCCATCGCGGCGGCCCGTCCCAGGCCGTTCGCGGCGCCGGTGATCAGTATAACGCGGTCGCGTAGAGTGCCCGCGGGGGGCTGATAATCCATGGGGACGACGGCTTCCTGCCCCAGGTCCGGAATGGAGGGTGCGCTCATGTCATGATTCCCGACGGTTGCGACGCGCAATGCGCCATGCGATCCAGAGTTTGCGGATCGGTGTAAGCTCGAAACCCCGCTCAAGCAGGGGGTGATTTTCCGCAGCCATTTCCTTGAGCAACGCGCGCGCAAGTGCGATTCGGATAAGCCCGAATCGCTGCGCCGAGCGATCCTCTGCCGGTAGCCGCGTTTCGGCCTGTGTAAAGAAATCCTCAACGCGTGCGGCCTGCGTGGCCAGTAATGCCCGGACGGAGGCGGGAGAGTGCCGGTATGCCAGCGCCTCTCTTTCTACCCCCGACTCACGCAGTTCGTCTTCCGGAATGTAGCAGCGCCCGGCGTCGGCATGTCGGCGCAGATCCCGCAATTTGCCGAACAGCCCCATGCCCATGCCCATGTCGTGAGCGAACTGTAAGGTTTTCCGGCGCTGATAACCGCAGATCTCCACCGTGAGATGCGCCAGGGAGCCGGCCGTGCGGTGCTCATGGACGGAAAGCTCCCGAAATCCAGGGTACAGGCCGTATTCCAGATCCATCATCGCGCCTTCCAGCATGTCCCGGAACGGCTCCGGCGACAGCGTGTGAGCGGCAATTGCCGATGTCAGTGCCTGGCTGACAGGGTGTCGGCCTTGGCCGCGTTCAATGCGTTGAAGTTCCTCTCGCCACCAGTTCAGTTTGACCGACGCCACGCCCGGATCCGACACCTCATGAGGGATGCCAAGGACTTCGGCTGCATAGGCGTGTACGGCCAGCAGGCCCGCGCGAGACGCGGGTTCCGCAAAGCGCAATGCATAATAGAGATCCGAGCCGGGTGGCGCGACCCGGTCTCGACAATATTCCAGCGGTTCCATGTTGTGCGCTCGGAAAGGTTGATAATTTGTGGAGTGCAAGCCACACCGGCGCGACCATAGCACGGGCGGTGTCGATCAACCTTCGGAACTGTTCTCCACGGCCACGGCTCGAACACCTTTTTCGATCGGCTCCGCCGTGGTCAGGGTTTTTCGCGGACGTAGTCCCAGTTCCGTAAAGCGTCGCGCACCGGGCAGTACCTGCTTCTCAAGTGAGCCGATGGCACGATTGAAGTGGTCGACACTGCTGCCCAGGCTCCGGCCCAGCTTCTCCAGGTGGTCGGTAAATGTCACCACGCGGTCATACAGGGTTTCTCCCAGTTCGCGGATCTGCGCGGCGCTTTCCGCAACGGTTTCCTGCTGCCAGCCGAATGCCACCGCCCTTAGCAGGGCCACCAGGCTGGTGGGCGTGGCAATGATGACGCGCTGGCCCAGGGCGTCTTCCATAATGGCGCGATCACGGTCCTGTGCGGCGGCCAGAAACTGCTCTCCGGGGATGAACAGCACCACGAAGTCGGGTGTGTTGGTGAACTGCTGCCAGTAGCGCTTGCCCGCAAGCTCCCGCACGCGCTCGCGGACCTTGCGGGCGTGCCGGTCCAGGGCCGCGTCCCGACTGCCTTCGTCGGGCGCCTCAATGGCTTCCAGATAGGCGTCCAGTGGCGTCTTGGCATCAATGATGACCTGGCGGCCGTTGGGCATGCGGACGACCATGTCCGGCCGTTGTACGCCGCTATCAGCGCGCACCGTAGCCTGCTCATCGAAATCGCAGTACTCCACCATGCCGGCCAGTTCGGCCAGTCGCCGCAGTGTCATTTCTCCCCACCGGCCGCGCACTTCCGGTCTTCGCAGGGCCTTGACCAGGTTGCGGGTTTCGCCCTGCAGTTCGGTCTGTACCCGTGCCATGCCCGACAGATGGCGGTCGAGGTCGCCGTAGGCCTTCTGGCGTTCCTGCTCCATCAGACGGATCTGCTCTTCGGTTCGTTTCAGGGCATCGCCGATGGGTTTGACCAGGGCCTCCACGGCCTTCTCCCGCTCGCCGAGGTCCGCCCGCGCCTGTACCTGGTATTGTTGCAGGCGTTCCTGGGCGAGGCGCAGAAATTGTTCATTGTTGTTGCGCAAGGCTCGGGAAGATAGGGCGCTGAAATTCTGGGCAAGCTGTTCGCGTGCGGCGGTGAATGCGGCCTGACGCTCCTCCGCCACCAGCGACTGCGCCTCGAGTCGGCTATGCAATTCGGTGTTTTCCTGCTCCAGGATGCGGATACGGGCCTGGGCGCGAAGATAGACTGCCAGGCCGCTGATCAACGCCACGCAGACGCCGGCCAGAGCCATGATCAACAGCTGTTCCGCTGAAATCGAATGCGGCATGGGGACGGCTGTCAGCCTGTCCGGCTGCCGGGGACGGAGAGCAATGGCGCCGCTCCGGCATCAAGGTACGGAAGTGGTCCGTCGGTGATGGAGACGGTGTCCCGGTCCAGCCAGCGCAGCAGTTCCAGCGGGTGGCCGAGCAGGCCGTTTGCTCCCCAGCGCGTCGGTTCGTCCTCTGCGCAGATGTAGCCGAACAGGGCTACCAGCGTGCTGGTGCCGGCAGCCTGGCCGGCGGTCACGTCGCGCATTGCGTCACCCACCAGCACGGCCTCGGCAGGGGCTACGTCCAGGAGTTCGCAGGCGTGGGTGACAGGTGCGGGATGCGGCTTGCGATGCGCCACGGTATCACCGCAGACAATGCAGGACGCCCGTTCCGCCAACCCCAGGTCGCGCAGCAGAGGGTTGCTCAGCCACGCCGGCTTGTTGGTGACAACGCCCCAGCGAAGGCCCCGGTGCTCAATGGCGTCCAGCAGCTCGAGTATGCCGGTAAACGGTGACGTAAGGCGGCTAACCTGCTGGTGATAGAGATCGAGGTAACGGCTGCGCAGCGCTTCCATGCGCGGATCATCATGCGCGATGTGGAATCCGCGCTGGATCATTGCCGCGCTGCCGTGGGAGACCACGGGCCCGAAGCTGCCTTCAGGCAATGCTAGCTGTCCGTGTTCTTCGAGCAGTTGATTGGCGGTATGTATCAGGTCCGGCGCGGTATCGAGCAGCGTGCCGTCGAGATCGAACAGCACCGCGCGCAGGGGGGGTGGTGCGAGCAGGCCGCGGCCGGATCCGGGTACGGCAAGTTCGTGTTGTGCTTGCCATGCCTGCAGGGGCAAGCCGGCGCGGCTGGCGGATTCGGCGGCGGGGGGTGTGCCTGTGCGGCTAGACGGTTCCATTCGCACGGTCCTCGTTCGGCTTGCCATAGCAGGCGAGATAGTTAACCGAAACATCGCCGCCGAGCTGATAGCGGCGGCTTAGCGGGTTGTACTGCAGGCCGCGCAGGGCGAGCAGATTCAGTTCCGCGGACCGTGCCCAGCGGTCGAGTTCCGAGGGGCGGATGAATTTCGCATAATCGTGCGTTCCTCGCGGCAGCATGCCGAGCAGGTACTCGGCACCGACGATCGCCAGCGCGTAGGACTTCGGGTTTCTGTTAAGAGTGGAAAAGAACAGGCGCCCGCCAGGGCATAGCAATCGGCTGCAGGCGAGCACGACGGACGCGGGGTCCGGCACGTGTTCCAGCAGTTCCATGCAGGTGATGACGTCGAAGCTTTCCGGTTCCTGGTCGGCCAGCGATTCCACCGTCTGCTGGACGTAATCGATCTCTACGCCGGTTTCCAGTGCGTGGAGACGTGCCACATCCAGTGGCGCCCGCCCCATGTCCAGGCCGGTGGTTCGGGCGCCGGCCAGAGCCAGGCTTTCGGTCAGGATGCCGCCGCCGCAGCCGGCATCCAGCGCCCGGGTCCCTTGCAGCTCCGCATGGTCACGGATGAACGCGAGGCGCAGGGGGTTGATGGCGTGCAGGGGTTTGAACTCGCTGTCCGGATCCCACCAGCGGCTAGCCGCCGCCTCGAACTTGGCGATTTCGGAGGGGCTGATGTTGCCGGCAGCATTGTTCATGGAGACGATTATGTTAATCAATGGCTAAGCGTTACAACTTAATGTAACGCTTGGGGCGCGGATGAGCAATCGTAAATTTGACGACCTACAACAATAGAGTCGCGAATTCATGCAGAGGTTCCGTGCTCAGGACTGGGGCAGCAGGCGCTGCTGCCAGGTCCGCACGCGCTCAAGTACATTGGTCGCGTTTATTGTCGTGAGTTCCCTGTCTCTCAGAAGATGACGGCCTGCAACCCAGACGTCGCTGACCTGTTCCCGGTTGGCGACGTAGACAAGTTGTGAAACCGGGTGGTAGACGGGTTCCATATCGATTCCACTCAGGCGAATGGCTGTAACGTCGGCGAACTTGCCGGGTACGAGCGAGCCGATATTGTCGTCCAATCCCAATGCACGGGCTCCCGAGAGGGTTGCCATGGTCAGGGCGCGAGCGGCCGGCAGCGCCGCCGCATTGCCGGCCACGCCTTTTGCCAGCATGGCGGCGGTGCGCATCTCGCCGAACATGTCCAGATCATTGTTGCTGGCCGCGCCATCCGTGCCCAGGGCGACGTTCACGTCGGCGTCCAGCAAGCGCTGTACCGGGCAGAAGCCGCTGGCCAGTTTAAGGTTGGATTCCGGGCAGTGAATGACGCTGGCGTTGGCTTCGGCCATGAGTGCGATTTCCTCGTCCGTGAGCTGGGTCATGTGCACGGCCATCAGCGAGGGTGTGATCAGGCCGAACCGCTGCAGCCGCTGCAATGGGCGCAGGCCGGTTTTTTCGAGGCTGTCGCTGACCTCGAACGCGGTTTCATGTACATGCATGTGTACCGGTGCGTCCAGCTCGCCGGCGAGTACCGCAACGCGGTTCAAGGCGTCGTCGCCGACCGTGTAGGGGGCGTGGGGTGCGAACACGGTGGTGATCAGCGGGTCACCGCGACGTGAATCCCGCAGGGCGAGGCCTTTGTCCAGGTAATCTTCGGGGCCGGAGCCGTAGGCGCTGGGAAAGTCGAAGACGATCATGCCGACGGAGGCGCGCATGCCGGCCTGGCTGGCGACCCGGGCCGTTACTTCCGGGAAAAAGTACATGTCGTTGAAGCAGGTGACGCCGCCGCTGAGCATTTCCGCGCAGGCGGAGGAAACGCCGTCGTGAACGAAATCCGCCCCAACGTGCTGCTGCTCCGCCGGCCAGACGTGTTCCTGCAGCCAGGTCATCAGGGGCAGATCGTCGGCGAGGCCGCGCATGAGATTCATGGCGGCATGGGTGTGGGCGTTCACCAGCCCGGGTATGACGGCATGCTCCGGGAGATCCGTGACGTTGGCGGCGCTGTAATGCTGCCGTGCCTGGTCGGTGGGCAGCACGGCAACAATGCGTCCATCGCGAATGGCGACGCTGTGGTAGTCCAGCGCCAGGCCTTCGGGCTCCACCGGAATAACCCAGCGGGCGCTGATCAGGGTGTCGATATGTTCCATGTGCTTGCTCCGACCCGCAAATTGTGCCGCGCAGTATAACGTGTGATTGCAATCTATAGTGCGAGGAAAGGGCCGTGACCGCGGGGTGCCTGTCACCTCCGCCGCCGTCGACCGTAGGGGCTTGCCGCTCCGTCTCGCTGTGCGACAATAGCGCCCCACTGAAATCAAGGTATGCAGGAACATGCCCGTCCACGACACCATCCGGCCCATTCGCTGGGTCGATGATCACCTCGAATTGCTGGACCAGCGTCTGCTGCCCGAGCAGGAGCGTCGAATTCATTGCGCCGACTACGTTGCGGTGACGGACGCGATTCGGAATATGGTGGTCCGGGGCGCGCCGGCCATCGGCATTGCCGCGGCCTACGGTGTGGTGCTGGCGGCCCGCGCGCTGGCGATCGATGACAGGCAGGCATTGGAGTGTGCGCTGGAGCCGGCGCTGCAGCGGCTGGCGGAGTCACGGCCCACGGCTGTCAATCTCGTCTGGGCCCTGGACCGCATGCGTCGCTGTCTGGCCGCGGCCGGTGCGGATCCGGTGTCGGCGCTGCTCGGGGAGGCGAACGCGATCGCATCCGAGGATCTGGCGGCCAACCGGCGCATGGGCGAGCTGGGTGCCGGAATTTTCCAGGAGCGGTGTGCGGCGGTGCTTACCCATTGCAATACCGGCTCCCTTGCCACGGCGGGTTTCGGCACCGCCCTCGGTGTGATTCGCCAGGGGTTTGCCGATGGGACAATCAGTCGGGTCTATGCGGGCGAGACCCGGCCCTGGCTGCAGGGCGCCAGATTGACAGCCTGGGAATTGGCACGGGACGGCATACCGGTTACCGTGCTGGCCGATAGCGCCGCCGCGCTGCTGATGCGCCAGGGTGGGGTGCGCTGGGTCATCGTCGGCGCGGACCGCGTCACCGCAAACGGTGATGTGGTCAACAAGATAGGTACCTACGGCCTGGCCCTGGCCGCCCGGGCGCACGGGGTCGGGTTCATGGTCGTCGCGCCGTCATCAACCGTGGACATGCAACTGGCCGATGGTGACCGCGTCACCATCGAGTACCGCGATGATGCCGAGGTGCTGTCGGTGCGTGGGCAGAGAATCGCGGCCGACGGCGCCAGCGGCTGGAACCCTGTTTTCGATGTCACGCCGGCGGCGCTGGTGAGTGTGTTGGTCACCGAGCGCGGCGTGATCGAGAAGCCTGATCGCGACGGCATGGCGCGGCTGTTCGCCGACGCCGGCGAACCGGTGCGCAATGTTCGTTGAACGGTCTGTCGTTCTGGGTCTCCTGGCGTTGGGGGTTGTGGTGTTGGTCTGGCGTTCATCCATGGGTGCGCAGGAGCGTGCCCGGGAGGCGGGGCGGCGAGCCTGCAGGCACGCCGATGTGCAGTTTCTGGACGACAGCGTGGCGCGCCAGACGCTTCGTCTGCGGCGCCGACCCGGCGGGCTGCCGGATCTGGAGCGAACGTATCTGTTTGAGTTCTCTACCCGGGGCGACCGCCGCTACAAGGGCAGCATCACGGTGGTTGGGCGTGGCCCCGCGCGCGTGGAGATGGAGCCGTTCGAGCCGGTTTCCTGACTTCCTCGGCCGGCGCTCGGTCTACGGTGGACAATGGAGTATAAAATGCAGTTTCTGATCAAAACCCTCATGGCCATGGCGTTAGCCGGTATGCTCTCCGGCACCGTTGCTGCGCAGGCCGAAACATCCGACAGTCGTGAAGGAGACGCTCCGATGGTGGTATTCGAGACCAATTACGGCAACATTACCCTGGAAATGTTGTCGGACGAGGCCCCGGTGACGGTGGAGAATTTTCTGCAGTACGTGGACGACGGGTTCTTTGACGGCACCATCTTTCATCGCGTGATTCCCGGGTTCGTGATTCAGGGCGGCGGGTTTACCGAGGACATGAATCAGAAGGAGACGCGCGCTCCGATCAAGAATGAAGCGGACAATGGCCTCAAGAACAGCCGCGGCAGCCTCTCCATGGCCCGCACCCAGCAGGTCAACAGCGCGACTTCACAGTTCTTCATCAATTTGAAGGATAATGCCTTCCTGGATCACGGTACGCGGGATTTTGGCTACGCCGTGTTCGCGCGGGTGATCGAGGGTATGGACGTGGTGGACAAGATCGCCGGCGTGAACACCGGTAACCGCGGCATGCATCAGGATGTGCCCGTGGAGCCCGTTGTCGTCGAGAAGGCGAGCCGCAAGTAGCGCCTCGGGCGATATCCATGCTTTCTCCCTCCTGGGCGGTGCAGGTCGGCACCGTCGCCGGGTGGGGGGCGCCTGTGCTATCATTTTGCGTTTTTCCGAGACCCGCTGCGCCGTCCGGCGGCAGTGTTTCCGGAGCCCCTAACAGCTGAGTGCCGTCGATGGCGAACGTCGCGAAAGAGATTCTGCCCGTCAATCTGGAAGATGAAATGAGGCAGTCCTACCTCGATTACGCCATGAGCGTGATCGTAGGCCGGGCGCTGCCGGATGTCAGGGATGGCCTGAAGCCGGTTCACCGGCGTGTTCTGCATGCCATGCGCGAGCTTGGCAATGACTGGAACAGGTCCTACAAGAAGTCGGCCCGTATCGTTGGTGACGTGATCGGTAAGTATCATCCACATGGCGATTCCGCCGTTTATGACACCATCGTGCGCATGGCCCAGCCGTTCTCCCTGCGCTACATGCTGGTTGACGGTCAGGGCAACTTCGGCTCGGTGGACGGTGATGCGCCGGCCGCCATGCGTTATACCGAAGTCCGCATGTCGAGACTCGCCAGCGAGCTGCTGGCCGATATCGACAAGGAAACCGTTGATTTCATCGAAAACTACGACGGTTCCGAGTCCGAGCCGTCGGTGCTCCCCACGCGGGTTCCAAACCTGCTGGTAAATGGTGGCTCGGGTATTGCCGTGGGCATGGCCACGAATATCCCGCCGCATAACATTACCGAAGTGATCAACGCCTGCATCGCGCTGATCGAGAATGAAGACCTCAGCGTCGACGACCTGATCGAGTTGATTCCAGGCCCTGACCTGCCCACGGCTGCCATCATCAACGGCACCACCGGCATTCACGAGGCCTACCACACGGGCCGCGGCCGGCTGCTCATGCGTGCCCGCACGCACATTGAGGAAGATGAGCGCAACGGCAAGCAGAGCCTCATCGTTACCGAGCTGCCCTATCAGGTAAACAAGGCGCGGTTGCTGGAGAAGATTGCCGAACTGGTCAAGGACAAGCGCATTGACGGGATTACCGAGTTGCGTGACGAGTCCGACAAGGACGGCATGCGCATGGTTATCGAGCTGCGGCGCGGTGAAGTGGCCGAGGTGGTGCTGAATAACCTGTTCCAGCACACCCAGTTGCAGACGGTATTCGGTATCAACATGGTGGCGCTGGTGGACGGGCAGCCGAGATTGCTGAACCTGCGCCAGATCCTGGAGGCCTTCCTCCGTCATCGCCGCGAAGTAGTTACCCGGCGCACGGTGTATGACCTGCGCAAGGCGCGCGAGCGCGCCCATGTGCTGGAAGGCCTGGCCATCGCTCTGGCCAATATTGACGAGGTGATCGCGCTGATCAAGGCGTCGCCGGGGCCTGCCGAGGCACGTCAGGGCCTGATGGACCGGGTCTGGACCCCGGGCATGGTGACCGACATGCTGGATCGTGCCGGCGCCGCGGCTTCCAGGCCGTCGGGGCTGGGCGCCGAGTTCGGTCTGACCGAAGCCGGCTACCGCCTCAGCGAAACCCAGGCACAGGCGATTCTGGATCTGCGCCTGCATCGGCTTACCGGCCTGGAGCAGGACAAGATCCTTGCCGAATTCCGTGAGCTGCTGGATCGTATCGCCGACCTGATCGACATCCTCGACAGTACCGACCGCCTGATGCGGGTGATCCGTGAAGAGCTGGAGGCTATTCGCGAGCAGTACGGCGACGCCCGCCGTTCCGAGATCGTTCGTGACCGCATCGATCTGACCATGGAGGACATGATCACGCCGCAGGACGTGGTCGTTACCATGTCCCATTACGGTTATGCCAAGTATCAGCCGCTTGATACCTATCAGGCCCAGCGGCGCGGTGGCCGGGGCAAGAGCGCCACGGCCATGAAGGACGAGGATTTCGTGGATCAGCTCTGGGTAGCCAACACCCACGACACCCTGCTGTGCTTTTCGAGTCAGGGCAAGTGCTACTGGCTGAAGGTGTATGAATTGCCGCAGGGCAGTCGCGCCTCGCGCGGCAAGCCCATTGTCAACCTGCTGCCGCTGGAAGAAGGCGAGCGCATCAATGCCGTGCTGCCGGTAAGGGAGTTTGCCGACAATCAGTTCGTGTTCATGGCAACCCGTGCCGGCACGGTCAAGAAGACGCCGCTTTCGCATTTCTCCCGCCCGCGAGCGAACGGCATCATCGCCCTCGATCTGCGCGGTGAGGATTATCTGGTCAACGTCGGAATTACCGGCGGTGACTGCGACATCATGCTGCTGAGCAATGCCGGCAAGGCCATTCGCTTCAGGGAGGCGGAGGTTCGGGGAATGGGGCGTACCGCGGCCGGCGTGCGCGGCATGCGCCTGACGCAGGACCAGCATGTGATCGCCCTGTTGATTCTCGGCGATGGCGATATTCTCACGGTAACCGAGCACGGTTACGGCAAGCGCACGCCGCTGGAGGATTATCCTCTTCGCGGTCGGGGCGGCATGGGTGTCATCTCCATTCGCACCGGCGGCCGTAACGGCAATGTGGTTGGTGCCGTTCAGGTCCAGGAAAGCGACGAAATCATGCTGATTACCCGCAAGGGTACGTTGGTGCGTACCCCGGTTGAGGGTATATCCAGCATGAGTCGGAACACGCAGGGCGTGAAGCTGATCTCGCTGGGGGCGGACGAACCCCTGGTGGGGCTGGAGCGGCTCGAGAAGCTTGAGGGCGATGACGAGGACGCCGAACTGGACGAGCAAGGCATGACTGACGCCGACGGTGGGCCGACTTCCGGCGAGGACGCCGAAGATGCCGCCGATGACGGCAGCGAGCCGCCGGAGCAGGACTGAACCGGCAACCCGGTCAGGTATGCGGATTCAACATTTCTGGGAGTTTCATTAATGTCACGAGTATTCAATTTCAGCGCCGGGCCCGGTGCTCTGCCCGAGCCCGTACTGAGACAGGCCGCCGAGGAAATGCTGGACTGGCAGGGCTCCGGTATGTCGGTGATGGAGATGAGCCACCGGGGCAAGGAGTTCATGTCCATTGCCGCCGAGGCGGAGGCGAATCTGCGCAAGCTGCTGGCCGTACCCGACAACTATCGCGTGCTGTTCATGCAGGGCGGTGCGACCGGCATGTTCTCGGCCATACCGATGAACCTGATGACCAAGCGCGCCAAGGCGGATTACGTCAACACGGGCTCGTGGTCGAAGAAGGCTACCAAGGAAGCAAAGCAGTACGGCGAGATCAATATCGCCGCCGCCAGTCCCGAAGACCGGTTGACCATTCCGGCCAGGGATACCTGGACACTGTCCGAGGATGCCGCCTACCTGCACTATTGCCCGAACGAGACGATTACCGGCGTCGAATTTCACTGGGTCCCGGAGGTTGATGTGCCGCTGGTGGCGGACATGTCGTCGACCATTCTGTCCCGGCCCGTGGACGTCTCCAGATTCGGTCTGATCTATGCCGGCGCGCAGAAGAACATGGGTCCGGCGGGGATGACCCTGGTGATCGTACGTGATGACCTGATCGGCGACACACTCCCCGGCACCCCGGGGGTCTGGAATTTCAAGACGCAGGCGGACGCGGATTCCATGTCCAACACGCCTCCCACGTTCGCCTGGTACATTGCCGGCCTGGTTTACAAGTGGATCCTGGCCCAGGGCGGGCTGGAAGGCATGGGCGAGCGTAATCGCCGCAAGGCCGAGACCCTTTACGACGCCGTTGACGCCTCCGCGTTCTATTCCAATCCGGTGGATACCGCCTGTCGCTCCTGGATGAATGTCCCGTTCATTCTTGCCGACAGTGGCCTGGACAAGACCTTCCTCGCGGAAGCCGGGGAACAGGGCCTTGTCACCCTGGGCGGGCATCGCTCGGTTGGCGGCATGCGGGCCAGCCTCTACAACGCCATGCCCCAGGAGGGCGTGGACAGGCTGGTGGAGTTCATGGCTGATTTCGAGCGCCGCCACGGTTGATAGCACTGTGCTGCCGCCGAGTCCGGGCCGAAAGGAACGTCGATCCGCGAGCCGCGTTACCGCATTCTGGAGATAGTGCATGTACAAGATAATGACCCTTAATAACATTTCGGAGCAGGGGCTGGAGCGTCTGTCGCCGAAGCAGTACAAGGTTGCCCCCGAGGTGGATCAGCCGGACGCCATCCTGGTGCGCTCCTTCAAGATGCACGACATGGACATCCCGCCGACGGTCAAGGCAGTCGGTCGTGCCGGTGCCGGCGTCAACAACATTCCCGTGGACCAGATGACCCGGCGTGGCGTGGTTGTGTTCAACGCACCGGGTGCCAATGCCAACGCGGTAAAGGAACTGGTGCTTGCCAGTCTGTTCCTGGCCGCGCGCAACATCTGCCAGGGCTGGGAATTCGCGCGCAACCTGTCCGGAAGCGAAGCTGAAATCAGCAGCCAGGTAGAAGCCGGCAAGAAGAATTTCGTCGGATTCGAGCTCCCGGGCCGAACACTGGGCGTGGTGGGTCTTGGCGCAATCGGTGTCAAGGTTGCCAATGCGGCGCGCTCGCTGGGCATGAACGTCGTCGGTTTCGATCCGGCCATCACCGTCAACCGGGCATGGGAACTGGAGTCCGGTGTTCGTCAGGCTCACAGTGTCGAGGAGTTGGTCAGCCGTGCTGATTTCATCAGCCTGCATGTACCTCTCAACGATCACACCGCCAATCTGATCAATGCGGATCGGCTCAAACTCATGCGCCCGGGCGGCACCGTGCTCAACTTTTCCCGGGCGGGTATCGTCGATGACGCGGCCGTAGTGGCCGCGCTGGATACGGGCACGCTCAATGCCTATATCAACGATTTCCCCACCAACGTCACCAAGCAGCACCCGCGTTGCATCACATTGCCGCATCTGGGCGCTTCCACCGGTGAGGCGGAGGACAACTGCGCGATCATGGTCGCGGATCAGCTCCGCGATTATCTGGAAACCGGCAATATTCGTAATTCAGTGAACTTTCCAGAGATCAACATGCCTCGCGGTGGCAAAGGTGACCGGATGACCGTCATCAACGTCAATGTGCCCAATATGCTGGGGCAGATTTCCACCACCCTGGCGGATGCGGGTCTGAATATTGACGACATGTACAACAAGTCGCGCGGTGATATCGCCTACACCCTGGTTGATGTGGAAGGCGAAATTACCGATGCGGTAGTCGACGCTCTGCGGAGTATTGACGGGGTTGTGACCGTTCGGGTTATCCGATAACAGAACGCCAGTCGGGGGCCAGTGCTCATGGGTGATCAGGAAAATCTCAGTGACGTTCGCGCCCGCATTGACGCGGTGGATGCGGAGATTCTCCGTCTCGTGAGCGAACGCGGACGGCTCGCCCAGGAGGTTGCCCGGATCAAGCGGGCAGCGGGCGAACAGGACGATTTCTACCGCCCGGAGCGCGAGCAGCAGGTCCTGCGGCGGATTCGTGAGCAGAATCCGGGGCCCCTGTCGGACGATATGGTCGCTCGCCTGTTCCGGGAGATCATGTCCGGCTGTCTTTCCCTGCAGCTGCCGCTGAAGGTGGTTTACCTTGGTCCGGAGGGGACCTTCACGCATGCTGCCGCGCTGCTTCAGTTCGGTCATGAAGTGAAGTTGCAGCCGGTGGCGACCATCGATGCGATCTTCCGCGCTGTTGAGTCCGGAGACATGCATTACGGCGTCGTGCCGGTGGAGAACTCCACGGAAGGCGTGGTCAACCATACCCTGGACTGCTTCATGATCTCGCCGTTGCAGATCGTCGGTGAAGTGGAGCTTCGCATTCAACACAATCTGGCCAGCCGGGAGCGCGATCTGGCGTCGGTCCGGCGTGTCTATTCACATCAACAGGGTCTGGCTCAGTGCCGCACCTGGCTCGACGTGAACATGCCGCAGGTCGAACGCGTGACCATCAGCAGCACGGCGGAAGCGGCCAGGCTGGCGGCCGCCGAGCCGGGTGCGGCGGCCATCGCCAGCGAGGTCGCCGCCGAGATGTATGGCTTGCGAACGCTGGCCGAGAGTGTTGAAGACAGCTCCGGCAATACCACGCGGTTCATGGTTATCGGCCGGCAGTCGCCGCCGCCGACCGGCGATGACAAGACGTCGCTGCTGATCTCACGAAACAACCAGCCCGGCGGCCTGTGCGGCCTGCTGGAACCGCTTGGCCGGCACGGCATCAACATGACCCGCCTTGATGCACGGCCCTCGAAGCAGGGCGTCTGGGATTACGCCTTCTTCATCGATTTCCTCGGCCACATGGACGACGAGCCGGTGCGTGCCGCTCTGGCGGAGATGCGTCAGCAGGCATCGTTGTTCCGGGTGTTGGGCTCCTACCCCCGGGTTGCCCGGTAGTGGCGGACAATCGGTCGGATTAATTCATTCAGGACAGGCATGCCATGAGCGACAGTATTCCCAGTTTCAGCGATCTGGCCGTGATCGGAGTACGCGGTCTGCAACCCTATCAGCCTGGTAAACCGGAATCCGAGCTGAAGCGGGAGTATGGCCTGGACGATGTCATCAAGCTGGCGTCCAACGAAAACCCCATGGGGCCGGGTGCCCGCGCGCTGGAGGCGGCGGGTCGCGCCCTGGCGGATACTCACCGTTATCCGGACGGCAACGGTTTTGATCTGCGTCATGCCCTGGCCGCGCGCCACGGTGTGGCCCCGGAGTGCGTGACTATTGGTAACGGCTCCAACGATGTGCTGGCCATGGTGGCCGGTGCATTCCTTTGCGCGGGCCGCGAGGCGGTGTTTTCCGACCACGCCTTTGCCGTCTACCCCATCGTTACCCAGGCTGCGGGCGCAATCAGCCGCTCGGTGGCGGCCAACGCGTCGGATCACGCCATGCCTTTCGGACACGATCTCGATGCCATGGCTGCCGCGGTGACCGATGCCACCCGAGTGGTGTTCATTGCCAATCCGAACAACCCCACCGGAACCTGGCTGCAGGCAGCTGCCTTGCGGGCCTTCCTGGAACGTCTGCCGACGACGGTGATTGTCGTTATCGACGAAGCCTATTTCGAGTATGCCGATGATCCGGACTATCCGGATGCCAGTCAGTGGCTGGAAACCTTCCCGAACCTGGTGGTAACCCGTACCTTCTCCAAGGCCCATGGCCTGGCCGGTTTCCGTGTTGGATACAGTCTGTCTCACCGGGATGTGGCGGATCTGCTGAACAGGGTTCGCCAGCCGTTCAACGTCAACGCGGTGGCGCAAGCCGCCGCCGTGGCGTCGCTGGCTGATGAGGCATACATCCGGCAGGCAGTGATGTTGAACAGGGAGCAGCGTGGCTGGCTGGATGCGGAGTTGAAGGCCCTTGGCCTTCGTGTGCTGCCTTCGGCGGCCAACTTCCTGTGTTTCGAGGTTGGGCCCAACGCCGCGGCAATAAATGAAGCACTGCTCAGGGACGGTATCATCGTCCGGCCGGTGGCAAATTACGATTTACCCGGTTTCCTTCGTGTTACGGTCGGCCTGCCCGCGGAGAATGAACGCTTTCTGCGCTCCCTGAGTCGGCAGCTGGTGGGAGCGGCATGAGCTCTGCGCCGCCCCCCATTGCCCGTCTGTGTGTCATTGGCGTGGGGCTGATCGGCGGCTCGCTTGCCCAGGCAGTGCGCCGGGCCGGGCACGTAGGGGAAATCGTGGGTTGCGGACGAGGAACCGCCAACCTGGAGCGGGCTGTTAAGCTTGGGGTCATCGACCGGTTCGAAACAGATCCCGTCAGGGCCGTTGCCGGCGCGGATCTGGTAATGCTGGCCGTTCCCCTGCGCGTGATGTCTTCCCTGATGGGGGTGATCGGGCCCCATCTGGACGCTAACACGGTGCTGACCGACGCCGGCAGTGCAAAGGGCAGTGTGGTTGACGCCGCCCGCGCATCCCTGGGGGCGCAGCTGCCGCGTTTCGTACCTGGGCACCCTATTGCCGGCACCGAGAAAAGCGGGGTGGATGCCGCCTTCCCGGAACTCTACCAGGGCCGCCGCGTAATACTCACGCCGCTGGATGACACAGATCCTGACGCCGTGGAACAGGTTGCGGCGCTTTGGCGGGCTGCCGGTGCCAGCGTCTCGGAGATGGCGGTGGATCACCACGATGAGGTGCTGGCCGCCACTTCCCATCTGCCCCACGTGCTTGCTTATGCGCTGGTGGACAGCCTGTCGCGATGGAGTGACCGTGACGAGATCTTCCGGTATGCGGCCGGAGGCTTCAGGGATTTTACCCGGATCGCGTCCAGTGATCCGGAGATGTGGCGGGATATCTGTCTCGCCAACAGCGATGCACTGGTGGCAGCGCTGGAGCGTTATACCGGGGATTTGCAGCAATTGACCAACGCTGTGCGCAACCTGGATGGAGAACGCCTGAAGACGGCATTTTCCAACGCCCGCTCTGCACGGGAGCGTTTTCTGGCCATGCTGGAAGGATGATCGGATCAGATAAATGAATGGACCGAATTCAGTGACAACAACGACAAGCGGCGATCTGAGTTATCAGATCGAGCCCGGCGGTATTCTCAAGGGCCGGTTCCGTGTGCCCGGCGACAAATCCGTGTCCCATCGCTCGGTGATGCTCGGCTCCATTGCCGAAGGCACGACCCGGGTTACCGGCTTTCTTGAAGGGGCCGATGCCCTGGCTACGCTGGCGGCGTTCCGTGCCATGGGGGTGGAAATCGAAGGCCCGGATCATGGCCGCCTGAGCATACACGGCGTGGGTCTGCGCGGCCTGAAAGCGCCAGACGGCCCGCTGGAGCTTGGCAATTCCGGCACGTCGATGCGTCTGCTGTGCGGCCTGCTTGCGGGTCAATCCTTCGACAGCCTGCTCACCGGAGACGCATCGTTGTCCCGGCGGCCCATGAAACGCGTTACCGAACCGCTGGCACGGATGGGCGCCGTGATCGAGACAGGTGCCGGCGGGACGGCTCCGCTACACGTTCGCGGCGGTCATCCGCTCACAGGCATTCGTTATGACATGCCGGTTGCCAGTGCACAGGTCAAGTCGTGCCTGCTGCTGGCCGGCCTGTATGCCGACGGCGAGACCTGGGTACGCGAACCGGCGGCGACGCGTGACCACACCGAGCGTATGCTCGCGGGGTTTGGCTGCACCGTGCTGAGAGACAATGGCTGGGTTGGTGTACGCGGCGGCAGCCAGCTCACTGGCGGCAATATTGATGTGCCAGCGGATATCTCGTCGGCCGCGTTCTTTATCCTGGGCGCCTGCCTGGCGCCGCAATCGGAGGTCATTCTGGAGCATGTGGGGGTGAACCCCACCCGGACTGGGGTTCTGGATATCCTGTCCCTTATGGGCGCGGATATCGAGTTGCGTAACCGTCGTGAAGTCGGCGGTGAGCCGGTGGCCGATATCAAGGTGCGTGGCTCCTCTCTGCGCGGCATCCGCATCCCCGGGCATCTGGTGCCGTTGGCCATCGACGAATTTCCGGCCATCTTTGTCGCCGCAGCCTGTGCCGAGGGCACCACGGTGCTGACCGGTGCCGCGGAATTACGCGTCAAGGAAAGTGACCGCATCGCGGTCATGGCCGACGGTCTGCAGGCGCTGGGCATCCGAGCCGAGCCGGCACCGGACGGCATCAGTATCACGGGCGGGCGGCTGCGGGGCGGCGAGATCGACAGTCACGGTGACCATCGTATCGCCATGGCCTTCGCCATGGCGGCGCTGAAGGCCGAAGGCGTCATCCGTATCCGCGACTGTGCGAATGTGAACACCTCTTTCCCGGACTTTGCCGGGTTTGCCGCCCGGGCCGGACTGCGGATCAGCACCACCAGGGAGTCGGTGGCGTGATGGTCTCGGCACCGGTGCTCGCGATCGATGGCCCCGGCGGTTCCGGAAAGGGCACGATCTGTCGTCATGTCCAGCAGGCGCTGGGATGGTATCTGCTCGACAGTGGCGCAATTTACCGGGCACTCGCCGTTGCCGCCGATCGGCGCCGCCTCGGCGCCGATGACGTAGAGGCTCTGGTGGCGCTCGCCCATGCACTGGATGTGCGCTTCCAGCCCGTTGACGGCGGAGAACACATGGTGCTTGTCGACGGCGTAGACATGACGCTGCGCTTGCGCAGCGAAAAGACGGGCAACCTCGCTTCCCAGCTCGCAGTCATTCCCGAAGTGCGGGCCGCGTTGCTGGATCGGCAGCGGGATTTTCGTAAACCGCCCGGACTGGTCGCGGACGGCAGGGATATGGGGACTGTTGTGTTTCCCGACGCAACGGTGAAGATCTATCTCACCGCCAGCGCCGAGGAGCGGGCACGCAGACGCCATAAGCAGTTGAAGGAACAGGGGGTGAGTGGTAATCTCTCAACCCTTTTACAGGAAATCACCGAGCGCGACGAACGTGATGCATCGCGTTCGGTGGCACCGTTGATGCCGGCGTCGGATGCGGAAGTCATCGACACGACCGGCCTGGCCATTGAAGCTGTGGTACAGCGGGTAATGACACTGGTACGGCAGCGGATTGGCCGGACGGGTTCAGAGTAAGTTGCAGGATATTTTTGTTTATCAGTATTTTACGAAGCGCTCCGGACACTCGCAATTGGGGTCTGGGCTTTTTTCAACCATCAACCACAGACAGCGGCCGTTGGTTGCCGTCTAGGAACGACTGACCCATGAGCGAAAGCTTTGCAGAACTATTTGAACAGAGCCTTGCCCAGACCGATATGCGGCCCGGTTCCATCGTCACCGGCAGGGTGGTCGCCATTCAGGGCGATCACGTTGTGGTTAATGCCGGCCTCAAGTCCGAAGCCGTTATTCCGGTCAGCGAGTTCTATGGGGACTCGGGCAAACTGGAAGTCGCGGTCGGCGATGACGTGGAAGTGGCTCTGGATGCCGTTGAGGACGGCTTTGGCGAAACCAAGCTGTCCCGCGAGAAGGCGAAGCGTGCTCACGCGTGGAAGTTCCTGGAGAAAGCTTACGAGTCCAGTGAGACCGTAATCGGCATCATCAGCGGCAAGGTCAAGGGTGGTTTCACCGTCGACCTCAAGCATATCCGCGCATTCCTGCCGGGCTCGCTGGTGGATATCCGCCCGGTGCGCGATACCACCTACCTGGAAGGCCGTGAGCTGGAGTTCAAGGTCATCAAGCTGGACGAGCGCCGCAACAACGTCGTGGTGTCCCGGCGCGCGGTGGTCGAGGAAGAATACAGCGCCGAGCGCGAAGCCCTGCTCGAACGGCTGCAGGAAGGCCAGCAGCTCAAGGGTATCGTCAAGAACCTCACCGATTACGGTGCCTTCGTGGATCTGGGCGGCATCGACGGTCTGCTGCATATCACCGACATGGCCTGGCGCCGCGTCAAGCACCCGTCCGAAGTCGTGGAAGTCGGCCAGGAAATCGACGTCAAGGTGCTCAAGTTCGACCGCGAACGCAACCGCGTGTCGCTCGGCCTCAAACAGCTCGGCGAGGATCCGTGGGAGAACATTGCCCGTCGCTACCCGGAAAACACCCGGGTTTACGGCAAGGTCACCAACATCACCGACTACGGCTGCTTCGTGGAAATCGAAGAAGGCGTGGAAGGCCTGGTGCACGTATCCGAGATGGACTGGACCAACAAGAACGTCAACCCGGCCAAGGTCGTCGGAATCGGCGATGAAGTCGAGGTCATGGTTCTGGACATCGACGAAGAGCGTCGGCGCATTTCGCTCGGCATCAAGCAGTGTCAGGCTAACCCCTGGGAAGATTTCGGCACGCGCTTCAACAAGGGCGACCGCGTTGCCGGCGCCATCAAGTCCATCACCGACTTCGGTATCTTCGTTGGCCTGGAAGGCGGCATCGACGGCCTGGTCCACCTCTCGGATCTGTCCTGGGACGATGCCGGTGAAGAAGCCGTGCGCAACTTCAAGAAGGGTGACGAAGTCGAAGCCGTGGTGCTGTCCGTGGACCCCGAGCGGGAGCGCATCTCCCTGGGCGTGAAGCAGCTGGAGCAGGATCCGTTCTCCTCCTGGATGGCTGATCATCCCAAGGGCACCCTCGTCCGCGGTACCATCAAGGAAGTAGACGCCCGCATGGCCATTGTGGATCTCGGCGAAGGCATCGAAGGCCACATTCGTGCCGCCGATGTTGCCCGGGAGCGCGTCGAGGACGTCCGCACGCATCTCAAGGAAGGAGAGGAAGTCGAAGCCAAGTTCATTGCGGTGGATCGCAAGAATCGCGCAATCAGCCTGTCCATCAAGGCCAAGGACTATCAGGAAGAGGTCAAGGCGGTGCAGGACTACAGCCGATCGAGCGCTGCCGGCACCACCACGCTGGGGGATCTGCTCAAGGAGCAGATGGACAGCAACAAGAGCGATTGATTCTGGTTGATCCCACCCAAGGCACACTGCGGGCTTCACTGCTCGCAGTGTGCGGTTGATGGGTGGTAAGTTGCCGCACCCGCTAGGGGTTCTTCGCTCGTTCAGGATCTTCAGGACGCCATGACGATGACCAAATCCGAGCTGATCGAACTTATTGCTGCCAGGCAGCAACACCTGGTCTATAAGGACGTTGAGCTGGCAGTAAAGACGCTGCTGGAACACATGAGCGAGGCTCTGTCTTCCGGACAGCGCATTGAAATACGGGGGTTCGGGAGCTTTTCACTGCATCACCGGCCTCCCCGCATAGGACGTAACCCGAAGACCGGTGAGCCGGTCGCGTTGCCCGGCAAGCACGTTCCTCATTTCAAGCCCGGCAAACAGTTGCGGCTGCGGGTCAACGGGGAACAGGACGCCTGACCGGAATACATGTGGCAGAAGGGGCCGGGCGGTCCTGACAGAGCGTCCAGTCCATTTAATTACCTCGGCCACGGAGTATGCCCATGCGCCGTATCATCGGTTTCATCGTTGTTCTGCTGGTCGTGCTCTTCGGTCTGAGTTTTTCTCTACTGAACGCCGATACTGTTGCTGTCGACTACTATTTTGGCGAACTGAATCTTCCGCTTTCCCTGTTGCTGGTCTTCTCCCTCATCATCGGTGCCCTTGCAGGCGTGCTGGCATGCCTGGCCATGGTGATGACGCGGACCCGGGAAATGCGTCGTTTGCGACGCCGATTAACTGATACCGAGAAGGAACTCAACGAACTTCGTCGTTTGCCGCTAAAAGACAAACTCTGAGATGGTCGAACTGTTCTGGCTGCTGCTTCCGGTTGCCGCCCTGTCCGGATGGATTATCGGACGTCGCGGCGACGCGCGCCGTGGTGACGGCCGCGGCAGTCTGCACGGAGAGTATTTTCAGGGTCTCAATTATCTGCTTAATGAGCAACCCGACAAAGCCATCGAAGTCTTTACCCGGATGGTGGAAGTCGATTCCGATACCGTGGAAACCCATCTCGCACTAGGCAATCTGTTCCGCCGCCGCGGCGAGGTGGACCGAGCCATCCGCATTCACCAGAACCTCATCGCACGCCCCTCTCTGAGCCGTGAACAACGCATCTATGCCTTGCTTGAACTGGGTCAGGATTATCTGCGCGCCGGCTTGCTGGATCGCGCCGAGAGTCTGTTCTCGGAAGTCGTGGATATGGATGCGCACGTGGAGACGGCTTTGCATAACCTGCTGGATATCTATCAGCGCGAGAAGGAGTGGGACAAGGCCATTACCGTGGCTAGCCGACTGGAGACCCGAACCGGTCAGCAGATGAGTTCCGTCATCGCCCAATTCTATTGTGAGCAGGCGGAGCAGGCGCGGGACGCCGGCGAGATCAACCGTACCCGCCAATTGCTCAAACGCGCCCTGTCCAGTCACCCAGGCTGTGTCCGGGCCAGTATTATCCAGGGTAATGTCGAGCGGGCCGTGGGGCATCACCGGCAGGCCATAAAGGCATACCAGCGGATAACCGAGCAGGACATTGAGTACCTGCCGGAGGTGCTTCCGGCCATGCAGGCCTGCTACGAAGCGCTTGAGCGGCCACAGGAGTTCATTGAGTTTCTGGAATCCGTGCAGCATCGATACGAAGGCGTGTCCGTCATGCTGCTGTTGGCGGATCTGATTCGTCAAAGGGATGGAGAGGCCGCGGCGGCGGATTATCTGACCCAGCAGCTACGT
This sequence comes from Aquisalimonadaceae bacterium, assembly GCA_040877625.1. Lineage (GTDB taxonomy): Bacteria > Pseudomonadota > Gammaproteobacteria > Nitrococcales > Aquisalimonadaceae > Methylonatrum. Next base: position 253,838 of record JBBDNK010000034.1, read on the forward strand.
CGACGGCCTTCGGTCAGGGGGTTGGATCAACTCATCGAGCTCAATCTGGCAATCCGTGACGGCAGCCCTGATTCAGAAATGCAGGTATTGCGCGATCTGTTTTCGGAGCTGTTGCGCGACAAGCCGGCATACACTTGCAGGCAGTGCGGTTTCAGTGCCCGGACCTTGCACTGGCACTGTCCGAGCTGTCGATCCTGGGCCATGATACGGCCCATTCAGGGGGTGCAGGGCGAATGACAGTACCCGTCGGCGAACCCCGGGTGGTGGTGGCCCTGGATTTCGATCAGCCGCAGGAGGCGCTTGCTCTGGCGGACCGGCTTTCTGCCGAGGACTGCCGTATCAAAGTCGGAAAGGAGCTGTTCGGGCGCGGTGGGCCCGAGCTGGTCCGCCGTATGGTGGACATGGGCCACGACGTCTTTCTGGATCTCAAGTATCACGACATCCCCAACACCGTAGCGGGTGCATGCCGCGCAGCGGCGGACCTGGGTGTATGGATGTTGAATGTACACGCATTGGGCGGCCGCGAAATGATGGAAAAGGCGAGGGATGCGGTCCTGGGCGCATCTCGGCCGCCGCTGCTTATTGCGGTTACCGTGCTGACCAGCCATGACGCCGGCACGCTTCGGGAAATCGGGTGCGAGGCGGATGTTGAGCGGCAGGTTCTGCGACTGGCCCGTCTGGCCGTCGATGCGGGCCTGGATGGGGTTGTCTGCTCGGCCCGGGAAGCGCCGGGGTTGCGCCGGAGTCTGGGCAATGCCCCCATCCTGGTGACCCCCGGCATACGCCCCACAGGAAGCGAGCAGGACGACCAGCGCCGCGTGCTGACGCCTGCGGAGGCATTGCGTGCAGGTAGCGACTACCTGGTCGTCGGCCGGCCCATTACCCGTGCGAGTGATCCGGTAGCCGTGCTGCATGCGATCAATCGGGAAATTGATCAAGCCTTTGACACCGGTGTCCAGGGCGAATAATCTTTCGGCTGTCCTCTCGGAATGGGGACAGGCGGGTCCAGGACGGGCACCGCTTCACGGATGAAATCGAAAAAGGAGAATGACGATGAAATTTTCTGCTGTACGCGCAGTGCTGTTCGGCCTGTGCATCCTGTTTTCCAGCTCCTCTCTCGTCCACGCAGACTCCGCCCCGGTCAATATCAACACCGCCGACGCGCAAACCATTGCCACGGCATTGAACGGTGTGGGTATGACCCGGGCTACCGCGATCGTCGAGTATCGGGAAAGTAACGGTGGGTTCGAGTCCGTCGAAGACCTGCTGAATGTCAGCGGAATCGGTCCCACAACGGTGGAAGCGAACCGGCAGAACATCGTTCTCGAATGATGTAGGTCGATACGCGTTCGTTACCAAAAGCCCGCCCTCCGGCGGGCTTTCTGCTGTTCATCCGGCATGATCTATCCCCTCGATTGCTCACACCATCACTCGGAGTTCCAGGCCCGCATGACAGCCGTCGGCGGCGTGTCGCTATCCGGAAAGTAATAGGCCAACGGACCGATCTGTCCATTTTTCTTAAGCCATATCACATACTTGGAATTTCGAACCACGTCACCTTTACTATTTGAAAAGCAGGGAATCATAGCGATGTGTTCTTTTGGGAGCGTGTCGCACGAGACCGGTTGAGACTGTCACTGACTCATTAACGTTTGGGTAGAGCCTTCTCCGCCGATGGACATCAAAGGCCCGAGAGATTAGAGACGTGATCGAAATGCGTTGGGCCAGGGAGAGAAAAGGGACTCGGATATGGGAGCGAAAACGCACAGAAGCGTGAGACTGACCCTCGGCGTTCTGCAAGTACTGATCATGGGGGGCGTGTTCTGGATAGGTAGCATCGCGCTGTCACTTGATCGAGAATTTGCGTTACTTCGAGATGACGTGCAGTTGATCGACGGCCGTCTGGAGCAGGAGCAAGCGCCCGTACGCAAGGCGATTCAACACCATCGGACCAAGACGCGTGACCTGACTGAGCGGGTGACAGGTCTTGAGATGCATCTCGCACGCACTATCGCCGTCGAACGGATTTTGCCGCTGCTTTGGTGGATCAGTCAGAATTCCGATTATGAGTGGCGCGCGGAGTTCGGTATCCCTGAAATGCAGGTGCTGGAAACCAAGGAACTGGCGCAGCGGTTGTTCATCAATCCAGTGGATGCCACACCTGAGCGCATTGCCAGCATCTCCGAGCGCATCGAGGGCATTTACCGCTTTATGGATCGGACCATCTATATTCGCGAAGGCCTCGATCTGAACAGCATCTACGGCAAATCCGCGCTGCTGCATGAGCTTGTACATTTCCTCCAGTACGAAACAGGCATGCACAAACGCGTGGATTGCCGGGCGCAGCTGGAGCGCGATGCATACAATCTGCAGAATAAGTATCTGGCGCAGCATGAGGAATCCACGGTCTCCGACGCATTCACCATCACCATGCGTTCGGCCTGCTGGGACAGTGCGTGGGGCTCTTGAGCCCGGGGCGGCTCTACGACGGTCCGGCGGTGGCTGCAAGGCCGGCGTAACGTTCCATGGCTGCCTTCACGCTGACGCCGTGGACCAGGATGGACAGTGTGACCACGATCAGCGTCAGATGAATCAGCTCAAGGGCGAGTTCTTCCGGGATGCCCGCCTGTATGGCCAACATCAGGTAGAACAGCGAGCCTATGCCGCGGATGCCGAACCAGGCCGCCATACGCTGGTGGCGCACTGGTGTGCGCGTACCCAGGGCGCTTACATGAACCCCGATGGGCCGCGCCACCAGGAACAGGAAGGCGGCGAGTCCGACTGCGCGCCAGCTCCAGGAATCCAGGAACAGAGTGCCGCCGATAATGAGGATGAGCACCACCACGGAGAGCCGCTCAAGCTGTTCCTTGAAGTGCAGTGAGCCATCGGTGAACCGTGCGGGTGGACGCGTGGCCGGTTCCACGCCGCTCGGCTCGGCCTGCAGTCGCGTGGATTCCGGTTTTCGGCCGAGCAGCCGCTGCTCGGTCTGGCGCAGAGCCACGGCAGCAAAGAATACGCCCAGAAAACCGCCCGCTTCCACCAGGGTGCAGGCGCCGTATACCGCACCGATCAACCCCAGACCAAGGAAGTCGTCCATGATCTGAAGACCCGGGTAGCGGCGGCGGAGTGCCCAGACGACCTTGCCAAGCAGAACCCCGAAGGCAATACCGATGAGGACGCCTGCGGCGGTTGCCCAGAGTAGATCCACCCCCAACCAGCGGAACCCGCCGCCCAGTTCGTGCACGCCGAGCAGCCCCAGGCCAAGCATCACGACCGGGTAGGCCGTGCCGTCGTTGATACCTGCCTCGCAGGTCAGGCCGAATCTCAGGCGGTCTCGATCACCCTGGTGGCGCACCTGGACTTCCGTCGCCAGCACCGGGTCCGTGGGCGCCAGCAGCCCGCCCAGCAGCACGGCAGCGCCCAGCGAAAGGCCCAGGGCGTAGTAGCCGTAGAGCGCGACCAGAGCTGCCGTTACCATCATGCCGACCACCGCCAGCAACAGGGAAAAGCGCCAGCGGTTCATGTCCATCGGTACCGGCATCTTTATGCCGGCGGTGAACAGCGACAGAAGTACCACCAGCTCCGTTATCATGCCCAGGAGGGCGGATTGCTTGAGCGGGTTGAAGTGGAACAGCCCCAGAACCGTGGGGCCGATGATGATGCCGACGGCGAGATACAACATGGCGCTGGTGACGGGCAGCCGGCGCAGGAAATCGGAAGTTAGCCCCATCGCCAGCAGCAGGCCACCCACGAGCAGGAACCAGGCGCTAATGGTCATGAGTCTATCGGCACCTTTTTTGTTGGGGAGGCCGCAATCTAGGTGCTGATCAGAGGCCCGTCAACGTGTTGTCACAGACCGACGTGGTTAAACTTGAAGTGGAGCAGCGGGAGGGAGCCGCTCGGCAGATGGAGAAGATGCTGCCGATGCGTTTGTTTGCAGATATGCCAAAGGTGATCAAGCTACGTGTGGCTCAACTTCCCTGGCAATACGCTCCCCGGCCTCGTTCTCGGTCTTGCGAAGCTCATAGGCGGCCTGAAGATTGAGCCACGACTGCGCATCGCCACCGAAGTAGCGGGCCAGCCGCAAGGCGGTATCAGCCGTAATGCCCCGCCGCTCACGGGTGATTTCGTGCAGCCGCGTCGAGGGGACGCGCAGGGAGGTGGCCAGCGCGTTGACACTCAGGCCAAGCGGCGCCAGGTAGTCCTCGCGCAGGATCTCGCCGGGATGAATCGGGCGCATTCCATTATGTGACATGCCAGTGGCCTCCTCAGTGGTAGTCCACGATTTCAACGTTATGAGCATCGCCGTCCTGCCACAGAAAGCACAGGCGCCATTGGCCATTGATGCGGATGCTGTAATGGCCTTGCCGGTCTCCTCTCAGCGCTTCCAGGCGGTTGCCGGGCGGTGAGCGGAGAAAGTCCAGTGTTGTCGCCGAGTCCAGCATCTGCAGCTTCCGTTCTGCCTGACGCCGGAACACCTGGTACTGCGGGACGTGCCGACCTTCAAAGAGCGCTTGTGTGTGTTTGCTGGCGAAGCTCTTGATCATGGGCACACAGTATAACGATAAGCGTTATACGTCAAGCGTACAATGGAGATTGCAGAAACGCTTAACACGCGCCTACCGACCGTTGAAGAAAAGGACGGGAGTACTGAAAAAGGCCTAGGCGGTAATCACCTAGGCCCTCGATCTGTATGGCTCCCCGGGACGGGCTCGAACCGCCGACCCAGTGATTAACAGTCACGCAAACGCGTCCGCCTATCTGCTCCGCAGTCACTCAGTTTCTGCCAATAACCCTTGTGAAATTGGCGAATTGCGTGCTACAAGTGCTGCTAATTACTCCATGCTACTACAAACTACTCCACCCGCAACGCTGCTACGAACGCTGCTAAGGGCTGCTAGAGAAACCGGAGAATAGGCTAATGGGCGGTTGGACAGACGCACGAATCAAAGCACTTCCCACACCGAACCGGTCCCCGAAGCGCTACTTCGAGGGATCAGCGGACCGAACTCTGAAAGGCTTTGGTATTCAGATTCTACCCAGCGGCGCCCGGAGTTTTCTGGTTGCCTATACGAGCCCGGTAACCGGGAAGCGGCGGACGATGGCGCTGGGGGGTTATCCCTCGGTTTCGCTGGCGCAGGGGCGCGAGCATTGCCGCGATGCGCGAAAGCTGCTGGCGGCGGGATTGGACCCGATAGAGCAACGCGACCAGGCCAGCGCAAAAGAACGCGCCCTTGCCCGACACGCCCGGGAGCTGGGGACGGTTGAAGACCTGTTCAACTTGTACTGCGGCCGGCTAGAGGATCACGGGCAGGGGCATACCCCCCGGCAGGTGCGTTCGATCTATAAGCGGGACATCGGGCCGGCCATCGGTATCTAACGTCAACAACTTTGGCCGGTCGGCGACAACTATTCTGGCCGGTCGGTG
>JBBDNK010000035.1:0-28969 GCA_040877625.1 Aquisalimonadaceae bacterium
TCGTTGGCTGTGGCTTTCCGTGCGGAAATAATCCTAATGACATCCCCACCGGCACAACCTACTGATTTTACGCGCCCCAGACCAGCATACACACGATGTTAATAGAAAGGGATATACGCCATGGGTGGTAAACCTCGGCTCTTGGATCAGGTGCGCGAGCGCATCCGCTATCGGCACTACAGCATCCGCACCGAGAGGGCGTACGTCGGCTGGATTCGGCGGTTCATTCTGTTCCACGGTAAACGTCACCCGGTCAGCATGGGCGCGACAGAGGTTGAGGCATTCCTGTCGTATCTTGCTAATCACGACAATGTTGCAGCCTCTACTCAAAATCAAGCATTGAGTGCCATTCTGTTTCTCTACCGTGAGGTGCTCGGTATCAAGCTCCCGTGGCTGGACGGGATGGATCGGGCAAAGAAACTGACCGGTATAGCCGCTGTCCGCCAGCACGCTCTGCGCGTCCACACTCCACACCCCCCCTACGGCGCACTATCGCCACACTGATTGGCCGATTCCCCGTCCGGAGTCAACGTGAATCCCAGCCCGGTATATTCCGCCGCCGGGCCGCTTCTGCTGCAGAGGGTGTCCGCCGCGTCCAGGACAACGTCGCTGCTGTTGCCGGCGCCGGAATAGTCTCCGGGCGCAATCCGTATCAGATCGCTGCCGGCGGTACCCTGAAAACGGTTATCGTCCACGCGCATGGAGATATCGCCCGAGGTACCGGTCACATGCAGTGCATGCTGCTGCACGTCCTCGATGGTGTTGTCGCGAAGAATGATATCGGTGGCACCCTGAGAGGCGATCACTACGCCGCTGCCGCCGCCCGAGATCAGGTTGTTCTCGATGAGCGTCTGCCGCACGTTCTGTCGAAGACTGATGCCGTGCCCCTGAACAAGCGCGCTTCCGGATAGCGTGTTGTTCTGAATCTCCACGCCGGAACTGCCGGCACCGACTTCGATTCCCGCCGCGTTGTCATCAAGATTGATCGTGTTTCCGCGAACGACCACAGCGCCGTTATTGCCGCCTATGGCGATGCCGTTGATGCCGGAACCGGCAATCTCGTTATCGACAATATGGATGTTGCTCCGGCCGCTGGACGTCCCGATGCCGGTGCTGGCACCGCCACCGTCAACAGTCAACCCGCCAACGTAGGAATTGCTGTCCATGGAGACCACATCCAGGGCGGTGGATTCGATCGTGGGCCTGGCCCCCGGCGTCGTATAGGTCTGTGTCTGGCCGTCGTCGGCACCTCGAATGACAAGCTGATGTCCGCCTCCGACCAGGGTTTGCCCGGCCTCCACGAAGATGATCTGGTTGCCCATCAGCACAGGACCGCCGGTGTCATCCACGACCACCATGGTGCCCGCGCCGGCACCGCTGAGCGCCGCAGCCGGATTCTGATCTGAATCGACAAGCACCACATTGCGGATGGCCTGCCCGGTGCCATCGTTCAGGGCCTCCTGCAGATACTCCCGCTCCTCATTGATGCTGCCGCCGACCGCCCGTTTCACAGCACTGACGATGTCCACATCCCGTATGATCGGATCCACCATCCGACGCTCCCGGGCACCCATGACACGCTGGTCACGGCCAAGCGGCACGCGCAGGGTCAGTACGCCGAAACCCTGCGTACCCCGGGGATCGTCCCGCTGCACCTCGACACCGGCGGTCAAACGGGACCCGGTCGGCAGAATGGCAAGATCGTACAGCCGGTATTCGAGGCGGGCGCGCGGGCCGCTGACGGCATCCACCCCGGACGCATCGAAATGATACCCGCCGACAAAGACGCGCAGATCCTGATCTCCCCGCGCCGGAAACACCGGCAACCGGTAACCGACCTCGGCGTCAATGCCGGCCAGCACCTGCTCCCGCACGTCCACGACATTGCCAATGGCATCCACGGTTGTGCGAATCGCCAGGTTGCCGCCGATCAGCTCGGGGTTCTGGTTGCGAAAGCCGGAGAAGGTAACGTCCTCTCCGCGCTGGACGCGCTGATCGCTACTGCCCAGCGGAATGTAAACATTGGCGCGCAGATCCCAGTCCAGGGACAACGCCTCGGCACCTAACGTGGCCTGATAGAAGACGTTGTCGAAAGCCGAGCGGCGCACATCCACAAAACCGTATCCGCCAAGGTTCCAGCCCGAGTCCCGCATCTCCCGGTAGGCCAGGCCGATGTTGCCCTCGTAATTGTCCTGATCATCGGTGATGCCCCGCACATCCAGAAACAGCAGGCTGCGCTCGTCCTGCCAGAGCGGCAGCACCAGCGACGCACCGCCCAGGCTGCGATCCGTTCCCGGTTGACCGGTCACGTCCAGATGGGCCCGCCAAAGCGGACCCGGTTCGGCGACGGCCGTGGTAGGCCGCGGACGACGCAGACGCGGCACCGGCGTGATCCGCGGCGATGGCGGCTCCGCGTCCAGGGGGGCGATATGTATGATCTCGCCAGGAAAAATCCGGTGAGGGTTTATCAGCCCAGGGGTATACATCCACAGCCGCCAGGATTCCAGGGGGTCTCCGTAGAAACGCTCGGCAAGCTCCCACAGGGTATCGCCGGGTTCAACCACATAGGTCCGGGGCGGAGCGGACGACTGCGCCAGCGCAAGTAACGGACAGGCTGCCATCATGGGCAGCAGGCAGGCCAGCAGCCAACGGGGGGACATCGTGGCGGTTCCTCAGTTCTGATCGGCACGCGCGCGGGTATTCCGTGGCAATTCGTGGGACAATCCGCCCGCAGCATCCCTGAACCCGGCATTTAATTGTTTTTCTGTGATGGCATTCACATTAGAGACAGGTCGCAAAGCCGTCAATGAACACACGTTCACATGCGAGGGAAAACAGGTGATTGACTGCGCAAGCAAGTGAGAAATAATGTGAAGGGTATGTCATCAGGGAAATATCCTGTCGAACATCGTCATTACACAGTGACGGATGCTCCCTGAGTCTCACCGACATGGATTAACGTCACAGTCTGGCAGCCGAACAAGAACGGCCGTCGGGCATTACGCAGGAGGCAAAGAGACGGCATGGTCACCCTGTTGCACAAAACAGTTGTCAAAACCGAAGAACCCGCCAGAGACGATTCCCGAGTCGGGCTGCGCATCAAGCATGCCCGCATGACGCGTGGTCTGACACTGCGGGCGCTGGCGACCAGCATCGGCTGCTCGGTCAGTGCGCTATCGAAGATCGAAAACCGCAAGGCCAATCCGTCCATCACCATGTTGCATCGGATCTGCGGTGCCCTGGGGACCAATATGGCCACCCTGTTCGCGGTTGGAGAACCTGACCGCAGCGTGGTAACCCGCGCGGCGCAGCGGCCGCTCATCACCACGAACCAGTTTCGCCGCGGTCACGGCATTCAACTGGAACGCCTCATTCCGCACGCGCCCGGGTTATTGCTGCAGGGCAATATCCACATGATCGAGCCGGGCGGCTACTGCCGCGAAGCCATCAACCATGACGGCGAAGAAGTCGGCCTGGTGCTGGAAGGCGCATTGGAGCTGTGCGTGGCTGGCGAAACCTATCTGGCGAATACCGGAGATTCATTCTTTTTCCGCTCCGATCTTCCGCACAGCTACCGTAACCCGGGGGACACACTGGCACGCGTCGTCTGGATAAACACGCCGCCCAGCTCCTGAGAGCCCGGGTTTCGCGGCAGCGTTACCGGCTGGCGGCAACCAGGGCCTGATCCACATCCCAGAGGATGTCGTCCAGGGTTTCTATGCCGATGGACAGGCGGATCATGTCCGGGCTGACGCCGGCGGTGGCCTGCTGCTCCTCGTCGAGCTGACGATGCGTGGTGGATGCCGGGTGGATGACCAGGCTGCGGGCGTCACCGACATTCGCCAGATGGCTTAGAAACTGGCAATGCTCGATAAACCGCACGCCGGCTTCATGGCCACCCTTGATGCCGAACGTAAACACCGCACCGGCGCCGCGGGGCAGATACTTGCCGGCAAGATCGAAGTAGGGGCTGTCCGCCAGGCCGGCGTATTTCACCCAGTTCACCAGCGGGTGTGCCAGCAGGAACTCCGCCACGCCCAGGGCATTGGAACAGTGCCGCTCCATGCGAATGGGAAGCGTCTCCACGCCCTGCAGCAGCAGAAAGGCATTCATCGGCGAAAGCGAGGCGCCCAGGGTACGAAGCGTCTCCACCCGGGCCTTGGTAACGAAGGCGAAATCGCCGAAGGTTTCGTAGAAGCGCACGCCGTGATAGCCGTCCGACGGTTCCAGCATGCCCGGGAAGTTGCCGTTGTCCCAGGGGAATTTGCCGGATTCCACAATCACGCCACCCATGGTCGTGCCGTGACCGCCGATGAACTTGGTCGCCGAATGCACCACGATGTCGGCGCCATGTTCGATGGGCCGGCAGAGGTGCGGGCTGGCCAGGGTGTTGTCCACCACCAGCGGCAGACCGGCCTCGTGGGCAATGGCGGCTATCGGGTCGATGTCCAGCACGTTGCCCAGTGGATTGCCGATGGTTTCGGCATACAGGCACTTCGTCGCGGGCGTAATGGCCTTGCGAAAATTCTCCGGATCGTGCGGATCGACGAAGGTGGTGCCGATGCCCAGCTTGCGGAAGGTGACGTTGAGCTGACTGTAGGTGCCACCGTACAAGGTGCGGGAGGCAACGATATGATCGCCGGCCTCGCAGAGCGTCAGCAGCGCCGTCATCTGCGCGGCCATGCCCGAGGACACGGCGAGCGCTGCCCGCCCCTTCTCCAGCGCGGCAATTCGCTCCTCCAGCACGGCCGTGGTGGGGTTGTTCATGCGCCCATAGATATTGCCGAAGGTCTGCAGGTTGAACAGGCTGGCCGCGTGGTCGGCGCTGTCGAACACGAAGGACGTGGTCTGGTAGATGGGCACGGCGCGGGCGCCGGTGGCCGCGTCGGGGATCTGCCCGGCATGCAGGCACAGGGTTTCAATGCCAAATTCACGGTCCGCCATGGATCGCTCGCTTAGTTGACGATGTATCGGGGGCGCTTCGCCGAAATCACCCTGGTGTTGACGCCCATCCAGTTGAGGCCGCCGAACAGCCGGGCATGTTCGATCTTCACGCAGCGGTTCATCACGAACTCCAGACCGGCCTCGCGCGCCAGATGCGCGGCGTCCTCGTTGACCACGCCCAACTGCATCCAGAGCGTTTTCGCGCCGATGGCGATAGCGTCCTCGGCAATTGGCGGCACGTCTTCGCTGCGCCGGAACACATCTACCATATCCACCGGTTCGAGAATGCCGCGCAGGTCCGGATAACAGCGTTGGCCAAGCACCTCCTGGTATTTCGGATTCACCGGGATGATGCGGTAGCCGTGATCGAGCATGTACTTGGCGGCGAAATAGCTGGGGCGGTACCAGTCCGCGGACAGGCCGACCACGGCAATGGTGCGGGTGGTGGCGAGTATACGACGCAGGGTGCTGATATCGTCCATTACGCACTCCGGAAGCGGCCCGGGATCGGGATAGCGGATTGTCCGCAGCCTGCGTTCAGGATGCAAGGCCGCCGATGCCGTGTGACCTCAGCGGAAGCGGCCGAAGTCCGGAGGGCGGTTTTCGAAGAAGGCACCTACCGCCTCCTTGTGTTCCTCGCTGGCCAACCCTTTCCTGAATGCCTCGGCTTCCATCTCGATGACCTTGTGCAGCTGTTCCCGCAATGCCGGACTGTTGATCAGCCGTTTTGTTTCGCGCAGTGCCCGGGGAGGCAGTGCAGCCAGGGCACCGGCCCGCTCCAGGGTCACCTGTTCGAGCTCGGTATCGGCGCACACCTGCGAGACCAGACCCAGCTCTCGCGCCCAGTCCACGCCGAAGCTCTCTCCCAGCAACAGGGTATGGGCGGCGCGCAGCCGCCCGCCCAGCAACGGCAACAGCATGGAGGACCCAAACTCGGGCACCAGCCCCAGGCGGGTAAACGGCAGCGCGAAGCGCGCACCCTCGCCGGCAATCACCAGATCACAGTGCAGCAGCAATGTCGTGCCGATACCGACGGCCGGACCGCGCACGGAGGCGATTACCGGCTTTTCATAGTCGATCATGATGTCCATGAGCTGCCAGATCGCGGCTTTGCCTCCCCCCTCTCCAGGCGTTTCCAGGGAGGCGAAGCCCTGTAGATCATTGCCGGCGGTGAAGCTGTCGCCGGCCCCCGTGATGACCACCACACGCGTGGCCGGATCTTCGCGGGCGGCGGTCAGCCCATCACGGATCAACCCGTACATCTCCGAGGTCAGGGCATTGCGCTTTTCCGGCCGGTTCAGCGTAATCGTCATTACGCCATCCGTTAGCGCCGTGAGCACGGGCTTGGTCATGGTGGTGATCCTCTTCCATTTGGCGCGCGGCAGCAGGCGAGTCAGATTTTCTGTTTTTCCATCCACGGAATGATCCGCTGGAACGCTTCCTCAAGCATTTCCATGGATGTGGAATAGCTGATGCGGATCGAGTTGTGGCAGGACTCGCCGAAGGCATCACCCGGCACCATGCAGACCCCGGTCTCCCGCAGCAGGCGCATACACACCTGGTTGGCGCTGACGTTGGGCGGCAGGGACGGGAACATGTAGAACGCCCCCTGCGGCCAGTAACCGTTGAGATGCGGCGTATCGGCCACCAGCTGCACAAGGCGATCGCGGCGGCGGGCATAGTCCGCCACCATGTCGTCAATACACGAGCGGTCACCCTGGAGTGCCGCCACGCCGGCCCATTGCGCGGGGGTATTGGCCACCGTGGTGGTGAACATGTGGTAGCGCCGCAACTTCTTGATGGCGCCCTGGCTGGAGATAATCCAGCCGATGCGCAGTCCGGCCATGCTGTAGGTCTTGGAGAAGCTGGACACCACCATGATGTTGTCCAGATCGGTGGAGTGGCGCAGTACGCTGGGGTACTCCATGTCGTCCAGTATGAGGTGGTCGTACACCTCGTCGCTGAACACGTAGATTCCCCGATAGGCAGCCTCCTCGCAGATGGCCTCGATGGTTTCCCTGGGGTAAATCGTGCCGGTGGGGTTGCTCGGCGAATTGAGCACGATGCCGTAGGTGCTCATGCTCATACTGTCGATCACTTCCTGCGGATCGAGCTGATGGCCGTGCTCGGCACGGGTGGGGATGTACTTCACCTCGCCACCGTTCATGCGGATCAGCGGCGCGTAGAGCAGAAAAGTGGGGTCGGCGACGATGAACTCCCGTCCCTGTGCCGAGGTGGCGGTTAGCGCGAGGTACATGGCCTCGGTCGCCCCGGTGGTGACGAGAATGTTGTCCGGCGTGAGGGGGCGGCCGTAGCGCTTGCTGTAGTACTGAGCCAGTGCGTCCAGCAGCTCCGGCAGGCCGGCGTCCATGGTGTAGCCGGTATGGCCCATGCGCAGGGCCTCGATATGGGCCTCAACGATATGCGCCGGTGTCGGAAAATTGGGTTGGCCGATGGATAGATGAATGACGTTATCCATGGTGGCCGCCAGATTCACCATCTTGCGGATGCCGGCGACCGGGATGGCACGAAGCGCCGGACTCCAGCTCGCATCTTCCAGTTCCTCCACTTCCGAGAGATCGTGTTCCTCCGGATTCACAGCCATCTCTAACCACCTCACGTGTAAACGGTGATGTGCGGAAACCGTCAACAATAGCGCCCGTGCATCGACTATGATCTGCGTGGAATGCTCCGGTCAAGCCCTGCCGGGACACGCTGCCGGTGCCCCTCGGCGAGCGGCACAATCTTGCTTGTTGACGGGCCTGCCATGGCATCGTTAACGTCCAGTGTCGGTGTCCGGGCAGACATCCGAAAACGCGGAGGAACAATGCGGCAGAAACCGATCATCGCGGTGCTGACGGCAGCCGGCGAAGACTGGCCTCCGGGGCTCGAGCCGTTGCGCGGTGAAGCGGATCTGCGGCTGACGGACAGCCGCGAAACCCTGCTGGCAAACCTGCCGGAAGCGGATATTCTGCTGGTAACCGACTTTCGCACCGGCCTGCTCGCCGACTGCTGGCCTTCCCGGCATCACATCGGCTGGATACATGCCACCAGCGCCGGCGTCGACGCGCTGATGATCGAGCCGATCCGTAACAGCGACATCCCCGTCACCAATGCGCGTGGCATTTTCGACCGGCCGATCGCGGAATTCGTACTTGGTCTGGTGCTGTGCTTCGCCAAGGATTTCCCTCAGTCGCTGCGCCTTCAGATCAACCGCGCGTGGAAACACCGGGAAACCGAACGCATCCAGGACAGCCGGGCCCTGGTGGTCGGCGCGGGCTCCATAGGCCGACAGATCGGCAGGCTGCTGAATGGCGCGGGCATGGACGTATCCGGAGTCGCTCGCCGCGCCCGCGACAACGACCCGGATTTCCACCGTGTTTACGCCTCCGCGGATCTCCCGGACCTGCTGCCGGACTACGATTACGTGATCGTCGCGGCCCCCCTCACCGACGATACCCGCGGCCTGTTCGGCACCGAGGCATTCAGGCGCATGAAGCCCAGTGCCCGGTTCATCAACATCGGCCGCGGCCCCATCGTGCAGACCGAGGCCCTGGTGCAGGCGCTGGAAAGCGGCGAAATTGCCGGCGCCGGACTGGACGTCTTCGAGCAGGAACCACTACCTCCCGCCCACCCTCTATGGGGCATGCCCAACGTCATCATCTCCGCCCATATGGCGGGTGATGTAAAAGGCTGGCGCGAGGCGCTTTCCGAGCAGTTCATCAACAATTTCCGCCGCTACCAGCGTGGCCAGTCTCTTGAAAACCTCGTGGACAAGCAGCGGGGTTACGCGGCGTCCTGAATAAAGCCGGCCCGCCCGGGGCCTTTAGGAGTGGAGTGAGATGCGCGATACCCAGATAGCCGACATGACGGCCATGGACATGCTGCGAGCCTACCGCCGCGGAGATCTCTCACCTGTTGATACGGCCAAGGCCTGCCTGCAACGTATCGAGCGGTACAACCCCGTGGTCAACGCCTATTGCCTGGTGGACGAAGAGGTCACCCTGGCCGCCGCCCGTGAATCCGAGGCCCGCTGGCGCCGCGGCGAACCGAAGGGCCTGGTGGACGGCGTGCCGACCGCGATCAAGGATGTGTTCATGACCAGGGGCTGGTTCAACCGCAAGGCCTCCCACACCATCCCCGACACGCCCGTGGAGGAAGACGCCCCGGCCATTGCCGCATTGCGGCGCAACGGCTTCGTGCCGATGGGCAAGGTCACTACTCCCGAGTTCGGCTGGAAAGGCATCACCGACAGCCCGCTATGCGGCATTACCCGCAACCCCTGGGATCCGGACAAGACGCCGGGGGGTTCCAGCGGCGGTAGTTCCGCGGCCATCGCCCTGGGCATGGCCGCGCTGGCACTGGGCACCGATGCCGGCGGCTCCATTCGCATCCCCGCCGGGTTTACCGGTGTTGTCGGCCACAAGCCGACCCAGGGGCGCTGCCCGATCTGGCCGCAGAGCCCGTTCGGCGCGCTGGCCCACCCCGGCCCAATGACCTGGACCGTGGAAGACACAGCCCTGCTGCTCAATGTCATGGCCGAGAGCGCCCCTCAGGACACGACGCTGCCCTCCACAAGCGAGGATTTCCTGGTCGGCCTGAACAAAGGTGTGCGCGGCCTGCGCATCGCCTTCAGCCCGCGCTTCGGCTATGTGGACGTGCACCCGGAGATCGCCGCGTCCGTGAAGCAGGCGGCCACCGCGTTCCAGGAACTCGGCGCGATCGTCGAGGAAGTCGATCCGGACATCCGCGACCCGCTGGAAGCCTTCAACATCCTCTTCTACGGGGGCGCGGCCAATGCCATGCGCGATCTCGGCCCGAAACAACGGGAACGCATGGACCCGGGTCTGGTCGAAGTATCTGCATGGGCGGAAAAGCTCAGCATGCTCGACTACCTGGGTGCGCAGAATGAACGCGCCGCACTGATCGAACACATGAACATGTTTCATGAACGTTACGACCTGCTGCTCTCTCCCAGCCTGCCCATTCCCGCCTTCAAGGCGGGCGTGGAAGTACCCGAGGGCTGGCACCACCCACGCTGGCCCACGTGGACGCCATTCACATACCCGTTCAACATGACCGGCCAGCCGGCCTGCTCCGTTCCCTGCGGCTTCACCAGTGCCGGGCTTCCCATTGGGCTGCAACTGGTCGGCGGCCGCCATCAGGATGCGCTGGTGCTGCGCGCCGCCCACGCGTATCAGATGGCCCGTCCGCTGACGGACAAACGGCCCGATCCGCGTTAACGCGACCAATCAACCCCGAACACGAGACGTTATAGCCATGATCGAATCCCCCCTCCTTCGCAACCTCAACGGTTACATCAACGGCACGTGGGTCGATGCCGACAGCGATGAACGGCTGGCCGTCTACAACCCCGTCGACGGCGAGCTGCTCGCCGAAGTCCCCAACATGGGCAAGGCCGAGACCGACCGCGCGGTGGACGCCGCCTATGCGGCGCTCGGCGAGCCGGCCAGCCTGGACACGCGCAAACGGTGGCTGCACGACATCGCGCGCGCACTGACCGACAACCGCGAGGAGATCGGCCGCATTCTGACCATGGAGCACGGCAAACCGTGGAAGGAAGCTCAGGCGGAAGCCGACTACGCGGCCGGTTTCTTCAGCTTTGCGGCAAACAATCTCGACGCGCTGGCACCGCGCCAGTTGCAGGAGCGGCCGCGCGGCTGCTCCTGGACCGTGCATTATCGCCCGGCCGGCGTGGTGGGGCTGGTGACGCCGTGGAACTTCCCGATCGGCATGATCGCCAAGAAGCTGTCCGCTGCGCTGGCGGCCGGCTGCCCCAGCGTGATCAAGCCGTCGTCGAAGACGCCGCTGACCATGATCGCCTTGTTCAGCCTGCTCCACGATGTGGTCAAACTACCCGCCGGCATGGTCAACATGGTGACCGGCGCCGCCGGGCCGATCGGCGATGCCCTGCTGGAGAACGCGGACGTGCGGGTGGTGAGCTTTACTGGTTCCACGGAAGTCGGCCGCGCACTTATCGAGAAAGGCGCGCCGCAGATCAAGAAGCTGACCCTGGAACTCGGCGGCAATGCGCCGTACATCGTGTTCGACGATGCCGATCTCGATGCCGCCGCGGATAATCTCATGGCCAACAAGTTCCGCGGCGGCGGTCAGACCTGCGTGTGCGCCAACCGCGTCATGGTGCAGCAATCGGTCGCCGAGGCGTTTGCGGACAAGGTCCGCGAGCGCGTCGAGCAGTTGAAGTTGGGCGATGGCCTGGAGCCGGACACCGATGTCGGCCCGCTGATCGACCGCAAGGGCTTCGAGAAGGTACGCCGCCATGTCGAGGATGCCCTGGACAACGGTGCCCGGCTGCTCGCCGGCAGGCTGCCGGCGCCGCTGAAGACCAACTGGGGCGGCTTCTTCCCGCCCACGGTGCTGATCGGCGCGACGCCGGCGATGGCCTGCTGGAGGGAGGAGACCTTCGGTCCGCTGGTGCCGATCGTCAGCTTTGAACGCGAGGAAGAGGCCATCAGGCTGGCCAACGAGACCGAGTTCGGCCTTGCCGCCTATTTCTTCACCCGCGACGAGAACCGCGCCGGGCGCGTCATCGCCCGTCTGGAATTCGGCCACGTGGGCCACAACACCGGCACCGGCCCTGCCCCGGAAGCGCCGTTTGGCGGCATGAAGCAATCGGGCTACGGCCGTGAAGGCGGCCTTGAGGGTCTGTTCGAATTCGTCGAACCGCAGACCGTGCCGCGAGGAGTGTAGGGCAAGCGCCCGGGCCCGTTGGTCCGCGCGTTGGCTCTCCATGTCGCTTGTTTTGTGGTTCTGCGTCAGTGGCTTACGGATCTCGGGAGGGCCGGAGGGGAGGGGCTGGTTCCGGACACGCTGTGAATACATCCCTGTACGCTCGACGGCGGCATCCCTGCCGCCGACGGTCCGGAACCAGCCCCTCCCCTCCGGCCCCTCAGATTTTCGGGCGCTCAGCTTTCGGTGATGTCCCCGGTGTCCAGGTAGGGCGGAAAAGCGCAGCGCCTTCCGCCGTATCAAGGCGTCGGAAAAGCTCCCGGCAGGGCTGAAACAGCAGGAACGAACCTTGTCATACGGCGGAAGGCGCTGCGCTTTTCCGCCCTACCCCATGCGCAAAGCCACCTGCTTGGGTCAGAAAACCAAAATTGTCGACTCGTCCACATTTTTCACCACGCGCAGGCCATAGTGTGCTGCCCAGACACTATCTGGCTTACGGGATGACAGTATGGATTTCGAAGAATTTCTGAAAATACTCGCATCCAGGGACGGTTCCGATCTTTACCTGACAGTCAACGCACCCGCCGCCGCCAAGTTTCAGGGGCAGCTCAAAGCCATTGATCGCGAACCGCTTACGCCCGACAGAATCCGCGCAATCGCCTGCACCATCATGGACGAGGAACAACAGGCGGCGTTCGAGAAAAAGCCGGAAATGAATCTGGCGCTGAGCCGGCCCGGAGTTGGCCGTTTTCGCGTCAATATCTTCAAGCAGCGCAACAACCTTGCCATGGTCATCCGCAATATCAAGGCGGAAGTACCGTCGGCGCAGGACCTCAACCTGCCAAAGGCGCTGACCGACGTCATCATGACCAAGCGCGGGCTGATCATCGTCGTCGGCGCCACCGGTTCCGGCAAGTCCACCACGCTCGCTGCCATGATCGATCACCGCAACAGCAACAGCTCGGGGCATATCATCACCATTGAGGATCCCATCGAGTTCGTGCACCGGCACAAGAAGTGCCTGGTCAATCAGCGCGAGGTAGGAACCGACACCGATTCATACCACGACGCCCTGAAGAACACTTTGCGCCAGGCGCCCGACGTGATACTGATCGGCGAGATTCGTGACATGGAGACCATGGAACATGCGTTGGCCTTTGCCGAAACCGGCCATCTTTGCCTGTCCACGCTGCATGCGAACAACGCCAACCAGGCCATCGACCGTATCCTCAACTTCTTCCCCGAGGAGCGACACAAGCAGATTCTCTCGGATCTTTCGCTCAATCTGCGCGGCATGATTTCACAGCGCCTCATCCCCACCGTTGACGACAAACGCGCCGCGGCCATCGAGATACTGCTGGGTTCGCCGACCGTGGAGGAGCGCATCAAGCGCGGCGATATCTCCGGGCTCAAGGAAGTGATGCAGAAATCCGCTCCCGCCGGCATGCAAACGTTCGATATGGCACTGATCAAGCTCTACAGAGCAGGTAAGATCACACTCGATGAAGCCATGAAAAACGCAGATTCCGCCAACAACCTTCGCCTTCAGGTCACCCTCGGCGAAGCTGCCGGTAAGGACGGGGACGAGGAACAGCCTGGCCTGACCCTGTCCCTCGAACGCACCGCCGAGGAAGAAGCCGAAGACGAAGACACCCCCTCCGGCAATTCGATGTAACGTGAACGCGGTGTCGCCGGAACACCACATCTAGGGAGACTCCGTCTTTTACGGTTACAGTAAAAGGTCACTGATAAAATTCATGCGCCTATGCGTCAGAAGAACCCAGGAAGGAGTCCCCATGCAAAACCTGCTCAGTAGAACCCGCCTGCTCGCCGTGCCGCTTATCATGATGTTTCTCGCCGTCGGCTTCGTCTCCCAGACGGCGGTTGCCGGCATCGTCGGGACGCAGACAATACTGACGGAGAATGCCGCCGCGGACCGCGCCGAGATCCTCTCACTGCTGGATCGCGATGAAGTCCGCGACAAACTCGTGAAATATGGCGTCTCGGCGGAAGAGGCTGCCGAGCGGGTGGCCGGCCTGACCGATGCCGAAGCCCTCGAGCTTGCCCAGCGCATTGAACAGTTACCGGCTGGCGGCAGTGCCGTGACCATTCTGCTGGTTGTGATCCTGCTGATTCTGCTGCTCTGAGGCAGGACGGTGGTGGCCATCGCAAACCAGGCGATCCCGCGTGCCATTCAGCTGATTGCGATGGCAATGCTGCTGACTGGCTGCGCGGGCGCCCCTCTGCAGTACACCGATCTGCCGGCGGACACCCTGACCGGGCCGCCGGCGGTTGAACTGACCGACGTCCCCTTCCACGCCCAGAAGGCCTACCAGTGTGGACCGGCGGCGCTGGCCACCGTCATGAACCATGCCGGCGAAGACATCCACCCGGATACCCTCACCCCGCGCGTCTATCTGCCCGAGCGCATGGGCAGCCTGCAGGCGGAACTGCTGGCCGCCACTCGCCGGCAAGGCCTGGTGCCATACGTCCACCGCCCTGAACTTACTGATCTTCTTGAAGAACTTCGCAACGGCACGCCGGTACTTGTGATGCAGAACCTGGGCATCGACAGCATACCGATCTGGCACTACGCGGTGGTGGTGGGCTACGACCTGCAACAGCAGGAGGTCATCCTGCGCTCCGGCACGGTGAAGCGGAAGGTCGTGTCACTGCGCCGGTTCGAGCGGACCTGGCAGCGCGGCGACTACTGGGCTCTGACCGTTCACCGTCCGGGGGACCTGCCGGCCAGCGCCGAGGAGCGGCGCTATCTGGAGGCGGTGGCGCCGTTGGAAAAAACCGCCTCGCCCGACGCCGCCGAACGCGGCTATCTGGCGGCACTGATGCGCTGGCCGGACAGCCTCGAGGCGATGGTCGGCCTGGGCAACACCCGCTACCTGGCCGGCGATTACGAGAATGCCCGGATCCGCTACCGGGACGCCGTGGCAAGGCACCCCGGCAGCGCCGCCGCGCATCACAACCTGGCTTGGGCGATGATTCGCCTGGGTCGACTGGACGATGCCCTGCCGCATGCACAACTCGCCGCCGAACTCGCCGGGGAGGATCGACCGCACTACCACGCCGCACTGGAGGAGCTAAACCAGCGCAGCCGGTAATGGGCGGTAGGTATACTTTCAGGATGGCGGAAACGGGAGACAACCCATGGAATCGACGCTTCACTCCATCCTGCAGGATAAGCACGAAGCCCTGTACACCGTATCCCCCGACGCAAAGGTCCAGGAAGCGGTAAACGTGATGACCGAAAGCAGCGTCGGCTGCGTCCTGATCATGAACCACGGGCGGCTGGAAGGCGTATTCACCGAACGCGACCTGATGTGCCGGGTGGTCTATGCGGGCCGCGACCCGCATCGAACACCGATCCGCGAGGTGATGACCACCGAGATCGCCACGGTGTCGCCCGGCATTACCGTTGCCGAGGCCATGACCCTGTGCACGCAAAAGCGGCTGCGGCACCTGCCGGTCTACGAAGATGACACATTGCTCGGCATCGTCTCCGCCGGCGATCTGACCAAGTGGGGGGTCAGGGATCAGCAGCACACCATCGAAGATCTGATCAAATACATTTATGGTGAACGTGCCTGAGAGCGGAGATTCGGAAGGAAAACAACAATGAGCAATCTCGAGAAAATCGCCATCATTACCGGTGCCGGCAGCGGCATCGGCAGAGCTGCCGCGCTGGCATTGCTGCGCAATGGCTACCACGTGGTGCTTGCAGGACGAAATACCCAGCGCCTGGAGGACACCAGGGCCCAGGCAGGCTCCCTGGCATCGCGGGCGCTGGCAGTCTCAACCGATGTCAGCGATCCCGACTCCGTGCGCGCCCTGTTCACGAAAACCAGGGAGACCTTCGGCCGTCTTGATCTGCTGTTCAATAATGCCGGCACCGGTGCACCGCCGGTGCCGCTGGAAGAACTCGAGTACGCGCAATGGCGCGCCGTCGTGGAGACCAACCTCAGCGGGCCATTCCTGTGTACCCAGCAGGCCTTCAGGCTCATGAAAGACCAGACCCCGCGCGGCGGACGCATCATCAACAACGGCTCGATCTCGGCGCACTCCCCGCGGCCGAACTCGGCCCCCTACACCTCCACAAAGCACGCCATCACCGGGCTGACCAAAGCCACCGCCCTCGACGGCCGCAAGTACGATATCGCCTGCGGTCAGATCGACATCGGCAACGCCGCAACGGAAATGGCTGCTCCCATGGCAAAGGGGATCGCGCAGGCGAATGGCGAGATCGCCGTCGAGGCCACCATGGATGTGGACCACGTGGCGAACGCCATCGTGCACATGGCCGAGTTGCCACTGGAGACCAATGTGCAGTTCATGACCATCATGGCAACAAAGATGCCGTTCATCGGACGAGGCTGACGCCATGCTTCTGCTTCAGCACCGGGTTCGGGAGGCCGCCCTGCTGATCGTGCTGGCGCTCGCGCTGACACCGGGCGCAGCCCTTGCCACCGAGACGGAACTCCCGGACGGCAGCACCTACACCGGAGAGCTGGCCGACGGGCGGCTGCACGGCGAGGGCCGGCTCGAGTGGCCTCGGGGAGATCACTATGAGGGCGGCTTCGACCAGGGCCTGATGCACGGCCACGGCCGCCTGCAAACACATGACGGGCGAATCTACGAAGGCCGATTCGAGCGCGGCGTGATTGTCCACGGCAGCTATGCCGACGACCAGGGAGCACACTACGAAGGCGGACTGCAACACGGGCGCTTTCATGGCGAGGGGGTCTACACGGATACCGCTGGCAACAGGTACAGCGGCGTCTTCGAGGACGGTGATCTCTCGGGTGCGGGCGAATTCCGTGGTGCGGACGGCCGCATCTACGGCGGCGCCTTCCGGGACTGGCTGTTCCACGGCCAGGGCCGCCTGCAGCACCCCAACGGCGACGTCTACGAAGGCCGATTCCGCTACGGCCAGTATCACGGTGAGGGGACGCTCACCTATGCCGAACCGCGCGACGGCCGCAGCCAGGACAGTGGCAGTTGGGCGCATGGTTACCTGCCGGAGCGGATGCGGGAGGAGCGTGACGCGGCGCGCAGGGGCGTGGAATCGGCACTTTACGCACAGCACGCGCTGCTGGCACAGGCACTTGACGGCATTGCCGTGAGCGATCCCGAACGCATCAGCCTCTATCTGCTGGCCGTGGCCGGCGACGGCACCCAGGAAGTGTTCCGGCGCGAGGTTCAGAGCATTACCGAAATGATGGACAGGGACTTCAACACGGCCGGCCGTTCGGTGGCGCTGATCAACAGCCGCAGCACGTTCTCCAGCGCGCCCATGGCGACCGCCACCAGCGTCGAACGGGCGGTTTCCGCCATCGCCGGGCGCATGGACCGCGACAAGGATATCCTGTTCCTCTACCTCACCAGTCACGGCTCACCGGAGCACGAACTGACCTTGGCGCAGAACGGCATGGAACTTCCTGATCTATCAGCCGCCACGCTGAGCGGTATTCTCAGGGACAGCGACATCCGCTGGAAAGTGGTGGTGGTGTCGGCCTGCTATTCGGGCGGTTTCATCGACCACCTGAAAGACGCGCACACGCTGGTCATTACCGCGGCCCGGCATGACCGAGCCTCCTTCGGTTGCCGGGACGAAAATGACTACACCTACTTCGGCCGTGCCTATTTCGAGGATGCCCTGCCCCGGACCCGCGATTTTCACACCGCTTTCAGCGAGGCCGAACGCATCGTGCTGGAACGCGAGGCGGAGGAAGGCATCGAGACACACTCTCTGCCGCAGGTGAATGCGCCGCAGGCCATTCTCGACCACCTGTCCCGCTGGCGCGAGGCGCAGTAGCATCATGTGGGGGTGGTGAAATAACGCCCGCGTGACGGCCGCCCGGCAAATCGATTATTCTTGCGCAGCGCCAACACACCGTGAGTTGCCATGAGCCGCTGGATACAACCCGTCACGCTACAAAATGACTACGTCAGGCTGGAACCGCTGGAGCCCGACCACCACGACGCGCTGCGCAACGCCGCCGCCGATGGTGAGCTCTGGAATCTCTGGTACACCTCGGTTCCCACGCCGGAAAACACCGTTGCGTATATCGAAGCCGCGCTGAACGCCCGCGAGACCGGCGGTGCCATGGCTTTCGTCGTGCGCGACAAGGCCAGCGGCGGGATTGTCGGTTCCACGCGCTACTGTAATGTGGACGAGACCCACCAGCGGCTTGAGATCGGTTACACCTGGTACGCGCGACGCGTGCAGCGATCCGCGGTGAACACCGCCTGCAAGCTGCTCCTGCTCACCCATGCATTCGAGCAACTGAACGCCATCGCGGTGGAATTCCGCACTCACTGGTTCAACAGAACCTCCCGTGAGGCCATCGCCCGCCTCGGCGCCAGGCAGGACGGCGTCATCCGCAACCATCAACGCGCCGCCGACGGCGGTTTTCGCGACACCGTGGTGTTCTCCATCATTGAATCGGAATGGCCCACCGTAAAGCGGCACCTCCGCGATCGACTGAACCGCCATTCCAACTGGTAGACAACCCGAACAGACGCCTATGCCGGACCCCAGCCTGCTTGTACTGTTCTTCACCACCTCGGTGCTGCTGGCACTCTCGCCAGGACCGGACAACCTGTTCGTCATGGCACAGTCCGCCCAGCACGGCCGGCCGGCGGGGTTCGCGGTGACGCTGGGGCTGTGCACCGGCCTGCTGGTGCACACCCTTGCGGTAAGCCTGGGGCTGGCAGCCGTGTTGCAGGCCTCGACGGTCGCCTTCACGGTGCTGAAGTACGTGGGCGCGGCCTACCTGCTCTACCTGGCCTGGGAGGCATTGCGGTCCGCCGACCGCATCGATGCCGGCGTACAGGCTCCGGTCATGCCGCTGCGCCGGCTATACGTACGCGGCATTTTCATGAACATCACCAACCCCAAGGTGTCGATCTTTTTTCTGGCCTTCCTGCCGCAGTTCGTGGACCCGGCACGGGGCGCGGTGGTGGCCCAGATCTGCCTGCTCGGCGGGCTGTTCATTCTGGCCGCCATACTGGTGTTCGGCAGCCTCAGCGTGCTGGCCGGCAGCCTGGGAGAGCGCCTGCGAACATCAGCGCGTGCCCAGCGTGTGATCCATTACCTGGCCGGCATGATATTCACCGGCCTTGCGGCAAGGCTGATTCTCACCGCACGCTAGCGCGCGGTGCATGGCGCTATTCGCGCAAACGCCGAAGGGCGGCGGAAAACCCCATCAACGAGATCGGCAGATCATGGGCCTGTTCGCGGAGATCGCGTACCTGCACCGTGCCCTCGGCACCAGCCCGGAACCTGGCCAGCAGATCCTCATCGAACATCATGGATCCCATACAGCCGTTGGGGCCGCAAAACTCCATCTCCACACGCACCGGCTCACTGCCATCAACCCGCACCAACAGCCCCGGCGGCAGACGGACACCGAGGGGAACGGTGAACAGGACAATCGGCATTTCCCGATTGGGAACCAACCCCACCGACACTTCCATAATCTTCTGACCGGTTTCTTCAATGGTCACGTCCTGTATCATCTCGCAGACTTCGATCTGCTCGCCGCCGCCATCTGGCTGCACGTCTTCGCAGCGAACGATCCAGTCCTGAAAACGTTCTTCCCTGGCCGCGTCGTCTTCTTCGGTGGACGGAGCTGCATCCTGGCCGAGGTCCAGGGGCGAGCCGGTCTGGCTAAAAACGGGCGCGGTGACAAGAAGCAGGGGCAGAATGAGTACGCAAGTCAGATTACGGATAATGTCTATTGTATTGTGCATAGAGGAACCAGAATTGTTGAAGTGGTCGAGCAAGCATATGCGCAAGGCCTGGCCCCACGCTACCAGTATTAACCATGCCATGCCCATTCTCGCAACCCGGTAAAAGACGCCCGTTCATGACCGCACAGACTCATTCCCACAGCCGTCGCGTCCTCATGCGCTTTGCCTGGCTGTCCATTGCCGCCGCGCTGTTTACCATCAGCCTCAAAACCCTGGCCTGGTGGCTCACCGGATCGGTGGGGCTGCTTTCGGATGCGCTGGAGTCCTCGGTTAACCTGATTGGCGCTGTGGTTGCACTGGCTGTGCTGGGCATCGCCGCCCGGCCGCCGGACGCGACACACCCCTATGGGCACTCCAAGGCGGAATACTTTTCCAGCGGCGTGGAAGGTGGGCTGATCATTCTGGCTGCCATCGCCATCAGTGCCACGGCGGTCCACAGGATTATCTACCCGCAACCGCTGGACGTGTCTTTCGTCGGGCTGAGCGCATCGATCATCGCGTCCATGGCGAACCTTGCCGTTGCCCGCATACTGCTGAGGGTGGGCCGGGCCGAGGATTCCATTACCCTGGAGGCGGACGCGCATCACCTGATGACCGACGTCTGGACTTCCGCGGGCGTTATAGCCGGCGTGGCGCTGGTGTTTGCCACCGGCTGGCAGATTCTCGATCCGCTTATTGCCCTGGCAGTCGCCGCCAATATCACCTGGACCGGCGTCAAGGTTTTCCGGCGCTCGGTAAAGGGACTGATGGACGCCGCGCTACCCGACGACGAACTGGCCGTTATCGAAACGGTACTGGCTCGGCACCGTAAGCCGGGAAGCGTGGAATTTCATGCCCTGCGGACACGCATCGCGGCATCGCGCCGGTTCATTTCCATCCACGTGCTGGTGCCCGGCGACTGGTCGGTGGGCAAGGGTCACGATCTTGCAGACAGGATAGAACAGGAGATTCAATCAGTGCTGCCGGGTGCCAGTGTGATCTCGCACCTGGAACCCATCGAGGACCCCCGCTCCTATCTGGACATCGACCTGGACCAGATTGGGCGCCCCGAAGACCCGCATCAGCATTGATGAGGGCGCGCCTACTCTCCGGCATTGCCGCGGATGATGTAACCACCCGACTTTTCATCGCGTTCGAGCGTCAGCAGCTTGCGGGCCTCGGCTTCCTCCAGCAGTCCGCTGAATGACCGAAAGCCGTAATAGGACTCGCTAAAACTCGGCTTGCGGCGTTTCAGGGCCTGCTTGACCATGGACCCCCAGATCTTGTCATCACCACCCCGCTCCTCGATCAATGCGGATACTGTCTCCAGCACCAGTTCCATCGCGGAATCCTTCAGATCCGGTTTGTCCTTTGCCGCCTTGCGCTCGCCGTCAGCGGCCGGTGCACCCTTGCGGGCGGCGCGCTGGCTGGCGGCGCTGGCCTTGGTTTCCTGCTCACGGACCAGGTCATCGTAAAAAATGAACTCATCGCAGTTGGCTATCAGCAGATCGGAGGTGGAGCTCTTTACTCCCACGCCGATGACGACACGGTTGTTCTCCCGCAGCTTGCTGACCAGCGGCGAGAAATCGGAGTCGCCGCTAATAATGACGAAGGTATCGACGTGAGCCTTGGTGTAGCAGAGATCCAGGGCGTCCACCACCATGCGGATATCGGCGGAATTCTTGCCTGACTGACGTATGTGGGGGATTTCGATCATCTCGAACGAGGCTTCGTGCATGTCCGCCTTGAAGCTCTTGTAGCGGTCCCAGTCGCAGTAGGCCTTTTTGACGACGATGTTGCCCTTGAGCAGCAGCCGCTCCAGCACGCGGCCGATATCGAACTTGGCATATTTCGCATCGCGCACACCCAGCGCGATGTTCTCGAAATCGCAGAACAGGGCCATGTTGCGTATGCCTTGAGGGTCCGGCATGAGTCGACTCCTGGTGACCGAAGCCGGCAGCGTAACAGGTTCGCCGCATCCAGACTCCCTTCGCAGACGGCATTCTCCGTGAGCCGCTGGCTTCGTGATGATGTCCGGCAGTTGTTGCCGCGTTGTTACCTTACCTGAGCACCAGGTTCCCGACGTGAAAACGCCGCGCTCAATCCAGCGTCATTTCCATGACCCTGGGCGGGAACTGGTTGTAATTGGTGTAGCGGATCCACTGCGGCCGAACCCGGAAGTAGGCAATGTCCAGCTGCTCGGCCCGCCTGCGGCCTTCCGGGAAGCGGGCGAGATAAATATCCCGGCACGGGTCGAGTTCGTCGTCGACGAGCTCGGCGGCCTTCCCTTCCAGCTGCATGGTGGTTGAGTTGTTCCAGCCGATCACCATGGCCACACTGCCGTTGTCCCGAAGGTTGTGATACTTGCGCGAACAGCGAGCGGTATCGAACAGGATTTCCACGTCGCTGGTCACGGCAATGCCGACCAGCGCGGCTTCCGGTAGTCGCGACGGCGACACGGTGGAAAGCACCGCGAGTTCATGCGCCTGTATGAATGCGAAGAGCTGTTGTCTGGTCATGTGGGATGACGTCCATGTCCGAGAATATCCGGTCACGACCGTGGCAAACACGGTCTGCGTTAGATCAGGCTAGCGCGGTCGCTGATGAAAGCCAGCCATGGAGTTGCGAAAATTGTCTCCCGTCACAGTATTCATTGTCCAGATTATGTCTACTGGTGCCGGTCTGAAACCGACCGCCTGAATGCAGAGTTCATGCAGAGGACTTTTGCTTACAAATGACCGGCCGCATCATATTCGAGCTCATCGACTGCAACCCGGATACCGAGGAGCTGGTCGTCCGCGTGCTGGCGGAAGCCGGATTCGAGGCGGCGGCGGCAAGTGCCGTACCCGCATCTGACCCGACCGGCATCCCGTCGCAGCAGGCCGCATTGGTGACGCAGCTGGAGGGCGCGCTGGAACGGGGGGAGTTCCACCTTCTGTATCAACCACAGGTCGACCTGCGAAGCGGCGCCGTGGCCTGCTACGAGGCCTTGCTGCGCTGGCGCGGCCAGGAACACTTCAACATCGGCGTACCCGAGCTGATCCGGCTGCTGGAGAAAACCGGTCTGATCGTGGACGTCGCCGCATGGATCATCGACGAAGTCTGCCGGCAACTGGCTGCCTGGCGCGCGGCGGGCGTGCGAGTGAACAGGCTCAGCGTCAACGTCTCCGCGATCGAGTTCCGCGAAGGCAGCCTGGTTGACGCCGTGCGCACGTCCACCGCGCGCCACGGCGTGTCACCCCGGGACCTGATGATGGAAATCACCGAGACGGTTCTGCTCAATGACCGCGCCAGAAACCTGCAGATCCTTGAGGAACTGCATCAACTGGGGGTCGGGCTGGCGCTGGACGATTTCGGTACCGGCTATTCCAGTCTGAGCTACCTGCGCCGCTTCCCGGTGGACTTCATCAAGATTGACCGCTCCTTTATCGACAACGTCACCACCAATCCCGACGACGCCGCGATCACCACGGCCATCATCTCCATGGCGCACGCACTGAATAAAAAGGTGGTGGCGGAAGGCGTGGAGAAAGAGGCTCAGCTCGGGTTTCTCCGCCGGCAGGGCTGCGATCTGGTACAGGGCTATTACTTCGAGCGCCCCATGGCGCCGGCCGACGTCGAGCGGGTAGAGCGCTCTGGCCAATCACGCACCGTACCGCACGTGCAGGCCATGGACGATGCAGCCACCGTGCTGGTGGTGGATGACGACCCCAACATCACCAGCTCGCTGAGGCGATTGTTGCGTCGCGACGGCTACCATCTGCTGATCGCCAACGATCCGGAAACCGCGTTCAACCACCTGGCTTTGAACGATGTCGATCTGGTACTGGCGGATCAGCGCATGCCGACCATGACCGGCAGCGAATTGCTGTCCCGGGTCAAAATGCTATATCCGGAGACGGTGCGCGTCGTGTTCAGCGGCTATACGGACCTGACGACAGTCACCGAAGCGGTGAACGCCGGCGCCATTTACAAGTTCATCACCAAACCCTGGGACGACGACGCCCTGCGCGCCACAATCGCCGATGCACTGGCATGGCGACATCGCAAACGGTCCATCGGAGCCAGGTAGGCCGACGCCAACCGTCCTCAGCCGCCGGCGGCTGCGAGCAGTATGTGAACGGTGGTCCCGCGTCCCTGCTCGCTGAGCAGGCGCACTTCACCGCCGTGGGCCATGATGATCTCGCGCGTCACCGTCAGCCCCAGGCCGACCCCGGCACCGACCTCTCGCGTGGTGAAGAACGGCTCGAAGGCACGCTCCAGGGTGGTAAGCGGCATGCCCTCACCGTTATCTTCGCAGTGCCAGAGCAGACGTCCGTCGGCCTCGACGTCGGCGCCGATGCGGATCAGCCCTCCCGACTCGGGCATGGATTGAGCGGCGTTGATGAGCACGTTGCCCAACGCCTGAACAAGCAGATTCTTGCGGACGTCCACCCGCAAATCATCGGCAATGGCAATCTCTACTTCGCCCGTCCAGCCTGTCTCCGCGCGCATGTTGTCCACTGCCAACGCGGTAATATTCGCCAGGGCGGCACTTTCGGCACTGACGTGGCCGGCATCCGTCATGGTCTTCATGCCACCGATGATCGTGGCGATACGCCTGACGCCCTCTTCGCATTCCTCGATCAGGCTGCTCAGATCTTCCAGCGCATAATCGAGCTTGTTTTCGGCCCACAGCCGCGGCAATACCCCAGCCTCCCCCTCGGCGCGCAAGCCATCGCGGAAGACTTCAAATTGCTGCAGATAATGCCGGCCCGAGCCGAGGTTGCCCTGGATGAAGGCCAGCGGGTTATTCACTTCGTGGGCGATGCCGGCGGCAAGCTGCCCCACAGCGGCCAGG
Source organism: Aquisalimonadaceae bacterium (assembly GCA_040877625.1). Lineage (GTDB taxonomy): Bacteria > Pseudomonadota > Gammaproteobacteria > Nitrococcales > Aquisalimonadaceae > Methylonatrum. The sequence goes on from JBBDNK010000035.1 coordinate 24,242, forward strand.
CGACGGCTGTCCTGCAACCGTTCCTCGGCCTTGCTGAGGGCTTCCACCTGCTCGGCGACCCGGCGTTCCAGCGAGACGCTCAATTCCCGATAGCGGCGCTCGCTTTCCTGCAGCGCCTCGTGGCGCTGTTCCAGCGCCCGGTAATTCTGCTCGGTGTACTGCAGGTGCAGATCAGACATCATCAGCACGCCCTGCGCCTGCGCCAGCACCAGTTGGGCAAGGCCCACCGCGTCGGTGAGCGCATCCTCGCCTGATACAGCGGCAGCCAGTTCGCCCAGCGGTTCGTCCTGCACCATCAGCGTTACGCGCAGCCAACCCTCGCCCGGCTCACCTGCCACCGGCGTTCCATCGACGTCAAGCAGCGCCACCGGCCCGCCCGCCAGCCGTTCCAGCAGCTGCAGCAACGCTTCGGGTTCAAGCCGCTGAACAAGATCCGCCAGGTTACGCGGCAGGTCGGAGGGTAGATCAGTCAGACGCGTTGAGGTGTCCATAGACTGATCCCTTACGAGCCGGGGCAGTTCTCACTGCGCGCGCGACGTGCTTCGCGGGCAAGCATCTGGTCTTCAAGTATTTCGTCTCGGGCGGCGAATGCCTCTTCCAGCACCGCCAGCAAGTCCGGCTCCGACCAGGGCTTCTCCATGAAGCGGAAGATGCGCGCCTCATTGACGGCAGTAACCAGGGCATCCCGGTCCGCATGGGCGCTGAGAATCAGCCGCATGGTTCGCGGCTGCAACCGGTATACCTCGCTCAGAAAGGCGGCGCCGTCCATCAACGGCATGCGGTAGTCGGAGATGACGACATCGAAGGATTTTGCCTGCAGCCGGCGCAGCGCCAGATACGGGTCTTCAAAGGCCTCGACGTTCCAATCGGGTTGCCGCGCAAGCAACCGCTTCAGGGAACGCAGCACCAGGGCTTCATCGTCGAGCAGCAGAATGTCGCGCATGGGGAAATCCTTGTTATCGGTCGTTGTTGCTGTAGGTACGCCGCCCCGCCTGGCCGGGCTGCGGGCCGCCGAGCGGTAGCCAGAGGTGGAACACGGTGCCGCGTCCGACTTCACTTTGTACGTTAATCCTGCCCTCGTGGCGGGCAATGATGTCATCCACCAGTGACAGCCCCAGACCGGTCCCACGTCCCGCCGGCTTGGTCGTGAAAAACGGCTCGAAGATCCGCGCCGCCACATCCACGTTCATACCCCTCCCGGTATCGGCCACGGACACCGTTACGCCTGCTTCCTCCAGGGCCGTGGTGATGGTGATACGGCCGCGTTCCTCCATGGCATGTGCCGCATTCACCAGCAGATTGAGCAGCACCTGGGAGATCATCGATCCCACGCACGTTACCGGCGGCAGCGCCGTCAGGTTGAATTCAAGGTCCGCGACGTACTTGATCTCGTTGGCGGCAATACGGGCGGCCTGACGAATCAGTGCGTTGATATCCCGAGCCTCGAAGACGGTATCCGGCGGGCGCGCGAAATCCTTCAGGGCCAGGGCCACATCGCGAATGATCTCAACCCCCTGACGGCTTTCCTCCACCACGTCCGGCAAATCGGCGAGGAGGTGCTTCTCGTCCATGTGTTCGCGCAGCGCATCGAGCCTTGCGCGGGCATCCGGGTCGGGGGCATCGGCATCGGCCACATCCCGGTAGGCCTCGATCAGAACGAGCAGATCCTGCACATAACCGGAGAGCGTCTGCAGGTTGGATTGCACGTAACCCACGGGGTTGTTCACTTCGTGGGCAATACCCGCGGCGAGTTCGCCAATGTTGGCCAGCCTTTCGGACCGGAACAGTTGCGCACGCAATCTGTCCAGTTCAATCTCCGGATCGACCTCTACCCTAACTGACTTCATGCTCGCGGATGCGCCACCTTCTCGCTCCTGATCTCACGTATACAGCCGCTGTCCGATTACAATACGCGGGCGGATGGCACGAATCTGTGATGGGTGTGGGAAAAAGCGAGGCGGATTTCTCCCTTCATCAGGGTCGGCCTTGATCGATTCCGCATTTCGGGGCAATTAACATTGCTCCGAACCGGGAACCTTTCGGTAACTGCTCAGTCCCAAGGGAGCCGCTGATTTATTCCCATGGAGCTCTGCGGAGCCATCGGCGCACACTGGCAAGGCGGCGTTCGCAGGCAATGGCCGTCGCCCTTGGCAACAACGCCAACGCAGTCCAGTGCGCGCCGATGGCCCGCCCTGCGGGGCTTGATCTGGATTTTCGCCAGGAGCTGGACAACGGAATGACCGCATCGACAAACTCCCAATCCGACACGTTCGTTCGGCCGGTTCGCGCATGGATAGGGTATGCCCGGGATACACGGGTCCGTCAGGGAGATCGCACACCGCTCTATGCGGACCTCGGCAAGATCATCATACCGGCCACCGCGCAATGCATGGAGCCCTGGGGGCTTACCGCCTACCTGCCCACGGTGCTTGGAGAAGATCACAACTCCCGGGTCCCCGACACCGTCGCCCTGCTCCGTTACCGTAGCGAAGATGCCTATTACCAGGCCTGCTCAACGTCCGTCGCCGGCCGCGCCTACATACGTCTGCTCGAGAGTGTGTTCCGCCTTTCACCGCAAGGGGACAGGCCAGCAAGTCATGGCGGCTTTGTTCAAACCTTTCCAAATAATGGAGAGTACCTGCCGGAAAGATGCTATCTGCAACTACCCTTTGCGCAGGCGGACTGGAGCGAGGGGCGGCACCATGTCCAGGTTGCCGTCTACGAGGGCGGGGATCTACCGGCATTCCGGGTCGCCCTGGAGCGCCGACTGGCCGCGCTGCGCCAACCGCAGGCAGGCACCGGTCTGGACGACGTGATCCTGGCACTGGACGGCCCACTGGTCGTGCTCTGGACTCACTGGCAGACGCCCGCGCCCGGGACGAGTTTACTCGATGACCTCCCGGGGCTGCGTACCGTAACCGCCCAGGTCAGCCAGCCAGCGTCCGTACCCGCTTCGCCGCTGGTTGCTTATGACGGGCTGGATGTCTTCGCGCACAGCAGTTTCAACATCAGGGCCGGCTTCATGAATTAGACCCAACAGCCTGGCGACAGAAGGGGGAAGGCATCGGGTAACAAAGCCGCTGCGCGGACAATACGCCGCCGGCCGCCGCGACCGTTTAGTGTCGGGATAGAATGCGTGCCTTGGCCGTCTCGTAGGCGTCCGGCCCCATGGCACACGCATCGGCAAGCCTGCGGTGTTCCTGGAGTTCCAGGGCGAGGTAGCGTTGCCTGTCCGCCGGCATCCGGTCCTCGGCCGCGCCGGCCGCGGCACACAGTGATTCCAGAAAGCGCCGGAACTCCACCGCGTTGGGCTGTTTCTCGACCAGGCGCAGCAGGGGAATGCGCCCGTGCCGGCTGAGAAATACCGTCATCCGCCGAAATCGGAGCACCCCCAGCCAGCCGGCCCCGAACCCGATACCCACAACGGCGGCCAACGCACCGGCGAACTGCAGGTCAGTCAGCGGCACCGGCAAACTGTCCAGCCAGATCAGCAAACCGACGCCTATCGCAGAGAAAAGAACGGTTGCAATGCACCACAAAGGCACATGCCGTTCCCGCTCAGGTACAGGGTCGACGATACCCAGATCAATGTACACGCAGAGGGCGGACCGTCGATGCCGGCGTTCCAGCTTCAGCAGATTTCCCTCAACCAGGCTCAACCGCTGCATCCCGGGCACGTGGCGGTGCTGTTGTTGAAGGGTCACGAGCGTGCCGCGGGACGCCCAGGATTCAACGTCCTGCTCCCTCGCCTCGGGGCTACTCAGGTAAATTTCCTCGGTTCTCACCCCTCTCCTCCTTTCTCTCGTCTTGACAATCCCTGGGCGATTCGACATCAAATGGCGGATGCGCATCGCGGTCAACCCTGAGTCGCCGAATATGTGGCCGATGACGCAATTAAGAAGACACTGATTTATTCTGGTGGGAATAGATCAGTGTCTTCTTAAGGCAACTGGCGATAGTGGAAAGGGATGGTCAGCTCCAGTGGTTCCAACCTGTACGCTCACCGGTGGATACGATACGCATGTGGGCGTCGGTAATTTCATATATATTGCCCGACGCAGGGTGCTCTCGGCGGTTTCCGTCAGAACGATTCACACATGACGTGGAACCCTTTAGGAGCCTCTGATCCATTCCCGTCACGCTCAAGGAGAAATCATGAACATCAGGATTGTTTCCACACTCATTGCCTGCCTTGCCCTCCCATTCGCACCGGCCGCTCTGGCGGGCCCGTACGTCGGCCTGGGTATAGGTACCGTCGACCTTGACACGCCCGGATTCGAGGACCCGCGCAGCCTGGAAATTATCGGCGGCTATGATTTCAGCCGGAACTTCGCGTTCGAGGTTTCCTATATCGACATCGGTGACGCCAGCGACAACATCCCGCCGGAATGGATCTTGAGTGGCGACACGCTGACCTTCGGCATACTGGGAAAACTGCCGATAACGCCGGAATTCGAGATCCATGGCAAATTCGGCTTCCACAAGTGGGACTTGACGCTACGCGAACGCGGTTTCGGAACCATCGCCTCCGATGACGGTACCGACCTGTTTTTCGGATTCGGCGCCACATACCACTTTCCCGCCGGCTTCGGCGTCGGTGGGCGGTACATGCTCTACGATGTGGACGGCAGCGACATCAGCGTGCTTTCGGCCAATTTGCTGTACGCGTTCTAGGCAACAGACACCCCCCGGGGGGGGGGGGGGGGGGGGGGGGGGGGGGGGGGGGGG
>JBBDNK010000035.1:28979-65627 GCA_040877625.1 Aquisalimonadaceae bacterium
CCGGGAGCCTCGAGGGCTCCCGGCCTGACTGTCCTCCCCCGCCGGAAACACCCCGCCACAGGCGCTATTATTGTCGTATAGCCAGTAACCGAGGGCGCGGATGACAGCCCCCGAATAATAACGGCACGGATGCCCTGTTTCGCTGACACCACCCCGGCAGGTGCAGCCGGGAAACCAGGAGACGGCATCATGGCCATGGCAATGACAATGCGGGAATACCTCAAGGGCTGCGGGGTGGCTTTCGAGGAAGTGAAACATCCCAGAGAGGTAACGACCAGCCGCATCGCCCAGCAGGCGCATATCGACGGCGACAGGATGGCGAAAGCGGTTCTTCTCAACAGTGATTCCGGTTATCGAATCGCTGTCGTGCCCAGCACCTGCAAGGCTGACCTGGGGGAACTCTCCCATATGCTTCACGAGCGGCTCGGCCTGGCAACGGAGGAGGAGATCGAAAGCAATTTCGACGATTGCGATCCCGGTGCGTTACCGCCGTTGGGTCAGGCATACGGTCTGCGCGTCTGTGTCGATGATGTGCTTTGCAGCCAACCGGATATCTACTTCGAAGCGGGAGATCACGAAACCCTGGTGCATGTGACCGGGCAGGATTTCACGAAACTGATGGCGAGCGCCGACCATGGCCGCTTCAGTCGGCACAACTGATCGAGAGGGCTAGCCATAGGTCAGGCAATCAAGCGAATCGGACACCCGGCTACCAGGACGATAAATTACGCATCTGGACAGTTACCGGCTCTGTGACGGGGTCCCAACAACCGCGCCGGCAAAGGTGTTCTACTCCGGACAACGGATAACCGTTGAAGCCGTCAGGAACGGCGTTTTCCGGGGAGCCCCTTATGCCGGTAGCAATGAACGCCCAGCCGTGTCCACACCGGGCGCGGCCGATTATCCGTGCCCTCGCGACGCTCGCGCTGCTGGCAACCTTTGCCTCCCATGCCGAGGTAGAGGTTGGAGCGTCGTACTTCGGCACCGTCAGGATGGGCGCCAACGCGGATTCCGAACCGAGCCCGATAACCATCATGGCGGGCGGGCGCCAGCGCGCCGATCTGATTCACGGCGATTGCACGGGTTTTATCCAGAAGGCAACGGCGGACGTCAATCTGGATTACCGCGGCGACGCAACCGAGCTGTTCATCCACGCGCGTTCCGCGACCGATACCACGCTTGTTGTCCGCGCCCCGGACGGAACCATTCATTGCGACGATGACACCATGAACTTCGATCCGATGGTGTCGTTTCCCGATGCGCGCAATGGCGTCTACCGTATCTGGGTGGGCACGTTCGTCAATCAGCCAACCCGGGCGAAAATCCACATATCCGCAACCGACCCGCGAACCCCACTCCAGAAAATGCTCCTCGAAACCCTGAACCGGTGAACCCCCGTGCGGACCTGTACGGGCACCCGTGCGTGAATGCCTGACCTGTGGCATCATTGTCACCCTTCAGGAGACGCTGATTTATTCCCATGGGGCTCTGGCTTTGCAGCATGCCCGTGGGCAAGGCGCGGCTCGCAAGCGCCACTCATACCCGACAGAATTCACACCATGCAAAACGCGACGCTGGGCATCCTCCTGACCATTCTGGCCGGAATAACCCTTGCCTCCATGGACTCTCTCGGCAAGTTCCTGGGACAGCACTACCCCGTAATGCAGGTTGTATGGTCGCGGTATTTCTTTCATGCCCTGCTGGTCGTCGTCATTTTGCTCGCCCGCGGGCACAGAGGTTTTCTGCGCAGCCGGCGGCCCGGCCTGCAGGCAGCGCGGTCGGTCACTCTTCTTGCTGTATCGTTGTTGATCTATACGGCCCTTATTCGCATCCCACTCGCGGACGCCACCGCCGTCATGTTCTTTGCGCCGGTGCTGGTCACGCTGATGTCCGGGTTGCTGCTCTCGGAGCGGGTCACCAGAGTGCGCATATTGGCCGTACTGGCCGGGTTTATCGGCGTCCTGCTGATTGTGCGGCCAGGGCTGCACAGTGACTGGTACATGCTACTACCGCTCGCGGCAGCGTTGATGCTGACCACCTACCTGCTGCTGACGCGGGCGCTGGCGGGCTCCGATGACAACACCACCACGCTGTTCTATACCACCGCACCCGGCGCCGTCCTGCTGACCCTGATGTTGCCGCTTTTCTGGCAGATGCCGGAAACGCCACATTTATTCCTGATGCTGGCCACGGGCGCACTGGGCGCACTCGGGCACGGTCTTATCGTTGCGGCATTCGCCTTTGCGCCGGCCTCGGTACTGTCGCCGTTTCTCTATTCGCAGATTCTCGCTGCCATGGTTATCAGCCTGTTGATTTTCGGCGACCCGCTTACCGCCCTGATGCTTGCCGGCACGGCCCTGCTGGTGGGCGGCGGGCTGTCGGTATGGTGGGCGGAAAGCCGCAAGGCCGACGCCTGATGATAATTGCATCAGCCGGCCAGACGCCTATCATCAGCGACTGACAGGCACCACCCTTTAACGTGGAGAACCCGACGCATGTCGACGCCCGATAATGCAGTACCTGTCCGGCGGCTGGGCCGCTCCGGGCTCATCGTTTCCAGAATCGTGCTTGGCAGCATGATGTTCGGCGGACGCACGGACGAAACGGAAGCCGCGCGCATCATTGCCGACGCGCGCGAGCAGGGCGTCAACTTCATCGATACCGCGGACGTCTACAACAAGGGTGAATCGGAACGTCTCGTCGGGCGCCTGATCCGCGCCAACCGTTTCGACTGGATACTGGCCACCAAACTCGGCAACGCCATGGGCAAGGGCCCCAACATGCGCGGCCTGTCGCGGCGCTGGATGTTCGAGGCAACCGAGCAGTCGCTGAAGCGCCTCGGCGTCGAGACCATCGACATCCAGTACCTGCACCGAGAGGACCTCGATACCCCGCTGGAGGAAACGGTTCGCGCCATGGCCGATCTGATCCGCGACGGCAAGGTTCGCTATTTCGGGGTCTCGAATCTGCGGGCGTGGCGGATCGCCCGCCTCTGCGCGCTTTGCGACGATTTCGGCATTGATCGGCCGGTGGTCTGCCAGCTCTACTATCACGCCCTCAATCGCACGGCGGAGACCGAGCTGCTGCCGGCCTGCGAGGCCCTGGGCCTGGGGACCGTGGCCTACAGCCCGCTGGCTCGGGGCGTACTCACGGGCAAGTACCCGCCCGGTCAGGCCGCGCCGGAGGGCAGCCGCGCGGCATCCGGCGACAAGCGTATAAACGAAACCGAATTCCACCCCCTCAACCTGCAGGCGGCAGCGCAGTTGAAGGCCCATTGTGATGCCGGCAACATGGACATGGCGGCCTTTGCGGGTGCCTGGGTACTTGCCAACCCACTACTCACCGGGCTGATTGCCGGCCCACGTACGTTCGAGCAATGGCGCGCCTACCTGGCAACCCTGGAAGTCAGCCTGGGGCCTGACGATGAAGCCGCGGTAGACGCCGTGGTACGCCCCGGGACGTTGGCGATTCCGCAGTATACGGACCCTGCCTACCCGGTCGAAGGCCGACCCCTGGGGAGACACTGATCAAAGGGCACTTATTTACGCAATAGCATGGCAAGCTGCCGGGATTGCGCGACCAGATTTCCGCTTTCATCCCAAAGCTCACCATCCTCCACGAACAGCCCGTTGGCGAGATCCCTGGTGCGGAACCGTGCCGCGATCCAGCCCGCAACCGGCCGACGGCGCACGTGCACCGTGAGTTCCAGTGTCGGCACCCAGCCAACGCTGCCGAACACTGCGAACACGGAGGGAGGAAACGCATCCGCGAACAGAACCAGCGCTTCGGCATCGGGCGGACGGTTGTCCGCGAAACGCACCCAGCCGGCGACCTCTGCGCGCTCATCAATAGCGCCTCCGTTCGGGGCGGGCGCAAGCCGTACATCGAGCCGGGACGTGATCGCAACGTCGACCCCCTGTTCGACGGTGGTACGCGACCGGCACGCATCGGGGGGCGGAAGGTCAATCATCGGTATCGACAGCGCCGGCGGCGTCGGCTCGCCATCACCGGGCGCTTCCAGGTCGGCAAACGCCGCCACCATGCGCAGCCGCTCCTTGCCCTGCTGGTGCAGGGAGGCCGTCGCCGAGGACGTTCGTCGCCCGGCGCGGATGATCTCCAGGGATACATCGCCGGGTTGATCACCCAGGCCGGGCCGCAGGTAGTACGTGGTCACCGAAACCGGATCGGGTTGGTCAACCTGCCGCCCCATGGCCCGCAAACCCGATGCGGCGACATAGCCACCGTTGGGGGTCGTGCCGATATTCCACGCCGAACTGATGCGCGTCGACCAGCGGCCGGTCGAAACCTCGGAGACCGCAGTCTCCGTATCATACTGCCAGTTTTTCATGCGGCGAGTTTGCCAGCCAATCCGCGGGATGGGAAGCCTGCCCCGGGAGCGTCCAGTCAGGGACATGCGTATACTTGTACAATCTGTCCCTTGATCACAGCGAAACCAGGCTGGAGGTTCTATGCCTCGTCTAATAGCCCTGTCCGGCAGCCTGCGCCGGCAGTCCTACAATACCGCTCTCGCCCGTGCGCTCGCCGAGCTCGCACCCGAGGGCTGGGCGGTGGACGTCGTCACCCCGCTGGGCATCCCCCTCTATGACGGAGATCTGGAGGCCGACCAGGGTGTGCCGGAGGTCGTTACCGAATTGAAGGACCGCATTGCCGCCGCAGCCGGTCTTATCATCGTGACTCCGGAGTACAACCAGGGTGTTCCGGGCGTACTCAAGAATGCGGTGGACTGGCTGTCCCGTCCGCCGGCGGATATCCCGCGCGTATTCCGCGCCAGGCCGGTGGCGATCTGCGGTGCAAGCCCTGGCGGCGGCGGGACGCGATCCGCACAGTACGCCTGGCTGCCGACGCTGCGCGCCCTTGGCGTGCGCCTGTACTCGGAGCACACCCTGCTCGTGGCCGGCGCGGGCAACGTAATCTCCGCCGATGGCCGCCTACAGGACAAGGACATCCGCGACCGGGCACAGGCGCTGATGCACGGCTTCTGCACATTCGCCGAAGGTTTTATCCAAGAAACTTGACCAAAACCCCTGCCGCCGTAAACTGAGGCTCGACATTGACACTGCACGGAGCAATCCCCGGCCGAACGCGGGCGTGGGATATAGCCCTTTATAGAATGTATTGCGCCGAACCGTGAAAGGCGCCGGCATCCGGAGATCAGAACAACCATGGATCTTGGGCTCAAAGGCAAGACGGCGCTGGTAACCGGAGGCAGCCGGGGCATCGGCAAGGCAATCGCCCGGGCATTGGCCCGTGAAGGTGTCAGGGTCGCCATCTGCGCGCGTGACAAGGCAGCATGCGACGCTGCGGCGAATGCCCTCGCCCGCGAGACCGGCGGCGACGTACACGGTTTTCAGGCCGACATGAGCAGCGCCGAGGATATCAACCGCCTGATGGCGGAGGTCACCGAGGCTCTGGGCGGCACCGACATTCTAATCAATAATGCGGCGCGCGTCGGCGGCACCGGTGGGCCGGATTCACTGGCCGAACTCAACGAATCCATGATCCAGGCAGACTTCAATACCAAGGTCATGGGTTATCTCCGCGCGGCCCGGGCGGTGGCATCCTACATGCAGCGCAGGGCCTGGGGCCGTATCGTCAATATCGACGGCATGGCCGCCCGTGTCGCGGGAGGCATCAGCGGCGGGATTCGAAATGCCGCCGTGGCCAACATGAGCAAGGTCATGTCGGAGGAACTCGGCCCCAAGGGCATCACCGTCAACGTCGTTCACCCTGCCGCAACGGCGACCAGCGACTGGGAACAGCGCCTGGAGGTCATATCCAGGCGGCAGAACATCACCATTGATCAGGTCGAGGCCAATATGGCAGGCAAAAACGCCATACGCCGGCTCGTCGACGTGGATGAACTCGGCGCGGTGGTCACCTTCCTCTGTTCGCATCAGGCTGCCGGTATCACCGGGGAGTGCATTGCTGTCTCCGGCGGTGCCTCAAGCAGCGTGACCTACTAGCGTTGCACACATTCGAGTCAGGGCATTGAATCAGAAACTGATCGGTAACTGGTATTTCGGCTGGAACATCGTCGCCGCCGCAACGGTTATTACACTGCTGACAGTCGGCATGCGCATGAGCATCGGCCCGTTTTTCCTGCCCATGGCAGAAGACCTGGGCCTGAGCCGTACGCTGCTCTCGGCGATAGTCGGTATCGGCATGCTGGTCTATGGACTCGGCATGCCGCTCGCCGGGCATCTTGTGGGAACGCGCGGCACGCGTTTCGTGCTCACCCTGGGGATGGTTCTGGTGACCATCTCCATTATCTGGACCGTACTGGCAAGGACCCCATTTACGTTCTTTCTCGCCTTCGGCGTGCTGATGTCCCTGGGGTTTTCCTTTACCAGCCCCGTCGCGCTGACGCCGGTGCTATGCCGCTGGTTTACGCGACACCGCGGCATGGCCCTGTTCTCTCTGTCCACCGGATCGATGATCGGCATTGCCGTGATGACGCCGGCACTGACCTATGCGATTCACCTGTTCGGTTGGCAGAACACCATGTTGCTGTTCGGCATTCTGTTTCTGGCGCTGATCATACCCGCGACGCTATTCATCATCCGCGACGATGCGCCGGCAACCACGGATCTCCTGCCTGAGCCCGCAACGGCGGATTCCGCGGCCAGGCCGGCGCAGGCTCCGGATCACTCCTCCGCCCTTACATGGGCGCAGGCCGCCCGCACCATGACGTTCTGGAAGATCACGCTCGCCCTGTTTGCCTGTGGTTTCAGCATGAACCTGCTCGGCACACACGGCGTGCCGATGTTGACCGATCACGGCTTTGACCCGATCACCGCCTCCCTGGGCATCGGGCTGATCGGGCTGGTGGCTATCCCGAGCACGCTGATTCTCGGTCGGCTATCCGATATCATGCCGCGAAAGAACCTGCTGGCTCTTATCTATCTTATCCGCGCCCTCGGGTTCTTCGCCCTGCTCCTGGTGGCGACAGACTGGGAGCTGTATATCGTTGCCGCGATTGGCGGCATGGTATGGGCAGGCAGCATCGCGCTGGCATCGGCAATACTCGCCGACGTCTACGGCGTCAGGGTGGTCGGCGTGCTGTACGGCCTGACGTACCTTGGACATCAAGTGGGCGCCATGATCAGCTCTTCGCTGGGCGGCTGGGGGTATGAAGCCTTCGGAACCCACTGGGTGGCATTCGGCGCTTCCGGCGTTGTACTGCTGATCGCCAGCTGGATTTCCTTCACACTGCCCATGAAAGGCGTCCCTCAGGCCGCTGTGCCGGATGCGTCAGGCACCCGGGCCAGCGCATGACAATGAAAGTGCGCTGGAATCGCTCATTCCACAGGGTCCGCCTTTTGCACTTCGTTATTCCTGAAAAATCTAACTCTGCGTTTGTCATAACAAACCGACCGGCAGAGAATTTAATCGGGGCAAGCTAAAGCGGAGGAGGACCGTCCCGCAGGCCAGACGCGGGCCGGGCAAAGTGAGTTATACACAGTCGATTGCGGTCGCACCTTCGTGGCGTGACTTCATGGACCTCTGCAAACCACGCGTCGTGCTGCTCATGCTGCTGACCGCGGCCGTCGGCATGTTGCTCGCCGTTGAAGGCTTACCCCCTCTGGATATTTTCGTCTTCGCGATGCTCGGCATCGCCCTGGTTGCCGGTTCAGCCGCGGTCGTGAATCACGTCGCCGATGCGCACGTAGACCGGCGCATGACGCGAACCCGGACACGGCCGATTGCGCAGGGGCGGGTGCCGTCATGGCAGGCGCTGGCATTCTCCGCCCTGCTGGGCGTAACCGGCATGGCGGTACTGGCATTCCTGGTCAACCCGCTGACGGCATCGCTCAACCTGGTGTCCTGGGTTGGTTACGGTCTGATCTATACCCTGTATCTGAAACACCAGACCTCGCAGAACATCGTCCTTGGCGGACTGTTCGGCGCGGCACCTCCGCTATTCGGCTGGACCGCCATCACCGGCGCCATCAGTCTGGAACCGCTGCTGCTGGTGTTCATCATCTTTATCTGGACACCCCCGCACTTCTGGGCACTGGCACTGCACCGCATGGACGACTACGCCAAGGCCGGAGTACCCATGCTGCCGATCACCCATGGGCCGGCGTACACACGGTGGAACATACTGGCCTATACCGTGGTGCTCTCCCTGGTCAGTGTGTTGCCGTATGTCACCGGCATGAGCGGATTGCCGTACCTGTTCGCGGTGCTCGCCCTTGATGCCGGCTTTCTGTATTGGGCCATTGCCCTGGTGCGTGACCGGGAGGACGCGCCGATCAGAACATTCCGATACTCCATTCTCTATCTTGGTCTGCTTTTTCTGGCGCTACTCGCCGACCATTTCACGTCAACAGGGATAGCTTGATGAGCAGGAACCTCGCCATACGCTGCGCGAGGAATAACTACAACGAGGAGAATCTGTCATGCAGCTGAAACGTCACTTTTTCATCAGCGACGACCTCGACGACCTTGAACGCCTCGAAGAGGAGCTTGAACAGGCCAATATCGTCACCCCGCAAATTCACGTACTGACCCTCGACGATACCGGTGCGGCAAACCATCACCATCTGCACGCGGTGACGGCGCTCATGAAGAAGGACATCGTCCACTCCACGCTACTCGGGGCCTCCATGGGCCTGTGCGCATCGATCTTCATTCTCGTCGTGTCCTACCTGGCAGGCTGGACGGAAACGCCGGCTGGATGGGTACCCTTCATATTCCTTGCAATTGTGGCACTCGGCTTTCTCACCTGGGAAGGCGGTCTGCGCGGCATTGAAACGCCGAATGCCCAGTTCGCGCGCTTCGAAGAGGCCTTGAAAGCCGGCAAGCACGTGTTCTTCGTTGATCTGCAACCCGCCCAGGAGGCCGTGCTGAAAAAAGCCGTCAAGAACCACGGCTCGGTCAAGCCGGCAGGCACCGGCCCCGGCGCGCCTCACTGGCTTGTCTTCTCACAGCATCACCTGCGGCGGTTCTTTACCCAGACGTTTCCATGATATAGAGGGATATGGTGGATCGGAATGGCATTCACCGGCCACGCTTAGCACGGAACGCGCCGGCCAGGGATGGCTGGCGCGTCAGCTACACCATGACCCTCATTTGAAGAAATATTCCAGACGTGTCCAGAAGGTGTAATTGGATTCCAGCGTCATCAACAGCATAAAAAACATGAGCACGCCCGGAGGGATCAGGATGGCACAAACGATCGCCAGTCGTTCCCACATCATGTGCATGAACACGGCGGTAATCAGGCCGGCCTTGAGCAGCATGAACACGGTGATCAGGAACCATTTCAGCATCCCTTCCAGGCCCGCGTAGTCCACCATATAGGAAAACACGCTGAGGACGAACAGTAGGAACCAGATCCACAGATACATACCAATCGGGTGTTGCTGGGCTTCTTCGTGAGCCATGACCCCTCCTCCTACCACAGATAGAAGAACGCAAAGATAAACACCCAGACCAGGTCCACGAAATGCCAGTACAGACCCATGGTCTCGATCATTTCATAGCGGCCCTTGCGCCCCGTGAGGAACCCCGGTCGCCCATCGTCCAGCGCCCCGCGTAATACCTTGACCGCCATGATAATCAGGAAAATAACCCCGATGCTCACGTGGGTGCCGTGAAAACCGGTAATCAGGAAAAAGGATGCGCCGAACTGCGATGCCCCCCAGGGGTTGCCCCAAGGCCGCACACCGTCTTCGATCAGCTTGCCCCATTCGAACACCTGCATGCCCACGAAGGATGCGCCGAGCACCGCGGTCAGAATCAGCAATGCGGCGGTAACCTTCCGGTTTTTCTCGTAACCGTATTTCACGGCCAGCGCCATGGTGCCGCTGCTACTGATCAGAATGAAGGTCATGATCGCAATCAGCAGTAGCGGTATGTGATGCCCACCCACCGTCAGCGCAAACACCTCGCTGGCGTTCGGCCAGGGCTCAACGGTGGAAATGCGCACGGTCATGTAACCGATCAGGAAACACGCAAAGATGAACGTGTCACTGAGCAGGAAGATCCACATCATGGCCTTGCCCCAGGGGACGTTCTTGAACGCCCGCTGGTCCGACGACCAGTCGGAGACCAGACCTTCAATTCCCGGAGACAGTGCCGGGCCGGAGTGTTGGGGTTCCGCCACAGCTTCGTCCTCCTGTCAGAGCCTGCCGGCAGGCTCTATGTGGATAACACCAGGCCGAACAGAATGACCCAGATCAACAGCAGGTAATGCCAGTAAACGGCGCACAGCTCGACACTTGCGCGCACCTCGGACGGCTCCGCCCCGCGCGACACCCTGAGCATGGTCATCGCCCAGGCGCCCAGACCGCCCAGCAGGTGCACTGCGTGAAGCGCCGTCATCATGTAGAAGAATGCATTGGCCGGATTCGCCGTCAGGTAATAGCCGGCGGCACCCAATTGCTGCCACACCAGGTACTGGCCGACAATGAAGGCGATCGTGCATCCGCCTCCGACCGCCATGCCCAGCATGAGTGACTGTCTGTTGCCACGCCTTGCCGCACCCCATGCCCACTGCAACGCGATGCTGCCGAGCACCAGGATGCCGGTATTTACCCAGAGCAGGGCCGGTTCCGACAGCGATCGCCAGTCGGTACCCATTTGCATACGCATGTTGTAGGCGCTGATGGTCAGTGCGAACAGCGAGGTCACCACGGCCAGGAACACCGCCAGTCCCACGC
The DNA here is from genome assembly GCA_040877625.1 of Aquisalimonadaceae bacterium. Taxonomy (GTDB): domain Bacteria; phylum Pseudomonadota; class Gammaproteobacteria; order Nitrococcales; family Aquisalimonadaceae; genus Methylonatrum. Next base: position 39,668 of record JBBDNK010000035.1, read on the forward strand.
GCGGCGCAGTAAACACCGCCGGAAGATGACGCGGGTGCGCCGACGACTCCGACTGCGCGACCCAGGGACTGACATTGAACGACTGCAGCAGCAACCAACCCAGGAAAACCGCCATCAGGACGGACAGGAACAGGAGCGTGACAATCATGCGCGCGCCTCGCCTTCATTCGTGTCCATGGGTTCCACGTCTTCCGGCGGCACATTCTGGGGAATGAAATCGTCCTTTGCGCCAGGCACTCCGTAGTCGTAGGGCCAGCGATACACGACCGGCAGTTCCGGCCCGAAGTTGCCGTGCCGCGGCGGTGTATGCGGAGTTTGCCACTCGAGGGTCGTCGCGCCCCAGGGATTCGGCCCCGATTCCTTGCCGCGGAAATAGCTACGAATCAGGTTGTAGATGAAGAGGAACTGAACCAACCCGACGATGATCGCGGCGATGGTGATTCCCGCGTTCACGGTCTGCACCGAATCGGAAATAAAGGCGGTATCTCCATACGCGTAGTAACGGCGGGGCACACCGGCAAAGCCCAGATAGTGCATGGGCAGATAAATGGCGTAAGTACCCAGGAACGTCACCCAGAAATGGATCTTGCCCATCGTATCGTCGAGCATCCGACCGGTGATTTTCGGATACCAGTGATAGATGGCACCGAAAATCACCAGAATCGGCGCAACGGCCATGACCATGTGGAAATGACCAACAACGAAATAGGTATCCGACAGCGGTACGTCGACGGTGACATTACCGAGGAACAGCCCGGTCAGGCCGCCGTGCACGAACGCAAACATGAAGCCAATGGCAAACAGCATCGGCACATTCAGGCGGATATTGCCCTGCCAGAGCGTCAGCGCCCAGTTATAGACCTTGATTGCAGTGGGAACCGCGATGATCAGGGTGGTGGTGGCGAACAGGAAGCCGAAATACGGGTTCATGCCGCTGACGTACATGTGGTGGGCCCACACCACGAAGCTCAGACCACCGATGGCGATGATGGCCCACACCATCATGCGGTAGCCAAAAATGTTCTTGCGCGCGTGCGTTGCAATCAGATCAGACACAATGCCGAACGCCGGCAACGCCACGATGTACACCTCGGGGTGACCGAAGAACCAGAACAGGTGCTGGAACAACAGCGGGCTGCCGCCTTCATGGCTGGACTGCTCGCCCATGGTCAGCATCTCGGGCATGAAGAAGCTGGTACCAAGCAAGCGGTCGAACAACATCATCAATGCCGCAACCAGCAGCGCCGGGAATGCCAGCAACGCCAGCACGGTGGCCATGAATATGCCCCAGATCGTCAGCGGCAGTCGCATCATGGTCATGCCGCGGGTCCGTGCCTGCAGCACGGTAACCACGTAGTTCAACCCGCCCATGGTAAAGCCGATGATGAAGAACCCGAGCGAGACCAGCATCAGCACGATACCGCCGTCCACACCAGGGGTTCCCGGACTAATGGCCTGGGGAGGATAGAGCGTCCAGCCGGCGCCGGTCGGACCGCCGGGGACAAAGAAACTCGCTACCAGGATCAGTACCGATACCAGGTAAAACCAGTAGCTCAGCATGTTGATGTAGGGGAACGCCATGTCCCGCGCGCCGCACATGAGCGGGATCAGGTAATTGCCGAAGCTGCCAAGTAACAGCGCGGTCAGCAGGTACACCACCATGATCATGCCGTGCATGGTCACGTACTGCAGGTAATTGCTCGGGTCGATCAACGAAAACGTGTTGGGAAAACCGAGTTGCAAGCGCATCAGCATGGACAGCGCCAGCGCGACCAGACCGATGGCGGTCGCGGTCACGCCGTACTGGATCGCGATGACCTTCGCATCCTGGCTCCAGATATACTTGCCGATAAACGTCTTCGGATGGACAAGCTCCATCTCCTCGACTTCGGCCGGCGGCGCGTAAGACACCGCATCATGCCCGCGTTCAACCATGCGTCATTCCTCCCCCGCGCGCTTCGCTTCGGCCATGACCCGAGAGGGCCGAGGCAGCGTATTGATATAGGCGACCACGTCCCTGGCCTGCTCCTCTTTATTCAGCGTCAGTGCCATTTCCGCCATCTGCCATCCGTACTTGTCATCGGCATGACGGCCGCGTGCACCTTGCTGGAAGTTCTGCAACTGCCGGAGCAGGTACCAGTCGTCCATACCCGCCAGCCGCGGCGCATTGAGCGCCTGAATGCCCTGGCCCTCGGCGCCGTGGCAGGCGCCACAGGTTCGATAGATCCTCTCGCCGCGCTCGACACTGCCGGAGACGGTTGCCCTGCCGGACTCATCCGGCAGAGTCGCGATGTAGGCCGAGACGTCATCCATGGCCTCCTCGTCACCCAGCATGTTTGCAAATGCCTGCATCACGCGGCCGTAGCTATCCTCGGGATGTGCGCCTCTTGCACCGGAGCGAAAGTACTGCAGCTGCCGTTTGACATACCAGGCACCCAGGCCGGCGATCCGCGGCGCATTGACCTCCCGGTCGCCCTGCCCCTCGGCCCCATGGCAGGAAACGCAGGTGGCATAGAGGCCCTCTCCAACCTCGGGGTCGCCGGGGCTGCGAGCCGCCAGTTCCGCATAGGTGGATTGATTCGCGAGCCACTCATCAAACGCATCCTGCTCAACCACTTCCACCTTGCCGCGCATGGCGAAGTGTCCAATGCCGCAGAGTTCGGCGCAGAGAATCTCGAATTCACCGGTGCGGGTGGGGGTAAGCCACAGGTAGGAAATCTGGCCCGGGATCATGTCCATCTTGCCCCGGAACTGCGCCACCTGAAAATTGTGCAGGACATCCTTGGCGCGAAGCACAGCCTTGACCGGCAAGTCCACCGGAAGAACGACCCGTGAACTCATGATCAGAACATCGTCCTGACCATACGGATCGTCGGAATCGATGCCGAATGGATTCTCATCGCTCATCAGGCGGTTATGTGCCGCGCCGAATTGGCCGTCCTCACCGGGGAATCGAAAGCTCCAGTGCCATTGCTGCCCCAGTACCTCGACTTCATGGGCGTCTTCCGGAACCGACACGAATGCGCCCCAGACAAACAACCCGGGCGCGAGCAGGGAGGCAATACCGACGGTCGTGATGCCTGTGAGCCAGGCTTCGAGCTTCTTGTTTTCCGGTTCGTAAACCGAGCGCTTGTTCTTGTTGTAACGGAACCGGATGATCGCGTAGGCCATGAACAGGTTGACGGCGATGAACACGAAACCCGTGACCCAGAACGTAATCGCAATGGTGTTGTCCATCGACCCCCAATTGGACGCCAGTGGGGTCAGGTTCCAGGGGCTAAGGAAATGAAACAGCACCGACCCAAGCACCAATACGATCAGTGCAATCGCGATAGCCATTGAGTTCTCCCCCGCCAGTTTCGTGTTTTTGTTCTGCTTTTATTCCACCAGGTCAGTCCATCTGACGCTGCAAATCCTCACTGCGAAATTCATCGTTCATCGGCAACGGCCTGCAAGTCACCGCTGCGCGATTCTGGAATACTGGTTCGGAGAAGTGGCGGAATGCGCCAGGGAGGGAAACGAACACGCCGGTATTGACGTCCACGACAGGCGTCGTGAGCGGGTTACTCGACAAGCTGCTGACTACGGCATAACCGGCCAACGCAACCATGCCTACCCTCCTCGCTTCTGGGCCCGGACGGGCCGAAGCATTCTTGTGATTGCTTCAAACACTAGAGGGAAAGAACCAGATAATCAACCCCCTTTAGGACCTTTACGTGCGGGGGTTTGCCCGCCCACTGCGGCACATCGGCAGTCAGGCGTATGCCGAACGGTCAATTGATCCCAGTGGGGCCGCGCCCCATCCTCGTCGAAAGGCCGCCGATACCAAGGCCTGCTCCCCGGGGGAAAAGACTGCATGACCATTGCCATACCGTCACTCGCAGACAGGGACATCGCGTCGGTACTGCACCCACAAACGCATCTGGGACTTCACGCTCAACATGGCCCGATGATCATCGAGCGCGGAGAAGGAATCTACGTGTGGGACAGCAAGGGCAAGCAGTACATCGAGGGCATGTCCGGGCTATGGTGCACGGCCCTTGGCTACGGCGACGAGGAACTGGTCCAGGCCGCGGCCGAGCAGATGCGCCGGCTTGCCTTTACACAGATCTTCAGCGGCCGAAGCCACGAATCCGCCATACTGCTCGCCGAAAAGCTCAAGGCGATCGCGCCGACGCCCTTCTCCAAGGTCTTTTTCGGGAATTCCGGCTCCGATGCCAATGACACCCAGATGAAGCTGATCTGGTATTACAACAACATAAAGGGTCGGCCGGAGAAGAAGAAAATCATCAGCCGGACCGGCGCCTATCACGGCTCATCGGTCGCCACTGGCGCCATGACCGGCCTTCCCCCGATGCATGCCTGTTTCGATCTGCCGATGGAGCGCATTCGTTTCACGCGCGGCCCAAACTACTACCACGATGCCGAACCCGGCGAGTCCGAGCAGGCCTACTCCTCGCGACTGGCCGGGGAACTGGAGACGCTGATCCTGAACGAAGGGCCCGACACCGTCGCGGCCTTTATCGCTGAACCAATGATGGCCGCGGGCGGCGTCATTCCACCGCCCGCCACCTACTTCGAAAAAGTTCAGGACGTACTGGCGCGCCACGACATCCTGCTGATCGACGACGAAGTTGTCTGCGGTTTCGGACGTACCGGCCATATGTTCGGCGCGGAAACCTTCGGCATGCGCCCCGCCACCCTGACCGCGGCCAAGGCGATTTCTTCAGGCTATCTCCCCATTAGCGCGGTCATGATCCCCGACTGGATGGAGGAGGTCCTGGTCGAAGGCAGCCGCAAACTCGGCGGCTTTTTCCACGGTTACACCTACACCGGCCACCCGGTCTGTGCCGCCGTGGCCTTGCGTACACTTGAGATAATTGAACAACGTGACCTGGTGGCGCACGCGGCCAGGGCAGGCGCACACTTTCAAGCCCGACTGCGCGCCTTCAAGGATCACCCGCTGGTCGGCGACGTACGTGGGGCGGGCCTGATCGGCGCATGTGAACTGGTGCTGAACAAGGCGCGGAGAATCAATTTCGAACCGCGCCTCGGCGTGGGCAACTACTGTCAGTCCCGTTGCCAGGACAATGGCCTGTTCGTGCGCGCCATGGGCAACGACACCATAACGTTCTGTCCTCCGCTGATCATCTCTGAAACCGAGATCGACGAGATGTTCGACCGCTTCGCCAAGGCACTTAACAGCACCCTGGCATGGGTATACAAGCAGACACCGATTGCCTCGACGGGCTAATCCGAACGCGCATTGGCGGGTAGTTTCCGTTGCACGTAAACCGTGGTGTAACCCCAGAGGAATCTCGCGGCAAGCTCCTGCTCCAGTTCGAAAAGCGGCTCCTTCATATAGGCGGTCAGCGGGTAACTGACGGACACAACGCGGGTTCCCGGCGTGAGGTGCGAGAATCTCTCGACCAGCCTCTCCACCGCATGATCCTCAAAGGCAGTGCCATAGAGGTAGATGATCGTGGCGTCGTCGAAGCGAACGTCCATGATGCTCGCAAGCTTGAATTCCACATTGTCGAACTTCAGCGCGGACTTGATCCTGCGCGCCTTGTCAATGAACACCGGATTTATATCAACGCCAATCGTGCGGCATTTATAAAACGCGTTGAACCAGAACACGCACCGCCCGCGGCCACAGCCGAGTTCATAAACCACATCCTTCTCTGAAAGGTTCACTGCCCTGCCGATAGATGCCAACGTCGTAAGAAACGTTTCTCCATACACTTTCTGCACATCGTAACTGGACCAATCCTTCAAATAGTTCTCGCATATTCTATACGGATTTAGCGCGAAGTATGACAATGAAAGTTGCATATCAACTCGTAGGAATCGAGTATTGGGATAAAAACAGATCACAGCAACAATAAATTCCACCAGCCGCGTGCCGGTACAGAGAAATGGAAAAATAATCTTTCTCAAACAATTCGATGCATTTACGACCAACCCTTCAACAAGGGATGCCACGGTATTGCGGTCTGATTTTGTCACCGGACAACTGTTCAAGACCCCTCTCCCAGTCTGTCGCCAATCAACCGCTTCTCGACTCTTCCCATGGCGGCCTTCGTCAACTCACAGTTTTCATCCAGGGCAGCAGCCTTTCTGATGCACTCCATTGCGACCTCGTATTCCCCCCTACACTCGAAACAGATGCCCATATAATAAAAGGCGTGACCGTCTTCTCCATACCGGACCACCGTTTCCTTCGCATTCGAGAGGCACTCATCATCCATGCCCAGCGCAAAGTAAAAGCTTCTCAACCAGTCCGAAGCTTCCTTTCTACAGGGTGCCCGCGGATGCATGTTCTCTTCCACTTTGCGGAGAATGAGCTTCAATTGCCGCTGCTGATGCACCGAGAGTGCGGAGAAAATGCTCGACAGCCACTTTCCGCACAGCGAAAACGTCATGGGATCATAATTTGAAATCTGTATGGCGGCGACACATTGCCTGAACGTGAGATTCGGGTCTCCGCCAGTCAGATCCATTGTTTTCAACAGCCCCGGCACAGAACAGTAGGCGCCAGAAGCGCCCCGTCTGTCGAGTAAATCATTGACATAACAACGGAGATGTTCGAGCTTCAATCCCGGGTGACGTGGTGACAGGTAAATCGCGGTATTCAATTCATAGCTTTCGAATGACACGAGAGCGTCGCCACCCTTATTCTCAAAATACCGGGACAGGGCATCGAAATTCACCATGAAAGACGTGCAACCATGAAGCGGCACATAGGGCACCTCACATAACCCCATCAGACTATCGTTGGTGCAATAGCCCTTGTCTGTGACCATAAGGACAAGGTTTCCATTCGAAATGGATTCGAGGTTTTCTATACATCTAAGCGCGCCCAATGGAAAAGGGATACTTCCTTTATCAATGGTTCTTATATAATCATTCAACAAGCCATCAAGGTGCGTTTCACCATAGTAGTCTTTTTCAACATCAATATAGGAATCTATTTTCTCAATGTTATCGAAACTTGGCACGTCGCTCTTGGTTGCTATCTTTCGATAGAAAGTGACCAGAGCTTCTCGTAGCTGACCATTGTCAACATGGAAAAAATCCTGACGAAGGCTATCAAAAAAATAATTTGCAATGGCGATTACAGGATTAGTGCCCGAGCCGGCTGCCAATGTGCAGCCCGATCGCCGAAGCCGCAGTGCGGTGTCCTCTTCCGGTTTGAAGACAGCGAAGTCCAGCATGCCGGACTCCAGAAACGGCCGCAGCTCCTGACAGTGCTCCCAGCTCTCGACGTTATTCTCCGTGAAATCCGTCATGATGTAGCGCAACTGGACATCCTGCAGGCAGGCGAAGCTTCCGACCTTGCGCACCAGCTCCTTCATGACATAGAACGCAAACAGGCTATGGCCCGCAGCCAGTTCCAGAATGTAAACCGGCCTGGACTTGTCGATGGAGGGAATGCTGTCAATCAGATAGGCAGTGATGCAGGAGGCATAGATCTCGGCGATACCGGGGTTACTGGTCGGATAATACGGGATGGCATCCCATGCCGCCGGACCCGCATGTTGATAGAAGTCCTCCAGCATCCCCCAGATCATGCACTCCGAGAACCTTTTCCTGGTTTCCAGAATCTCGATTCTGTTCACATCCAGACCCGGGTTCTTATTGCGGATCCTTGCAATTTCGTCGCTTACAACGATTGAATTGGCGGCCACGGTCAGTCCTATGACGTTCGCTCACGGGTACCCGCCAGTAATCCATAGTCGGAGCGTCGGGAAAATACAACGAACGTCCTACCGCGTACGTTACCTCCTGTCGATTGAGCCGCGTCCTCTAGGGAGACACTGATCTATTCCCATGGCTCCGCAGAGCTCCATGGGAATAGATCAGTGTCTCCCTAGTATCAGGTTTTCTCGGGCGGGCTTTTCGACGTGTTCGGCTCCATCCCCGCCAGACGCATCACCCAGGCAACGACCAGCCCCAGCAGCAACGGCCACCAATGCGTAAGCATGAGCGCCATCAAACCCGCCAGGCCGTAGACAAAGGCGAACAGGAAAAGGCCGATGTGGCGGGTCAGAAAGTACGCGCCGAGCATGGTGGCCCAAAGCAGAATGAACAGCGCGGAAACGATGTAGATAACGAGAGTCACGAAGCCTGGTCTCCTCCTCGATGGTTTCGTCAGTGTGGTCCGGCCGCCTCATGCCCCACGGCGGTTTGCCATGATGTCACAGCCGCATTCAGGAGCGAAATTCAACATTGTTAACTCATGTTACTACTTCAGACCTAGGTCGCCTTGCGGATTGTCGGGCATTATCACTCTGGGCAATCCTTTACTCAGCCCAGGCCAGGGAGGCTCGGGTCAGGGACACCCATGTACTCCGCTACGGGAAGGCAGGAACATGGGTGTCCTGCACCAGTTTCTCCTTGTCCCCGGGCACGCTGCACAGCCAGAGCCCCATGGGAATAAATCAGAGTCTCCTTAAGCGATTCCGGTCTCCATTACATGATCATTGTGCTTCAGAACGTGCTCAGCGCCGAGGATCTGTCTCACTTGCGGGAAGCAATCCCGAAGCTGACCTTCGAGGACGGCCAGGAAAGAACCGGCCATGCCGCAGCGATGGTGAAGTACAACCGGCAGGCGGTTCCCGATTCCCCCGGCCTCGCACCCCTGCAGGCACTGGTCACCTCGGCACTGCAGCGCGACGTCCTGTTCCAACTCGCAGCCATGCCGCTAAGGGTGCTTCCACCGATCTTTAGCAGCTATGAAACCGGGATGGAATACGGCGAACATACCGACGACGCACTGATCGGACCCATCCGGACGGACATGTCGCTGACAGTGTTTCTGTCGGACCCGAACAGCTACGACGGCGGTGAACTGATCATCGAATCCAGCACCGGCTACAACGACATCAAGCTGCCCGCCGGCGACGCCGTTCTCTACCCGGCCACAGCCATACATCGCGTTGCGCCTGTAACGCGGGGTGAGCGATTGGCAGCCGTCACGTGGATTCAAAGCTCGGTACGCGACTCCGCCCGGCGCGAGCTGGTGTTCGAACTCGACATGACCCGGCGCAGCCTACTGGCTCAGCAGGGCAAGACCCGCGATTTCGATACGCTCTCCAAGTGCCACGCCAATCTGTTGCGCATGTGGGCAGACGCCTGAAGACTTAAGGAGACACTGATTTATTCCCATGGGGCTCTGGCTTTGCTGAACCCCATGGGAATAAATCAGTGTCTCCTTAATCAACCTTGTTTAGCGTCAACATTCCATTGATGGTTTCATCAAATGTGTCTTGCTCCGTAGCGGTACAGATATCAACTGCACCGAAGCCCTTGCCCTGGAAGGATGGTCCTGTATCGACAGCCCGGAATTCAATCTCCTGCCCGTACTTTTCTTCAAGTTCAGGTATACGGAACTTGTCTCCGTATTCCACCGCACCGGAATCATAGAGTTCCTGGTCAAGCGCTATTGATACGTAATCCGCATCGCCATTGAGATGATCCTGCAGTGTGTTCAGGTCATTACCCTTCATATCCACAAAGCCACCTTCGACGGGATCATCCGCGGGATAGTACCCGGTTCCCTTGGCCTGCCCAACCTCCTCGCCCTTGCCCATCGGCTCGCCACCGCCCGGTGCCGGAGTGGACCCGCTATCGCCTGAAGACGGCGCGCGGCCCGAACCTTGACTGCTATCAATGCGACCACCCTTGTCGCCGCCCGGCGGCCCGCCCGGCCTCGAACCACCATCGCCGGAGCCCTCATTGCTCAGAAGTTCCTTCATGAGCATTTCGAGGAGTTTCATGAAGTCCTCTTCACCGAGCGACGAGCCGCTTTCCGAAGAAGTGCCTCCCTCTTGGGCATTTGAATTTTGACCCACGTTTATATTGATCTGAGCGACCATGAAGCCCCCACAATCACTGACTAGTCAAGGAGCTATATTACGTATGGATGCATGCTTTTATAATTCGCAACACACCATAATAAAGCGAGATTAATGGAAAAACTTACATCCAAAAATACACCATCGTCATTATCACTAAAGTAACGTGGCGATTTTCTTCGGAACAACATCAGATGTCGAATAATTTTACAACTCACTCATGACATGGGAAACAGTTTGACTTTAAGGCAACTCTGATGCCGCTTATTACAAGTACTTTCACGTAATGGCATGGCTTTTGCTTTGAGGTAGAAACCAATGATCAGAGACCTGTTAGGGAGTAACAATGAAAGGACTACAGAATCTTGCCGTCGCGGCCGCGCTGATGCTCGGCACCGGAGCCTTGCAGGCGACGCCGATAACGATTGATCTGGACTTCACCGGGTTTGCCGACGGCTACCGCACGGGAACAATATCCAGCAACGGTCACAATCAGAACGTCGCCGCCGGCATGTTCAGCTTCGATACCAGTAACGCGCAGGGCGATTCGCCGCTGGACTGGACCGGCACGCTTGAGGCCTTCTGCGTGCAGATCGATACCATGCTGCAGCAGAGTGCCACCACCACGTACAACCTGATGACCGCTGACAACTATTTCGACAATGCCGGCATGGTTGACCAGATCGGTCGTCTTTACACCGGTTTTCACACAGCGGTTTCCGGCGGTCTGGCATCGGCCGCGTTTCAGTTGGCCCTATGGGAAATCGTCAACGAAAGCACGGCTTCCCTTGACCTGACTTCCGGCAACTTCGTCACCACCGGATTCAACGGCGCGCGCACCACGGCGGATGCGTGGCTGGACGGGCTGGCCGACATCGACAACGCGTTCACCATGTACGTCCTGGCCACGGATCCGACCGACCGCTCCCAGGATCTGCTGGTATTCACCCCCAAGCCCCCGATCAGCGTGCCGGAACCCGGCACACTCGGATTGCTCGGTCTGGGTCTGGCTGCAATGGCCTGGCGCCGACGCCGGGTATAAAGCCCCGGCAAGACAAATTGTGTCCTGGTACGCAGCCATGCCCTCCCCATGCAACAGCGTGGGGAGGGCATGGCCAGGCGCTTGCAGAACTCCCCATGCGATCGTTTCATGGATTTTTCATCTAGGGGGACACCCACACGTGATGGTGTCCTATACTCCAGCTTGCCTTCCGGTACTCTGGTTTATTCCGTCGTACCAATGACTTCTCCTTAAGCCATTCCAGCTCATCAATGTGCGCTGTTGCCACATTGAGCTGATGGCCGTGCCCTGGTATTTGCCTCACTTCGAATGGAGATCTGGTCTTACGCACAAAAAACCGACATTCCAAGGAGATGGATCATGCACAACAAGAAAGTCCGTTCCCTGCCTTCGCTCCTGACCGGAGCCGCTTTGGGATCCGTTATGCTGACTTCACCTGAGGGCGGGTCCGCCCTCGCCTCGCCGATCTGCGATGACCCCGCGCTGTGCGGACAGAACAGCGGCCTGGTGCCGTTCCACAAGGACGCCGTCCATGCCTCGCTGTTCTGGAGCAAACACGCCAGTTGCCCGAAGATGCTGATCGCCATGCGGCCTTCGGAGTACACCCCGGAGCAGCTTTTCAACCCCACGACCGACGACACGTTTCCCGGCTTCGACGAGAATTTCGTCAACCTCGTCTACGGCGGTTTCAATGCCGGCCCCCTGGACCGAAGCGGCTGGTCGCGTCATGCGCCATCCCGGAGCATGGAGAACACGCAGATCATCGACGTCTGCGGCCTGCAGTCGGTGATCGATAGCGGCGCCTTCACCAAGACCGAGCTCGCTGACCTGACCGATGACGACATGAACCTGACCAGTCCATTCTTCGAGGATGCCGGCTACTCCCGAGGCCTCGGCTATAACATCTTCTGTGCCGGCAATGTGGCCGGCGTCGACGGCGAACTCATCTTTCTCGGCGGCCACGACAAGGGCGGTAATAACGGCATTCGCAAGGTGAATATCTTCGAGCCGGAAACGGAAGGCTGGGTGCACAGGCCGATTCCCTGCGTGAAGGCCGAGTTCGAGATGGACCCGACCGGCACCGGGTTCGAGCACTGCAGCGCGCTTGATGAAGACAACACCGACCCGCCCACCGACTCTGACATGACGTACCAGCGCTGGTACCCCACTGCCGTAACCATGCCCGACGGCCGGGTGCTGATTCTCTCCGGCACCGACCAGGACACCAGTGTGGGTCCCGGCAACACAGGAATCACCAAAGTGCGAAAGGACGTCCCCGAGGTTTATAACCCGCGCACGGACTCCACCATCGCCCTGGAGAACGCGAAGAAGCTGCAAAGCATGTATCCACGCAGCTTTGTTACCCAGACCGGAACGGGTTGGAACGACTGGAAGGTCTGTTCCGTCGGGGAAGTGGAACCGCCCTTGCCAGGGGAACCAGGAGGCCCCGGTCTCGGCGGCTTCGATCCCTGGAACTACAACGGAAACACCTATTGCCTGGATGTACAGGCGGCACTGAATGACCCCGACCGCGACGTTCCCGCCGGCAACCATTGGGACTTCGTGGACACCGCCAGTGCTGCCCACTATGGCGGCGCAAGCGCACAGATCGTACGCATCAACGCCGACGGTACCTGGTCGCAACAGGTATACGTGTTCGGCGGCGGCGGCATCGCCACCGCGGAGTTCATCGATTTCTCGGACCCGGAACCGAGCTGGCAGCAGATTGACGATCTCGCCACGCCCGTCAATCAGAACAACGCCGTCATCCTGCCCGATGGCAAGATACTGGTGGTCGGCGGCAGAGCCGGCGGCGTAGACAACCTGCGCTACCAGCTTTATGACCCCACGGACGGCAGCCGGTCGGACCTGATCAGCTCACAGATCCCCCGCCACGACCACTCGACCTTGCTGGTGATGCCCAATGCCGGCGTCTGGGTCATGGGAACAAACCGGACCGATCTGCTGCCATCCGAGGAAGAAGATCTGGCGGTACCGGTATTGGAGTACTACCAACCGCCCTATCTCTTCCAGGGGCCGCGGCCCGAACTCCTGCAGGCGCCGGGCAAGATTCAGTATCAGCAGAAGTTTCAGCTCCGGGTGTCGGAGACCGCCGGGGAAATCGGCTCGGTGGTCCTGCTGCGCACGGGGCCGATCACGCACAACTGGAGCTGGGGTAACCAGTACGTGAGCCTGCCGTTCATGCGGCTGCCGAATGGCCGGTTGCTGGTCGATGCCCCGCCGTTGCCGGGGTTGGCGGTTGCCGGAGACTACATGCTGTTCGTCGTTGACGAAAACGGTGTGCCGAGCGACGGCAAGCAGATCCGGCTGGCATTTCGCGGACAGATAGCCATGCACTGATCACCGGCCGCGGAGCAAGGAATGGCAATGCGATGGCCCAGCCGCTGACGGCCGGGCCATCGCATCACCCCGGTTCCGCTCTGGCCGGGACTATTCCGTCAGCGGCTCGCCCGCCAGCCACGCGGCTCCTCGCCGATACAGACGCTCCACCTCGGGGCCCTTGAGCTGTGGCATATCGCGCTTGACGGTGAAGCCGATCCTGGTCTGGAGGTAGGCCAGATGCCGATAACCCTCCGGGAACCGGCTCAACAGCTCCTGGTCGAGTTCGAGGCGCGTATCCGGGTCGATCGGGTCCAGGCGGTCCTTCTCGTAGATGGGCTGACGCAACACGATTCCCCAGACGTCGTTACGCTTTTCAAGAAAGTCATAGAAACGACCGGTACAGACGACATCACAGGTTACGCCGTCGACGCGCGCGCGCTGCGAGATGGTCATCTTGATCTGGGCAATGGCGCGCTCGCCCGCCAGGTCCACCGAGGTGCCGCCAAGAAAGTGCAGGATAAACACGCCTTTCTCCCAGCCTTCCCGGGAGACCTTGATGAACTCATCGCCGGTGCCCTGAAACCAGGTGGCCATCATCACGCCGTCCGGGTGCCACACCGTGCGAAAACGCTCCCAGTCGCCGGCGTCGCGCCACACGACCCAATTCTCCACCAGCTCGCGAATCCGCAGTCGTTCGATCATCTCGGGCTTCATATGCACTTCTCTCCTGGTTTTCGCGGCGACTTGATTATTCATTCTCATAGTGACCTGCAAAAAAGCCTCCGTAAATCAGGGTCGTGATCGCTTCGATGATCAGAAAGCTGCTGTAGCGGTTACATTGTCCGCTGTTACATCAGCTCAAAACTCGCTTGGCGCCTGCGCTCGCGAAGCAGCGCCTGGAGGCTCGCGAGATGCACCTGTGCCTCCATCAAAGCGTCAGCCCGGGAGGTTCGGACCGCTTCTTCGCCGCCAGCCTCGTCGACACCAATAGTGCCAAGATTATTTAACAGTACCTGCCACTTTTTGTCGGAGGCGCCGGCATCGAGCCATTCCCACGCCCGCTCGATCGCCGGGGAAGACGGGATTTCCGGATTGAGTTGCGGCAGACGTTCGACCAGGGAATGGAAGTGACTATTGGCCATCGTCCAGGCAGCATCGAAGTCTATGGGCTCGCTCGCGTTGATGGCCTGCCGTATGGCAATACGAAATTTCCTGAACTCGGCCAGCAGATCAAGAAAGTAGCCCCCCGTCGTGGAGCGGGTCGCTGCTCCGGCGTCCAGATAGCCGCCCAGGTCCGGTTCTTCGAGGAGGCCACGGCCGGAACCACCGCCTGCCAGGTAGTCACGGATATCCTCCGGTATGTCGGCGGTGGTCAGGCCAACGTCTTCCAGGAATTCGGAGTCTCCCTCGTCCAGGAATGCGCGGAGAACCGTAGTCGCCTCCTCGCGAAATGTCGCGATGGCATCGGAGAGATTGCGGCAGTCCTGACGGAAGTCGACCGTATTCAGGGCAAGAACGATATCCGGATCAAGTGATGGCTTGACTTTCATCTGAATGATGTAGGCGTTGATGTAGCGCTTCACCTCCCGGGGGTTCACGCGCAGGCCGGAGAACAGGTAGGCGAGGTGCCGTAGGACGACGTTCTCCATATCGGACATCTGCACCGGCGACAGGCGGGAGTCACGCTTGAGCGACTGAAACAGGTCCCCCAGCAATCCCAGCGATACCGGGGCCAGACTGTACGGCACCTGGAATATCTTCTTCAGGTATTCAGTACCGCGAACCAGACGCTGGCCGCGGGCCGACTCGCTCGATCCCGGCTGCTCCGGACCATCCACCTGGTAGCGAGACTCAATGCAGCGCACAACGACATCGTGATCCAGCCCCACGACGAACACGAAACCGCGCAAGTCGAAGAAGAGCTTCATGGATTCCAGAACCTGAATGGTTCCGGCCGGCAGACAACGGTCCAGATCATCCACGAAAACCACGATTCGCGCCCCCCGCGTGACCCGGGCAAACTCCTGGAAAGCCTCGGTCAGTGCCCGAAAACAGGCATGATAGACCGATTGCGGCAATTCCGGATCGGAGAGCCGTTGAGAGAACGTGTCGCGAACGGACGCCGACGTATGCCGTGGTGTCTGATCGCCCCCAGGGGAGGACGCTGCCCGCGACAGAGCCTTGTTGGCATCGTATGAAATATCCAGCGCACCCGGGATACCCACCTTGAAGCTCATCCCGGCAAGCAGCGATGCGATCACCCGCCCGACCGTGCGAGCGGTATCGCGCCCTACCTTCACAAGATCCTTATGCCGAGTGGCACCCTGCGAATCAGCTCCACCAGCAGCCTCACTCCTGGCCTCCATGCTCACCACCCAATCGAGTAGTGCCGCACGAATGGTATCCAGAAGCGGAACAATCAGATGTTCTTCCTTCTCGTAGCGCCAGGCGCTGAAGTCGACCGCGATGGCCCTGGTCCCGACCACGCGGGCCCGAATGGCGTTCATCAGCGTGGTTTTCCCCGAGCCCCATGGGCCATAGATCGCGATCGCGAACTGTGGCTCGGAGCGTCGTATAAGGCTAGCCAGGCCGACCGCCGTCCGGTCAAATCCCAGGCCGGGTTTCCCGGCCGGCATATCGACAAGAATCCGGAACTTCTCGTAATCGGTCATGGCCTAGCCAGATACCCCGGATGGCCCTGCAATTGCCAAGGGGCCATACTGATTTTCTTCTATTCCTTTTAGTTTTAGCAGACTGCTGGTATCTGACCTTCACTATTGCGACGATCCAGGGCGATCCCGTTTGAAATGGTGAGATTTTCAAGGACTGCTAGAATTTGATTAATAAGAAGAAGGGACATGCAGATGGGAGAAGTACAAGGATCGTAGGTCTGGTTCACATCAAGGTTGCCTGCTTTAACGGTATTTGCCGACTTAGTGGCTAAACAAACGACCGTGTACCGCCTATTGTTAGCTTTCTCCTCAGGCGGACCGAGGCGAAGCGCACCGTGACGTGATCTACCCCGAATCTGCCGCAGCGTCGGCCACTCCGGCCAAGCGGCTGTACCCAGGTCGACGCCGACGTCAAAACGTCACGGTGGAGGCCCGGCGTGGCCGATTATTTTTCCCGCGAAACGATTCTCAGGACACCGCCAATAGCACGTGCGGCGTATTCTGACCGTACCGCCTGGATACTGGCCGAGGTCTGCCGGCTGGTTTATGAACCCTTGCCCCCGGAGCGAAATGTTGTAGCGCTGATCCGGGATCTCCGCCAGGCGGTCCGGGACGGCGTTGACGATGACGCGCTTTCCGGGCTCATCCGGCGCGCGGTAGACACCGGGGCGGGCGCTGAAACCGGCATTGAGGAGGTCTTGCGGCGCGGTCGATTCGAGCTGGTCGATGCCTTTTGCGTCAACGGAACCGAGGGCGTGATCATCAAGCTCGGCGACGCCGATGACTTCAAGGGCATGCTGGTTGTCGCCTTCCGCGGTACCCAACCTTCAATCGTTGACGCGGTGACCGATCTCAAGGCCAACCTGGTCGGCGCGCCGGGTGGTGGCCGCGTCCATGCGGGTTTCCTGGAAGCCTTCCAGCGCGTCGAGACTCACATCACAAAGGCCATGGCGGCTCATCAAGGGTCGCCGGTGTATTTCACCGGCCATTCGCTCGGCGGCGCCCTCGCCATGATCGCAACGCGCTGTCTGGGGGCCGATGGCACCGGCGCCACCTATACATTCGGCTGTCCGCGCGTGGCAGACGACGATTTCTATATAGACGTAAAGACCCCCGTCTACCGCCTGGTCAACGCGGCCGACGGCGTGCCTCGAATTCCGTTCGGTTATGGGCTGACAATTCTGTTGACCGGGCTTCGAGTGATTCCGATCAACGGCACCTTCAGGATCAGCGAATGGATTCGCAAGCGTTTCGCCGGCTACACGCATTTCGGTGACCTCGTGTTTCTGCGGCCCACGATTGCCGCGGACCTCTCCAGCGACGGGCGCAATCGGGCGTTCATCGTCAAAAGGAGCCCGAACATCTTCTGGCGGATGAAGACGGTCATGTTCCGCTGGCTTCGCACACGCGGCCGAGCCGCGGCCGCCGATCACTCGATGGAACAATACGCATTGAAGCTGGGCGATTACGCGGAGTGGCGTAACCGCGAAAGGCGTTAAGGAGACACTGATCTATTCCCATGGTGCTCGGCGGATAAGGAGCCTCTGATTGGACGGGCCGGCATAGCAAAACAAAAAGAATAAGGAGGTGAACCATGCAGCGGCATGTCGTATTCCTCGTACACGGCATGGGCGTCCATCCCAAGGGGTGGTCGAATGCTGGCTGGAAGCTCCTGAACGACGCATACGATTCGCTTGAGCGGAGCCATCTGTGGCCTTGGGATGAGGGTTTCGAGCGGGTCGAGATTCGGTTCGACGACTGCTTCGAACAACTACGCGATCAGTGGAAATCGGAAACGGGCAAGGTGCTGGATATGCTCAGCGGCGGCGGACTGCAGAAGTCCGCGGTGAACAGGCTCGTCGACATAACTGATCGACTGGGCAAGAATGATTTCGTCACGACCCACATTCTCGATGTGCTGTTATACAGATTCGTCGATACCGTGCGGGAAGCCGTGAAGGTCAAGGTGGGTCGGGAGATCACCAACAAGCTGAGCGAGCTCCCGACCGGCGCGCCCTGGTCCATCATCTCGCATTCCCTGGGTACCGCGGTCAGCCACGACACACTGCATGCCCTGGCCGTGGCCGGCGGTTCGTCGACATCGGCGGTCCGGCCCGCACAGTTGTTTGTCACCCTCGCCAACGTCAGCCGCGCCTTGCAGACGGACGTCAAGGCTTACAGGTCACGCGTGCGGCCGGCCCTTCCCGGCCAGCCCGGCGCGCTCAGACACTTCCTGGACGTTCACCACACGTCCGATCCGTTCCCGGCGTTCTGGCCGTTCGAGCCGCACGACGCGTGGCCGGACCCTGCCACGC
This sequence comes from Aquisalimonadaceae bacterium, assembly GCA_040877625.1. Classification (GTDB taxonomy): domain Bacteria; phylum Pseudomonadota; class Gammaproteobacteria; order Nitrococcales; family Aquisalimonadaceae; genus Methylonatrum. The sequence goes on from JBBDNK010000035.1 coordinate 57,879, forward strand.
GCTCAGCCGACCGGTTTCGCGAAATCAGCTTAACCGCATTCTCCCAGACCAATGTCCACGCCTTCGAACACTACCTGCGGGATCCCGCCTGCCATGTGCCGATATTCCGCGCGCTGACCATGCCCGAACTTGCGTCCGCGGAAGAGGAAACCTCGCTTCGTTCGGCATTTCTCGCGCAGTACCCACAGCACGCCTTTGACGCGGCACGTCGCCGCCTGGAGAAGATTTTCCGCAAGAAAACCGGCAATACCCGTGATCTCGTCGAACTGTTGCGGGGACTGCACGAGGAGACCCGCGATGATTAATCGGTACGTCTCCATCATCCTGCTTTCGCTCCTCGTTCCCTTGCCCAGGTACGCGCTTGCGCAGGACGCCTGCGACGACCTCCGGGGCAACGTTCTCGAAGCGCAGGACGATATCGCTCGCATCCTGGGCCTCGGCCGGCTGGCGGTGGCGGGCTGTCTGGGCGGCCAGGGCGATGACTGGGCGCTCGCCAAGGCACTTGACGAGCGCCTCCAGCCGCTGAGCTTCGAGTCGACGACGCGTCTGGATCGCGCGGCGGCCGCCGTCACCACGGAAATCGCGCGACGCGCCCGGGAGATTGAAGGAAATGCTGACTCTCCCTCCATCGCGGACGCGTTCCAGGCAACCGCGCAGCGCCTGGACGAACTCGCCGCACAACTTCAGCGCGCCCGGTGGGAGCGAACGGACATCGCCGATGCCGGTCGCTGGGAACTGCAGAGGGATCTCTCGGTACCGGCACTCCCCGACGTCGATATGCGCTCGACGTTCATCTCAGGCCCATGCGGACGTACGGCCGACAGCTGCCGCGCGGCTCTGACGGACGCCATGGAACTGCTCCGTCTGACGCATGTCGCCCAACGCGCCCTCGTCAACGTGTACTCGCGAGCAGGTGAGTTCGAGCTGGACGATCGGCTCCGACGCTACGACCGGCAGTGGACCGCCTACTTCACGGAGGCACGCTCGCAATTTCCCTGGGAGCTTTGGGCAAACGGCAAACGCTATGCCCTGCATAAGGACGAGCGCTATTGCGATCAGCAGGGAGGTTTCTGCTCACCTCCCGAATACCAGTGGATTCTTCTTCATCCCGGCGTGGCGCTGGAGTATGTGGAAGGCAGTCCTTCCGGGAACCGCGTGGAGCCCGCACTGGTACTGGAACTGATTGGCTACAACCAGTGGACCTGGAATGGCGCCAGCATGGGTACAGCTTTCGGCGGCTCCGTTATCGGCGTGGTTTCCGATCGCGCCGATACCGAAGACGTCGGCTACGGCATCATGCTGCACTACAACCATCGCTGGTCCATCGGTATCACACGCCATGGCGGGGCTACGGGCATGTTCCTGAGTTATGAGCTCTGGGAGACCGCGGAAACACGCGTCGATAGCCTTCGCAACCGAATCCTGGGTTCCGAATGAACCGAGGTGTTCGGCGTGACTTCTCCACCGAAACATCGCCTTGACAGGCCGCTGGGGCTATGGGAGTTTTTGGGTCAGAGTTTCGCGGACAATTGTTCGCTTATCGGTCAAACTGCATGAGCATCAATGTGAGATACACCATGCGCGGTTATCGATGAGTACGGGCGCCTCCACCAAGGCCACACCCAAGGCCCGACGGTCGCTGACCGGGCGGATCGCCTCGCACGCCTCGGGCCTTTGCCTGCTGGCCGTCCTTCTGATTGCCTGGGAACTCAGTGTGCGGCTTGGATGGGTGGTCAGCGCAAACTGGCCCGCGCTGTCCCAGGTGCTTGCGAATGTCGTTGCCGGGCTTGCCGACGGCAGCTGGTGGGAGGTATTCGGCGGCACGCTGTGGAGGATGTCGGCGGGTTACACACTGGCCTGCGTGGTTGGAATTCTGCTCGGTACCGGCCTTGCGGTCTCCGACTGGTTTCACCGGACGGTCTATCCCACGGTGGAACTGCTGCGCCCGCTTCCCGTGGTTGCCATCGTGCCGCCGTTGATTCTGCTGCTGGGGGTCGACGATGCGCTGAAGATCACGGTCGTGGCATTTGCCTGCACGTTTCCGGTCATCACCAGCACGGTTACCGGCATCAAGGCCGTCGACCAGATAAGCCTGGATGTGGCCCGTACCTTCCGGGTCCCGCGCCTGCGGCAGATTTACAGGATCCAGATTCCCTCGGCCCTGCCCTACATTTTCGCCGGCATGCGCGTCAGCCTGGCCATGGCGCTGATCGTTACCGTCATTGCGGAGATGATCGCGGGCTCGGGAGGCGTGGGGTACTTCGTGGTGTCCATGCAATACGCCATGCGCGCGTCGGACATGTACGCCGCCATCATACTGCTCTCTCTGCTCGGTTACATTCTCAACCGCGGCTTCCTGATGCTCGAATCCCGCATCATCAGGTGGTCTCGGCAGTCACAAACGGATACGGATACATGAGTCAATCGGCAAATAGTGCCCCCGAGGCCGCAGCCACAAACACCCTCAGTATTCGCGAGGTAGGCAAAACCTTCGGCACCGGCGCGGACGTGGTCAGCGCCATCGACTCGGTCAGCCTGGATATCAGGCAAGGCGAGTTCATATCCATCGTCGGGCCCAGCGGCTGTGGCAAATCCACCCTGCTGCAGATCGTGGCCGGCCTGGTCAACGCGACGTCGGGCGAGGTCCTGCAAAATGGCCGCGCCGTCACCGAACCACCGCCCGGCATGGTGTACCTCTTCCAGCAATACAGCCGCTCGCTGTTTCCGTGGATGACGGTTGTCCAGAACGTCAGCTTTGCCATCGATCATCACAAGGATCTCGATCGCAAGGAGATTGCCTCCATCTGCGAGCGCTTCATTTCCCTGGTCGGGCTTGGCGAGTTTTCCAACCGATACCCCTGGGAACTCTCGGGCGGCATGCAGCAGCGCGTGGCGATCGCCAGAGCGCTGGCGGCGCAGCCGGACGTCCTGCTGCTGGACGAACCCTTCTCAGCGGTGGATGCGCTTACGCGGATGGACCTGCATAGCTTGATCCTGAGAGTGTGGAAGGAGATCGGCGTCACCGTCATGCTGGTGACCCACGATGCGGATGAGGCCGTGTTTCTCTCCGACCGGGTCGCGCTGCTCGCCAGCCGTCCCTCGACGGTGGTGGAGGTGTTCGACAATGAACTGCCGCGCCCCCGGGACCCGGTCGAGTCACGGCAGGATCCGCGCTTTTTGTCTCTGCGGCACGAATTGCTGCGGCGGCTGCTGGAGCGCTGAGTCAATGAAAACACCGGCCATCACGCTGCTTCTGAGATATGTCCCCGGCATCGTCTTTCTATTCGCCCTGCTGGCCCTGCTGGAAGCCCTGTCCGCCACGGGCATGACCAACCCGGCGGTGTTGCCGCCGCCGACCCGCGTGGCGACGCGGCTGGGCGACATCCTGAGTTCCGGCGCATTCCTGGAGCCGACCCTGCAAACGCTCGCCATTCTGCTGTCCGGCTGGTTTATCGCTTCGCTGATGGCGATCGTCTTCGGCATATTAATGGGCTATTTCCAGCCGGCCTATCGCCTGTTCGAGCCGCTGGTCGAACTTATCCGACCGGTTCCGAAGCCGGCCCTTATTCCACCGCTTTTTCTGCTGCTTGGTCTGGGCACGGCCATGCAATTGGCCATCGTTGTACTGGGCGCGTTCTTCGCCGTGCTGATCCCGACCATTCAGGGTGTCCGAGGCGTCGACCCGATTCAGCTGAACGTTGCGCGGACTTTCCGCGCGGGCACATGGCGCACCATCGCGTACGTGGTGCTGCCGTCGGCTCTGCCGATGATACTCTCGGGCATGAAGGTTGCCTTGAGCCTGTCCCTGATACTCGCGGTACTGGCAGAGATGCTGACCGGGTCGGGAGGTCTTGGCGCCGTGATCGTCAATCTGCAAACGCTGTTCCGGTCCGCCGACATGTACGCCTGGATTGTCATCCTGGCGACAGTTGGCTTCATTCTCGTCGTGGGCTTTGAAACGCTGGAAAGAAAAGCGGTTTTCTGGCTTGGCCGCTAAAGGTTGAAGAACCCAAAACAGGAGTACTCCGGCAATGAAAGCATTATTCAAGAACAAGATTTCATCACGAGTATCCGTTTCTCTGGTTGCGGCGCTCGTCGCCGTCCTTGCCTCCGGCATGGTCGCAGCGCAGGAGAAGACCTCGCTGCGCGTGAGCGTCATACCGATTGTTGATGTGGCCCCCTTGTATGCGGCCATCAAACAGGGATATTTCGAGGAGCAGGGTCTGGAAGTGGACCCCTCCCCGGTCGCGGGCGGTGCCGCCGGCATTCCCGGCCTGATCGGCGGAGCCTACGATATTGTGTTCACCAACGTGGTCTCCGCGGTGCTGGCAAGCACCCAGGGCATTGACCTCAAGATGATCGCCCCCGGAAGCCGCGCCGGGACGGATGATCCGGATCTGGCCGCCATCATGGTGCGCAAGGACTCCGGCATCAGCTCCGCCGGCGATCTTTCCGGCAAATCCATGGCGGTCAATACCAAAAACAACGTGATCTGGCTGTTTGCCAGGGAATGGGTGGACCAGGCCGGGGGAGACGCCAACCGGGTCACCTACCGGGAAGTGCCGTTTCCGCAAATGATCGATGCGTTGAAGGGCCGCCAGGTGGACTCGGTATTTGTCGTCGAACCTTTCTATGCCTTCGGCAGAAATGATCCGGACATCGAGTTTCTTAGCCACCCCTATGTCGACGTTCAACCGAACGTAGACGTTGCCCAGTACATCGCGCTGGATCACTTCATTCGCGACAACCCTGAGACCGTCGAGCGCTTCGCAAAGGCGATCAAGAAAGGTGTCCAGTGGGTCAACGACAACCGGGGCACGCCCGCATTCGGCGAGCTGGTCGGCAGCTATTCCCGCCTCAGCCCTGAAATGGTTGAGCAGATCGTGGTCAATGCCGCGCCCGATTCGGTGGTCGTGGAGGAGGTACGGAAGACTGCAGAGATCATGGTCAAGCAGGGCCTGCTCGACAGTGTGCCGGACGTTGACGCCCTGATCCATCAATCAGCCCGGTAGGTGCACGACATGCGCGGAGATTTAACTGGCGCCCCGTCAATGGTGACGGGGCACGTGCTGACCATGGACCCGAGCCGCCCCCGGGCGGAAGCCTTGGGCATCAAGGATGGCCGGGTGGTGGCCGTCGGTTCCCGCGCCGAGGTAACGGCGGCGGTGGGAGCGAATGCCGAGCACCATGATTTCGGCACCGCAACCATTATTCCCGGCCTCATCGACTCGCATAACCACATGCTCTGGACGGCCATGCAACGCCGCCTGGTCGACCTCACGGAATGCCGTTCGGTCGACGAGATCGTCGCGCAGGTGAAGGCGTTCGCGGACACGCACCCGGACCTGCAGTGGATCGTCAGCGGTGCCGGCTGGCATGTGGAATCACTGCGGGAACGGCGTTACCCAACACGCCAGGAACTGGACAGCGCCTGTCCGGACCGGCCGGTTTACCTACCCCGCGTGGGCCATGCCGCGGTGGCCAACACCGCGGCACTGAAGCGGGCGGGCATCGACAGGAACACCCCCGAGCCGGAAGGCGGCCGCATCGTCCGTGACAGCGCCGGAGACCCGACGGGCGTGCTCCTGGAGCCCCCCGCCTTCAACCCCGTTGGTGACCTCGTCCCGCCCATGGCGTTGGCGGACCGCGCCGAGGCACTGGTGGAGATGCAAGCGCTGTATAACGCCGCCGGCATTACCGGCGTGATTGACCCGGGCCTGACGGCCGATGAAATGAGCGTCTACCAGAGCCTTTGGGCACGGGACGCGCTTACGGTACGAACCGTCGCCATGCCGCTGGCGCAGATCGACGACGACCCCGAGCGCATGCTGGCAAAGATACGCACCTGGGGCCCACGCACACGCTTCGGCGACGCGTGGTTGAAACTCGGCGGCATCAAGCTGTTCCTGGACGGCGGCGCCTCGCTGAACACCGCGCTTATGCGCGAACCGTATCCCGATGAAAGCTGTCAGTGCGGTATTCAGGTCACCCATTCCACGACCTTTCACCGGCTTGCCGAGCTATGCGCGGAAACGGGGTGGTCACTTGGCGTACACGCCGTGGGCGGCAAGGCCATCGACATCGCGCTGGAGGTGTTCGCGGATGTGCATGAGCGCCATCCCATTAACGATCTCCGCTTCAGCCTGATCCACGCCTATCTGTGGCCGACGAAGGAGAACATGGAGACGGCAAGGCGGCTGGACGTCGGTGTCGCCACCCAGGCAGCCATGCAGTATCAGTTCGCCCCCCTGCTCACCCGCCGTTTCGGCAAGGACATGATGGGCGCCGCCACGCCGGTCAAGAGCTGGCTGGACGGTGGCGTGATCGTCGGCGGCGGGTCGGACTCCCCGATCACGCCCTATCAACCACTGCTGGGCATGTGGCATGCGGTGACCCGCTATGTGGACGACCTCGGCGAGGTCGTGGGTGCGGAGGAAGCCGTCACGCCGGAGCAGGCCCTGGCCATGTACACGACCGGCGCGGCCTGGCTTGCGTTCTCCGAGCACGAGAAGGGTCGCCTGAGCCCGGGATTTCTGGGTGACTGGGTGGCATTGTCGGATGACCCCACGACCATCGACCCGATGGCCATTCGGGATATCGACGTGCTCGCCACCGCCGTTGGCGGGCGCATTGTCCATGGCGGACCGCGGTAAGGTTGAATGACTCCGGACGGTCAGGCAGCCGCGGCACCGCCGGCGTTCTAAGCGCGCGGAAAATTTAACTTTAATCGCAAATTTCCGAACGATGAATTCGACAGCGTCCGCCAGGTGGTCATGCCGGGTTGCGCCGTGCGGCGATTTCACTATATGTTCGAGTAGAGACCGCTACCGGCCATTGCGTAAACGACTGGCGTTACAAGTCGTGCCGGACGGCCAAGGGGCACACTTATGAGACGATTGGCGGGCATACGCCGGCAACAACGGCCCGGTCGGCGCCGCGGACCAGGCGTTGTCGGACGCAGACTCGCCGCTATCGCGTCATTGCTTTTCGTCACGCTGACCGTGGCCTGTTCCGACGCACCGCAATGGCAAACCAGGGCCATTGGCTCGGAGTTCCCCGAGCTCGAATTCGAGCTTACTGTCGATAACGGCGATGTGATCACCGCGGATAGACTCCAAGGCACCGTCACCCTTCTGTTCTTCGGCTATACCTATTGCCCTGATGTGTGTCCGATGACGCTGGCGACATTAAGCGCCGCCCTTCGGGAGTTGACCGCGACGCAAAGCGACCAGGTCAGGGTCATCTTCGTCAGTGTCGATCCCGCCCGCGACGATCCGCAACACCTGGCGGCCTATGCCAGCGCCTTCGGCCCGCAATTCATAGGCGCAACCGCCGAGATCGATCGGCTCAGGCAGCTCGCAAACCGATATGGGTCAAGCTTTCAGTACGGCCCCGAGACGGACAACGGCCATTACCTGGTTACGCACGGAAGCAGCGTGCTCGCCTTCGACCGCGATGGCCGGGCGCGCCTGCTCATCGGGCCCAACGACAGCGTAAAGGCAATTGCTCATGACCTCAGGCAACTATTGTCGTCCTAGGGAGACAATGATCTATTCCCATGGCGCTCTGCGGAGCCATCCGAGCGCGCTGGCAAGGCGGCGTTCGCAGGCAATGGCCGTCGCCCTTGGCAAGAACGCCAACGCAGTCCAGCGCGCTCGGATGGCCCGCCCTGCGGGGCTTTGCAGCGTGCCCGATGGCGGCGTTGCGCCTCTTGGCAAGGGCTCGCCATTGCCTGCGAGCCGCGCCTTG